>JADZCD010000060.1 GCA_020851735.1 Phycisphaeraceae bacterium
CACCCCCCGCACGCACCCCCGCCCCCGGAAGCACCCCCGCAAGCGCGCTCGGTTCAGCCCCCGGCTCATCCGGGGGCGCCGGGGGGTACTCTCCTGCCGCCCAAGGAACGGCCCCCGACACCCCCCAGCCCGTCCTGACACCTCCTCCCCCTGCCGAGGGCTTAGACCTCCAGGACCCCGCCGTCATCATCGACCTCTTCGATCGCGCCGCCCAGGCCAACCTCGATTGCCCGCTCCGCCATGGCTCAACCGTCAGCCTGCCCGCCCACGCCTTTCTCCTCATGACCGGCGACCTGCACGACCACGGCTTAAACTTCCAGCGACTCTTGAAACTCGCCTCGCTCCACCAATCCCCCCACCGCCACCTGATCCTCCACGAAATGATCCACGGCCCGCACCGCCTCAACGGCCGAGACCTGTCCATCCGCTCCCTCGCCCGCGCCGCCGCCTTAAAACTCCAATACCCCAACCAGGTCCACTTCCTCCAGAGCAACCACGAATTGGCCCAGTTCCACGGCGAAGGCATCACCAAGGACAGCGTCAACGTCGTGCAGGCCTTCGACGCCGGCGTCGAATTCCTCTACGCCGAAGACGCCCAGGACGTCCGCCGATCCCTCTTTAAATTCATCCGCAGCTTCCTGCTGGCGGTGCGCTGCCCCAACGGCCTGCTCTGCTCCCACAGCCTGCCCTCCCCGCGCCGCCTCAAGTCCTTCGACCCCAAAGTCCTCGATCGCCTGCCCACCAACGAAGACCTGGCCCTCAACGGCTCAGCCTACCTGATGGTCTGGGGCCGCAGCCACAACCAGGAACTGGCCGACACCCTGGCCAAAGCCTGGGGCGTCACCCACTTCCTCATGGGCCATCAACCCGCCGAGATGGGCTACGAACAGGAAGGCTCAAACATGCTCGTGCTCGCGTCCGATCACGAACACGGCATGGCCCTGCCCCTGGAATTGTCCTACACCTACACCATCGAAGACATCATCGGCCAACTCGTGCCGCTCGCCGGCGTGGTGCTGTAACCGTCCCGCTCACTTCGATTTTTCCCTCCTCCACCGCCTTCAGCCAACCCTGCTATTCCCGCACCTCGGCTCCTTATACGCATTATGAAAATACCGCAGGCATGGAGATAAAAGCCCGGCCGCTCCGCCGGCCGGGTCCCATCTGCGGGAGCGGGCGGGTTATAGCCTGCGGAATTGCCGCAATCCGTATTATTCTTGATTTCCATTCCCGCCCCCCGAAAGATCAACCTGTGGATGTCCCTTCGCTCGCACCACCTCTTTAGGAGGCCCCGCCATGACACGCTTGTCTACTTCGACACTCGCTTCCCTCTGCGTTCTGACCCTCACCCTCGGCGTGGCCTGGGCGGCTGAGCATGCCCCCAACAAACCCGCCGAAACCGCTCCCGCCATGCGCCAAGGTATGCCCGGCATGATGGAACACCCGCCCATGGACGACATGGCCAAGAAACGCGCCTCAGGCTGGAAGGCCATCATGCACGCCGTCGCCGTGCTCACCCCCACCGAAGGCAGCACCGTCCACGGCGTGGTTCACTTCGACCAGGAAAAAGACAGCCTGCGCATCGTCGCGGAAATCCAAGGCCTGACCCCCAACCAAAAGCACGGCTTCCACATCCACGAGTTCGGCGATCTGACGTCCACCGACGGCTCCTGCGCCGGCGGGCACTACAACCCGCAGGATCAGCCCCACGGCATGCCCGACGCGCCCCAACACCATGCCGGCGACCTGGGCAATCTTCAGGCTGACGACCAAGGCAAAGCCCACCTGGAATTAACCGTCACCGATCTGACCGTGGCCGGCCGAATCAATCCCATCCTCGGCCGCGGCCTGGTGATCCACGCCCAACCCGACGACGGCAGCCAACCCACCGGCAACGCCGGCGCCCGCCTGGCCGTCGGCGTCATCGGCATCGCCCATCAAACCATGGATAAACCAGCCGAAAAACCCACCGACAATTCCACCCCCCGGAAGTGATCGCCTCAACGAGCCGCGCACGTCAGTAAGCGGTCCCTCCCCCGCCCCCGGAAATGCCCCCTGAAGTACCTCCAACTCCATGATGCACCAGGAATCCGGCGCCAAGGACCAAAACAAATAACCGCGCCCAGCCCCATGGACAATCCTGCGGCCGGAAACAGGGAAACCACACAGATTTGTCTGCGCCGCCCGAAGACCTGCGACACGACCATGTCCCTGTCCCTTCCTCTGGCCCCTGACACGGTCAAATCTCGCGCTATCTGTCGAGAGCCTATCGCCGCCGACGCGCGAATGGGACCAGCCCGCCCAGCAGCATCAGCACCCCCGCCGGCTCGGGAATCGTGACCACAGCCATTCGTTCGGAACTGACCATGTTCATGTCGTCGAGCTCGAATATCTCCACGATGAACGTCAGGCCGTCGTCGGACATCGCGTAAAGACGTCTGATCTTCCAATCGCCCAGATCAACCCCGAAGCTGGCGAGATAGGTCTTCAGGTTCATCAGGCCGAGCGTCTCATCCCAAATCTGAACAGTTGTTTCCCCGTCGTAGCCGTAGTAGTCAATCAGGGGAGTGATGCCGACCAAGCTGCCGTCCGCCGACACGCAAGTCAGCTCCCAGGAACCGTCGCTCAGGGGTATGACATCGACCACGCCCTGATCCTCCGTCCATCGCTTGAGTTGCCGTATCGTGGCCGAGGATGACGGATTCGGAACCGAGAGACCGAACACCGCGCTGCCGTCGGACGTCATCACCTCGGGCCAGAACTCATCCGACGGGAAGGTCTGCCAGTATTGGCCGTTGACCCATATGCCGGCGGTCCAATCCTGATCCAGGCCCGGGTCCCGATAACGGGGATGGCGCGCCAGCACCCGCGTGCCATCAGCCGACATGCTCAGCGGCTCCCACGGCTCGAAGTAGGTGTACGGCGGTTGTCCGTTGATCACCGTGTAACTCTCCGGTCCATCCCATACCGTGACACCATCGGTGGCGAACCGGGACCCATCCGCGCTGATCACGGCATACCCTTCTCCATTGACTGGAGGACTCAGCGCCGTCGCCCCGCTCGGGTCGTAGTAGATCGACCCAGCGTCCCACCGCTTAAAGAGCGAGACCCTGGCGTCATCGGACACCGCTTGGAGTAGCCCGTCGACGGATGGCAAATACTCAACGGTATTTGTTGCCAGATCCCAGATAAAGGGATCCCACCCGACTGATCCGTAGGCATATCTCCCGTTACGCGTGAGCCCAAGTGACGAGTCATGCACTGAACCGATGTTTCCGTTATAGGGCCAAACCAACATGCCGGAGGATAAGGAGGGATCGGAAGGATCGGGCGGAACAAACTCATCGAAGTAACGGATGCTGACGTTGGCTTGAGCGGTCACAGCTATCCACGCGCATAGAACAACGGCGGCGAACATCGCACGGGGGGGAGAGTCAGACATGTCAAATCCTCCGGTAAGGCAAGCAAAGAGAAGAAAGAGTCGTTTAATTAACTTTACTCGCCGAGCGACAGCTATACAACCCGCCGTTGGGCAGCCTGAAAGCCTTTTCCATCAGAAACCGCCTTAGACAAACGGTTCGCGCGAATATGGGCTATATGGATGCCCCCACCTACGCAACCCTGGGGTCCGGAAACGGGGACACTACACATGTTTGTCTGCCCCGCCCGATGATCTGCGACACGAACATACCCAGTGCGCCCTTTTCTGACTTCCCCTTTTCTGACTTCGCCCTATGCGATCCTTACGGGCTGCTTACTCGGACAACAGACGGATCGAAACCAGGCGAACAGATTTGACATCGGCACCTGCCATCACTCATCAAAGCGCCATGATTGGCGCGAAGATCTGCAAGGTATGCTTCGCCATTGTCGGGTAAAGCTTCGGTGAAGGCGGCATCTATGTCGAAGAGGCGTGCCGATTCGGCATCGTCAGATTCAATACAGGGCGAGAAGAGTGCGTACCCGCGGTCGGGAGTCGGAAGCAGAGCAACATCATTACCTTCCTGCGCCTGCTCCTGGAACGGAGTGAACCCGTAAGGGACCAGGCGTCTCTCCGCCAAATCAACCCGATTGTCCGTGAACCAGATGTGTGCCCAGTGCCACGCAGCCATGGCGGAAATCTCTGCCATTCCCGCGCAGCCGCTGAAGGTGAGTTGTACGTACCATTCTGTGTTGGCAGCAGCAGCGTTGCGCTCTCCGCGAACGTAGACGACAATAGGAAAATCCTGAAGATAATCGAGAACAAAACGTGTCGCCGGCCACGGGTCGCCAATTCGCTTATTAAGGAACAACAAGAACTCCTCCGGGAGGCGATTCAATTCCGCAGGGGGCACTTCCACGAAAACACGATTGCCGTGCTGCGTCGTGACCGCTCGCGCCATTCGTTGCCTGCCGAATAACTTGTCAATGAAGGACCGCCTGATCGGTCTCGACTCAAGGCATCTGGGGGTGAGACTGCCTTGCACGACCAATGCTGTGCCACCCATGGGAGGTCCTCCAGAACGACCGGCGTTTACTCCGGACGTATCCATCATGCTATCAAATCACCCGGCAAACGAAAATTAAGTACCTAGCTCAACAAGGCTAGATCGTGATGATGTGCGGCGCACAAACCGCACGCGAAAACGAGGCCACCACACATTCCCGCTTCCCCGCCCCGCAGACATTCCGCTTGCATTTCCTCAACCAACCCCGTCCTCGCCCAACAGATAAAATCTCCCCCCTGCCGGACCGCGACCCCAGCCTATCTCCGCTGCCAGACGATGGATCATCACCAAGCAATAACCGCCCCTTTTCGCCGCCTTCACAATTCCGCTTCGCCTCCCCGCTCTACCTGCTGCGCACCAGCTTGGGCTTTGCCGGTATGGGGTCCGTCACCCCCGCCGCCCGAAACGCCGCCGCCCGCCGCTGACACCCTAAGCACTGCTTGCAGGGTTGCTCTTTGATGCCATTGCACGCCCACGCCAGGTGCCACGGCACGTCCAATTGCGTGCCCAGCTCGATCACCTGCTTGTCCGTCAGTTCCAACAGTGGCGTTTCCACTTTCGGAATCGGATTGCAGTCCAATTCCGCCAACTGCTCCGCCAGCAGAATCTGCTCGGTGACGTGATTAACCGCATGAACCTGCCCGTCGGACTGCACGGGCCAGATCAAGCGCTCCGCCCCCAGCTCCGCCGCCATCGCGATCGCGCTTAATAACAGCTGCGTCTTGATCAGCCGCGGCTCAGCTGCCTGCTTGCCCGCGCTGCCGTCCCCCGCCCCCACGCTCGCCCGCCGCCTCCGCCGCAGGTGCGGCAAATCCAGCACCACCACGTCGTCAATCCGATAGTGCTGCGCCTGCTCGAGCAAACATTTGTAGTACGGCTGGTCGTTGGCTCGCCCGTCGCGCACGTGCAGCAGGATCGCCTCCGGCCGATTGTGCGTCGCGTGCCACTGCCCCGTGGCCACCAGGCTCCGCAGTCCCCCGCTGGACAAAATGACGCATTTCTGGTCGTTCATACGCCATTTATCGGCCGAAACCCTGTTTTATCCCCAACCCGCCGGCGCCACCCCCTGGGGCCTTGCCTGCCCCTATCCCAACCTGCTCCCAGCCATCTGACAGCCCCGCCCGCCGCTGCCGCAACCTGCTCATAAGCGTCCTGCCCCACAACCTCGGCATCCTGTTACGTTCCCTAAGGTAGATAAGGAATAAGTTTTCTACCCAGCCTCCAGGGTCCTCTTTTCTGGCTCTCATCTGGCTCCCGTCCACCATTCTCTGGTTGTGTCGATCCGGGTTCCTACAGCGCGAACCATCAGCATCCCAGCCATTGAGGACCAAAAAGAGACAATTTTATATCTAAAAGTATAAAATTTGATTAATCAAAATTCCGGGCTAGACTCCCCGTGATTCCCTTAGGTAAGGAAAGGATCGCCCTATGCTCGCAAGAGTCTGTTTCGTGTTGGGTCTCGGCCTGCTCCTGATCGCCTGCGGCCAGGCCCCCCAGTCCCCTGCGGCCGAGCACTCGCCGTCTTCGGTCCGTCCGACGTCGTACCCCTACCGCATCGTCACCACCATCGCCATGATCACGGACATCGTCCAACAGGTCGCCGGTGCCCACGCCACCGTCACCGGCGTCATCGGCTCAGGCGTCGACCCGCACCTCTTCAGGCCCACGCGCTCCGACGTTGCCGCCATGCTCGGGGCCGACGTGGTCTTCTACAGCGGCCTGCACCTCGAGGGCAAGATGGGCGACACGCTCGTCCAAGTCGCCCGCCGCAAGCCCGTCTTCGCCGTCACCGAACGAATCGACGAGTCCTACCTCCTCCCGCTGCCCGGCAGTGACGGCTTGCACGACCCACACGTCTGGATGGACGTCGCCGCATGGTCCAAGGCCGTCGAAGTCGTCGCCGATGCGCTCACGCAGTTCGACCCCGACCACGCTGCGGATTACGCCGCTAACGCCGCCGCGTACCAGCAAGAACTCGCGGCCCTCGACGCCTACGTCAAACAAATCACGGTCGGCATCCCCCCCGCCGCCCGCGTCCTGGTCACCGCCCACGACGCCTTCGGCTACTTCGGCCGCGCCTACGGCCTGGAGGTGCGCGGCATCCAGGGCATCTCCACCGAGTCCGAGGCCGGCCTCGAAGACCTCAACCGCCTGGTCGACCTGGTAGCGACTCGAAGGATAAACGCCGTCTTCGTCGAAACCTCCGTCGCCCAGAAGAACGTCCGCGCCCTCGTCGAGGGCGCCGCCGCTCGCGGCCACGCTCTCTTGATCGGCGGCACCCTCTTCTCGGACGCCATGGGCGCCCCCGGAACCTACGAGGGCACCTACATCGGCATGATCGATCACAACGCCACCACCATCGCCCGCGCCCTCGGCGGCGACGCCCCGCCACGCGGCATGCACGGCAAGCTCGCCTCCCCGCTGGAGCATCAGCCATGATCATCCAACGCCCGACCGGCAGCGAACATTCGCTCGACGCGGCCCTGTCCATCCACGACCTGACCGTCGCCTATCACCGCAAGCCCGTCCTCTGGGACGTTGATCTCGACGTGCCCGAGGGCAGCCTCGTCGGCATCGTCGGCCCCAACGGCGCCGGCAAGAGCACCCTCATCAAGGCCGCCATGGACCTGGTCCCCAAGGCCTCGGGACGGGTGATGATCTACGGGCAACCCTACCGCAAACAGCGCCGCCTCGTGGGCTATGTTCCCCAGCGCGAAAGCGTGGACTGGGAGTTCCCCGTCAGCGCCCTGGACGTCGTGGCCATGGGCCTCTATGGTCGCATCGGCTGGTGCCTGCCCGTCACACGCAAATACCGCGACATGGCCCTGGCCGCCATGGAACGCGTCGGCATCGCCGACCTGGCCCACCGCCAGATCAACCAGCTCTCCGGCGGCCAACAGCAGCGCGTCTTCCTCGCCCGCGCCCTTGCCCAGGACGCCAGGGTCTACTTCATGGACGAACCCTTCGCCGCCGTTGACGCCGCCACGGAAAAAGCCATCGTCCAGCTCCTGCGCGAGCTACGGGCCAAAGGACGCACCGCCCTGGTCGTCCATCACGACCTTCAGACCGTCGCGGAATACTTCGACCGCGTCATCCTGCTCAATACGCGCCTTGTCGCCCACGGCCCGACGACCCAGGTCTTCACCAGCCGGAACCTCCACGAAACCTACGGCGGGCGCCTTAACCTCCTCGACGAAGCGGCCGAAGCCATCGGCCGCCAGAAAGTGACCGCGTGAACGCTCCACGCTTCCTCCTTGCCGCCGCCTGCCTGCTGCTGGCTTCCACAGCCCACGCGGCCGACACCGCCGCCTGGGCACGCGTGCTCTTCCTGCACGACCACAACACCCGCGTGGTCGTCGTCGGCACGTCGCTGCTGGGCCTGACCGCCGGCGTGGTCGGTTCGTTCCTGCTCCTGCGCAAGCGGGCCCTGCTGGGCGACGCCCTGGCCCACGCCACCCTGCCCGGCATCGCCGCGGCATTTCTCCTCGGCGAGGCGATCGGGCTCCAGGGCAAATCGCTGCCGCTCCTGTTAACCGGCGCCGCCGTGACCGGGGCCATCGGCTTGGGCGCGGTGCTGGTCATCCGCCAGCTGACACGCCTCAAGGAAGACGCCGCCCTGGGTATCGTCCTGTCCGTCTTCTTCGGCGTTGGCGTGGCCCTGCTGGGCATCGTGCAGAAAACCCCCACGGGCCACGCGGCCGGCCTGGAGTCCTTCATCTACGGCAAGACCGCTTCCATGCTCCGCAGCGACGCTTACCTCATCGCCGGCGCCGCCGCGGTCATCGCCGGGGTCTGCGGCCTCTTCCGCAAGGAGCTCGCCCTGCTCTGCTTCGACGCCGACTTCGCCGCCAGCCAGGGCTGGCCCGTACGGGCGCTGGACGTGCTTTTGATGATGCTGGCGATTAGTCTGACCGTCATCGGCCTACAGGCCGTGGGCCTGATCCTGGTCATCGCTCTGCTGGTCATTCCCAGCGCAGCCGCGAGGTTCTGGACCGACCGCCTGGGCCTCATGGCCGCCACGGCCGGCGGCCTGGGCGCCGCCGCCGGCTACCTGGGCGCGATGGTCAGCGCCCTGTGGCCCAAGATGCCCGCCGGCGCGGTGATCGTCCTGACGGCCGCGGCCTTCTTTATGCTGAGCATGCTCCTGGGCCCCGCACGCGGCATCCTCCCGCGCGCCTTCCGCCGGATAGCCCTCGCACACGCGTTGACGCAAGCGAGGCGGCCATGAACACACCCTTCGTCTGGATGTGGGATCTCGACGGCTGGATCATCGCTGCCGGCGTGCTTTGCGCCATGTCGTGCGCCCTGCTGGGCAATTTTCTCGTCCTCCGCCGGATGTCCATGATGGGCGACGCCATCAGCCACGCCGTCCTGCCGGGGATCGCCGCCGCGTTCCTCCTTAGCCACAGCCGCGACAGCGCCTGGATGTTCCTCGGCGCGGCCGCCGTCGGGGTGCTGACGGCCGTGCTGACCCAGGGCGTGCACAAGCTCGGACGCGTCGACGAGAGCGCAGCCATGGGCGTGGTCTTCACCACCCTCTTCGCCTTGGGCCTGGTGATGATCGTCCGCGCCGCCGACACGATCGACCTCGACCCCTCCTGCGTCCTCTACGGCTCGCTCGAAGCGACCCCGGGCGACCTCTGGCTCCTCGGCCCCTGGCTCGTGCCGCGCGCCGTCGTCATCCTCGCCGCCGTCTTCCTGATCAATCTCACGCTCGTGGCCGTCTTCTTCAAGGAGTTGCGCCTTACCTCCTTCGATCCCGCCTTGGCCGACTCGCTGGGCATTTCCGCCAGCGCCATGCAATATCTCCTGATGACCCTGACGGCCGTGACCACCGTCGCCAGCTTTGAGAGCGTCGGATCGATCATCGTCATTGCCATGCTCATCGTCCCCGCGGCCACCGCCTATCTCCTGACGGACCGCCTGGGCGTGATGGTGACGCTGAGCCTGGTCATCGCCGCGTTGTCGAGCGTGTTCGGCCATCTCTCGGCCATCAGCGTGCCGCGGTGGTTCGGCTACGTCGACACAAGTACCACGGGCATGATGGCCGCCGTCGCCGGCCTGTTCTTCGGCGCCGCCGTGATCTTCTCCCCGCGCCAGGGACTGGTCACCCGCTGGCTGCGCCGGACAAGGATGTCCCTGCGGATCGTCAGGCAGGATGTGCTGGGCGTGCTCTACCGTGTGCGGGAGCTGCATGAACAGACGATGCCAACGAACGTCTCTGCCTCCGCCGGCGTGGATGTGGGCAAGATCAGCCGAGCCGTGGGCATCGGACGCGTGACGGCCGCGTTCTGCCTCTGGCGGCTGAGCAAGACCGGCCGGATCATGCCCGACCCTGACGGCTATCAACTGACGCCGACCGGCCTGGAGGAAGGCCGCTCCCTCGTGCGATCCCACCGTCTGTGGGAAACCTACCTTCGCGATCACCTGGCCCTGCCGGCCGACCACCTGCACTCACCGGCGGAAAAACTCGAGCATTTCACAGGTTCCCGCATGCAGGCCCGGCTCGACGTCGAGACGCAGCACCCCCGCGTCGACCCTCAGGGCCAGCAAGTTCCCTGACCATATCCATGCACAGACCCGCATTAGCATCCGAATGTCCGTCGGCTCGGTGACCTAGGAGTCGCTAGCGGGGACACGACACCTCTTCTGGTCTGCCGCTCCGCCACACGTGCAGCAGAATCGCCTCCGGCCGATTGTGCGTCGCGTGCCACGGCCCCGTGGCCACCAGGCTCCGCGGGCCCCCGCTGGACAAAATCACGCATTTCTGGTCGTTCATACGCCATTTATCAGCCAAAACCCTGTTTTATCCCCAACCCGCCGGCGCCACGCCGTGGGGCCTTACCTGCCCCTATCCCAAGCTGTTCCCAGCCATTTGACAGCCCCGCCCGGGCCCGCCAGACTTTCCTTCGCTTCCTAACGGAGACCCGCATGAGCCTGGTCGTCTTTCAGCATGACCCTAAAGAAGATGCCTCCCTCCTGGGCAAAACCCTCCAGCGCCACGGGCACCGCCTGCGCGTCATCCGTCTCTGGGCCGGCGAGCATATTCCCCTGGACTTAGATGACGTCGATGGCCTGGTCATCATGGGCGGGCCCATGAACGTCGACCAGACCCCCCAACACCCCTGGCTGTTGCGCGAAATGGACTACCTCCGCCACGCGCACCAGGCCGGTCTGCCCATTCTGGGCGTCTGTCTGGGCCATCAACTGATCGCCCAGGCCCTGGGCGGCAAGGTCGAAGCCATGCCCGCCGTCGAGGTCGGGTTCGCCCCCGTACAACTGACCTATCCCGGCACGATGGATCCCATCCTCGCCGGCATCCCCTGGCAATCGCCCCAGTTCCACATGCACGGCCAACACGTCTCCGCCCTGCCCCCCGGCGCCACCACCTTGGCCGGCACCAAAGCCTGCCGCATCCAGGCCTTCTGCCTCGGCATGACCACCTACGCCTTCCAGTATCACTTTGAGTGGACCCGCCAGGAACTCTTAACCGTCTTCTCCGATCCCCTCTTCGCCCAGGCCGGCCTGACCGACGCCATCCTCCAGCAGCAGATCGAAGCCCACTATGCCCTCTACCAGCACTTAGGTGAGCGGCTGTGCACTAATCTGGCCACCTGCCTCTTCCCCATCGACAAGCGTCTGCCCGCCGTCACGGCAGCGCACGGGTAATCCACCCGCCGCCCAAAACCTGCGCCCCGTCATAGCACACCACCGCCTGGCCCGGCGACACGGCCGTCAGCGGCTGATCAAACCACACCCTCAGCCCCGTCGCCGTCGCCGCCACCCGCCCCGGCGTGGGTTGTCCGTTAGCGCGTATCTTCACCAGACACGCCGTCGGCTCCCGCGGCGCCGCCACCAGCCAGTTAACCTCCACCGCCTCCAAGCCCCCCGCCTGCAATTTCTCCCGACCCCCCACCGTCACCGTGTTGGTCTGCGCGTCCTTGTCCACCACATACCACGGATGCGCCGCCGCCACCCGCAGCCCCCGACGCTGGCCGATCGTAAAATGCTGATGCCCTTCGTGCTTGCCGACCGTCTGCCCGCTCTCGTCAATGATCTCCCCCGGACGCAGCGCCTGCGGCGACTGACGCGCAATCAAGCCCGCGTAGTCATCGTCCGGCACAAAACAAATCTCCTGGCTGTCCGGCTTGTCATGCACCGGCAGGCCCCGCTCCAGCGCCATCCTGCGAATCTCGGATTTTCGATATGGCCCGATCGGCAGCAGAATCCTGCGCACCATCTCCGCCGGCGTGGCGAACAGCACGTAGCTCTGATCCTTGCCCTCATCCACGCCCCGCAGCAGCCGCGCCCCGCCCGCGTCATGCTCCACCCGCGCGTAGTGCCCCGTGGCCACAAACTCCGCGCCGATCGAATCCGCGTACGCCCACAACCGGCCGAACTTCAGCCACTGGTTGCAGCGAATGCACGGATTAGGCGTTCGCCCCGCGTTGTATTCACTCACAAAGTAGTCAATGATCCGCCCGAAATCCTTCTTGAAATTCAGCACATACAACGGAATACCCAACAATCCCGCCACCATCCGCGCATCACAAGCATCATTTAGCGAACAACACCCCCGGAAGTTCCCCCGCCCCCGGAAGTTCCCCCGCCCCCGGAAGTTCCCCTCCTCCCCCAAAATAGTCCCCTCATTGGATCTGCCCGCTGTTTCAGCCCCCGGCTTATCCGGGGGCGCCGGGGGGTTCGCCTCAGTGCCCACTCTCCCCGCACTCAGGTCGTTTACTTCGCTGCCCAATCTCATAAAGCAGCCCACCACCTCATAGCCCTGCTCCTTAAGCAGCGCCGCAGCCACCGCGCTGTCCACCCCCCCGCTCATCGCCACCACCACTTTCTTCTTCTGCCTTTCCTGCATAGCCCCTCATTGTAGTCACCCCTTTCCGCCCGCCCCGATAAATCCTCCCCGCCCCCAGTTCCCACCCCCCAATATTTGACTACCCACCCCTCGAATCCGATCATCCCCTTCCGTGACCCCCCGCCCCCGC
>JADZCD010000061.1 GCA_020851735.1 Phycisphaeraceae bacterium
AGGCGAGCAGCGGCAGAATGTCATAGCTGTTTTTCATGCGCCTCCGCCGCCTCTTCTTCCAGGGCGTCGATCGCGATCTGGGGGACGCGGAAGCCCTCGGATCTTAGCGCCTTGAGCTTGGCGATGCAGGCTTCGTGGTCGAGGCGGTCAAAAACCTTCCCCGCATCCGGGTGGTCGATGACGACGAAATGGGCCTGCTCAAGGTAGTCGTTCTGGACCTTCATGGCGTTTTGTAATTCCTCCAAAGAGCCGATAAAAACGTCGTTTCCGCCTGGCACGGGCGGGATGGGTCCGACGACGCGCACAGAGGCCATGTGGATCACGAGGCCGTCGCACCCTTCGTACACGTACACGTCGGACGAAAAATCGTCGGAAGAAAACCGGCAATAGCTCATAGCTGTCTCCTGGTTATTGGGCCACCCAAAATCTAAGCCTGTCATTGAAATCCTCCGAAGCGGCACGCACGTCCTCGGCACGCCTGGAGTACGCCTCTCCGTTGGCTTCGAGCACTTTGCAGTCAAATTGCCCGCAGCAACAATCGCGAACCGACCGCTTCTCCTCGTTCGTCCAGCTTAGAAAATAATTCAAAACCTCCTCTAGGGAATTGCCCGCACACCACGACGAATTGAGCCTGTGGGCCTCGATGCCGGCCGCGGTCCAGTGGGCCGGCACCTCCACCTCCAGCGTGTAGGAGTACGTAATCGTCACCTTCTTGACGAGGGCCACGCAATCGTCTTTATGCGGCTGGCCGATCTTGCTTCTGCAATAGAAGCAGCAGTCTATAGGCCCGTTTGGCCCGATCCCGTCGTCGCTTGGAAGCACAATGTTGCTCATGGCTGTCTCCTGGTTAGAACATCGCGGCAATGGCGTCCTCTTCGGACTCCGGGGGCGGCGGCGCCACGGCGGGCGGCGGGGCTTTCCTGGGAACGAAGGGGGTGGAAGTAGGCTGTCTTGGGGGCGTCTTAGTCCTCTGAGCTTGAGCTGGCGGGCCATTTTCCACGCTAGCTTGAGGCAAAACTGGCTGAGCTGGTAATTTGGGGGCTTTGGGTAATTTGGCTAAGTCCACGCCGGCTGGAACACTGTCCGATCTTTCCGCCGGCCGCGGCTTGACTTCCCACGGGAACGTCGGATTGTTCTGGCCGTCCGGCATCCCGTCGAGCATCCCCAGCAGATGGCGGATGGCCAGGATGGAGAAGGGAAGCGGCTGGCCCGGATCGTGGGCGGACCATCCCCGCACGTAATCTTCGATTCGGCGGCGGGTGATGGGAAGTTCGTTCATGATGGTTTAGGGATAATAATCTGCTGGCTGGTTGGTCTTGGATCGGGGGCGGTCAAGAACCTGGAGATGGTGTTAAAGTCTGGCGTAGCGAAGAATCCAGAGGGCACAACTTGAGCCATGCCAGCCAACCCTCCCATTGTCTGTTTGATGAACTCCGCAAAGTTCTGCTTTTCGTCCTCCGTCCCGTTTTTTTGAATTCGCCTGGCGATCAGACCCATGGCTTCGGAAACGGTCTGCGGCGGAAGGGAGGACGACCAGGTTGAATCGTAGAGGGGCCCCGCGAACACGGCGTCGACGGGAGAGGCGGCGAGGCCGGCAAATCGCCCCGCGGTGCCATTGACGTGCCTCTCGATTTCGCCTGGCTCTGCGACCCTTTCTTCCGTCAGCTCCAATGAATGCTGATACGCCGGGTTCGGGCAATACGTAACAAAAGACAAGCACGATGGGCAGCACAGGGTCACGGCGCCCTGGTCTCCTGTCGTGACCCAGAGACTATGCTTGACGCAGGCCGGGCAAATAAGTTTTTTTCTTTTGGACCAGCCAAGAATCGTCCGCGAATCAGAGATTCTGGTGGGGAAGGCGGCCTTGACGACCTCCCTTAAAGCCCTCCCCACAAGATCCACGGAGGGAACGAATCCGGAGGACACGAAGCCCGTAAGCCCCATCACGTCGTCCGCGCAGCGGTGCAAAATTTTGCCGTCTTTTGAAATATACGAGGGAGCGTCGCTGAGGATGATGGGTTTGCCGCAGCGCAGGCAGCGCAATTGCGAAACCTTGGCCATGCTGTGCTCCTTGTGCGGCGCGAGTCGCCTCGGTAGAGTTTACAGCGTTCTGGACGCATTTTCAACGAAAAGAGGCCAATTATGAGCAGAGGACAAGAGATCAAGGGCGTGGTCCACAGCGCCAACGCCAGCACCCCCGTGGCCTTGGAGATCTTCGATCAGGGCACCTGCAAGAAAGTGGTTCCCGCGGCCACCGAACGCCTGGCGGTGGTCACGGCCTTGGCCGCCGCCGCCGCGACCGGGGACACCTCGTTATTCTTTGATAAGCCAACGTTTACGGCTTACAACATCACGGCCCTGGCTGATGGGGGGTCCGGCGAAGACACTGTGAGCATCGCCGGCGAACACACCGAGGAATACTCCACGGGCCGGTCCTTCACCATCGCCGGCGCCACCGGCAACGACGGCACGTACACGAGCACGGGGGCGACCTACAACGCGACGACCGGAAATACGGACATCAAAATCGCCACCACCAGCCTTACCCAAGTTGCCACGGTCGACGGCAACATCACCGGCGCGCGCAGCGTGACCGCGGCGGGGACCATCGCCCGGCTGACCGTGGCCAACAACGGCGGCGTGATGCCCGCCTTCGTCAACAGCGAAATGGTCGGCCCCGCGGGTTGGGGCGTGTACTTCAAGGCAGCGTCCGGCGCCGCCGACGCGATCTTCACTGGCTACCTGCTCAAGGTCTAACCGTGTTTACCGGCGTTATTGGCGGACGGGTGTTCCCCTGGGTGGCCACCATCGTGGCGGCTCTCTGGGAGAGCGTCTTTGACGGCGCGGGTTCAGGCGAATGGCTTGTGCGGTCCATATCGCCCCTGGATTATTCGGTGATTTTTTCGGCTTCCGCCTCGGATTTCGCATCGCAGGGGCGAGGCATAGGCGGCACCAATCTTGCCGTCTGGTTTGTGGGCGACGCCACCGGGGCTAAATTCTTCAAGCTCGATCCCTCGGACTTGTCGGTGATCTTCAACGCGGCAGCGCCGGTGGCCCGCACTTACGGAGCGGGCGGCAACGACGCGGTGGTTTGGTCGGCGCACTACATTCCGGCTTCGCCGGCAAAAATCTACAAGGTGAACCCGGTGAATTTGACCGTCATCACCTCGTTCAACGCGCCAGCCACGAGCGCCCGCGATACCGGCGGCGACGAAACCGTGATCTGGCACACTGCCACGGCCGGCACCTTCTACAAGCTCAATCCCGCCGACGGCTCGGTGTTGAGCAGTCAGCCGGCGCCAGGGACCGGAACCGTGGGGATGGGCGGAAAACTCAACTGCCTGTGGGCGTCACGAAACACCGCCACGGAGCATTTTCTGTACGAATTAAATCTTGATCTGACCGTCGCCAGCACTGTCGACCGCGGCACGCTCACGATGGCCGGCATTGGAGGACAAAAATGATCGCACTTTCAATTGCCCACGATTTTGAAAAACCGTCGGGGCTGCGGCCGGGCGGGATCGACCCCAGGGATCCCAACCTGCCCACGTGCCCGGGCTGGCAGGACGTGGAGGGCGGCCGCGAAATTCGCCTGGTGCTGGACGGTGACGTTTCCAAGTACCGGGGGGTACCCGAAATCACCATCCTGGAGGGTGAAGAGGCGATCGACGCCGCCGTGGCCGACTTCGCGCGTGTCGATTACACCATGACGGACACCGCTTTGGTCACGGCACACCTTAAAGAGCTTGGGCTGACGATCGACGCGGTGAAAAACAGCGACCGCGAGGAGACCAAGGTGGGGCTCTGGGATCGGCTGATGGCGGCCTTCGGCAAGGCCCTGCCGCAGAAGACAGCGGAAGACGTGGACCAGATGGCGCAAACGCTGGAAGAAAAACTGCACACCCTGGGCGTCGCCGGCGTCGCCCGGACCGAGCGCAACCCGCCCTCCGCGGCCCGCGTCGCCGGCTGGTATGGCGTGAAATAGCGTGAATGGAAGCAGCCAGCAAAGCCAACTTGACCCGTCGGAAGCTCTCCCAGCTCTTGGCCGACGCCCTGGGGCAGAAAGCCTCCTCCGAACTCCTGTCGCAATGCCCGGATCTGCTCAAGCAGATTCAGGCCGGCCAGGAGATCCCCACCATCGCCGAGCTGCTGGTGGCCAAGGTCGTGCAGTTGGCCCTGGACCCGGCCAAGCAGAACCAGTGGGCGGTCGAAATGATCTTCGATCGTGTCGAGGGCAAGCCGGTGGCGGGCATCGCCCCGGACGATCAGGGCCGCCCCATCGAGGACCGTCTGGATGACATCACTGGCCAATACATCAATGAGCTTGCCGATAGATTCGTTCGCGCTAAGCGATCCGAAGAGGCTGCCGAAACTCGGGATCGCGACCAGCGCCCCGCGCCCGTTGCGGAACCGCCCTCTGGACGACCCAGCCCCCTTCTGGACTTGCCCCAAAACCGGGCTCGTCGTCCCCAAGACGTTCCACGAGAACCTCCAGTGGAGAGCCCTGCTGAGAAAGAGGGCGACGTTTGACCGCGGCTTCCGCGGCGCCGTGCTGACCGGCTGCAACCAATCGCTGCTCTTCTGGGTCAACGCTTTCGGGTGGAGCTATCGCCAGCGCGTGGTGAACGAGCAGGGCGAGGTGCTGCCCACCCAGGGGCACCGCTCCCACGTGCCGATGATTACCTGGCCCGTGCAGGACGAGGTGCTTAGCGAGCTGGACGCCGCCCTGTTCGCCGGGCAGGATTGCAATCTGAAAAAGTGCCGTGACATGGGCGCCACCTGGCTGGTGCTCTACCTGTTCGACTGGCATTTTCTCTTCCACCACGACATGAATTTCGGCGTGGTGTCCCGCAAACAAGAGCTGGTCGACGCCCCCGGGGACATGGACAGCCTTTTCGAGAAGCTCCGCTACGTCCACAACCATCTGCCGTCGTGGATGAAGCCGCCAATCAAATCGCGGTACATGCACTTGCAGAACAAAGAGACGCGCTCGACGCTGGCCGGCGAATCGACCAACTCGAACGTGGGCCGCGGCGGCCGCAAAACAGCCTACTTGGTGGACGAGGCGGCGGCCATCGAAAACGGCGAGGAAATCGAGGCCTCCCTCTCCCAGACGACTTCCTGCCAGATCTGGGTGAGCACCTCCAAGGGCCCGGGCACGCAGTTTTATCGGCGTGAGCACGAGAAACGCGGCAAGATGATGTTCATGCCCTGGTATCGCCATCCGGACAAGGCCCAGGGGGCGAAAGAAGTCTACGAGGCCAACGGGAGAATCATCTGGACCAGCCCGTGGCTGGAACGGGAGCGGGCACGCATGTCCTCGCGGTCGTTCGCCCGGGAAATCATGATGGACGACGGCCAGGCCGGCGACACGTTTTTCGACATCGAAGAGCTTAGTCGCCATCGCCGCGATCACGTGCGGGCGCCCATGCTGATCGGGGAGCTGCGGCTGCTGGTGGGAGAAACGGAGACCGACAAGGAGGAGTTCCTGAAAGGGCCGGCCAAAAACAAGGGCGATAACGCCGCCCTGATCCAGACGCCGGCGGGCAAGTGGCGATTCTGGGCGCCCCTGGTCAACGGCCGGCCTCCCCAGGAACACTGGTATTTGTTCGGGGCCGACATTTCCAACGGGGCGGGCAATTCCAACAGCGTGCTAAGCGTGATGGCCGGGGACACCGGGGAAATCGTGGCCAAATGGTGGGATGCCAACGCTTCTCCCGAGCAATTCGCCATCTTGGCGGCCCTGGCCGGCCACTGGTTCGGAGGCCGCAGCGCCCCGGCGTTCATCGTCTGGGAAAACAACGGCCCCGGCGGCATCTTTGGCCGTAAACTCGTCAAGCTCAAGTACCCCCATTGCTACCTCCAGCGCATCGACAACACCCGCAGCGAGCGGCGCACCGATCGTTGGGGATGGCACTCCAATAAAGAGCGTAAAGAAGTTTTGTTCGGCATGTACCGTGACGCCCTGGCGGCCGATCGGTGCATCAACCATTGTGCGGAATCCCTCGACGAGGCTTCCGATTACATTTACGATGACTCGGGGCTGCTGGTGCCGGCGCGGACCCGCGAAGAGACAGGCGGCGGCCGCGAGCTGCACGGCGACCATTGCGTGGCCGATGCCCTGCTGGTGCTCGGCCAGGAAGAGATGCCCCGGCAGCGTGGCCTCGTGGATCGTCCCCCGCCGGGAACGTATGCCCATCGCGTCAAGGAGCGACGCGACGCTCGCCGGCGGGCCGAAGAACAACTTTAAGAGGTGAACCATGGCTCTGAAAATGACCCCCCGCCGCATGTCGCGAGCCGTTGCCGTGGATTTCCAGAAGCGCGAACATTCGCGAAAAAACAGGCTTAATCTGCTGGCCCGCTACGTGGGGCGAAGCTACGGCCCCGGGCAAGCCCTGGACACCAGCTCGCATCCCCTGGCCATGATTTACCAGGCCGTGACGACCTTGGTGCCGAACCTGGTGTTCCGCGATCCGGTGGTCGCCGTGAGCACGGAGTTTGGCCCCTACCGCCAATACGCGCGGATTTTCGAGCTGGCTCTCAATCATCTGGTGCGCCACGAAATCAAGCTCCGCCGTACCCTGCGCAAGGTGATTACGGACGCCATCTTCTCCGATGGATGGATCAAGGTGGGCATCGCCGACTCCGGCCGCTCCCTGGATCTGGGCGGCGAAGAGGGCTCGCTGAAAATCGGCCAGCCTTACGCCGACCGCGTGGACGGCGACGACATCTTCTACGACTCCATGGCTCGCGATCTGGAGGAAGCCAAGCGGATCGGCAACCGTTTCCGCCTGTCCAAGCAGGCCGCGATGGATTGCGGTCTGTACGACCCGGACGAAATCCGCAAGCTCAAATCGCGGTACGATTACCCCGTCAAAGCCGAGGTCAGCCTGCTCTCCAGCGGCACCCAGGTGTCCGGCCAGGCCCGGGACGTGATCGAATACGTGGACATGGTGGAATGCTACTGCCCGGAGGACAACCGCCTCGTCACCATGCCCTACGATCCCGAGGGCACCTGTGACAAATACCTGCGCGTGGGCAACTACGAAGGGACCGACGAAGGGCCCTACATCCAATTGGGCCTGGCGTACGTGCCGGACAACATTCTGCCGGCGGCGCCGGCGTCAGTGTGGTACGACCTGGAGACCACGGCGAACAAGGTGGCCCGCAAACTGGCGCGGCAGGCCGAGCGTCAGAAATCCATCCTGGCCTACGAACCCTCCGCGGCCGAAGACGCCGAGGAAATCCGCGAAGCCTCGGACGGGGACACGGTGCAGGTGGACAACATCGAAGCGATCAAAGAGGTCAGCTTTGGCGGCGTCACCGCCGAGGGCTACCAGTTCATGGTCTGGGCCAAGCAGTGGTTTTCGGAGATGGCCATGAACATCGACCTGTTGAGCGGGGCCGGCTCCAACGAACCCACGGCGACGCAGGCTGAAATGGTGCAATCCAACAGCAACGTGCGTCTGTCCGATCTGCAAAACATCGTCTACCAGTTCACGACCGACGTGTGCCGCGCCCTGGGGAAGATCCTGCACACCGATCCGCTCATCGAACTGCCCCTGATTCAGCGGCGGGGAGGCACGGAACAACAGGTTTATTACACCCCGGAAATGCGGATGGGCGAATCGTTCGACTACACGTTCGAGGTCAAACCCTATTCGATGGCCCGGCAGGATCCCAACGTCAAGGTCCGCCGGCTGTTGGAATTCACCAGCTCGGGCATCCCGGCACTGGTCAACGCCCAGATGATGCTCGGCCCCTCTTTCCGAATCGACAACGCCCTGGACATCCTGGGGCGTAACATGGGGATCGACGAGCTGGACGAGCTGATCGACATCCAGGCCTTGTCCAAGACCTTGGCCCTGATGATGGACCTGCTCAACCGCGGCGTACCGATTGACCAGAAGATGGCCCGCTTTTTGATGAACCCGACGGTGGGGGGCCCCGGGGGCGACGGCGGGGAAGGCTTGGCGGGCCCCGGCGCCGTGCGTCCCCAGCAGCCCAACCCGATGGCCTGGATGGCGCCAGGAATTTCTCCGGAAAACGAACGCAATAGTATGGCCCAGGAGACAGGAGGAGAGTTACAATCTACGTACACCAGACCCGGCTTGCCGTCCCGGGCTCTTCTCTAACCAGGAGGTCTTATGGATCTGCACGAGTTGTTCTCTGGAGTGCGCCGAAGCAGCGAAAAAACCCAGGAAATCCCTTTGCGGGTGCAAACCGCCATCGCCGTATCGCAAATGATTTTGGGCGGGGCGCCGAGCTTTGCCCCTCCCCACGAGGCCCTGGGAACTCACGATAAGGGCAAAAGCCTGGAGCAGGTCAAAGCTGCCCATCTTGACACTTTGCTGCGGGTGGTCGAATTATATATTTGGGGGGAAGACGCTTTTGCGGGCGACCGGGGGAAGGAGTCCGCCGCCCAGATTAACTTTGTGGATCGCGACAAAGCCTCCCTGTTCCTGTCCCATGCCCGGCAGGAAGGGCTGGAATGCAGCGTGGAAGAAGGCGCGGTTGGCCCCGTGGTCAAGGTCACGGTGGAGATCAGGAACCATGGGGACACCTATCGCCTGATGCAGGTGGCGGCGCGGCAAGGCCTCCTTACCAACCCAGTCTAGGAGACAGCGATGCCTGTGTACTGCTTTAAATGCCCACAATGCGGGCATCGGATCGACGAATTCCGCCGCATGAAAGATTTTGACGCGCCCGGGCCGCTCTGCCAGCGCTGCCAGCTCAAGCCGCCTACGGGAGCTTCCGCCAGCGTCCCCATGCTACGCGACGTGGTGGCGGAGCACGCGGCCGTCCGTGGCGATTACGCCACGCCAATCCTCTCGGACGCCATGGGCTGCGCCCCCGATCAGGTGGCCGAACATCGGCGCGTTTACCCGGATATTCCCATCACGGACGACGGCAGGGTGATCCTCACCAGCCACAACCAACGCAAGAAGGTGATGCGGCAGCTTGGCATGAGGGATCGCGCCGCGTATTATTAGGCCGTCAGACTCCTGGTGCGGCCCTGGCCGATGCGCCATCATCGACCAGGGCATTGGAATGTTCCTGTGGGCCTCCAGAACCCATGGGCGGCACGCCGCCCGGCCTTAAAACAGCCGGGCGGTTTTTTTGTAGCTTGACAAGATGGGCAAGATGGGTAATTTTCAAGCAGGAGACAAACACTATGAGCAGACCCGGAAATTCATCTTCGGAAGGATCGCCTACCCCCCCCGCGGCGGCTGACGCTAGCACCGAAAATCTTGTGACGCCGGCCATTCAAGCCAAGTTCGACGAGGTGTTTGGCGGCAGCAAGACCACGAGTGATGGAGCGAATCGCGCTCCTACCTCTCGCGGACGACAGGCTAGGGCGAAAGCCGAATCCCGTGAATCTTTGGAGTCCTCCGGCGAGGCGGACCCCGAAGAGCTTGACGAGGATCCCGTGGAGGACGATGGCGAATCCGTTTCCGAAGAAGAGGCCGGGGATGACGATGCGGCCGCGGAAGACGGCAAGGACGCCCAGGGCAAGGATGAGCCGTCGGATGGCCCTACCCTTCCCGAAGTCTTACGCCATGCGGCCAAACGCAACGGCTGGACGGACGCAGAAATCGACCAGTTTGCCAAGGTCGACTTGGAACTGGCGACACGGACGTTCGAGAAGTTGCACGGCTCCTACAGCGACATGTCCGCTCAATTCGCCCGTCTGGGCGCTTCTTCGTCGCTCGAAGGCGAAGATCGTCCCGCGCGCGGCAACGCCAAAAAAACCGAAAAATCCGACTCCCAGGATCCCTTGGCTGATATTTTCGGAGCCAAGCTCGACAGCTTCGCCGCCAACTACGGCGAAACTTTCGTGCAGGACGTGCTTGATCCCCTGGTCAAAGCCGTCAAGGGGCCCCTGGAAGAGGCGGTGTCTTACATTCAGGCCCAGCAGCTCGACGCGGTGCGACGGGAAATGGAAGCCTATTTCGGCTCCATCCCCAAGGAATACCACGATCTGTACGGGACCAAGACGCCCAACGCCCAGCAGGCGACGGCGCGGGAGGAATTGGCTGACCAGGCGGACATGATTCGGGCGGGAGCACGGCTGCGCGGCATCGAAATGTCCGTGGCCGAGGCGCTGGATCGTGCGGCTTCCATACACGCCAGCAAGCATCTTCAAACCCTTGAACGCAAACGAATCACGTCCCAGCTACGCGATCGCGCTGCCAAGATCACCACCCGCCCCAGCCATCGGTCTTCCAAGCCCCACTCCGGAGAACGCTCCGAGGACGCGGCGCGGGAGGCTTACGCGGCACGGGCGGCGGAATTGGGCTTCTCGGTCGCCTAGCGGGAGCCGTAAGGAGGCTCTCCCATGCCCGAAGGCGTACCCAATAGTGCGTTACTCGACTTGACTCGCACCACGCTTCAAAATCTCCCCGACATGGATTTCGAGGTGGCCCTGAAATACCAGGACTACACGGTTTGCAACCGCTGGTTCCAGAAGGACAAGGTTCAGATCGGTTCCGGCACGAGCATCGAACGGAACATCGTGCTGGATACGAGCGGCAACGCCAAGTTCGTCCGCCCGTATCAGAAGACCCCGGTGAACGTCGCCAACGTCCAGAAGAAGATCACCGCCCCCTGGGTGTATCTCCAGGTCGACTGGTCGATCAGCCGGCAGGAAATCCTGCAAAACCGCACCCCGGCCCGCTACGTCAACCTCGTCAAGAGCCGGCAAGTGGACGCCACCTTGGATCAGGCGAATCTGCTTGAACTCCGGTCGATGATGACGCCGAACTCCGAAACCGACGACCTGGTGCCCCGCGGCGTTCCCTACTGGCTCTCGATGCGCGAGGCCGGCAGCTCCAGCACGGGCGGCTTTGACGCCTACCGGGTGCGCTACGGCAACGCCTCGACCTCGACGACCAAGGGCGGCCTGGACGGCTCCCTGGCCGCCAACGCGATGTACCGCAATTGGGCGGCGACGTACACCAGCATCAATGCTGATTTCGTCAAGCGGATGCGGCGGGCGTTCCATGCCTGCAACTTCAAGAGCCCCATGCTGGTCAAGGATCTGAACCGCGGGCGGGCGGCTGACTTCCGGCTCTACATGAGCTTGGACGTGCTGACCGAGTACGAAGATCTGGTCACGGCGGCCAATGACAACATCGGCGCGGATCTGGACCCCTTCCATGGGGCGACCTCGTTCCGCAAGGTGCCCTGCATTTACATGCCTACCCTCGACGGCGTGACGTACAGCCCGGTGTACGGCATCAACCACGCCAAGTTCTTCCCGATGGTGATGGAAGGCGAATGGATGCGGGAAAACGAGCCGATGTTCGACGTGGAAATGCACAACGTCATGACCACCTACATCGACAGCCAGTTCCAGTTCTTCTGCACGAACCCCCGTGAAGCCGGCTTCGTCCTGCACACGGTCACGTCCTAAGAGCCTGGCGGTCGATGCGTGTTTCAGTTTTGCTTCGCGACCACTTTTTGGAGCACACTAATGGCTGTTTCCTACCTCAACCAAGTCCCGATCGCGACTCGCCGGATGTACTACACCGGCACCACGGCCCTTAAACGAGGCGCCGTGCTTCAGTATGCGTCCCAAGTCCTGTTCGCCACCTTCACCGGAGGCCCCGGGGTCGACGTGACCCTGGCCAGCGACACCAGCAACGCCCGCTTCGCCGGCATCGTCAGCGATTCGTCCGTCGGTTCGACCGGCGGATGGATCGACGTGATCTCGCCCAAGCCTGGCGACGTGATCTGGTGCCGTGTGGCTTCCGGCCTGGACGCCGGCGACGGCGTGCTGATGCAGGCCAGTGGCACGGATCAGGGCTTTGCCGATTCCGGCGCCTACGCCGCCGGCGACATCGGCTACTGCCTCATGGACGAGGACGCCGCCGACAATCCCTACGGGACCGACAACCTCGCTCCCATCTGCTTCACGTCGGCCGTGGTCTAAACCAAGGCTGTCTCCGGCCAAGGGGGGCGAAAGTCCCCTTTGGTCTTTTTGCGTGCGAGGTGCGCCATGCCGATGACCAAAAAAGGCCAGAAGATCAAGGCTGCGATGAAGCAGGAGTACGGTGCCAAGAAGGGCGAGCAGGTCTTCTACGCCTCGGCCAACAAAGGCACGATCAAAGGCGTTCACGCCAAGAAAAAGGGCATCATGGGCCGAGCCATTCGGGCGGGTAAATAACCATGCCAGAACCCACGCTAGCACTGACGTTCGGGGACATGATTCTCCGCGTCGCCGAATTCCTGGGGGTGGCCTCCTACGGCGCCGCCGGCGACGGGGCGGCGGCGATGCCCTCGGATGCCCACGATTTGGATCTGTGCAAGCGTCTGGTGAACGACGGCTGGCGGCGGTTCGTGAATTCCAACCCCCGCTGGCACTGGCTTAGCCCGGTCGTCACCATCACGTTCGACCCCACCGGCCTGTCGTCGGATACGGTGAACGACGGAGCGGCGGACATCCCGCGGGCGGCCCGATATTACATGCCCATGGGTTTTTACGGGCAGATGATCGGCGATCTGACTTACGGGCAGGCCGGGCCGCGATGCAGAATCGCTCCCGTGCCCGAAATCACCATCCGCGAGGGGTACTCGGCGGCCGGAAGCACCACGGGCGACCCGTTCCTGGTCGCGTTCCGGCCGCTAGGCGACTCCCTGGGGCAGCCCGGCGTGCAGCGGGCCAAATGGGAGGCGATCTTTTACCCGGCCCCCAGTGCGGTCTACACGGTCAGCGGCAGGGCCAGAATTTACCCGGCGGCCATGCGTGACCCCGCCGATCGCCATGCGGCCGGTGCTTTTTACGATGAAGCCGTGCTGGCGGCGGCGATGGCGGTGGCCGAGATGCAACGAATTAACCAGTCCGGGCCCAAGGAACAGGCGTACATCGACGCTTTGACCAGGGCCATGGCGGTCGATCAACAGACCAGACCCCGCAATTTGGGATATTGCGGCGATTCTTCCGACGGTCCCTCTCGCCCGCGGCGGATTTACACCGGCGTGGACACTTACGAGGGCGTTCCGCTCTAAGCCGATAGGTCACGCGCCTGGGTCGGGCCTCTCGGCGTTCACACACACCCAGAAAGGATTTCCCCATGCCTTCCCCCCTGATCGTGCAGCGAATGATCGACGCTTCCATCAAGCGGAACGCCGGCAACGATTTCTACGTGGATTACGTCAACGGCGACGATAGCGCCCCGGGCGATTGGGCCAACCCGATCAAGACCCTGGCGCACGCCCTGGCGTTGTGCGTCGACGGCCACAATGACAACGTGTACATCGTCGGCGACGGCGCCGCGACGGGCACGGCCCGGTTGACCGCGGCCCTGGATTGGAACAAGGACGCCTGCAACTTGTTCGGCATCACCGCCCCGTCGATGATCTCACATCGGGCCCGCATTTCCCACCTGGCGGCCGCCACGGCGAACATCAACCCGCTGTTCACGGTCTCCGCCAGCGGTTGCCGCTTTGAAAACTTCTCGTTCTTCCAGGGCACGGGCGAAGCCGCTACCGCCGAGCAGCTTTGTAATGTCACTGGCTCGCGCAACTACTTCCACAACGTCCACTTCGGAGGCATGGGCGCCGCGGTGTCCGGCGACAGTGCCGACAGCTACAGTGTGCTGCTGGACGGCGGCTCGGAAAACTGGTTCGATCACTGCACCTTAGGCTTAGACACCCAGCCTCGGACGGGCGCCAACGCGACGCTGAAGTTCCGTAATTCGGCGGCACGCAACATCTTCGAGAGCTGCATCTTCCCCATGAATGCCGACGCGACCGCGCCGTACTTTGTGGATGCCAACGCCGCCTTCGCGATTCTGTCCTGGGCGTTGTTCGACCGCTGCAAGTTCCTCGCGGCCCAGAACATGGCCGGCGTCGCGCTGCCCGCCGTGGCCTTCGTGGGACACGTAAGCCAGAACGGCACGCTGCTGCTGGATCGCTGCATGGGCAACAACTTCACCGATTGGGCGACCGACGGCACCCTCATCAAGCTGGCGAACATGGAAGTCCTGACTTCCACCACGACCGATACCGCCGGCATGGCCCAGAACAGCAACGCGACCTAAGCGACTCGTCCGATCGCAGAGAGCCAGACATGCCCGAGAACCTAATAAAAGTTCCCTGGCCGCGGCTCGGACTGGACGAGAGCGGGGCCTATCGGGATCAACCCGACCTCACCACGCCCGACGCCTTAAACGTCGGGCCTTTTGACGTGGGCAATAACCGTGACCGGGGTGGCCAACGCCCCGGCACGGTTAAGGGCTTTGCCATCTCGGTGAACGGGACGAATCAGATTCAGAGAATGCTCCAAGCCAACAAAACAAGTTTGCCCGTGGCCTTCGGAGACAAGTTGGCGGCACCAGCTCAAGCACCGGAAATTTATCCGATATTGTTGGCGGCCACGCACGACGGATACCTGGCCGTCGGCTCTTCCAACTACGCCGCGCCAACATACGGGCTGGTGGCTTACGATGTGGCAGGAGAAAGTTTTGGGGCCAGATCTCTGCCGTCCGTACCGCCGCCCGGGGTGATTCACGCTTTAATATTGAGCCCGGACGGGCACTGGATTGCCGCACTCCACGGCACTTCGCCCTACATTAGCGCCTGGGCGTGGGCAGGGGGGTTCGGAGCAAAAGTATCCGACCCCACCACGCCGCTCGCCGCCACGGGGCCTTCCGGGTCTAAAGTGTTGGCTTGGAGCCCCGACGGCAACTACCTGGTGGCGCTAAGGAGCACTAGTGCCACGGTGTACGTATACGCCTGGACCGGGGCCAGCTTTGGCGCACAGTCCACTTTTAGCGTTGGATTTCAGCCTAACGGCGTGAGCTTTTCTCCGAGCGGCAACCACATCGCGTTCACTTCCGCATCCAGTCCTTACGTCAAAATTTATCCTTGGTCGTCCGGGGGGGTTGGCACGGCACTATCCAATCCGTCCACTCTTCCAGTGGGTGCGTCCAGGTCCCCCGCGTGGAGTCCCGACGGACGATATTTGGCTATTTGTGGGACAACCACACCCTTCGTAGAGGTGTACGGCTTTGTCTCTGGGGCGTGGGGCGGGAAATTCGTCAATGTTCCGTCGGCCTTGACGGGGGGGACCGCGAGCCACGTTGGCTGGAATGTCGCGGGCACGGCGCTGATCGTGTCTTATTCGGCTACTCCGTACATTGGGGTATGGCTATGGTCTGACGGCTTTGTGTCCCGCGTGTTTGACCCCGGGGTGCTACCCGCCGGGACCGTCTACTCTACGGCAATTTCACCTGTGGACGAGGTGCTGTTCTACGCATCGCCCATACTATCCTCGCCATTTTACGAAGTGGGCGGGTACGAATTTAATCCGACATATTCGACCAAAACGACTCATTTGGTGATTGCTTCAGGCGGCAGCATTTATCGGACCGATTCACCTCCGACCTCCATCGCGCTGTCCACCAGCGGCTCCGACGCCCTTGTGGCGTCTCTACAAATCGGCGCTGTGGAGGGGCCGCCTTCCCCACTCGATTCTGCTCCGGCTAACGCGCAGCGGCACGTCTACTTTGCTGACGGCGTGACGTACAAAAAGCTGAACATTCACACTAATACGGTCGCCGCGTGGACGCATGGCGCGGGCCTAGCCATGCCCGTCGGCGGGCGAATGTTGGCCCTCTACCGCAATCGCGTGATGATCTCGGGCTGCGTTGGCACGCCGCACGTGATCTATGCCCCCAAATCCGGCGACCCCCGTGACTTCGATTACGCGCCCGCAATTATCAACGCGGAGCAGGCTTTCACGGCGGCCTTGGATGAACGCTGCACAGCCATGTGCCCCTGGGGCGACGACTACTGCGTAATCGGAGCGGACCACTCGATTTGGCTGATGGACGGCGACATCTCGGACAACGGCACCATTGGCAGTTTGTCCCGCGCTGTGGGCATGGTCGGGCCCGAGGCGTGGTGCTGGCATCCCTCGGGCGTGCTCATGTTCATGGGGACGGACGGTTTGTACACCTTGGCCAAGGGCGGCGAGCCGCAGCCCGTCAGCCAGCAACGCCTGCCCGCCCGCTTGTCCGACATCAACTACTCGACGCATCGCGTCTTAATCGCCTGGGATGCGACCTATGGCGGGGCATGGATTTTCGTGACGGCGTTGGCGTCCGGCGCGTCCACGCACTATTTTTGGGCCGAAGACGGCGGGGCTTTTTGGCCCGTGCAATTTCCTGACGTGATGGGCCCCACCGCGGTCTGCCTGTTCGACGGCGACGATCCGGACGACAGGGCACTGTTCCTGGGCGGACGCGATTCGTACATCTACAAGCTGGATCCGGTGGCGAAGAACGACGACGGTGCCGCGATCACTTCCCGGCTGACGTTCTCCCCGCTCCAGACCAACGACGACACCATGGTTACATTCTCCCGGGCGGTGGCCCTGCTTCAAAAAGTCTCGGACAACGTGAAGTTGCGGTGCTTCCGCGGCAAAACCCCGGAGGATGCCGTGCTGGCTGCCCAGGCCGGCACCAGCCCTCTATGGGTGGCTTCCCTCGGTGGAGGCAGGCGTCACGTGGTCATGCGCCCGGCGCAGGCCGCGGCCCTCTGCCTGCAACTACAGAAAACGGCGGCCGACGCGAGCTGGGCTTTGGAGAGTTTATCGGTGGACGCGGAAGGGGCCGGGCAGGCGGTGCAGAGCGAAGAAAGGACGACCTAAATGCCTGGTGCTCTTGGCAGGACAGGTCGCCTGGTTGGGCCAGACGCTCGCCTCAAGCGCAATGCCCGGCGTCTATCGTCTCGGTCCATGATTTCACTGGCGGATGGGGCGATTATCGTCAATGACGATGGGCAACTCGAACTCGTACTTAACGGCTATTCTCTGGCGCAGTCAGCCAGCGGCCTCACGGTGGACCTGGCGGCTGTTTCAGGTCTGGAAATTCTTACTTCCGACGGGCTGGCCCTGAAGTACGACAACGCCACACTGGGCGTCAACGGCAGCAACCAGGCTTACGTTAAAGACGACGGCGTGGGCTCCGCTCAGCTCGGCATCTTGACGACCAAGGGAGATCTGATTGGCTTCTCCACTGTGCCACTGCGGGTCGGGATCGGGACGGACGGCCAGGTTTTGACGGCGGACGCGGCATCTTCGCCCGGGCTTAAATGGGCGACGCTGCCGCCCGGGATGCTCGACCGCAGCCTTGTCGAACAGGCCTCGGGGTTCACGGATCGCAACGGGGCGGACGTGTACGAGATCACCGTGGACTTTGGCGCCCTCCCGGATACGACTTCAGACACGACGCCCCATGGCATCACAGGGCTTAACGTCTCCGCCTTAGTCGAAATAGTCGCCTGGGCGTCCGACGGCACGACGGTCCTGCCTCTTCCATGGACCGACGGAACCGACGCTCTGGCGATCGAAGTGGACGCCACAAACATCACCGTCACGTCGAATTTCGACGCCAGCGCCTTCACTCTTTGCGAGGTGTTCCTGCGGTACACTAAGGCCTCTGGAAGCGGATTCGATTCTGGATTCGACAGCGGTTTTGGAGCTTAAAACTATGCCCGACACCCCACGAACCAAGGCCGCTCTGGCTACTCTCCTGGCCGACAACACTTCCGGAGACATCAGCCCCCAGGACTTGCGGGATTTTCTGGAGTCGATGGACCTGCCTTACGGGGAGGCTTACATCAGCTCCTCGGCCAGCACGAGTTTCCCGGACGATACGACCTGGACGAAGATTTCCGGCACCACCACGCTCGGCGAGGCGTCCGATTTCGATATGCCCGCCAGCAATCGGCTTCGTTACACGGGAGCCGCCACAAGAAAGTTTGTCGTCAGCATCGCGTTCTCCTTCAACGATGACGGCTCCGGCTTGCCGCTGTTCCGGATCGCGAAGAATGGGACGACTGCCGCCAAGAGCGAGGCCGGGGTGCCGGCCTCCTGGGGCTTCGGAGGCGAAACGGCGTGGGCCGGCTGTCTGCAATGTATTGTTGAATTGGCCACTAACGATTACGTCGAACTGTACGGAAAATCGGGCACTGGCGGCGGCGGTAGCTCCACCGTCCTGACTATGAACATGATTGCCCGGGCCCTTTTTGATTGAGGTGAAAGATGTCCCAATTCACGGCTGCCCTCGGGGCCAAACCGGCCACGCAGTATCGGACGACGAGCAAGAAAACCGCCACCTCCAAAAAGACGACGGCCTCCCTGGCGTCCGCCCAGGCGTCGGCCAACAAAGCCAACGAGGCCAGATACACCCAGGGCCTTGGCACCCTCCAGACTTCGCAGGCCGACCTGAACCGCCTTTATGGCGAAGCGGCGGCGCTGTCCGAGAAAATCGGCGCCAGCGCCACGACGGACGCCAACATGGGGGCGGAGCGGGCGATTTCCAAGGCGAACCAGGCGATGATGTCCAAAGGGCTGGGGGCCACCAGCTTGATCGGCAATGTCTATCGCGGGGCGGAGGAAGACCGGCGCCGGGCTCTGGAGCGGATCGACGAACAGAAGGCGGCGGCCCAGATTGGAATCAAGACTTCCCAGGCCGGCGGCCAGCTCGGGGCCGCCCAGGCGGTGGCCAATTTTATTGCCGCCCGGGAAGACGCCGGGCCGGACGAATCGTTGATCGCCGGCCTTACCTCCCAGGCCGCCGGAGGCGCCGCCCCCACCCCGTCCTATGCGATGCCCAGCGGCTCGCTAGCGGCGGCTTTGCAGCCGGCGGCCAGCCCCACGTCCTCCTCCCAGGTGTCGGTCGTGCGCAACCCCTACCTGGAGCAGCAGACCCAGACTCCGTCCTCCGCCAGCATCGTGACCAGGGCGGCGAACGGAATTCGCATGGGAACGCCGACTTCCATCAAAGACCAGTTGCTCCGCATCCGCCAGCTCTATCCAGGCGCGGCCAGCGTTATTACCAAGTAGGATACCGCCATGCCGATTCGCGTAACCCACACTAAAATCGCGGACGTAATGGACCTCGCCGGCGCCGCCGGCAGGGCCACCGCTAGCTGGAAACAGCTCCAGGCCAACCAGGCCGCCGAAGAACAGGCTATGCGTGGCCGCCAAATCCAGGCCCAGATGGAGGAGGGCCAGATGCGACTGGCCTTGGAGGGTCAGAGGTTGCGCCAGCAGGAGGAAGAGGCCGCCGCCAAGCGCCGCGAAGAGCAGGTGCAGACGCAAGCCCTGCAACAGTATCGGTCCCAGCAATTAGCCCTGGGCGCCGGCCGGCTCGACCTGGCCACGCAATCGGCGGGCACGAATCAAGACCTGGCCCGGCAGCGGCTCGATCTGTCGACCGAACGGCTCGGCCTGACCGCCGGCAACCCGCAGAAGAGCGCGGCTTACATGAGGGTGTCCGGCGAGCTTGAGCTGTACCAGGATGAATGGAAGGATCTGGCCAAGCGGCTGGACAACATCGCGCCCGTCAGCAACGTCACGGGGCAACGGGTGATCCGACCCGAATCCGCCCAGGCGGTGCGAGACATCCAAGAGCGCATGCAGCGGACGGCCGCCGCCATCGACTCGTATCGCGCCCAAGCCAGGGAGACTTTGCGTGGCGAAGGGGAGACGCCTTCTTCTGGTGGCGGAGGAGGCAGCGCGTCCGTGTCCGTGGCCGGGAAGATCGTGTCCATGCCGGTGGCTCCCAATCTCCGCCCGCAAGCCCCCGGGCAGCCCATCCCTGAAGCGGTGGCCAGGCAGCTCGCGACCGACTTCATGCAGGCCGCCACCGCGGCGGGGGTGCCCAGCGATCCGGCGATCTTGGATGCGGCGTTTGAACAATTCGCACAAAGCCTAGGCTGGAGGTGATGCGTGTCGACCAACATCAGCGTATTGCAGGCGTTTTCCGCGGATATGGGCGGGGAGATCAAGGCCGGAGGGTCGGAACGCACCCCTGAAACCGTGGTCGCCGCCAGCGATCAGGCCTACGAGGTAGCCATCACGATCACCAATAGCCTGGCCGACGATTTCAACGTCCGCACCATTTGGCAGAACGGGGACGGCGGCATCGACGACTTTGATTTTTGCTGGATTCAGGCGGACAAAAACATCCTGGTCCAGTTCACCATGGATCGTGCCGGCACCCCTAAATACGCGGTCTTCAAAGTCCTGGCGGACATCCCCCTGGTGCTCTCGGCCGACGATCTGCTGGCTTCGGCCTTGACCGACGGCACTGTGGAAACCCTCGACCAGATCGACGAGATCAAGGTGAAGAACGACGCCACCGGCGCCGTAGCCGACGTGGCGGCGAAAGTAAGGGTGGTGCTGCTGACATGATTCCGCGCTTGAGCCAGTTAGTCGGGCTCGATCAGGCCACCCCCGGGGCGGCCACTGCACCGGCGTCGGGCGGCATTCCTCGCCTGTCCTCCCTTTTAGGTCTTGAACAGCCCTTGGAGCAGCGCTTGGCGGACCAGGCGAAAGCCAGGTTCCCCGGGGCTGACGTGGGCACAGGAGGGTTTGATGCCTCAGAGCTGGCGTCGCTGCGTGCCGGTCGCGTGGCAAATGAGGCTCGACCTCTTCCTACGCCTCAGCAGGCGCTGTCGGCTCAAGGGGTCGACCCGGCCCTTGCTACGGCAGATCTTGGTCCCGACATTTGGCTCGCTCGGCAGCAAACCGAGGCCTGGAAAGAAATGGCGGGGCGCACGAACATGGAGGCAATCTCCAAGCGGGCGGTGGAGGCCACCCCGGCGATGCAAGTTCCCGTGGTTGGCCCTCTGGCGATGGGCTTCCTTGGCACCGGGCCCTCGCGCCTCGCCTCGTTGGGGGCTCGCGCGGTCGGCAACGAGGGTTTGGCGCGCGACCTTTATGCCGCGAATCAGGGGGCCGCCTCCGGACTGCCGCAGGGGAGGTTCAACCAGGCGGCGCTGTCTGCCGGCGAATCATTGCCGGCGGCCATCCTCGGGGGGCCAGGCGGCGCCACCGGGATTATTTCGCTCTTTACCGCCCAAGGCTTCAACGACGCCTTGGATCAAGGCCGGCAGGCTGGACTTGAAGGTACGGAGCTTAGAAATTTCGCCTTACGCGAGGGCGGCATCGAGGGCACGGTGGCTGGCGTGTTCCAGGCCGCAGGGCTGGGGGGTCTGGAAACGTGGAAGGCGCCGGCGAAGGCCGGGCTGCGAGAGGCGCTGAAACACCTTGGGATTACCGCCTTGCAGGAAGTTCCCGAGGAGATCATCACCGAGCTGACCCACGCCCTCAACCAAACTCTTTCGGGGGTGGATCCTTCCGACCCGAACGAAGATCCGCTGACGACCGTGTATAACACCGTGCTGAACACTACGTTAAGCACGTTGATGACGGCCGGCGCCGCGGAGGCCATCCCCAAGGGCAGGGCCAGAACCAAAACGCCGCTCATGCCAGAGACGGTTAAGGCGGCGGCGGATGCGGAAATCGCCAGACTCAAGGGCTCAGGCGTCGAAATGACGCCCGAGAAGCAAACCCAGATTTACCAGATGGCGATGCAGGAAGCAGCCGCTAAGCAAGCTAGCGTGGAGGGAGTGACCCCGGCAGAAACGAACGTAAGTGCTGCTCCTCAGCCTGATAATGCCTCCACATTATCAGGTGACTTAGGTAAAGTCAAGACGGAGTTCACGCCCGGATCAAAAGCCGTAGCCGGCACTGACATAGGGCCAGCCTCCAAAGGCGAAGAAGTGACGGTGGTGAGCCGCAACGGCGATTACGTCTTCGTTCGCACCAAAGACGGGGCTGTGTTCGCCGCCGAAGGTAAGAATCTGTACGAGCCAGCCGCGGCCCCTACGATGTCCCAGGAGACGCCGGCCGCCGGGGGGCAGCCAATGGCGGCCCAGACCGCTGCGACCCCAGCCCAGCCAGCCAGCCCGCCCCAGCAGGCCAGTAATCCGTCTGTCGACAAAGCTCGTTCGATGGGGGCCAAGATCGACACGGTGGTGGAGGCGACCAACGATGAGGAGAAGGCTGCCGCCGAGTTCGCCCAGCAGCGTGGGCTGAACGTCGTATTCGTGAACAGCACGAACATGGAGGGGTTCTTTGACCCCGAGAGCAAGACTGTGCTGGTGCGATCGGGCGGTAACGCCCCGATGGCGGTGGTAGCCCACGAGGTAGCCCACGCCACCGGCCTGGACAACTTGGATCTTCCGAGCCGTTCACTTTTGAGCCGTTACCGGGACAAAGCCTTGCAGGCCGCCAAGGCTATCAGCCCCGAGTATGTCGCCGCCCTGGAGGGGGACCAAGAAAGGCTTAACCGCGAGGCGGTCGCCGCCTTGGTGTCGGACATGGCCAACGACCCGACCATTCGCCGGCGGCTGCTGAAGCAGAAGCCCAGCCTGGTGCAGCGGGTCGCCGATTTGGTGCGTGACGCCTTGCGGGCTCTCTCGGGCAAAAGCGAAGTGGCCAAGCGTATCCTGGCGGAATTCGACACGGGCGTGGCCGCTCCTTCGGGGATGCCGGCCATGCGCAACCAGGGGGACGCGATCGCCAAGAAGCTGGGGGTGACGTTCAACGGTGTGCAGGAGAGCAGTACGGGCCGCGAGCCGATGTACGTCTTCACCGATCCGCAGACTGGCTCGACGTTCTACATCAAGCAAAGTGGCGGGGCCGAATTGGCCAGCCAGCGCCTCGGGGAAATGAGGCAGAAATTCGCCGCCGCCGAAACGCCAAAACCCGAGCCGGCCGCCCCCGCCGCGGAGGCTCCCCAGAGCAGTGCGGAATTCGCCGAGCAGCAGTACGACCTGGCCAGAACCGACAAGAAGACCCAGGCCCCTAACGAGCTGGCGTTCGAGGAAGCCGCCAAGGCCCGTTTCGCCGAGGCGGACGCCGAGGGCAAGTCGACCGCGGTGATCTCCACGGACCTGGACGGATTCAAGGTGGTGAACGAAGTCCTGGGCCACGAGGTCGGCGACGAATTGCTGCGGGCGGAAAAGCAGGCTTTCGAGGAGGCCCTGCGTGCCGACAAGCCCGACCGCAAAGGCGATTACGCCAGGCTCCAGGGCGACGAGTACGTTGCGATCATTCGGAACGTGTCGGATCCGGAAGCGGCCAAGAAAATCCTGGCCCGGGTGCAGGCCAGATTCGATGAGCTGGCCAAGATCCTTGTGGGCGACAAGCTGCCTCCCGAGGCCATGCCGTCGATTTCCGTGGGCGTGGCCATTCGCGAGCCAGGATCCAAGACCGACCTGACGGGCCTGTTGCAGGCTGCCGAGAAAGGCCCCCACGGCTACCAGGAAGCCAAGGCGGCCGGCAAGAAGGCCAAAGGCTTGCCCGAGGGCCGCACCGAACTGGCGGCCTACATCAAGCGCCGCATGGCCGAAATCGAGGGCGAAATCCCGACCGCTCCCCAGAAGACGCAGGAAGTCGTCAAGCCTAGTGGAGGTCCGTCCGGCACCGCCCCTTCGGAAGCCGAGGCTATTTTCACGAATTCCATCAACCAAACGCTGACCCTTCCGCAAAAAGCGAAGATCAACAAGATCAGGTCCGACCCTGGGCACCATGCCGAAATGCTCGCTTCGGCCAGGCAGGGCGACGAGAACGCCAAGCTCATGCTGATGTCGGCCCAGGTGGGCAGAATCGCTTCGTATGCCCGCAAGCTAGCGGGGGGCAACAAGTCCGTGGCCGTCGATGACCTGGTATCCGAGGGCGTGCGGGCCATGCAGCAGTGGATGGGCGGCAAGACGCGCCGCTCCAAAGGCGAAAGCCAGGAGCAGTTCGCCGCCCGCGGCGGGGCGGACACGTCAGCTCTACAACGCTTTGAGGGCGCCAATATCTGGACCGGCGAAAACGGCATGGCCGGCCCCGTGCGATCGGCGATGCAGAAGGCGGCGTTCCCGGCCCGGGTGGAAGAAGAGGGCAAGCAGGTGCAACGCCCCCGTCCCGAGAAGTCGCTGCCCGGCTTGGCCGAGAAATCCGGCGTCGGCGAAGCCCAGGTGGCTGGGCCTTCCCGCCAGCCTTCCCCTGAAACCCAGGCGGAACTGAACGACGTGATGCGGCTGGTGCAGGAAATGCGCGTTCAGGGCGAAGACGTGGACGCCATCGCCTCCAGGTTGGCGCGGATCTCTGGCGGCGACCCGGCGGCGATCAAGGAAGCCCTGGGCGGATTCTTCATGCCCGCCGGAAGCCCAGACTTTGACGAGAAAGAGGTGCGTGATCGCCTCCGCAAAGCCCTGGCGGAATCGCCGAAGAAAACTGGGCGCCCCCACTTGGCCAACGTGTCCGACAAAGAAGAAGCCCGGCGCCTGGTCGACGTGGTGGACCAGCTCCGCAAGGAGGCCAAGGAACCCGCCCGCTTGTCCGACGTGGAGACCGGGAAAAAGGCGGCGGCCATTCTGGCCAACCAGGCGGCAAAGGCTGATCTAGTCCAAAAGCTGTCGGCCGGAGAGCAGCTCAACAACGAAGAGACGGTGGCGGGCAAGGAGATTGTGTCCACCGAAGCCTTTGCGGCGGCCACCAGCAGTTCCGGCGACGTGGCGAAGGCGGTCAAGCTCATCGACGGCTGGCGGCGGGGCGGCACCGCCCAGGCCCGGGCGTTCCGCAATCGGGCCGACAAACACAAGTCCCCGCAGAAGCGGCTGGCGGAGTTTGTGGCCCAGGCGTTGCTTCAGCCTCCGCCGGCAGCCAAGGGTCGCATCGACGAGCAAGCCAAGGTCGTGGCCGACCCGGGCGCCAGCACCGCCCAGGTCGATGCGGCACAGGCCAAAATCGACCACGAGCTGGCAGAATGGGCCAAGCGCTACCAAGACCTAAAAGAAAACCTGCGCAAGTCAGGCTTTGATCTGGACAAATTGACCGAAAAGGATCTTAAAAATAAGCAGTATGTTCTCCACCTACTGCGGGAAATTCAGATTCAGAAGGCGGAAGCCGGAGACATGCTGTACGAGTGGTGGATCAATTCCCTACTCAGCTTCCCCCCGACCAACGTGGCGAACATCACGGGCAACACGATCGGCGTGCTCAACGAATTCCTGTTGCAGCGACCCCTGGAGGCGGCGACCAACGAACTGACCGGGCGCAAGATTCCAGGGGCCCCCACTTTGGTCGAGTCCCGCTCGGTTCGGCGTGGCATCGCTTCGGCCATCGCCCGCGCCGCCAGGAATTTCGCGTTGTCCTGGAGCACCGAATCGGACGTGTTCGAGTCCGATCTGTTGGGGCCGGAGGCGGCCACGAACAAGCTCGAACTGTCCAGGGCAGCGGCCATGCCCGGATTTTTCGGGCGGCTGGTACGCTCGGGCTTCTACCTGGGGGGCGGCGGCCGGCTGCTTAAAGCGGTGGACGAATTCTATAAGACCCTGGTGGGGCACATTGAAGTCTACGCCCAGGCCGATCGGGCCGGGCGGCGCCAGGGCTTGTCCGGAGCCAAGCTGGATGCCTACGTCGATGAGCAGGTGGCGGATACCGCCAGCGACGCCTGGATGGCCGCCCTTGACGAGGCTCGCCGGCTGACGTTCAACAAAGAGCTGGGCAAGATCGGGCAGAAGGGCTTGGACTTGCGCCGGGCATGGCACGAGCGCATGAAATCGGATGTCTTCGCTCCTCGCCGGGGAATGCGTGGAAAGGTTGCGACCGCCGGCAACCTGGCCGCCTCCATCGCCCGCGCCCCGCTGGATCTCCAGTACCACATCCCATTCGTGAACACCCTGGTCAACCTCATGAAATGGGGTGTGAAGAGAAGCCCCCTGGGCACGCCCAAGTTCCTGTTCGATCTGGCGCACAAGGGCCTGTCGGGCGTGATTCGCACCCCGAACGCCCCGGCGGGCAAAGCTCTGTTGCGTTCCTCGGTGGAGCAAGCCCTTGGCTACGTGCTGCTGGCCGCCGTGGCCTGGTCGCGCGACGACGAAGACGATCTTCCGTTGCTTACCGGCAGCTCTCCCTACACGCCTTCCAACAGGGCGGCAAGGGAAACGGCCTACCGCACGATGCCTCCGATGCACATGCGTATTCCGGGCACGAGTTTGGCGTTCAGCTATGAGCGATTGGACCCGGTGGCGACCGTGCTAGCTGGGGCCGTCGACATGCTCGACACGATGCGCGACGTGAAAAAGGGCAAGCAAGTGGGGGATGCCGTGGGCGACTACTACGCCCGCCTGGTGGAGCAGGTGAAGAGCCGCACGTTCGCCGAGGGCATTGCCCGGGCGGTGGATATGCTCCAGGACGACAAGACCACGGTTTCGTGGATGCGAGACTTCGCGGTGTCCTTCATGCCCAACCTGATTCGCGGCACCGCCAGGTCGTTTGACCAGAAGATTAGGGAGACCCGCACCCCGTCCGCTAGCTTCGAGGAGTTCGCAAAACGGCAAATTCGCACGATGAAATATCAGCTCTTGCCCCTGCCCTCCAACGCCCCGCCGCCGAAGATTGACGTGTGGGGCAATGAGGTGGCGGCCGAGGGCACCGTGGTCGAAAAGATCCTCAGCCCCATCAAGCGAAGAAGCCTGACGGTGTACCGGGGCGACCGATTGCTGCTGAAATGGAACAAAGAGCATCCCGACGAGCGGTGGAACCCTGACCAGATGCAGCCGGAATTTCGCCTCAAAGATCAGAACGGCAAGGAGTTCAAGGTTGTGGCCACGCCCGCACAGTACGCGGTGATGGCCCGCCTGGCCGGCGCCACCGCCCGGGCGATGCTTGAGCAGAGCACCGTAAACGCTGATAATCCGGGCAGGGAAGATCTGGAAGTGTTGAAGGCGATCATCAGGGCCAGCCGCGAATACGCCCGGGCTATGATGGTGCAGGGCGGAGAGATCAAACCTAAGGAGTAGAGGCATGGATGTCTGGCTGGCAATCGGACCTTGGGCCCTGAACACCGTGGGAGTTCTGCTGCTGACTTTCTGTGCCTACCTGTTCAAGCGCATTGCCGCCCTTGAAGTGGAGATCCGCCGCCTGCTGGAGCGCCAAGACAAATACGTGGTGCTGGCGGACGTGGAGCGGCTGATCCAGGCCAACGGCAACTACCGGGACGACAAGGCCGCCATCGCTCTCCAGCTCGAAATTCATCACAAGCAACTTGAAGCCTTGGCCGCTAAGACGGAGACTTTGTTATCGGCCCAGGCCGAAGTAAAAGGAATCGTCGCGCAAACGGCGGTCATTGTCGAGCGTCATTTGTGCAGACTACAGCCCACGACAGGAGGTTCGTCCCATGATGGCTAAACTTACCAGCCGCAAGTTTCTTCTCACCCTCGTCAGCCAGATCACCGGCATTCTGATCCTGATGTACCCTGGCCACGAAGACCAGATCACGCAGGTCGCGGCCAATGCCAGCGGTCTGCTGCTGGTCCTGCTCTCGACGCTGGGATTCATCAAATACGAATCCTCGATCGACGCCGCCAGGGCAACATCGGAAGGGAATAGCTCCACCCCCGAAACATCCTCTTCGTCCGCGGCCAAAGTGGCCAAGCCGTTCGGGGCTTTACTTTTGGCTGCCACCGTTGCCGTGACCTTGGGCTGCGCCGCCACGCCGCTCCAGAAGACCTACCAGGCCCGCGAATCCTATTCCGCGGTGATGCGGGTGCTGGTGGCTTATGCCGAGGCCGGCAAGATGGACTACCGCACGGCACAGCAAATCGAAGTCGCCCGGGCGGCCGCCGCCGTGGCCCTCGACCGCATGGAAGATGCGGCCAAGAGCGACCAGCCATTGACCTACAAAGCGGCCTTCGCTAGTTTTAGTGAAGCGATTGATTCTCTGCTGCTCTACGAAGCGCAGCTTGAACAGAAAGCCAAGAAGAAGACCGACTAGAAAGAGAGGCGAAGCATGTTAGAGGCTCTCCTGATCGCCAAGGCCCTGACCGAAGCCGCGGCCCAGATCATTTCGATGGCGGAACTGGCCGAATCCGAGGGGCGTGACCCGTCCGAAGAAGAAATGCAGCTCGCGAGGGCGGCCCAGGCGTCCGTTGAGCAGAAGTGGAAAGACGCCCTGGAGCGATTGAAGCCCACCTCCTAGAGTCTCGTCTCTACCCTCCATAGGCGCCCCGGCGACCGACCACCCCGGGGCGTTTTTATTTTCCAGGCATCAGGTCGCCCATTTCAAGCCAGTCCGGGATGGCCTGCCCTCCGATTGGCCTATAAGCCACGGAGTCGAACTTCTCCCAAGGGATGCTCCGCGAGCCGGGCATGGCCTTCTTGCCGCTCTGCTTGCTTATCCAGGCCGTCCAGACAGCATTAAACGCCTCGGCGATGCGTTCACCCTTGAGCACCCCCAACTCCCCGTCGTTCGACCAGACCAGGCGGGCCAGCCCGCCGGCACTTGCCAGGCTGGCCAGCGAGTGAAGTTGATGAAACTGCATCCCCTCGCCCCCGGAATCGTCGGGCATCCGGATCGAGAGGCTGGTTTTACGGCGGGTCTCCTTCAGCTCAGCCCCGATAAAAATACCTAGGCCAGTCATCACCCATCCATACACGTCGAACGGGGCTTTGCCCTTGGGGACGTACAACATGCGGCGATGCTTGGGGTGGAAGATGCCGCAGGGGGCCATCGGTACGGGCATCACGCTAAGCTGGGCCAGCTTGGCCTCGGCGTAGGCCGGGAACGTGCCGGCGATGAGTCGTTCCAGGGGCCGGCCGCGGGGTTCGGTTTTCAAGATGGGCATTCAGGCGTCTCCTCTAAAGCTCGGCCAGTCGAACGCTAGCACGCCGCCACCCTCCCTGGATCTGTCGAGAATCGAGGGCGACAACATTTCCTGGATCTTACCGGGCTCCGCACTGACGTTGCCGCAAAGCACGGTCGGCTTTTTGTCTCCGTAGCGAATGTCGATCAGCAGGGTTAAGCTCCGCTGCTCAAAATCGCTTTCGGGCTTCTCCTGAATTTCGTCGATCACCAGGAGGTGGGGCTTGGTGAATACGTCCAGGGCCTCCGCTTCCGTGATGTCGCCCTTGAAGGCTTCCCGCAACTTCATGCCGATCTGCCGGGAGCGGACGTAGCGGCCCGTCCTGCCGGCTTTGCAGGCGTCGCGAATCAGCTCCACGCCAAGCTGCGTCTTCCCGTTGCCGCGCTTGCCGATGGCCAGCAGAATGCCGCCCTGATCCACGATCTCGGTGGCGATCCGATAGGCCGCTTTCCAGGCGTCGCTTTCCAGCAACTCCTCCCGGCGTCGCTCGCGGTGCAGCCTGGGCACCCCCGCGTTAGCCCACAACTGCACGCTGCGCTCTTGCTCCTGGCGGGCCCTGCGGTCCTCGGCCGACCACGATGGGGGAGAGGGGGATGTGTTCGATGAGTTCCCCTGGCTTGCCCCGGGCGGGGGCTGGGGTGGCGAGCCAGCGGTTGAGCTTGCCGATGAACCCGGAGAGGTCGTGGCCGGCGTAGAACGGCTCAGTGCAGGCAAGATATCTTTCAAGCGCTGCACAGAGGTCTTCATGGGAGGCGCCGGATCCAAGGGCTTTCTTGATGATGGCCCCGTCCTTGGCTTTGAAGGCGTACCTTCGCCCGTAGCGTCGCTCGTAGATGGCGAACCAGACGGAGACGACGGCTTGGAATCCTGCGGTGGCTTTGTCGTTGGCATGGATGATCCTTTGTCCAAAGAGGTCTACTTCATCCGGAGTGTCTGCTTCGTCCTCGGTGGCGGGGACGGGATCTGCCTGGGCCTTCTTGGCTCGCTGGATGGCGGCGCGGTAGCTCGCCGGGTTGCGCCTGCCCCATCGCTTCTTGACGTACTCCGGGGCTTCGCGGATGGCCGATGGGCAGAACAACTCGCCCGACTCAACGCCCAGCAGCCCGGCCGCCCGCAGCAGCTTGGCCAGAACCCGGGGCGGGTTGGTCCATCCGCACAGAGCGTCCACGTCGTCGGGCGTCCCCAGCAGGTCAGTGCATTGGGTCCAGCAGACCACACGCAGGCGAGCCAGCAGCCCTTCGGCCACGAGCAGGGCGATGGCGGATGGCACGCCATGGCGCACCAGCGACGACGCGAGAGCCTCCAGCCGTTCTGCGTAGGCGGCCATGAATCTTTAGCCTAATCCTTTTTGAGGTCGTACAGTTCAAACTTGATGGTCCGTTCTGCAATTTGCCGGAGGGCCAGGGCAAACAATTCGACCGGCGCCTTCTCGGCCTTCGTGCTGTGTTTAAGGTGGAAGTACCTGGACACGGCAACCATGGCCTCTTCCGTCTCAAGGTTGCGTGCTTCCGCCCACGCATCTACCACGGCCCGGAGGGTGGGCGTGCCGGTGAAAGCTAAACTCTGCTCTTCCGGCGTGACGACTTCCGGTTCCAGTGGGGTTACGTCGGGAGCCTCATCGCAGCAGAGCAAAACCTCCTCCTTGGACATCTTCTTGAGCGTCTCTACCCAAGCCTGATGCTCGGCCAACGTGCAGTTGGACAGTTTGGACACCACCTCCACCGGGTCAGTGGCGCCAGTGATTTTCACCAGCAGCTTTAGCTGGGCAGTGTGGATGTCGTCCACCCTGGCCTCGATGAGCTTGGCCTCAACGAACTTAGCGAACATCTTGCGGAGGGCTTCGGAAGCCTGCTCCCGGGTCGGATCCACGGGGGGCTTGGCCGCTGGCTTGACGGCCGGCTTCTCCGGCTTCTGCTGTTCCTTGAAAGCGTCCTTGGCCAGCGACCCGATGCGGCTTTCGCCGGAAGGAATGTTGTCGGCGGCATCCTCGTCAGAATTGCCGAGGCCATCCAGCAATCCGTCCGCGCTGGTGTCTGTGTCGGCCGGGCTGTCGGCCACCTCGTCCAGGTTGATCGCCTCACGGAAGACCCGGGTTTCGCTCTTGTCCGGATCCATGCGCCAGAAGCGGGAGGAGCGGCGGATGGTCGTCTTTTCGCCCATGCGCTCGAAGTTGTCATGCCAAGGCGTACCCTCGCGCATCCCGGCTTTGGAGGCTTTGCCGATTTTCTCCGCTTCCGCCGCCGAAATGATGGTGAGCAGGGGCTCCTCGGCGTTCGCCTGTTTGGACACGCAATAGAAAAAGAGGGGTCGCCCGGGCCCCGCCTCGTTCTTTTCCCACCATCGCTTCTTGATGGTCAGCCTGTCCACCGATCCCTCGACCAGCTCATAATCGTCGTTCTCGTACACCGTGGAGGCTTTAAGCCACAGGGACGGGTCGGCTCGTTTAGCTAGCTCCACCAGCCCCCGATACTCGATCACCAGCGTGGCCTCCTTCTTGCCTGTCTTCCCGTTGCGAAATGGCACGATCGCCGCCAGATGGAGCACGGGGTCAGGGATCAGGTTCAGGCGGGCACACGCGAAGACCTGCCGCACCACTGATTCGGGGGTGCAGTCGGCGATCATAGGGGACATGGCGATGGCGATGGCGGCCTGCTTGAAGCGGTCGTGCATCACCGCCGGCATGGCCTTGAGCATGGCGGGCAGGCGTGATTTGAGGGTTTCGACGGGGCGAACGGCCACGGCATTTTGACTCATCGTTTAGCTCCTGGCTTAAAGGGATTGGGCTTGGGGGCAACAGGTTCCGCCGGCGGGGCCACGGCTTCGCCGGAGAGCGATTTCTGGAGGTCGGCATGGATCGCCGCGATCACGTCGGCGGTCTTCTTGGCCCGGTTCATGATCGCTTCGGCGGCCACGCCCACGGAGACGAGGTGCAGGGTTGGGCTGCGCCCCTTGCGGGCCTGCTCTTCGCCGATGGACGCTAGCTGAAGCAGCATGTTGGCGATCTGCTCGCTCAAATCAGACAAGGTGTTGATGGCTTCGGGGAGCCTGAGCACCATCGCTTCCTGCTCAAGCCGATTCCCCAGCACCATGATCTCCGTCGCCAAGTTCCTCACCATCTGTTCCTGGGACATCTTCGCCCTCCTTCTTTTGTGGTTTGAGGCGTTCGGTCATTCGCTCATGCAGGCTGACCACGATGGCGCCGGCGCGATCGAGTTCGGATTCAATCTGGATCTTCGCCGCCACCTTCTCGCCCCGCCCCTTTTTGGCGGCGTACGCGCTTTGCATCTGGGGCAGGGACAGCTTCATCCCGCCGCAGATTTCCGCGTCCGACAGGTGCCGGCGAAGCACGGGCAACGATTTCACGGGATCGAGGGTCTTCATGGTGACGGTGGCCAGCTCCATCGTGGTGAATTCTCCGGTGTCGATGGGACCGACCCGCCGAATCGTGTCCCGCACCAGCGCCACCACGTCGTCGGCCGCCTCCTTGGCCAGCCTCGCCCTGGTCATCAGCGTGGTGATGATGTCGCCGACGGCTGGCTCGTGCTTGTTGTCGGCGTCGATGTTGGCCAACAGGCCCGTGGCTTGATCCACGAAGGTCGTCCACTTCGGGTCGCCCGTGGTGCGCCCGAGCACGGAGTCGACCACGCCCGTGACTTCGGCCTTGCGAGCTTGGCAGGACGCATAGATTTCACAATTGGGGCACACTCTCCCCGGGCGGAATTTAGTGGCGGCCGCCAGGGCATTGTGCGTCAGGTCGTGATGCCAGGAGCGTAGCATGGCCGGGGTGTACTTGACCACCCGGTAATAGTGATGGCGGAGAAAAACCACGATGCCAGTGATGAGCCCGTCTTCCGGCTGCCCAAGGATGGTCCACAAGCAGTAGGCATACCCGGCCATCTGGTGCTGGTAGTTGGAGTCCACCCGCCCGGTTTTCCAATCACAGAACACCGCCTTGGTTTCGCCCAGCGGGCTCAGCAGATCCACGGTGCCGGTCAATTCCACGTCGGCGGAGAGCGGAGCGGCCACCCCGCATTCCGTGCGGGGCGTCGGGAAATAGCGCCGCAGCTCATCCCATGCCCGCATGAGGTAGAGCATCAAGGCCGCCGCCTCCTCGGACTGCTCGGTGTCCAGCCCGAACATCGCGGCCGTCTCCATCACGTTGTAAGCCTGCCGTTCGATGAGGTCGGCGGCCATGGCGTGGACCGCCTTGCCGATCGTGGCGGCCTCTTCTTCGCGGTCAATGCGTACGGCCGTGGTGTCGAGCACGCTGGGCGGGCAGGACATCAGGGCATCCAGCTTGGAGCAGCGAATTTTCATCTGACGATCTCCAGAAATTTGAGCAGTTCGTCTTTCTTGACAAAGCGACGCTTAGCCATCTTCACGATGGGCAGAAAATTAAAGGTGTTGTCCGCTCCTTTAACGCCGAGTTCGGCCCACTCCAGCACCCGCTTGGTCGACACCCGCAGGGCGTACTGGTGCTTGAGGTAGGCGGCCACCTCCTCCACACGCAGGCGGTCCCGGGTCGGATCCCAGGGCGGAGCGACGGCGACCGCAAGCTGCCTCGGGAAGTTGGGTACTTTACGCTTTTTCGGTTCGCTGGCAGTGTCCATGGTGATACTCCACGACGCGACGAATGAGTGTGTCACCCGGCCCCCACCCCGTCCCAAACTCGTATTGGGGCCAGGGCACCTTGGGAAGCGGCGTGACGAAATAGGGGTGCTTGGTGTGCATGGCGCCCTGCATCGCCCCGAGGCAGTAGTAAGTCACGCGACGCTTGTTTCGGAGGCAATCCACCGAACGGGCGATAAAGAGGCGGCCAGATTTATTGCTGTGAAAAATGCCCAGCACTACCGCGCCTTGGTCGATCCGGCGGCGATAGCGATCGCTTAGACCGTCGACGATCAGGTTGAGCACCTCGGCGGGCGTGCGAGGCATGGGCATTTTGCGGACGCTGTTCATGGGCTTTCGGCTTCCAGCATGGGGACTCCGGCGGCTTGGGCGGCGGCGATGTCCGCATCCGAGGGCGGGATCACCCTGCCGGCATCGACCCAGGCCGTGCCGCTCCCGCCCACTGGGTCGATAAGCAGGCGGAACGTACCCCAGGCCATGGCGATTTCCCGGACCACGGCGGGCACGTACACGCCCGGGGATTCCTTGGTCTCCAGCACTTTGACCAGCACGGTGCGGTTCATGTAGCAGTTGTAGACCTCGGAGAATGTAGGTTTGCGGCGCTTAGAAATCATGGCTGTCGCCAATACGCGGTGGCGGTGAATCGCACCTGATGTTCGTGGGTTGGATGCGGACGGTAAAACACCTCCATGGCATAGGGCCGCGGTTCGATTTTCAAGAAGTCGGTCAGGCATTGCTGGGCCAAGCCCGACGCCCGTTCGATGGAGGCCAAATCCGCCCGGTCAAATCCTGTCCAGTCGAACGAGTAGCGGATGGTCTGGGCGGACGTGCTCCACAGGGCCGGGTCCGACAACCTTCGGTGTGGCGCCGCCTTTTTCGTAATGGCCTTGAATAAGGCGTGGGCTGCCTGCACAGCCCGAGCCCTTTCGTTGACCACGCTGGAGGGCTTGGGTTCTGCGGGCTTGGGTTCTTTAGCGGCCTTAGCCTTCGGAGTTTTTACCTTGGCCACTTCAGCTCCAATCTTGCACAGGGATGATTTCGTTGAACGGAAGGTCGGCCAGCGCCTTGGCCAGAACCACGTTCACTTCCTCGTTCTGGCGGGATGGGGGCAGGCCGCAGAAGCCGTCTTTGAACCTGCGCAGGCCGAACGCCAGCGACACCAGCATGGTGATGTCGACCAGGGAGGATGGGGTCGTGGTCCAAAATTGGTAGCGGGAATGGAGGTGGCGGGAAGAGGGGATCTTCCGCCGGAAATAAATCCGGGCCCGCGTGGGATCTTCCAGAAGAATCTTGCGCAGCGAATCGTAGGCGGATTCCCGCATGGCCTTGGTCACGTAGGGCATGGTTGCTGTCTCCTTAAGGTGCTTTTCCAATCTACTTCGCCCACGCTTCCCCGTCAATGGAGGGCGGGGAGGAAGACTTCCCGTATTTTCTTGGCCATGGCCCGTCCCATTTCGGGAGCCATCGCGACGATCCATTTCTCGCCGGCGATCTCTTTCAGGTTGGAAGCCATGTACTCAAGGTGTCCAACATTCTCGGCCAGACCGATCATCAGCAGCTCAACTCCAGCCTTCTCGATGGCTTGGCAGGCATTCTGGCTTCGCAGGTAGTCGCTGCCGCCATCCGTCAGGCAAAGGATCACCTTGCGGGGCTCCGGGCGAGCGGAGATTTCCCGAAGGCACAACGCCAGAGCTTCCGGTAGCGGAGTCGAGCCACCTGTAGGCTTGTATTCCGCCACTTTTTTGAGGTTGCCAATGCCTATCCGAACTGCCTCACCCCAGTTTTTCACCATGAAAAACAGGGTGCCCTGGTTGCCGCTGTACATGCCGTAAGGGTCGGCCGACCCCTGGACGAAGAACATGGCCTTGGATTCGTAGCCAGCGCTTTCGATCGTCTCCAAAAACACCGCGATGGCCTGGGCCTGAAGGTTCATCATCGTCATGCCCACGGAATGGCTGAAGTCGCCCATGATGTAGCAGGCGGTCTTGGGCGAATCGGATACGTACCGCCGGCGCATGGCCCTCGGGTTGACGCCCAAGGCCATGCCCGCAAGCAGCTTAGCGTCAGGCCTGCCGCGCCGATATCCAGAGCGCCAGGCGAACTTAGCCTGCGATCTGAGCAATTGAGCGAGGACTTGGCCGGCAGGCGCCGATCTCCTGCGAGCTTCATCCATCCATGCGGTAAGCGATTGGCCTTTGGCCTCGGAGTGTTCGACCAGCAAACGGGCGCCGTCGCCTAAATATGCAAGCCATTCCTTGGCCGTCTTGACGGTTTCGCCGTCGGACACCGACCAGCACCCAGAGAACAAGGCCTCTGCCTCGATGGCTGACCGCACAGCGGCTCCAAGGCCTTCGCTGGAGAAATCAAACGCCATCAGTTGACCGGCCTCATTCGTCCGGCCTGCTGGATCCACCGAAAATGCCTCTCTGGCTTCCGTCATGGCATCTTGGATTCTGTGATCCACGGCACGCCTGTGCTCGCGTTCTATTTCCTGCGTCTTCTCGTCGAAGCCGTCCAGCGATCGCTCGTAATCTTCGGCACTGACATCGCTGGGGGACTCCGCGGGTGTACCCGTGTCGGACTTCTTATCCGCCAACCCTTTCTCTAACTCCAGCTTCAACCGCTGCCGGGCCTGAGAACGCAGGTCTCTCTTCTTCTCGTCCTGCTTGCGGATAGGTTCAGCGACTTTTTCCATCGCCACCCTTTGCTCCGTCAGGAATTCTTCCATGATTTCCTCGGCCAACTCCGCCGGATAAGCGCTGCTGGGGGCGGTGCGACACGCCAGGATTTTGGGCCCGAATTTGCCCAAGATCCGGCGAGCCACTTTCCCCAGCACGATTTCAAACGGAGTGCCGTCACCGTCCATCGCCATGACGAAGGCGCCCACGGCGACCTGAATATACACCGGCATCCTCGTCTCATTGTCCCGGCCGTTGTAGCGGGAGACGATCTTCTCGTAACCAAACTTGCGCCCCGCGGTCAGGTTGAGCCCGCAGCCCGGCCAGCGTTTGGTCATATAGCTCTCGATGCGGATGTCCTCCAGCCCGTTAAAGATGGAGGCTCCGATGACGCCGAACTTTTCGTCAATCTTGCGGAGGAGCGCGAAGTCGCTCTCGCCTACAATGTGACCACACTCGTGGTCAACATACGACCGAATCGTGGCCAGAAGCATGGGGTTCTCGACTTGGGGAGGCAGGGCTGGAATCGTGATGACCTTGCCATCCGTCTGACACTCCACGCCCTTGGTTACAAGGGTAATTCCGTGCCTTTCGGATAAAACATTCGCAACCTTACCGAGATCTGCCACGGTGAACATGGTTCACTCCTTACTCTAAAGCTCCAGACTTTAGCCCGTCCGGCGAGGGCGGCACAAAGCCTCCCGCCGGCGTTGGCCGACGGGAGACGGGTTTACGATACGGTGAATTCCGCAAGGTCCGATCCTGCCACGCGCTGCGCCAGCTCGACCACGGCCGCGGCATCTGACTTGGGGATCTTGTTGAGCACCGCCACACAGAACGCGGTGCCAAACCCCAGCAGCGGGGACATCTTGGCCCACGAGATCGAATGCCGAAGCGTCATGGGGTAGAGCAGCGTGCCATCGGCCGCGGCGTCGCGGGTGATCGCCGCCAGCTCCGTGATGATGGACGCTTCTTTCTCCGGCGTGCCAAAGCTGGACATCAGGAAGCATCGCTCCTGATCTTTTTCGGGGTACTCCAGTTGGAATACCGCATCCCATCGGCTCATGAACGCCGAGTCCTGCACCTTGGCGGCGGCATGAACGCCAGATTCGTCGCCAAATCCCGCGGTATTGGCCGTAGCCATCAAGCGGAAATTGGGGTTGGGGGCCACGCGCTCCCCGCCCCTGCTGATGAGGGTTAGTTCGCCCTTGGGTTCCAGCACCGCATGGAGCACCGAGGAACATTCCGCCGGCATGTGGTCCACCTCGTCGATGATGGTCAGGTGGCCACGCCGCATGGCTGTGGTCAGCGGGCCGTCTACCCAGACGGTCTCCCCGCCCTTGGCCTCATACGTGCCGACAAAATCAGCTAGCGTCAGGTCACGCACGCCGTTGATCCTGGTGACGGGCCATCGGGTCATGGCCCCGATCTGCGTGAACAGCGAGGTTTTGCCCGTTCCCGGGGCGCCTACCATCAGGATTCGCAGGTCCGCCAGCAATGCCTTCAGGACATCCACCGGCGTCTGGTCGAACCTGATCGACCCGCAGGTTCGCACTGCCCGCCACATCGAATAAGAGTAGCAAGGGTCGGGATCCGGGATTTTGTCCGCGGCATGGCCCGACCCCTCCATCATGATGATGGGGATGGGCAAGCCCATGAACGTGGACTGCCCGGATTCCTCGACGACGACCTTGGGCTGGGCCACGTACCCGACCTTCTTCAAGGCCTCAAGCTCGGCGGACAGACGGATGGCCTCGTGGCGGCTGCCCGCCAGCTCCATAATCGCGGACACCAAATCGTGATCTCCGCAAGCGATGGCGATCTTGCTCATCCGCTCTACCGCTGCTTCAACCTTGGCGCCCGGATCTGGGGACGCCACGCCGTCTTCCTTGACCTCGCCCAGAGGCATCACGCCCTCAGGCGGCTGCGCGCCATCTTCGGCGTGCTCGGCCGCCACTTCCTGCGTGAACTTCCCAGCGTTCTTTGTGCTCCAGTCCTCGAAGGCCTGGCGCGGGGTAAGCTCTTTGCGCAGCAAGCGAACGCAGGTCTCTTTGTCAGCCGTGGCCGCAAACATGCCACGCAGGCTTGGAAATTGCTTGCGCAACTCCTTGCGTAAATCACCGATCGCCATTTGGTCAAAGTCCATGGTGGACCTCCTTTTTTCCAGAAAATCCGCGGCGGCACGTACCACCTGCACCGGACCTTCCAATTCCAAAGCCGTGGCCGGCGGTCAGGCCGACCACGACGGGGTTATTTGTTGGCCCTCATCCTGCGATACTCCAGGATGATGCCGACGATGCTCAACAGCACGATGCCAACGTCCAGCATCCCTACTTGTGGCATGAGTTCTCCTTCCTGTCATCGGAAATGAGCAAATTGACGGCTTCATCAAGAGCCGCACGATCCTCGCCCTTGAGGGTTCGGCTTCTAAGGGCCGGGCAAGACACCAGCCTAATCAATACGGTCCTATACAAATCGACCTTGAGCCGTTCGCTGTACACTACGGCGTGATCGTAGTTTCTTCTCCGCTCGTCCAGCTTAAGGCTGAGCCTTTTAGCCAAGGGCTTCCACTTGGCGTCCAAGGTGCGAAGGCATCCACGCACAATGGCAAGTCTGATTCTTGCCCAGAGCGTCACGTCATTCTCCTTCTGTTGTTGCTCTCTCGCTTGCGCCGTTGGGTAGGCGTTTCGATTTGAGCGACGGTCACGACGCCGGCCCGGTCTTTGTCCAGGTAGATCCGGCTGCCAATGTCCTGGGTTTCCAGCAGAAAGTTAAGCTCGACACGTTCGCCTTTGCGCCCACAGCATGGGCATGAAGGCCCCACGATGGTCGAATGTCCCACGTCCTGGTAAGTGACGACCACGAAGTTTCTTTTCTTCTGCTTCATGGTTTAGTCCCACCAGTGGCGGAGGTTGGTTTCGTCGGGCTCTCCAAACGCGGCCAGCACCATCAAGTCCTCCGCCGTCGGATGGTCGATGTTGTAGCCTTCCAAGCTGATGCGGGCATCTTCCCGGGGCGGCCACACCACGTAGCCGATCAGGGATACCCGATCCTTGGCGTTCTTCAGCGAGCCCAGCCCTTCGAGCATGTCCCCAATCGGCGGGGCGTAATTCTGCCGCTCTTGCGGGTCCATCAGCTTGCGCCCGATAAGTTCTTTCGCCCCATCCAAGGTCAGATGGGCGAAGTGCTGAACATCGCCAGGCTTGGCGATCGCGTTGATGCCCGTGGTGCTCCGCACCATTTCCCGGGCAACCCACAAGGGATGCTCTTTTGAACCAGTTACCGATGTTGCCATTGTCAGACTCCTAAAAGCCCCGCAGAATTGCGGGTGAAGGCGGCCCACCAGCGTCAGCCGGCGGGCGGCTTGTTATTGGCAGAATCTTGCTCTGGCCATATCAAAGAACCAGTTATCCTTCATCAGGATGTGGGACATCATTCCATCGAGCCCAGCCTTGGCGAGCCTGTGCGTTTCCCGAACTTCGTCGATCAGCTTCGCTCCTTCACGGGCCTTTGCGGGAGAGGGTCCGAAGATGGCCAGGCGCTCCTTGGCCAAAGCATCGAGGTTCTTCAATTCCCTTTCGCGCCGGTCGTATAGGTAGGTCTCCATCGCCTTGTGCGCTTGCCTTATCGCATCGGCAGGGCCCGACGATTTTCTTACAAATTCAGCCGCCAGCCACAGGTTCGTCGCAAAGCGAACCTCGCAGAAAGCGTGATCGTCGGAATGCTCTGGGGTTGCCACTTCTTGGGCTTTCTTTTTGCCGCCAACCTTCTTTGATCTTGCCATGGTTCAGACTCCCTCGGCGTAATTGCCGAAAGCCTACCCGTCACCTTCCGGTGGCGGGGGGCGTCGTTCATTCGTCAATCAGTTCCTCCTGGGCGACCATCCTCGCCGCTTCCTCCGTGGTCAATTTGCCGAGGATGTGCTGTTCGTACAGGTCGTGCATGGGGTGGACAGGGATTTTGTTCGCGTCGTAGCCAAGGCCCACGAGCACAGCCTTAACTTCTTGCTCCCAGGTCTTGCGCTGTCTCTCTTCAAAGCCATCCCAATCGAACTCCGGGAAACATTCGGCCACGATTTCCTCCGCAGCCTCATCCGCTTCTTTCGCGGCGTTGTACATCCAGGATGCCTCGCGATGCCTTTCTGGGACATCTTCAGGCTTTATGCCCATCTTGACCAGATGGGCTTTTAGCTCGCCTGTCCACTCCAGGAGTTCCTCGTTCCAGCCGTCATCTGCCATGGTCATACTCCACTCTGCGGCATTGCAGAAACCCCCAGGCGGCCGTTAAGCCGCCCAGAAGTGTGAGTATCGGGCCCGTGTGGGTCACAGCGAGCATCGAATCGGCTCTTTGAGCTTAATGGCCCGTTTGAGGAAGCGGATCAGCTCTTCGCGCTTGGCGACGTAGAAATCCTGCACTTCCCCAGGCGACTCAGACTCCGCGCCAGCCAAATTGGCGTTGCGGTTGTCATCGACGATCTTCTTGACCTCTTCGGGCGTAAGCGGCCGCATCGGCGTGGCCTCAATTCTTCGCAGTATGGCGGTGGCCGCCTCAACGCCCAGCACTTCGCAGCCGTCGCTCCCAACCACAAGCATCTTTGCGACATCCTGCCACCACGATATCCCAAGCCTGTTTAGCATATTCCATTCGTTGTACGAATCGCGGAAGTATCCCGATTTTTCGGAGAAAAGCGAATTGAAGTGTTTGTTCACTTTGGCCTGGGCCTGGACGAGGCGACGAACCGCGGAGGGCCGAAAAGTGATCGGGGTCAATTCTTGCCGCGATTTCTCGGCCATGCTGTTGAGCACGCCCTTCGTCCCTGGGTCTTCCCAGGCGATGGGCTTGCCCGTACTCTCCACCATGGCGTTAAGCACGCTAGCGGCCAGTTTCTCGCATTCATTCGCGGCGCCACGGTGGGCGTCTCTTTCTGCCACCGCGGCTTCAAACTTGGGCTTGGTTTTTCGCTCGGTTTTGTCCCACACGGACCCGATGTAGAGGTCAGCTCCCATTGTTCTACTCCTTGCAAACAGTGATTTTGAACAGAACGCACACAAAAAGCCCAGGGGCCCCGTGAGGGCCCCCAGGCCGGAGGGGAGAAAGCCAGGTCAATCCTGACGGTTCAGGCCCTTCCGCCCCTCAGGGCGGTCGGGTGTGAATCGTTCAAGCCGCCGATTCCTGATTGTCATCGAGCATGGCCTTGCCAACGCCCCGACACCTGCCAGCCCGCCGATTGACGGGCCGACCCTTGCTGTCGCAAGCCCACAGATTGTTGGTCTTGGAGAACCCGTAGCCGCAGGCCTTGAGCGCCCTGCGCACCTGATCCGGGTTCATGCCCACCGTCTTGAACTCTTTGCCCCCAGGCAGGTCCACCCAAGTGAACGGCGTGTTCACCATCTGCCCATATTCGCGGGTGTACTTGCCTTTGGCATCGACGCCGACCGAGTAGATGAAGGCCATCTTGCTCAGCCCAGGCACAGCAGCGTCCAGTTGGGCCACGCGGGCCTTGTGGACGACCTCAGGGCCAGCCTTGGGCGTTTCGGCCGTCCCATAGAGGGGCAGACCGTGTTCGTCCAACGCAGGGCCCTTGGGCACGTAGGCCTTAGGCTTGACCATGCTGACGGTGTTCGTGAACTTCTCACGTTCCCGCCGGCCAAGTCTCTGCCCACGTTGAATCTGCCCGATCGCCTTGGGGCCAAGGGCTTGGGTTAGGGCTTTGAGCAACGCCATGCCGATCTCGCTATTGCCAGACATGTCAGACTCCCATAAAGGGTGTGACTCCAACGCCTTGGAACATCCAAGGTCGATATGGACTAAATCCAGCCGATTTTGTGCTTGTGCCATTGCTCGGCACGATGGGCAGCCTCACGCAAGAGGCGTGACCCAGACTTTTTGCAATCCGTCTTGACGTTGTTGCGAGGAACGATGATCCAGTTGTGCCGCTTGGCCACCCAACGGTTCCCAGACGTACAGGCGTCCAGAAAGCCACCTTGGGTTGACCGCTTGACGGCGGCTCGCTTGCTCATAGAGCTTTTGCGACGGTTAGCCATGGTGCTTACTCCAGTTGTGAAAATCGGTCTAGGGGATATTTCGCCCCCAGACCGACGTTCTGACCATAGGCTAGATCGGTCCGGTTGCTTTTGTTGCTATTGCCGTTAAGTCTAGTCGGGGCATCGCATTAGACTTGCCCTAAGGTCGGACCTATGGGCCCCGCTGGCATCGTGAGCGCTTTCGCGGGTTTACTACCACAGACCCTAGGGGTCGATGGCCACCACGTCACGGCCGATACACTGGGGATATGTCGGACACGAACCTGAACCCGATGATGAATGCCCTAATGGGCCCGTCCATCAACGCCATAGTGGTAGCAACGGAGCAAAAACCCTCGTTTTTAGGCTAATAACGCCATTTTTGAGCCCCAGATTTCGCAAAAAGGCAAACGGAGGGGAGGGGAATATCAGCCTGCCCAAGCCCCCCATCTTGCCCATTGTGACATGTCGGACGCCTACTCTTGCCCTTTTGCGCAACAAGCCTTGCCCCTATTGACAGCTAGCCTGCCCAGCTTGCCCATGTTGCCTAGCTTAACGTGGTGCAAGGTCGTGTACGCTAGCATGGACGCCCCCCCCGGCGTGACACCCTCGGCATGGACGAAACCTCCACCTCCCCTCGTATATACCTCCCCCGCGGCCTCCATTTTTGACTTCGCGTTTCGTACATATCGTGCATTCGCTCGCGAATTGTACAGGCGTGACGCATTCTTACTTGTACAGATCGGCGTATTATTTCGGCACTACATGTACAGATCGCAAAAAATATAGCCCAAAATCTCATTTTGCAATTTAGAACTGTAAGTTGTTGTTCTGGCAAGTACGTTAGAGCAATATCCTGCGTTTGTCGGACATGGATTTCTTGTCTTGTTCGATCGGTACAGAATCATCACGTTTTTTTGCATTATCTGTACGGTACTAAAGAAGTGTCCGACATACTTTGATCGGTGTCGGACACCGTAACTCCTTACTCTGGCAACTGACTTGGGTGTCAGTATTGAGCCATTCTAAAAGAGGCCGTGCACTGTATGTAATACATTGCCTTGATTTCTTTTGTCTTGGGGGAGTATGAGGGGGGAAGAAATTTTCTATGATTCAGCTTGACAAAATAGACTTCTGTGTTATCTTTCCTTCGTCGCTCGAATTCTTCTCTGGAGGCCCGGTGATGATCTGGCATCGCCCCGCGCGGAAAATCAGGTTGGAGGCTAGTCGCCGGCACGTTTGGCTGTGTAGCTGAACGCTCGCCGGCGGTTTTTGTTTTGTACAGAAGGAGACAGGCGTGGAAAATTCACCGTTCGACAATGGCATGAGCGAGGAGCAGATCTTGAACAGCTTGGGGTTCAGGACTAAGCCTACGCAGTTTGACGTGAAGTTCGCGGATAGCAATGAGGGGATCGGCGATGAGGAGTTCGTCGGCCACGTCGAGGGCCTGGCGTGCGCCATGGAAGAATTCGTGGACGAGAAAGATCTGGTAAGCAAGCTCGGGGCCATCGCGGTGGGGTTCACCAGCCAGGGCCGGTCGTTCGCTGCGTTCCGCGAAAGCTACCCCCTGCCCCTGATCCTGCGGGTGCTCAATGGGGCCGGCGAGAAGCTCGTTAAGGCCGTCCTGGAAAAAGCCGAAACGTCTTCTGACCTGCTCTGGATGGTGCTGGAGTCCGGTAAGACCATCAGCGCACAACTCGAAGAGTTGGGGACTAACGATTTGGCCAATCTGGACAAAGAAAAAGCCGAAGAGTTCTTCCGCCGCTCGGCGCCCCACGTCCTGGCCCTCATGGCCGTCTGCTTGTCGGTCTGGAAACACGATCGCCGGCTGGATGCGGGCCTGGCCCAGTGGCGGTCGGAAGGCGCCGCCAAGACGTTCCAGAACATCAGCGGGGAAATCAAAGGGGAAATGGCCCGCCTTCGCGCCGGCGCCATCCCCAACTTTGGCACCGCCATCGGCTTGATCGCCACGATCTATGCCAGGGCTGAACTGGAGATCGGCCCGCTACGGGGCCAGGAGCCCAAGCAGGAGCAGCCTGCGGGGCAGCCTGGCGCCCCGGGGGTGCCGCTGGGCGAAGCCGAGGGGAAGCCCGCTACGGAGCCCGTACAGCCCGCGGCGGGGCCTTCGCCGGATGACACCATCCAGGAACAAGCTCCAAAAATCGTGATCGTGGATTCTCCACGCCCCGAATAACCGTTCCCCGTGGAACACAACTGTCTCCTTTTTCTCCCCTCCAAGGATTGGCGATCCAGTAAACCCTACACTGCGACCTGGATCGCAACTCGGGGCCCCTTACGCCCCCCTGGCTGGGTAGGTCAAGCCCAGCCGTTTTTTCAAAAAAGGACCGATATGCCTAATAGATTTGGATTTGCGGAGTGGTCGCGAAGACAAAACCTCGAACCCGATGACGTGACACCGATGCAGGCCGCGGAAATGGCGTGGAAAGAACAGGACGAGACGATCTGCGGCCTGGAAAACAAGCTGGAAGCAGCGAAGGACGCGCTTGAGCAACTAAGATCCGACGTGGCTTTGGCTCTAAAGAAGATGGAAGATTAGTTGTGCCATGGAGTTATGAGTGAAATATCAAAAATACGTGCCGCCGGAGGGCAAAACCGTGGTTGAAAATCAACGCCTTAACTTTGACGAGTTCTTAAAATACTTCCGCCATGCCGAAAAACTCGGCCACCGCCTGGTTGGACAGATCGAGGGTCGCACCCGCTGGTATGAGCTGGTGCCGGACATGGAATCCCAGAAAATCAGGCTGCTGCTGCCGGGCGGGAAAGAAAACCAGCTAGCGGAAATCGTTTCTTGTGTGCAGATCGACAATATGCGGATGGTTGGCAGGCCGAAAGAAAAGCCGAAAGGAGCTTAACGTGGGATTTTATAATTACCGGCTGGGCAGTTGGCGCCTGTACGGGGGAAGCGATGCCAGCGACGAAAAACTGCGGCTTGGCTGGGCCCACCTCCGCCCCGGGGGAGGGGGTTGGCAGGCCCACCTGGATGAGGAAGTTCGGCCGCTGGATGCCAAGTACCTGCCCAGGTTCTCGGTGTTCTTCCGCACCTTTGGGGTCTACGGAGACACGCGGATCAACAACGTCGTGCCGTTCGACATGTGGCGCGAGGCCCGCCGGCGGCGCTTCGACGCGCTGCTGGACACCTTCGTGCCCGCGTTGTCGGAATACGCCAAAAACGTCGACCCCATCGCCTACCTGGGCACCTTGGGGGGGCTGGGGTACACGTGCAACCTGACCCTCGACGGCTTGTGGCTGGCCGGGCGCAAGGAAGAAGCCTGGGGCTACGTCCAGGAGAACATTTCCGCGGTGATCGACGCCGGAATGCACCTGTCGCTGGATGCCTCCGCCGCCGCCCACCTGGATTCCATGGCCTGGGCCACCGTCGTCAAGCTCCAAAAGCAATTCTTCGGGCTCCAGAAGAAGTTGTACCTGGAGGCCATGCCCCAAGATGAGGCCCGGCAAAACTGGTATTGGCTGGCCGACATCGCCCCGTACGTCTGGCAGTGCAAGACGCCGCCCGGGCAGGTCGCGGAACAGACGGGCAATGGCATCCTCTGCCTGCGGCCGTTCCGGATCAACGCCTCGGGAGGCTACGAAAGCCTCGAATCCCTGGCCCACCCGATTTACCAGGGGCTCCCCGAGCCGGAGGCCCGGCGCAAGGGCTGCGCTTACCTGGCCTACTGGACCGTTCACTACCTGACGAAGACAAAAAACCGGCTGGCCCTGCCCCACCGCTGGTTGCAGGCCGCCGGCATCGCCGACATGAACGAGTTTACGCTGCTGGCGAACACCATCACCCCCCAAGATGCCGTGCTTCCAGCTTGAATTCGCTCCTAAGCGAGGTGCGGCCACACCCCCTGTCTGGCCGACCCGCGGCCCCGCTTGTAGCGGGGTTTTTTATGCGCCGTCCTCGGCGATCCCCAGCAGATAATCAGAGCTGACCCCCAGCTCGTGGCACATCAGGATCATGCTGGCGTAGCTGGGGAGAATCTTCCCGCTGACGTAGCCGTAGTAGCTGGACTGGCTGAGCCCCGTGCGGCGCATGAACTCCAGGCCGGACATCCTCCGCCGGGACAAGAGCATACGCAGCCGGACACGAAACAGGGTCGAGCATTCGGAGAGGGATTTTTGCATGTCAGGGTTGGCTTTCAGTGGCACGGATGAGCTGCTGGAATAACAAAAGGTCGGTCATGGTGATCTGCCCGTCTCCGTCCATGTCCCCGCGGCGGAGCTTAAGCCAGATGTCCATCCATTCCCGCGCGTCATGCAGCCAGGAAGTAAATTCGTGCACGGCCAGGCCGAAAGACGCTAGCTGCTGGTGCTGGGCCTCCTGGATCTGCACGAGCTGCCCGGTAAAAGTCGTCAGATTCGTGGAGGCGATGGCCATGGACGAGGCCTGCGACGATTGCACCGCCGTCAGATCCGCCAAGCCCAGGCGTAGGGCCGCCACTTCCTGGCGGATCCCCTTTAATTCTTCGAGTGTGGCGTCGTGCACCGCCACCAGATCGGCGCCGACCCGGGCGCTGTCCTTGTGGGCGAGGGCGACCAGCTCCACGAATTCCTTGGTGATCGCCGGCCCGTTGCTGGCGTTGGGGCTGTCCGTGGCGTAGGGGCCCGGGGGCCAGACGATCTGGGCAAAAGCCAAACTGGCGAAGCCCAGCATCAGGCCTAGGGTGAAGCCGAGGGATCGTTTCATGGAAAACTCCTTTAAGTGACGAGGCGGAGGATGGGAACGGGGCCCGGCTTGGGGGCCGGCTGCCCCTTGTCACGGTCTTGAACTTTCGCGATGCAGCGGCGGGCGGCGTCGATGGGCATGGCCGCGGTGGCGGTGTAGACGGTGCGGTACTTGGCGCCAGGCTGGCGGTGCCGGATCTGGACTTCGTAGCCCCGCTTGTCGTCCCGCTCGATGGTCTTCAGGCTGAACCAGTCGAAACAGGCGAGCAGCGGCAGAATGTCATAGCTGTTTTTCATGCGCCTCCGCCGCCTCTTCTTCCAGGGCGTCGATCGCGATCTGGGGGACGCGGAAGCCCTCGGATCTTAGCGCCTTGAGCTTGGCGATGC
>JADZCD010000062.1 GCA_020851735.1 Phycisphaeraceae bacterium
CCTCCAGCCCGGTTTGCGTTAAACTCATGGTGAATAAAGGCCAACGCGATGTGGCGCCGCCTGGTGCAACACCGCGCAACACCCAGCCGGTGTGGCGGAACTGGCAGACGCGACGGATTCAAAATCCGTTGTCCCCTTAAAGGACGTGTGGGTTCAACTCCCTCCACCGGCATTGGATTTTTTCGCACCCCCCCTCGCATTATCCCCCTCGTTAGTCGCCCCGCTCCTTTACGTCCCCTCGCCGCGCTCACGCCAGCGTCCAACTCTTCGTCTGCGCCCGATGCGCCACCGCCATCACGTAAGGCAGGTGACCGTGGGCCTGGAAGCTGCACACGTGGGCCGGCTTGTCGGCGAACATCTTTTCAAAAAATTCCCGCCCCTCCCGCGGATTCCCCAGAATCGCCGCGATCAGCTCCGCGACTTGCGCCGGCTCCAGCCACAGCCTGTCCCGGCTGGGAATTCCCAGCGGTTCCCAGAATGGCGTCTTGATCCCGCCCGGTAAAATCGCGTGCACATAAAAACCCTTCGCGCCCGTGCCGGCTCCCTCTATCTCCTTGTTTGCCAACGCAAACTCACTATGCAGGTGCTGGGTGAACTTAAAGAGTGCCCCCTTGGCTGTGCCGTAGATAATCTCGTCCGCCCCCGCCCAGTGTGCCGCCACCGAAGCCACATTGACAACGTGCCCCCCGCGGACGTTTTCTCTCCCGCTCCCGGTCATCACCCGATAACACTCCCGCGTGCAGTACATCGGCCCATACACGTGGGCCCTGATCATCGCGTCCACTTGCTCATCCGTGCACTCGAGCAATCGCGTCCGGCTGCCTCCGCCGGCGTTGTTGATCAACATATCCACGCCGCCGAATTGTTCCGCTACCGCGCGCACCATCGCCCGCACCGCCTGCGGATCGCCGATATCGGCCGGACACGCCAGCGCCTGGCCTCCGGCCGCCTCGATCTCCGCCACCACCGCCCGGCACTTCTCCGCCCGCCGCCCCACCACCGCCACTTTCACGCCCTGGCTGGCCAACAGCTTCGCCGTCGCCAGCCCCACCCCGCTGCTCCCGCCGGTCACAAGTGCCACCCGTCCCTGTAAATCCACCATGGCTGCCTCCATCGCCCGCGCGAAAATGAATGTGACCCAAACATTACCCCCCCTTCCATCCCTGCGGCAACCCGCCGCCTTGGGCAAACGCCTGCCCGCGGCTGGAGGGTTGACCTTAATCAATAATGGATTATCATTATCAAATAGGCGTCGCGCTTCTTTTCTTCCCCACCTAAACCCCCAGGAGCCGCTGCCATGATCAGCGCATCTCAAACCGCGGTCGGGCCTTCCTTTATCCGCCCCGTCATACGTCACGCCACTTTAATCACCCCCGCGTCCAGCCTTCTTCTCTGCCTCCTGACGCTGGCCATCCCCGCCTGCGAAAAGGCTCCACCGCCTTCCTCCTCCGCCCAGCTCCGCGTCGTCGTCACCCACAGCATCCTCAGCGACGTCGTCGCCAATGTCGGGCAAGATCATCTGCACCTGACCACTTTCGTCGGGCCCAACGGCGACGCCCACACCTACGAACCCACGCCTCGGGACTTAATCGCCCTGGCCGACGCTGCCGTCCTCATCGAGAACGGCCTGCAATTTGAACCCTGGGTCGACAAACTCTACGAATCCTCGGGCTCCAAGGCCGTGCGCGTCGTCGCCAGCCAAGGCATCCAGCCACGCACCCTCAACGAAGACGGCCACGAGGAAACCGACCCCCACTGCTGGCAGAGCGTGCCCAACGTCATCGCCATGACCCAGACCATCGCCGCCGCCCTCGCCGCGGCCGACCCCGCCCACGCCGAGTCCTATCGCGCCAACGCCCAGGCCTATCAGACCCAACTTCAGGAACTGGACCGCTACATCCAGGAAAAAGTCTCCACCCTCCCTGCCGAGAGCCGCGTGATCGTCACCTCTCACGACTCCTTAGGTTACTTCGCCCAGCGCTATGGCTTTACCGTCCTGGGCACACCCCTGGCCTCGCTTACCACCGAGGCCGGCGACCCTTCCGCCCAGAAAATCGCCGCCGTGGTCCAGGAAATCCGCCACGCTCAAGTCCCCGCCGTGTTCATCGAGAATATGCAGAATCCCAAACTCATGGCCCAGATCGCCGCCGAAGCGGGCGTGCGCTTTGACTCCACCCTTTACACCGACTCCCTGGACCAACCCGGGTCCCCCGGCGAAACCTACCTGAAAATGATGCATTACAATGCCGACACCATCGTTGAGTCCTTAAAGTGATCCACCTTCGCCCCTGGCTCTGTTACCAGCACCGCCGCCACGACCCGCCCATCCCCGGTTCGCCAGCCATGGAACTGCGCGACTTGTTGCTGGCCTACCCCGGCGCGGCCGCGCCCGCCTTGCGCCTTGATCACCTGCGCCTTGCCGAAGGCCGGCGCATGGCCCTGGTCGGGCCCAACGGCTCAGGCAAAAGCACGCTCCTAAAAGCCGTCGCCGGCATCCTCAAGCCCGCGGCCGGGCGGATTCTCGTCCACGGCCTGCCCATCGGCGCCTGCCACCAGCACGTCTCCTATCTCGCCCAGCGCGACGAAGTCAACTGGCGATTCCCCATCAGCGTCCGCCGACTGGTCTTAACCGGGCGCTACGTCCACCTCGGCTGGCTCCGCCGGCCGCGCCGCGGCGATCATCTGCTCGTCGAGCAGCTGCTTGATCGCCTGGCTATCCGCGACCTGGCCGACCGGCAGATCGGCGAACTCTCCGGCGGCCAGCAACAGCGCGCCCTCCTGGCCCGCGCCCTCGCCCAACAGGCTGACCTTCTGCTTCTGGATGAACCGCTCAACGCCGTGGACGTGGAAACCCGCAAAATCCTCGCCGACGTCTTGGACGAACTCCACCGCGCCGGCCGCACCATCGTCATCGCCACCCACGACCATGGCCGGCTCGATGAACATTTTGACCAGATCCTCTTCCTCCACGAAGGCCGCCAGGTCGATGCCGACCCTCACCTGGATGACCACGCTGACCACCACGCTTCCCACCCTCACCCTGCTGCCGACTAGCTGGAGCTTTCCCGTGCCTACCCTCCTTGAGCCCTTCCAATACACCTTCATGCAGCACGGCCTGATCGCCGCGGTGATCGTGGGCATCACCTGCGCCGTGCTGGGCACCTACGTCGTCCTGCGTCAGATGGCCTTCATCGGCGACGCCCTTTCCCACACCGCCCTGCCCGGCCTGGTCATCGCTCACTTAAACGGCTGGAGCCTTTTTTTAGGCGCCCTGATCACCGACCTTCTCACCGCGCTGGGCATCAGCCTCGTCGCCCGCCGCCGCGACGTCCGCGAAGACACCGCCATCGGCATCCTCTTCACCGGCATGTTCGCCTTGGGCATCCTGATCATCAGCACCACCCGCTCCTTCCGCGACCTGACCCACATGCTCTTCGGCAACATCCTGGGCGTCACCCGCCTGGACGTGGTGCTCATGGCCTTGGTCGCCGCGCTCGTGCTGGCCACCCTCGCCGCCCTGCACAAGGAACTGGAGCTGACCTCCTTCGACCCCGGCTACGCCCAGGTCATCGGCCTGCGCCCCAGCCTGATGCGCCTGGCCCTGCTCTTCCTGCTGGCCTTAACCGTCGTCTCCGGCATCCAGGTCGTCGGCGTCGTGCTCACCAGCGCCCTTCTAATCACCCCCGCCGCCACCGCTTCCCTGGTCACCAAGCGCCTGCTTTCCATGATGGCCGTCGCCACCGTCATCGCCGTCGGCTGCGGCATCGCCGGGCTCTACGCCTCCTATTTCCTGAACGTCTCCTCCGGGGCCGCCATCGTCCTAAGCTGCACCGCCGTCTTCATCCTCGTCTACTTAGGCAAGTTCCTCCTGACCCGCCGCCCCGTGCAACTCCAATAGACCCGCAAGCCGCCTGCCCTCCGCGCCAACCTCCGCCATCAAGCGAACAATCCGTCTGAAACCCCGCCTGGCCCTGCGCCTTTTGCTTATAGCCGCGCCGCCGGACAGGCCTATAATGCCCGCTGACGACACCCATCGCCTGCCGATACCGGCGATCAGTGGTGCCGCTATATGGACTCGCTTTGCCGTTCTCCCAACGTTTTTTTCATGGGATCCGGTCCTGCCGCCGACGTCGGCGCAGCCTGTGCCTGAACAGTCTTCCCCGACCGCTACCGTTCGCCTGCCTGCATGAGAATCACCCAAGGAGCGTCACGATGATCTGGATCTGGCTGGGCTTCATCGCCTTCGTCCTGCTGATGCTGGCCCTGGACTTAGGCGTCTTCCACCGTCACGCTCACGTGGTCAAACTCAAGGAAGCCCTCGCCTGGTCCGCCGTCTGGGCCAGCCTGGGCCTGGCATTCGCCGTCTTTATCTACTTTGGCTACGACAACCACTGGCTGGGCTTAGGCTCCCACGTCGACGCCGTCGACGGGCTGGTCAACACGGGCCACACTGCCGTCCTCAAATACCTCACCGGCTACGTCGTCGAAAAATCCCTGAGCGTCGACAACGTCTTTGTCATCGCCATGCTCTTTGGCTTCTTCGCCGTCCCAGCCATCTACCAGCACCGCGTCCTTTTCTGGGGCATCATCGGCGCCCTGGTTCTGCGCGGTGTCATGATCGCCTTGGGCACCAAGCTCATCGCCGAGTTTCACTGGATTCTCTACCTCTTCGGCCTGCTCCTGATCGCCACCGCCGTCAAAATGCTCGTGGTCAAATCCGACCACACCAACCCCAATCACAACATCGTCGTGCGCCTCACCCGCCGCTTCTTCCCCATCACCGAACACTTCCACGGTGAACACTTCGTCGTCCGCGCTGGCGCCCCCGGCTCCCTGGAACCGGAAATCCCCGGCGGCAAGACTCTGCCCGACCGCATCGTCCAATCCGCCAAGCCCGGCTCCCTCCTGCTCACCCCCCTGGCCCTGGCCCTGGTGATGGTCGAAACCACCGATCTGATCTTCGCCGTCGATTCCATCCCCGCCATCTTCGCCATCACCGCTGACCCGTTCCTGGTCTTCACCAGCAACGTCTTTGCCATCCTCGGCCTGCGCAGTCTCTACTTCGCCTTGGCCGGTGCGATCGAAAAATTCCGCTTCCTTAAAATTTCCCTGGCCGCCGTCCTGGCCTTGGTGGGCGTCAAGATGCTCGTCGCTGACTGGCTGAAAGACACCATCGGCCCGAACTTCAACCTCTATCTCCTGCTGGTCGTACTCCTGATCCTCGCCGCCGGCGTCGTCGCCTCCCTCGCCCTGGCCCCCAAACACCAAGAATCCCCGCATGCTTGAGGCAAGGGTATGGGGTATGGAATGTGGAATGTGGATCGCAGGGTGTGGCGCATGGGTGCCACACAGCATCTTCCGGGCCTCCGGAAGTGCTGCGTGCCTTGGCTGCCGCCCTTAAAAAACCCATAGGAAAAATGGCAGTCAACCGCCGCGATCGCCGCAGACAACGGTCCTCCGTATGACGATCAAACGTTGCACCCGGAACGTTGCCTGCCGCAATCTTCATTCGCCATTCGAAACTCGACACTCGCCATTAGTGACTTCCGGGCTCTACAGCCACTCCACCAACTGCGGCGCAAAATACGTCAAAATCAAATCCGCCCCCGCTCGCTTGATCGCGTATGTCGTCTCCAGCGCTGCCGCCTTTAAATCCACCCACCCGCGCTCCGCGGCCGCGTGCAGCATCGCAAACTCCCCGCTCACGTGATACGCAGCCACCGGCACCGCTGTCGCCTGCCGCACCTGGTAAATCACATCCAGATACGTCGCCGCCGGCTTGACCATCACCATGTCCGCCCCCTCCGCCAGATCCAGCGCCAATTCCGTTCGCCATTCCCGCGCCCGCCGGTAATCCATCTGATACCCCCGCCGATCGCCGAACGTCATCCCCCCCTGCCCCGCTTCGCGGAACGGGCCATAGAATCCCGACGCGAACTTCACGCTGTACGCCATGATCGCCGTCCGCTTAAATCCCGCGCCGTCCAACCCCGCCCGGATCGCCCTCACCTGCCCGTCCATCATCCCCGACGGCGCCACCACCTCCGCCCCCGCCTTGGCCTGCGCCGCCGCCACCTTGGCCAATAGCTCCAGCGTTCGATCGTTATCCACCACCCCCTGTTTGTCCCCCGGGCATAGCGCCCCGCAATGCCCGTGGTCCGTGTACTCGCACAAGCACAAATCCGCGTACATCACCACGTCCAGCCCCGCGTCCCGCACCGCCGCCAACGTCCGATTCACCGGCGCGTCCGCGCTGGCCGCGTAGCTGCCCGTGGCGTCCTTCTTCTTCGCCGGCGTGACCCCGAAAAAAATAAACTGCTTTAGCCCCTTCTCCCGCCACTGCCGGATCATCGTCACCGCGTCCCCCACCGGCCACTGCTTGACCCCCGGCATCGACGCCACCGCCGTCGGCTTATCCATCGCGCCCACAAACATCGGATAAATCAGATTTTCCGGCCGCACGCTTACGTCCGCCACCACGTCGCGCAGCGTCTGCCCCCGCCGCAACCGCCGCGGCCGGGCCGCGGGAAACCCTCGATCCCCCCCCTGGCCCCCTGCCTTTGCCTGCCCCGCCGCCTTGGACGATTTTTTAGCAGCCATGAAAATTCGCTCCCGTATCCGGACTTAAGGCTTGACCTGCATCCTGACTCCTGTAGCCTACCATCGCCGACTCATTCCGCGAAGAGAGCAAACCCGCATGACTGCTAATTCATCCGCTCCTGGCTGCGTGTATCTCGTCGGCGCCGGCCCCGGCGATCCCAAGCTCCTCACCGTCCGCGGCCTGGAATTGCTCCGCCAGGCCGACGTCGTGGTCTTCGACGCCCTGGCCAACCCCGTCCTGCTCCAGGAAGCCCCCACCCAGGCGGAACGCATCGACGTCGGCAAACGCGCTAAAGCCCACAAAATGACCCAGGACGAAATCAACGCCCTCCTGGTTGAAAAAGCCCGCCAAGGCCATCGCGTCGTCCGCTTAAAAGGCGGCGATCCCTACCTCTTCGGCCGCGGCGCCGAGGAAGCCATCTACCTCGCCCAGGCCGGCATCCCCTGCCAGGTCGTCCCCGGCGTCACCTCCGGCATCGCCGCTCCCGCCATGGCCGGCATCCCCGTCAGCCACCGCGGCTTTGCCAGCACCGTCACCTTCGTCACCGGGCACGAAAATCCCGACAAGCCCGAAACCGCCATCGACTACGCCTCCCTGGCCGGGCTCATCCGCTCCGGCGGCACCGCCTGCTTCTACATGGGCGTCGGCCGCCTGGAATCAATCGCCTCCGCGCTCCAGCAGCACGGCCTCTCCCCAGATACCCCCGCCGCCCTCGTGCAGTGGGGCACGCTGCCTAAACAAAAAAGCGTGCGCACCACCCTCGCTTCCGCCACCGCCGACGTGGCCGCCGCCGGCATCGGGTCCCCCGCCATCATCGTCGTCGGCCCCGTCGCCGCCATTGCCGAGCCGGGCCTGGATTGGTTCACCCGCCGGCCCCTCTTCAGCCGGACCATCCTCATTACCCGCACCCGCGCCCAGGCTTCGGAACTGCGCGAAAAGCTCGAGGAACTTGGCGCCCAGGTGCTCGAGGCCCCCACCATCCGCACCGAGCCCGCCGAGCCGGATGTCATGGACCGCGTCGATGAAGAAATCCAGGAAATCAAGGAATATCAGTGGCTCGTGCTCACCAGCCCCAACGGCGTGGAAAAATTAGCCGAGCGTCTGGAAGCCCTTAAACTCGACGCCCGCCACTTGGCCGGCCTCAAAATCGCCGTCGTCGGCGAGGGCACCGATCAAGCCCTCCGCCAAAAGCTTGGCCTGCACGCCGACTTGGTCCCCACGCGCTTCGTCGCCGAGTCCCTGGCCGGCGAACTGATCGCCCAGCAGGACATCCGCGCACAAAAAATCCTTCTCCTCCGCGCCGACATCGCCCGCCCCTCCTTGCCCAAAAAACTGCAGGAAGCCGGCGCCGAAGTCACCGAACTGGCCATCTACCGCACCCTGCGGGCCGACGATCTGCCCGCCGAAATCCTCCAAGCCCTGCGGAATAAACAAGTCCACTGGATCACCTTCACCAGCACCTCGACCGCCGACAACCTGATGGCCCTGCTTGGCGACGAAAAACACTTGCTGCAACACGTGCGCCTGGCCTCCATCGGTCCGATCACCACCGCCGCCCTGCGCAAGCTCGACCTTCAACCCACCGTCGAAGCCGCCGCCGCCAACCTCGACAGCCTCGCCCAAGCCATCCTCGCCGCCGAATCCCCCGCTCATTAAGACAGCCCCGAATTCACCGCAGAGTTCGCCGAGGACGCAGAGTCAAGTCATGCTGTCTGCATGGAACCCCTGACAAAACGAACCGCCAAGTCGCCAAGATCGCCAAGAATACCGTCAGGAAAAACAGGGGACACAACAAAACCCTTGCTCTATGACTTCCCAGAACTTGGCGCCCTTGGCGTCATGGCGGTTCATTGTTTTTTTGTTGGCTGCTCTTGTTTATTTTTCTTTTCTCTGCGTTCTCCGCGTCCTCGGCGGTGAGTCTTCTTGGCATCCTCTCCCGGCCTAATTCAGCCGCAACGTCATCGGATTCCGCTTGTGCCCGATAAATCCCATCCGCTCATACAGCGCCCGCGCCTTGGGATTGTTCTCCTCCACTTCCAGACGCATCGCCCCAACGCCCGCTTGCTCTGCCACCTTCCGCGCCTGCCCCAGCGCCGCCGTGCCCAAACCCCGGTCGCGGAACTCCGGCCGGACATATAACTCATCCACCACCGCGAAGCGCCCGCCGAACTCCAGCGAAAATCCAAACGCCACCACCAGATATCCCGCCGTCCGCCCATCGGCCAGAATCATCTCCACCCTGCCCGCCGACGCATCGCCCCACAGCTCCCCCAGCGCACGCCGCGTGGCCGGCAAATCAAACGGACAATTCATACTGCGGTACAAGTCCGCCATCATGGCCAGCAACGGTTCAAAGTCCTCAGCCGCAGCAGTTCGAAAGGTAAAAGTCATCTGCACTGTTCTACCCCATGGGCTACCAGGTCAGCCAACAACGATGGTCTGCTTCAGCTACATGCTGTTCCCAGACAAACAACCTTTCTATACCAAGCATGTCTTGCCCATCATAGTCTCTGATAATCTGGGCAATTTTTCTAAATAACCTAAATAACAGGGCCTTACGGTCTGGATAAGCCTGGGAACACCACCTTCCAGACCGCCATTTTGGCCGCTCTGAACGCCGATCGCTCCAAGTGCTTATTGGACCTTTTCTAATAACTTTTGCTCCCAGATTTCACGCAAGCCGATGTAGTAATTCTGACCCCCAAAAGTCCCTCCAAACCGCTTCAAAAAGATTGTTCGCGGAAATCCCGATGGTACGTTTGCCCCGGATCCCGCGCCTAGAATCCGATGTGACCAATCATGGGGTGAGGTCACTAGCTTCGTAAGCTCCGCAGGTATCTGCGGAAAAACAGCTGTGCCTAGATAGCATTCCAGCTTTTTTTTGTGAGGTGAAATGTGAAACAACGATTTTGGGTGGGAATGAGTGTCGTGGTGGCGTTGTGCCTGTCCAGCTCGAGTTGGGCAAGTCCTGTCGTGGATGGTTCAATCGCACCGGGCGAATATGCGACCGTCATCACCGATGTTCCTGGCGAGGTCGGATACGATCCAGCCATGAACATTGCCTCTATTTATCTGGATTCCGACGCCTCCTGGAATTACCTGGGCCTTGACGTCGTTGCCGGCGCCATCGCCAACAACGGCGGGCCAAGCTCCTTCCTGGGCCACACCCTCCTGTTGGCTGTCAGCTCCGACAACGCCACGCCCACGCCAAATCCTCTCTATCGCTTAATTGTGGACATCCAGGGCGCCAACAACATCGTGGCCCTGCAGACCTACATTGCGGGCAACTGGGTAACGACCGCCCTCAATCCCGCCGACTACGCCGTCAGCGTCGGCAGCGAACTGGAAGTCAAGATCGCCACTTCGGTGATGAGCCTGCCCGGCACGTGGAACTTAGCCGCCCAGCTCGACGACACCGGTAGCAATCCTGACGATCAACTCACCGGCTTAGTCCCCGAACCCTCGACGCTGGCGTTACTGGCCCTGGGCACCATGGCCCTCCTGCGTCGCCGTGCAGCTTAATACCAAAACAATTTCTCTCTCCTCCGTATCTTCAAAACAAGCCCCACGTGGTCCACACGTGGGGCTTGTTTTTTGTCACGTTTTTTCGTGCTTCGCTCGTCCGCCTCGGCACTGGCCGATGGCCTATGGACGATGGAATTAACGTCCCGGTGACTTCCGGGGGACTTCCGGGGGCCAGTTCCGGGGGCGGGGGGGGGTTAGCTGCTCACGCCGGCCGGCTCAACGCCTTCGCCGCGCACGATCACCGGGTCGGTTTCGCACTCGATGGTCACTCGTCCCTCGGCGTCCACCACGCAAACCGGAATCTTCCGCGCCTGCCAATCCGCCAATGGCAGCAGCGGCCAGCGCTGCGGATGGTGCCGATGCGGCGCCACTGTCACCCGTGGCCCGTCAGCCGACAACCGGTCGATCGTCAGCCGCGGCAGCGACAACAGATATCCCAGCGCCGTCACTCCGCGCGGGTAGAAGCACAGGTTGTTGTTGATGTACGTGTCGATGAATCCCTTGCTCTGTTCCCCCGTGTTGCTCATGATCTGCATGTCCCAGTAATGCCCCGAGAGCATCGGCATCCACGTCTGGCCTAAATATCCCGCCAGGTGATCCCGCCACAGGTTCTGGCTCACCCACACGTTGTCCGTTTCATAAGACGTGTGCCCGCAGCCGTACTGCGAGAGCGTCTCCCGCACCGCGTTCCCCACGTCCGACTGCAAACGCTTAAGATTCAAGAGCAACGGCTGGCCGATCATCAGCGGCAGCAGCAGGCCGTTGCCCGAGTAAATCGAATAGCTGTCCCACCCATCCATCTGCTCCGCCATCAGCAGCTTGTCCGTCCACACGTCGCGCACGCCCACCGCGGATTTGTCCACGCACACCGCGTAGTGATCGCCCAGCCACGCCGCCTTTTCCACCTTCAACAAATCCGGCTTGACCAGCGCCCGGCACTTCTCAGCCATTTCCCCGCGCCCGCAGCGCCCCAGCAGATCCGCCGCCGCCGCCAACGCCGCCAGCCGCTTGATCGCCAGGTACGTCTGCTTGCGGGCGAACTGCGTGGCCGGCATCGCATCGTCGATCGTGTTCGCCACGCCTTCGCTGGGGAATCCGCTGCCGTCCCGATCCGTCCACAGCAGATAGCGCGTCAATTTCTCAATAAACTCCGTCAAGTCCGCCAGCAGCCCCGTCTCCCCCGTCCAGTGGCAATACGCCTGCAAAAGCAACAGGTAATTGGCGTTCTCCTCCACCGGCATGTCATGGGCGTAATCCTGCTTGCCCGCCCACGCCCCGCGCCCCATGTCGTGCGACAGCACCGCTCCCCCCGAAGCCGAGTGTTCCTTGCCGTACCGGCTCCAGCGCTTAAGCTGCACCTCTAAAAGCCGCGGCCAGAGCGTTAAGTAAAACAGCGACGTGTTGTATTCCACGTCCACCGTCGAATGGAAGTAACACGACCCCTCCCAGACGCTGAACCACTCCTGCCCGTCTTCCAGGTCGCACCAGAACGTGTTGCTCAGGAAAGCCTGAAATCCCTGGTTTAGGAGGTGCCTCTGCGCCGGGCCCAGCGACGCCTGATCCAGCAACTTCTCCAAACGCCGCGATAACGCCAGCCGCTCGTCGCGATGCTCCACCGCGTCCGCGATCACCGCGTCAATCGACCCCGCCCGCCGCAGGTACCGCAGCTTGCCCGCCAGCGGTTTTTCCTGCTCAGCCACCTTCAGCACCGGTTCCGCGCAGCACGCCCCCCACACCAGACGCCACTTGATCCCGCTACCCACGTCCGTCACCGGCAATTCGCACATCAGCCCCCGCCCGCCGGGGTCCACCGTCGTCTCCGCATTCAAACTCACAATCCGTTCCGACGCCGAGACCTCCCACACCTTCTCGTCCAAGCCCTTGCTCGCGTCCATCCCCTGCACCGACGGCCGCAACACCGCCTTGTACCCCAGATCAATCTTCGCTCCCCCCCCGGAATTGCCCCCGCCCCCGGAAGCGCCCCCCGCCGTCGCGCTGATCTGCGTGCCCGGGCGATCCACCCGGATAAACAACTTCACTTTGTCCGGACGCGGGCCCTTGGCCTGCTCCCAGCGGATCCGATCCGCCGGGTTCAGCCGCATCTCCAGATAAAACGCCGGCATCGTGCACAGCGCTTCATCCTCCGGATAAAACACGCTGTGGATGTTGAACTCCAGCCGCAGCCGATATTTTTCGCTAAAGCCCCGATAGGTGATCGAATTCAGCCGCTCGAACTGCTCACAGTTGAACAGCAGCTGCCCCTTACTGGTGAACGGCAAGACCCGTTCCGTGCCGTCCGGCTCGATCAACCCCACCTGCAGATCCAGAGGCACGTCCCAGAATCTACCCACCGCCGAATGCATCACCCGCCGGCGATACGGCTCAAACAACAAGTTGAACCGACTCCCCAGCCGCGCCAGCGTCCAGGTCATCAGTTGCATAAGCACTTACCTTTCGCAAAAAAAACACTCGCCAATCTCCCCCATTGTGGAGTCTAACCGCGCTCAAGTAAAGCCCCCAGCCTCCGCCGGGGGGGGACGCGGGCTTGGGTGCCACACAGCAGGCCAAAGGCTGCTGTGTGCGACTCCCCCAAAGCCCAGGGAAGAAATCCCTGGGCAAAACTCCTCCTCGTTGACCGGGCGGACCACAGGTTCGCTGCTCCTGGCCCTCTAATCATTTCGCCAAATCACCACTTCGCCAAATTCCTGCCCCTCTCACCTTTCTCCTCTCTACTCTCTACTTCCTACCCCACCGGCAGCGTCTTGCGCAGCAATTCCACCACCTGCCTAACCTTCCCGATCGCCTCCTCCACGTCCTCTTTTTCAGTCATTCTGCTTAGGGAAAATCGCACCGACCCGTGCGCCACCTCCTCGGCAATCCCCATCGCCAGCAGCACCGGCGAAGGCTCCAGCGACCCGCTCGAGCACGCCGCCCCCGCCGACGCATACACCCCCCGCTCGCTTAACCCAATCAAAATCGCCTCTGCCTCCAACCGCGGGAAACCCAGATTCGTCGTGTTCCACAACCGCTGCGTCCCATCCTCGCCCACCCCATTCACCACCGTTCCCGGCAGCGCCTCAATTATCCCCTTCTCCAACCGATCACGCAGCTTCCGCAACCCTTCCACCCGCGCTCCATCAGCCACAAAATCCCTGGCCAACTCCGCCGCTACGCCCAAACCGATGATCCCCGCCACGTTTTCCGTCCCCCCACGCAGCTCCCGCTCCTGCGGGCCGCCCGTCTGCTGCGCCCGCAATTTCACCCCGCTTTTTACATACAACGCCCCCACCCCCTTGGGCCCGTGAAACTTGTGCCCCGCCAGCGTCATCAAGTCCATCCCCACCGCCTTGACGTCCACCGCAATCTTCCCCACCGCCTGCGTGCCGTCCACGTGAAATAACACCCCCCTGCCCGCCTCCCGGCACACCCGCGCCAACTCCGTCACCGGCTGCAACGTCCCCGTTTCATTGTTCGCCCATTGAATGCTCACCAGCACCCGCGCCACCCGCCCGACCAGTTCCGCCAACACCGCCCGCAAATCCCCCGGATCAATCCTTCCGCCCGCCCGCACCGGCAGATACCGCACCTCCACCCCCTGCCGCGCCAATTCCTCCACCGGACCGCGTATGGCTGCATGTTCAATCCGACTCGTCACCACCACCCCCGAAATCACCCCCGCCCCCGGAAGTGTCTTCTCTCTCTCCTCTCTGCTCTCTACTTTCTCCTCTCTCACTTTCCCCGCCCCCGGAAGTGTCTTCATATAGCCCGCCGCATGCGGCGGGTGTTTGTCCGTCTCCCCAGGAGTTCCATCGTTCGGGTGCCACACAGCATCGCGAAGCGTGCTGTGTGTATTCCCAGTTTCAGCCCCCGGCTCCGCCGGGGGGTACTTCCCGCCTCCCCCCCACACCCCGCGCAACGCCAGGTTATTCGCCTCCGTACCCCCGGAGGTGAACACCACCTCCCGCGCTCGGCAACCAATCAATTCCGCCACGCTCGCCCGCGCCAATTCCACCTGCTGCCGCACCGCCTGCCCCAGCCGATGCACGCTCGACGGGTTCGCCCAGTATTCCTCCTGCGCCACAGCCAGCGCCGCCTTAACCTTCTCCTCCGGGCGCGTCGTGGCGTTGTTGTCCAGGTAAATCCACTCCATCCCCCCATTGTACCCCCGGAAGGTGAGCCCCCCGGAAGGTGTCCCCCCCCGGAGGTCGATTGTTCGGGTGCCACACAGCATCGCGCAGCGTGCTGTGTGCATTCCCCGGTTCAGCCCCCGGCTCTGCCGGGGGGTACACTGCATGACTACCCCACGTCACCCCCACTCTTCCTGTGTGCCTCTCCCCTCTGCCCCGCTACACTTCCCAGTATGACCAGCCCATCCCTCCACACCGACATCGTCGACGTCTACGTCTTCCGCCAGACGTCCACCGCCGAGTTCCTCCAACTCCATCGCTGTCGCGGGCAGGTCGCCAACACCTGGCAACCGGTCATGGGTCATATCGAGCCCGGCGAATCCGCCCTCGCCGCCGCCCTCCGCGAACTGGCCGAGGAAACCAGCTTTTCCCCCACCCACAACCTCTTAGCCCTCTGGCAGCTTGAGATCGTCAATTCCTATTTCCTCGCCCGCCAGGATTGCATCATGCTCAGCCCCGGCTTCGCCGCCCAGGTCGCCCCCGACCTCGATCCGCGCCTCGACGACCAGCACGACGCCTTCCGCTGGGTCCCCCTTGCCCAAGTCGACTCCCACTTCCTCTGGCCCGGCCAGCGCCAAGCCATCGCCCACATCGCCCGCGACATCCTCGACCCTTCCTCGCCCGTCCGCCCCCTCCTGCAAATCCCCTTCCCGCCTCCCCAAAGCCGGACCTGAGCGGTCAGCCGCATAGGTCCGGTTCCTAACCCTCCGCCCCCCACCCTCCCCCAACCGCTATATAATCTCCCCTCCTCTAACTCCCTATCCCTTACGCCGCGCCCAACCCCTCACCGAGCACCCCCCCCATGGACGACTTCCACTACCAGCAAGGCCAGCTTTACTGCGAAAAGGTCAATCTCGAGCAATTGGCCGCCGCCGTCGGCACGCCCGTTTACGTCTATTCCCGCCACACCCTCGAAACCCACTACGACCGCATCGCTGAAGCCTTCGCGGCGCTGAACCCTCTGATCTGCTATTCCATCAAGAGCTGCGGCAACATCCACCTCTGCAAGCTCCTGGCCCAGCGCGGCGCCGGCATGGATGTGGTCAGCGGCGGCGAACTCCACCGCGCCCGCCTGGCCGGGGTCGACATGGCCAAGGTCGTCTACGCCGGCGTCGGCAAAACCGATCCGGAAATCCGCCAGGCCCTGGAGGCCGGCATCGGCTACTTCAACATCGAATCCGAAGCTGAGTTCCAGAACATCGCCTCCATCGCCCGCGCCATGAACGTCTCCGCCCGCGCCGCCCTGCGCGTCAATCCCGACGTGGACCCCAAGACCCACGCCAAGACCACCACCGGCAAAAAAGAAACCAAGTTCGGCGTCGACATCGAACGCGCCCATCGCTTTTTTGAACGCTACGGGCGCGAGTCGCACCTGCGCCTCTGCGGCATCCACCTGCACATCGGATCGCCGATTTTCACCGTCGAGCCCTATGTCCAGGCCATCGAAAAAGTCCTGGCCCTGATCGCACAACTGCGCCAGGAAGGCATCGCCGTCGGGGTGCTCGACTTAGGTGGCGGTTTCGGAGCCGATTATCAATCCGAACAGTCCCCCTCCGCCGCCGACTACGCCGCCCAAATCGTCCCCCTGCTCCAACCCTTCCACGCCGCCGGCGGACAGATCATCTTAGAACCCGGGCGCACCATCGCCGCCAACGCCGGCATGCTCCTTTCCCGCGTCCTTTACCTTAAGACCGGCGGGCAGAAGAAATTCATCATCGTCGACACCGGCATGCACCACTTAGTCCGCCCGACCATGTACGACGCCTTCCACTTCATCTGGCCGACCAACGTCGCCCCCGCCCATGAACCCAAACAGCGCAAAGCCACCATGGACATGCCCGGGCTGGAAACCTGCGACGTCGTCGGACCCATCTGCGAGACCGGCGACTTCCTGGCCCGCGATCGCGCCCTGCCCCCCGTCGCCCGCGGCGACCTTCTGGCCATTTTCACCGCCGGGGCCTACGGCATGGTCATGGCCAGTAACTACAACGCCATGCCCCGCCCCCCCGAGGTCCTCGTCGACGGCAAGCAGATCACCCTGCTGCGCCGCCGCGAAACCTACGACGACTTGGTCGCCCCCGAAATCCAAGCCGTCACCGGCGGCGCCGTCCGCAACCAGGGATAGTTAGGGCTCTGGAAAAGCAGGGGCAGAGCAATAGCCCCACGTGGAAACGTGGGACCGGTCTTGGGAGTCCTTCCTGGGATTAGGGATTAGGGCTTGGGGATTAGGGCTTGGGGCTTGGGGATTGGAGCAAGACACTCTAATTCCACGTGAAACAGCCGCGGGCGGAAGCCCGCCGGTTAGTCTCCAATACCTTCCCCTAAATCACCGCTTCCCAAAATATCCAGTGCCACCCATCACTTCCGCGGGCCGGGATTAACTTCCGGGGGCCGGGGGCAACTTCCGGGGGGGGTTTACTTTCCGCGCCTCCCACTCGACAATCGGCCACTACCATGGCGAAGGAACGCCTGATCTCCGCCCAAGCTGACAGTCCCACCGAGGAATTGTTCAATCTATCCCTTCGCCCCACGCGCCTGGCCGAATACGTCGGGCAGCCCAAACTCGTCGAAAAGCTCACCATCACCCTCCAGGCCGTCAAGCAGCGCCAGGAACCGATGGAGCACATCCTCCTGCATGGCCCGCCGGGCCTGGGCAAAACCACCCTCGCCCACATCGTCGCCCACGAAATGAACGCCCGCCTGGTCGTCACCTCCGGGCCCGCCCTGACCCGACCCACCGATCTGGTCGGCACCTTAACCAACCTCCAGCCCGGTGACGTCCTTTTCATCGACGAAATTCACCGCCTCTCCCCCGTGGTCGAGGAATACCTCTACCCCGCCATGGAGGATTTCAAAATCGACCTCACCGTCGACTCCGGCATGCACGCTAAGACCATCACCCTGCCCTTAAAACCCTTCTGCATGATCGGCGCCACTACCCGCGCGGGCCTGATCTCCGGGCCCCTGCGCTCGCGCTTCGGCATCACCCACAGCTTGGAGTTCTATCAGCGCCACGAGCTCTTACAGATCCTCCGCCGCAGCGCCAGCCTGATGAAGCTCGAATCCACTTCCGCCCCCTCCGCCGAGGACCTCAGCGCCGCCCTGACCATGATCTCCTCGCGCTCGCGCGGCACGCCGCGCATCGCCAATCGCCTGCTCCGCCGCGTCCGCGACTTCGCCCAGGTCCGCGGCAACGGCCGGCTGACTGCCGAATTGTGCGACGCCGCCCTGCTCTTAGAAGGCGTCGATGGCCTGGGCTTAGATGAACTGGACCGCCGCTACCTGCAGATCATCGGCTCGGTCTACCAGGGCGGGCCCGTCGGCGTTGAAGCCGTCGCCGCCACCTTAGGCGAAGACGCCGGCACCCTCGAAGACGTCGTCGAGCCCTACCTCCTCCAAGTCGGCTTCCTCGCCCGCACCCGCCGCGGCCGCCAACTGACCCCCCAGGCCGCCGAACACCTGGGCCTGCGCTTAAACCTTTCCGCCGACCCCAACTCCCTCTTCAATGACGAAGAAGACGCCTAAATAGAAGGGGTAAGGGGTTAGGGGTAAGGGGGAATCGCCCTCTTTAGCGGCGGTTCAAAGAACCGCGTGTTCATGAATCGAGGAAGAATCATCCCCTTCCAAGCGCCACAGCCGCGGGCGGAAGCCCGCCGGTTAGTCCTACCGAAAACCGCGCACCTCACCCACCCACTCCCTTCTCACCCCCGCAGATCAATCCTCTTCCCGCCCCAGATCATCGCCAGCTCCCGCGGCCCGCAGATCAATTCCGCCCGCTCCTTAAGCCAGTCCGCCAGCTCCGTCCGCCCCTGCCGCCGCGCCGCCACCGCCAAGAGCGCATGCACCACCCCGCCCTGGAACACCGGCATCAAACTGGCCAGCTCCAGCCGCTGCTGCACCCGCTCCAGCACCGCCGCGTCCAACCCCAGCCCCACCAGGTAGCGCGTCTCCATCGCCACCTTCTGCAGCAATTGCACCAAATTCAAGCGCCTGTGCGACAGCTCCACCAGCGCGCTGTACGTCCCCATCGGATCGCCGCTGTCCAACCGGGCCTCGGCGAAAATCAGCAGCAGCTCCGGCCGCAGATGCTCCGCCGGCCCCATCGGCTCAGCCAGCATCACCTGGCATAGCGCCGCCGCCTCAAAATGCCTGCCCTGCCGCAACCTCACCACCGCCAGCCGATGCCCCAACAGCAGCCGCACCGTCCGCGGCAGCGGCCAGCGCCGCATCCCCACCGTGATCCGCGCCTCAGCCCCCGGTAAGTTATTCTCCAAGGCCGCGTTGATCATCGGCAGCTCCGCCGCCACCCGCGTCCCGTGCAGATTCATCAGCATCCACACCCCGAACAACCCCACGAACAAAAAGCTCGTCCAAGACTCCAGCCAGCCCGGCCAGACCTCCGCCAGCATTACCAGCCCCAGCACCGCCGCCGCTCCCCACAGCAGCCCCTTGCCCAGCACCTGATCCCGCCGCAGCAGCCGCGCCAGATCCGGCGCGCTGATGCCCCCCCGCCGGTCCGGACGCATCCACGCCTCAACCCGCCCACGAATTTGGTTTAGCCAATCCTTCATGCCGCGCCCAACTCCCTTTGCTTGTCATCACCAGGCGCTCGCCGCGCAAAGGCCCTCATCGCCCACGCCAATTCCCCCAACTCCCCGAATCGCCCCACCAATTGCTCGGCACCCACCAGCAACGTCGCCCTCCCCCACCACTCCCCCGCCCCCCCCGGAAGTTCCCCCGGAATTCCCCCCGGATATGTCCTCTTGTTTAGCGGGCGATCGCAGATCGCCGAGTCTTGTTCCCCCACCCCCGGAAGTGTGCCCGTCTCTTCTTCTCCTCCTCCTCTCGGAGGGGGAGGTTGGGAGGGGGTGTGGCTCTCCTCGCCACCTGGTGTTGCCTCCACGCCCCCCACCCTCACCCCCTGCCGGTAATACGCCAGCGCCATCAACGCATACCCATACCCCGCCTCCAGCCCCAACGGCCGCAGATCCTCCACCAGCACCGCCGCCCTGCCCACCGCGTCCGCAAAGTGATTGGTCCGCACCATCTGATACAGCTCCGCCAACCGATACAACGCCCCAAGCAGATTCCCCTGCCCGCTCTCCACCACGCCGCGAAACCGCCGCAGCGCCTCGTCCGCGTCGCTGAGCCGATCCGTCGCCAACAGCGCCATGATCCGCGCCAACCCCAAATGCACGCTGGCCGGATGCTCGCGCGGCAGACGCGCCAACAGCGCGTCATACACCACCATCGCCGGCTCGTAGCAGCTTAATTCCTCCAGCACGTGCCCCATCACCGTCAGCAGCCGCGCGTGCAGATCCATCCTCCGCCGCACCTTGGGCACCAGCAGCCACGCCTGCCGCAGCGCCTGCTCATCACGCCGCAGCATGGACAATTCCTGCACGCCGCTCACCAGCCTCTCCAGCTCACGCTGCCGCCGCGCCCGCCAGAAGTGATAGCCCATCCACGCCCCCAGCAGCACCCACGCGCCAAACGCCCCCTCCGCCGAATCCGTCCAGATCAGCCCGATCGCCCCGCCCATCGCCAACAGCGGCAGCCACAACGCAAAACGCGACGGCGCCTGCAACCCATAGCGCCGCAAGTGCCGCCCCACCTGCGCCGCCGTCGGCGGATGAAATTCCACTTCTACACTCGCCAAACCTCAACTCCCTTCGTCATCCCCGCCAACCTCTTCACCCCACTACGCCGTTCCAATGGTACAGCAACAGGTAAATCAACACCCCCGTCACCGACACATACATCCACAGCGGAAACCCCACCCGCGCGATCCGCCGGTGCCAGGCATCCTTCCGCTTTAGACCCAGCACGATCAGCGTCACCGCCAACACCGGCACCGCCATCGCCAGCAGAATGTGGCTGATCAGCATCGCGTAGTAACCCGCCTTCAGCCAATCCGGGCCCACAAATTTCGTGTGCATCCCGCCTTTCACTTCCAAACGCCACACGTAATGCGCCACGTAACAAATCAAAAATAAACTCGACGCCCCAAACGCCGCCAGCATCGCCGCCCGATGCGCCGCGATCTTCTTCCGCTTAATCAGCACCCACCCCACCGCCAACAGCACCGCCGCCGTCCCATTCAGCGCCGCATTCACCCCCGGCAAAAACGACAAATCCCATCCCCCCTCGGAATCCTTTCCCCGTTTAGCGGGCGGACCGTAGGTCCCCTCTTCTCCCCTCTCCCTCTCTGAGGGAGAGGCCAGGGTGAGGGTGGAGACTTCCCCGCTTAAAGTGCCAGCGCCCCTGGAGGTCGCCGCGAATTTTCTGCCTTCCTCCCCCAACACCCCGATCTCCTTCACCAACCGCTCCAGCTCCGCCATCTTCAAACCATCGTAATACCCTCGAATCTTCCCCTCCTGATCCACCAGCACAAACTTCGTACTGTGAAACACCGGCATGTCCACATTGCCCGGATCTTCGCCCACCCCCAGCATGAAACTCGCCTTGCATAATTCCCAGATTTCCTCGCGCGTGCCCGTCAAAAATCGCCACCGCCCAGGGTCCGCTCCGTTCGCCTGCGCATATTCCCGCAGCACCTCCGGCCGGTCATACCCCGGATCCACACTGAAACTGATCAACTTAACCCCCCAAGCCGGACCTGAGGCCGGCTCCGCGGCCGAAGGTCCGGTTCCTCTCTCTCCCGCTCCTTCTTCCCCCCTCCCCCTCTCGGAGGGGGAGGCCGGGAGAGGGTGTAACCCTTCAACATCACCTTGCTCGCTAAAGCCCACGGACTCCTGTCCGTGGGTTGTCTTCCTGGAAAATGCCTCCGCCAACTTCCCCTGCAATCGCCCCATCTGCATCGTCATCGCCGGGCACGTCCCCTGGCAACGTGTGAACACAAAATCCGCCACCCACACCTGCCCCTTCAGTTGGCTTAGCCCAAACGCCGCCCCATCCTGATCCGTCAACACAAAATTCCCCACCTCTCCCAGCACCGGCAATTCCCCCTCCGCCAGCGCTTCCGCCGGGTCGTCCCAAACTTTCGCCGGCCCATCCTGCTGTGCGCCGACCGCCCCCCCCCAAATCACCATCGCCGCCGCCCACACTCGTATCCACGCCCCGCGCCTTTTCATGCCTGACCTCCGATCCTGCTCCGCCCCACCAGCTTCGCCGCCAGCAGCACCAGCCCCACCGTGCAGACAACAATCACCACCGCCGACACCCCCACGCCCGCCGGACCATGCGTTATATCCCCGCGCCCAAACAACATCCCGCTGAACGCCGTCTGCCCATACGTCAACGGATTGATCGCCATCAGCCCCTTCTGCCACCACGGCGCCTGCGCGTACGGAAACACCGCCCCCGACAAAAACCACATCGGAAACAGCGTGATATTCAAAATCGCGTGCATCCCCGCCGACGACTCCAGCGGCCAGGCCAGGCAAAACCCGATGCTCGTCAGCGCCACCGCCACCACAAACAACACCCCCACCGCCCCCGCCATCGCCTCCCACCCCGGCCATCCGCCCACCACCGGCCAGAACGCCAGAAACAACACCCCCTGAATCGTCGCCACCGTCGCCCCCCCCAGTACCTTGCCCAACACAATCGCCAGCCGCGGCGCCGGCGACGCCAACACCCCCTGCAAAAATCCCCCCCGCCGATCCTCAATCACCGAATACGCCGTGAAGATCGTCGTGAATAACACAATCATCACCACCGTCCCCGGAAAAAAATACGCCAAATACCCCACCCCACCCCGGAACTTCCCCCCGCCCCCGGAAGCTGCCCCACCCCCGAAAACGACCTCTTGTTTAGCGGGCGATCGCAGATCGCCGAGTTTTGAGCCCCCATTGCCGGAAATCCCCCCGAAAGTCCCCCCCTCTTCTCCTCCCCCTCTCGGAGGGGGAGGCAGGGAGAGGGTGTGGCTTCCGCCATTTCCCTGTTCTTCGAAGCCCACGGACTGCTGTCCGTGGGTCCCCTTACCCTCTGACAAATCAAACACCCTCTCCAACCCCGACCCCAACAGCAGCCAGAAAACCACCGGCGTCGCCAGCGCCCCCATCCACCGGCTGCGCTGCCGGAAAAACCCCACAATCTCCCGCCGCCACAGCGACCAGCTGGCCAATCCCAACAACACCCCCCAACTCGTTGTCAGGTTCATCCCAACCGCTTCTCCAGACGCCTGTTCAGCCATGTCCAGTTTCCCCAAGGTGGTCCCTCCTCCTATCAGCCGGACGAGCCCATCACCTCGCGGGCCCTGAGCGTCGAAACCGCAAGCCTTCTCCGCCCCCCCAGTCCCAGCGGGGTCTGACAACAACATGTGTTGTCCTGCGGATCCTACCGCTCTATCCTATCGAGTTGACGTGAACCGGGCCGATCATGAACCACTTGGGCATGACCAGCAACCCCCAACCCACACCGCCCGAATCAACCCTTGCCGTCACGGCTGCGGCGATGATCGGCCTGCAGGCGATCCTTCACCTGCTGGCGGCGGCAACAATGCGCGATCCCCGGATGGCGGTGCCCCACGCCGTGGCCTGGTTGCAGGACGTTCTGCTGCTTACCCTGGCGGCCGCAACTGCCCTTGGCCTGCGCGCTGCCGCGCCCAAGTCTGTGCGTCGCTGGGCCCAGCTCGCCGGCCGCGTCGGACTGGTCGCCCTGGGAATGCTCCTGGCGCTCTACCCGCGAACGCTCCAAGTCTTCCTGGCCGCGCCTGCCAACTTCCTGCAGACCGATGCGGCGGCGGCCGGGGTATTCCTGCGCGAATACTTGGGCCTGGGCGCTCTCTGGCCTGCGGGCTTGGCAGCGGCCCTGGGAATCTGGGCGCCCGGGATCGCGGCCCTTCGCCTGAGCCGCCGCGGATGTCTGCTGGCCGGTCCCCTGCTGCTGCTGGCCGCCGTCACCCTCGCCGGGGAAGCTCCGAATCCGATCGTGTTTGGCCTTCAAGACAGCCTGCGGCAACGGTTCGCGCCCCGGACCATCCCTCGCCTCCAGCCGACCGCCGCGCAAGCCGCCCTTCCCCTCCCCGACACGGTCGATTGGATCGCGGCGGTCAGGCACGCCCGCTACGACCACCTGATCATCGTGGTCCTCGAAAGCGTCACCGCCGCCGAATTCGAGCCCCAGCTCCTCCGCCCCGACGGCTTCTTCCATCGCCATCGCGATCACCTTCGCTGCTTCGATCACTACTACGCAACCAACCTCGACAGCTACACCGCTCTGCTGGCAATGACCTGCTCGATCCAGGTTCCCTTCCGTGCCTACGCCGCCCCGCAGCGCTACGTCGCCGTCAACAACGCCCCGAATCTCGTGCGCGGGCTGGGCCACGCGGGATTCGCTGGCCTGTTCGTCAGCACCTACGAACACCAGCCCTTCGTACCCCACCGCCAGGATTGGTCACGGGTGCTCGACCGGCCCGACCTGGGCGACTTGTCCGCCTGGGTCAGCCTCGGGTCCAACCGCATGGAAGCAGCCACCGAGGATCGGGCCGCCCTGCCAGCCATGATCGCTTTCCTTCGCTCGAATCAGCGTACCCTGGTCATGGCCGAGCTGGTCTACGGCCACAGTCCCCAGTGGCGGGCCACGATGGGGCTGACCAGCGCCCAATACGCCGAGGTTTACCTGGCGGATTTGTGGGATCGCCTGACGGCCGTGGGACTAGCGCAGCGCACCCTTGTGGCGGTCGTCTCCGATCACGGCGACCGATCTCGTCCCGCCGACCCGGACAACTACCGCGTGCCGCTGGTGATCCTGGGCCTGGCCGTCGAACCCGGACCGGACCACTCTTTCCGCTGCCACCTGGACCTGCAAAGCATCCTCGCCCACGAAATGCTCGACGTCCCCTTGCCGCCGACACGATCGGGCCTGGATGTCGTGGGCTCGACGGAGCGGTGGATCTATGGGCGAATCGAAGCGGATGGCCGACATGTGTTCGTGGACGATTCCACCGGCCGCGTTCTGGCTGGCGGGCTCGAACCGGCCGACCTGCACCGCCGTTTCCAGAACCACGTCGCCACGTTCAACGCGCGGTTCATCCCCCGCCCCGGGATTGCGGACTAAACTCTCTGCCGACCCTGGCCCCAGGCCCCGAGGTGAACCGAGCTTCCCGCGGTGATAGAATCTCCCCACACCGTCCGCTCACGAACCCGCCGCCGCTGCGCTTGGCCCCGGCGACGAATAGAAAAGGAACTCTTATGCCCCTGATCCCCATGGTCATCGAGCAGTCCGGCCGCGCGGAACGCGCCTATGACATCTACTCCCGCCTGCTTAAAGACCGCATCATCTTCCTCGGCGACCAGATCACCGACGAAACCGCCAACCTCGTCGTCGCCCAGCTCCTGTTCCTCTCCAACGAGGACTCCAAGGCCGACATCCACTTCTACATCAACTCCCCCGGCGGGTCGATCTCCGCCGGGCTGGGCATTTACGACACCATGCAATACGTTCGACCCAAGGTCAGCACCTACTGCATCGGCATGGCCGCCTCCATGGGCGCCGTCCTCCTGATGGCCGGGGCCGAGGGCCAACGCTACATCCTGCCCAACTCCCGCGTCCTGCTGCACCAGCCCCTCATCGGCGGCGTCGAAGGCCCCGCCACCGACCTGGAAATCCAAGCCCGCGAGATGATCCGCATCCGCGAACGCATGTTCCAGATCATGGCCCGCCACACCGGCAAGGATTTCGACACCATCGCCCGCGACTGCGAACGCAACTATTGGCTCGACGCCGAGGAAGCCGTCGAATACGGCTGCGCCGACCGCGTCCTAAAACACCTGCCCGATTCCATCACGCTCCCCGAGGATAACCAGGCTTGAACCCCCAGCTAGCTACCCTTGCCCTCACGCCACCCGTCAAGGGGTGCCCCACAGCATTTCCGGGGGCCCAAAGGGTGCTGTGTGCGATGAACCGCTTCCCCTCAGCCCCCGGCTCTGCCGGGGGGTACGTTCGGGGGTACGTCCGCGTGTACTCTTCCCCGTTTAGCGGGCGATCAAAGATCGCCGCGTCCCTCTTCGCTCTCCTCCTTTCCGCCCTTCTCCTGCCCGCCTGCCACTCCTCGAGCCCAGAGTCCTACCTCAACGACAACGATCGCCTGCGCAGCGAAAACCTCCACCTCCAGCAGCAAATCGACCAGCTCAACGAAGACATTGAAATCCGCCTCCACGAAATCCAGACCCTCGTCCAAAAAGCCTCCGCCACCCAACCCGCCGTCGATCCCAGCGCCATTCCCGCCGCCGCCCTGGTCCGCTTTGATCGCCTAAGCGCCTTTCACGACACCGACAACGACAAGCAGCCCGATCGCCTGCGTCTTTACGTGAAAATCTTCGATCAGAAAAAGCGATTCCTCCCCGCCGTCGGCTCCGCCGTGGTCCAGGTCGTCGCCATCCAACCCGAAAAGCCCCCCGTCACTCTGGCGGAAAAAACCTTCTCCCCCTCGCAATTCGACGCCGCCTACCGCTCCTCCCTGGCCGGCACCCACTACACCCTCGAACTCGACCTGCCCGCCAACCTCCCCCACGATCTGCAACAAGCCACCGTCAAACTCACCTTCACCGACTCGGCCACCGGCGTCCAACTCGAACACGAACGGCCCCTGCCCCTCTTCCCACCCGCGAAGCCCACCAAATAAACCCACGCCCCCGGGTTCGCCCCGTAAAGCGCCTCAAAATAAAACCCAGGGAAAAAATCCCTGGGCTCTGTATCTTCTCCGCCAAAGCCCAGGGCCTCCGTGCCCTGGGACCCGTCTCTGTCCCCCTTACCCCCCTATCGCCCTACTCCGTAATCCCCAAATCCGTCTTCGTCAGCAGGCTGGCAAACGCATACCCGCCCTTCTCAATGTTCTCCCGCCCGCCTTCTTCCCGGTCCACCACCGCCACCACTTTCACCACCTTCGCGCCCTGGCTTTCAATCACCTTCGCCGCCTCCAGCACCTGACCGCCCGTCGTCACCACGTCCTCGACCAGCAGCACCCCCTGCCCCGCCGCCAGCTTGCCCTCTAATTGCTTGGCCGTGCCGTATTCCTTCTTCTGATTGCGGATCAGCACCGTCGGCCGGCCCGTCGCCAGCGCCGCGGCCGTCACCAGCGGTATCCCCCCCAGCTCCGCGCCGGCCAGCACATCCACTTCCTTCGTCACGTGCCTGGCGAATCGCTCCCCCAGCGCCGCCAGAATATCCGGCTGCGTCTCGAACAGGTACTTGTCCAGGTAATATTTGCTCTTGCGCCCGCTCCGCAGCGTGAATTCCCCGCGCAACAGCGCCGCCTGACAAATCCGCTTGATCAGAGTTTGCTCGTCCATGGGCAGGAGTATAAGGTTGACCCGCCTTTCACGCACGGGTCGAACACGATCCGAGCCGGACCTCTAATCATGCCCAACGACTTGCGCGGCAAAGTCATCGTCATCACCGGCGCCAGCTCCGGCATCGGCGCCGCCACCGCCGAGGCCTGCGCCGCCGCCGGCATGACCGTCGTCTTGGCCGCCCGCCGCGCCGATCGCCTCGAAGAAGTCGCCCGCCGCTGCCGCCAGGCCGGCGCCGCCTCCGGCGGGCAAGCCCTGGTCATCCCCACCGACGTACGCAGCGACGCACAGGTCGAACACTTAATCGACCTCACCCTGGAAAAAACCAACCGCCTCGACGCCGTCTTCGCCAACGCCGGGTACGGCCTGTGCGCCTCGGTGGTCAGAACCAGCCCCCAACAATTGCATGAAATCTTCGACACCAACTTCTTCGGCACCGTGCGCCTGCTGCGGGCCGCCGTTCCGCATCTGATCGCCCGTGGCGGCGGACACCTGCTGATCTGCGCCAGCGTGGTCAGCAAGGTCGGCCTGCCCATGTACGGCGCTTACTCAGCCACCAAAGCCGCCCAGGATTCCCTGGGCTCCGCCCTGCGCGCCGAATTGGACGCCTACCCCATCACCGTCAGCACCATTTACCCCATCGGCACCGTCACGGAATTCACCAAGGTCGTCGGCGAAATCTCCCACCTCCCGCACGCTCGCCCCAACACCCCCTCGCGCCTGGCTCATTCGCCGGAAAAAGTCGCCCGGGCCATCGTCCGCTGCCTCCGCCGCCCCCGCCCGGAAGTCTGGCCCAATCGCCCCGTCCGCTTCGCTCTGGCCATAGCCATCGCCTTCCCCAGGTTAACCGCCTGGGCCATGCGCTTAATCATGCGCCATCGCTATCAAAAAACCTCGACTGTTGTATGAACGATCCTGACAAATCAGGGGGGATCAATCGCAAGCGCACCGACGGAGGCAGGGAATCAGCCAGACAAAGGTCTGCCAACCGCATCCAATGTGTCTCACCCGTACATGGGCATGCAGATATGCACCGTCGGCCGTTTGGCCTTGCGGCAAACGCGCTCGGTCATGTCCAGCAGCAATTCCACCTGGCGATCCAGGTGCCGGCACATGCTCCCGTCCACCACGCTGTCTCCGCACTCTCCGCAGAACTGTTGCTCGTCCAGCACCCGACGGATCTTCTGCTCCACGTCGTCGCCCGGCTGCTCCAAATGCTGGTCCACAATGTCCACCAGGTGCTCGAAAATACTCGCCATGTGGACCCAGTTAGCCAGCGCCTTGCTCTCGCAACCCGAATCCTCCTCCAAGCGTTGCCATTCCTGCTTAAGCAGCTCCAGAAATTCTCTCTCCATCACCGGCTGTGTCATCATGCACCTCCTGGCGGCCCCGGTTTTCCATTGTTCCAACCCGAAACAGACACAACTCCAGATCATCTCGTCGGCTATCGCTCCTCAATGGCACAAAACCGACAGCACATCGCTGACGTTATCGCCCTTTGCTTTCTTCCCACAACTTGGACTACACCCTGACCACCAAACGAAGGAACCCAAATTGAACATCGAAAACCGAGAGAGGGGCTGGAAAGACCCCTAACAAAAGTTACCCAAATTAACATCCAAAGTCAATGAAAAAACAGCCAAATTTGTCAAAAACCCTAATTCTTATTGGACCTTTAGCCGTCTAAGGGATCAGGTGGGCGTCGTCCGAGCGGGTCGGCGATTCCGTGCCCTGGTAATGGTCCAGGCCATGCAATAGCCAGATATTGTCCCGCTCCGACCCCGGCAGCCAGGGCTGGCTGGACCAAAGCACCGTCCCGTCGCCGCGAAGAATATTCTGCCCGCCGCGATGGAACCGGCTGGCGGTGGTGGCCGGCAAATCCTTGCGGAAGGTCAGTTCCGCCCCCTGCTGGCCGGGCTTGATCCGGATCAAAAACAGCGGGTTCTTGTCCGCCAAAATCGCCAGATGCGGCACCCCTTCCAAAACGATCGGCCGCGCGGTGAATTGGTTTTGATAGCTGTACGAAACCGCGTCAGGATTAGGCCAATCGAACTGCCCCTGCGGCAGGGACATGGCCGCCTGCTCGTTTTCCGGACAAGCCAGCGCCGCCGGATTGATGTAACCCTGGCGGATAATCAAATAAAGATGGGCGGAATTCGACTGCACCTGCCCTTGGGCCGTCTGGCCTGTCTGGCTGTTCTGGCCGACCCGATACCACGGCACCCCCGCGAAATTGCCGCTGCGCGGCATCTGCCCCTGGTGGTCACTGGCATAAGAGTTCATCGCCGCCCCCGCCGCGCCCAGATTGTTGGCACAGGCGATGCGGCGGGCTTCCGATCGGGTATATCCCAGCGAAGGCCACAGCAGCGATACCCCCACCAGCAGAATAGCCGCCACCGCGCCCATGTCGCTCCAATTCCAGCGCCGGCTCGGCGTCGTCAGATATTCAATTTGCCTGCGGAAACGCTCGGTTTGCTCCGCGTCCTTAACCTTCGCCAACGTGCCCGCCAGCAGATCACGCCCCGGCTTCTCCACTGGACATGAACCGATCAGGCTCATCCACTCCGCCACCCGCCCCGCTCGCGGCGACTCCTGGCCGCCCGGCCAAGCTTCCGCCGCCTGGTCCTGGCCCGGACCGGAAAGCCAGTCCAGCATCGCATCCACCAGCTCAGCATCCTGGGCTGAGAGCTGCGGCAATCCGTGTTTTGGCTTGTGCTGGCGTTCCATGGTTCCTGCTTCTGATTCGATCCCAGTTAAAGCTGATCCGCCCACTCCCCTTGCGCTGCCCGCCACTGCTCAGCGAATGCCGCCACCGCCGCGTGCAGCCTGCTCTTGACCGTTCCCAAAGGCACCCCCAGCATCTGCGCGATGTCCTTGTAGGCCAGACGCTGAAAGTAAGCCAGTAACAAAACCTCCTTCAAATGGTCCGGCAATGCCTGCACCGTGTCCTGAACCAACCGCCGCGTCTCTTCCCGCTCCGCGGTCAGGTCCGGCAGCGGCACAGGACTTTCCAATAAATCAATCACCTGCCGCCCGTCGTCGTTCCCCGCTTCCAGGGGGGCCGACAGCACGTGGGCGTTGATCTGGTTGTTTCTACGTAACCAGTCCCTTGCTTTGTTCGCCGCAATTGTAAAAAGCCACGGACGAAATCTGCGGCTCGTATCGAATGTATCGATCGAAAGGTGAACTTGGAGAAACGCTTCCTGAAACAAATCCTCCGCCACCGCCCGTCGACCCACAAATCGCATCAAAAAGTGAAATAGCGTCTCTTGATAGCGAACCACCAGCTCCTCAAATACCCCGTCCTGGCCGGAACGGTATCGCTCCACCAGCTCTTCATCCGTCAGTCGGCCCAGCCCCTGATCGCTATTCAAGTCCATGTAAGACCCGATTTTAACATCGCCAGCCCCCAGATGTACCCCCCCCGCAAGCCAACCCCGGAAACCAACCCCGCAAGCACACTCCGCGACCGCCTTTGGATATTCCTATTGTGCCTTTCGCTTGTTCAGCCCCCGGCTCTGCCGGGGGGTACAAGTTCACCCTCCGCGATGCCTCTAAATCCCGACAAAAGCAGCCGCCACAACCGCCATGGCCTGTGCCCAAGTCTGGCCCGGCGTCTTACCCCAACGGATTTATCACCAGTCCCGTAGCCAACTTAGGATAAAAAAACGTGCTCTTCTGCGGCATCAGTTCCCCCGCCATGCTCACCGCCTTCACCGAACCCAGCGGCGTCGGCTGCACGATCACCCCGATCTGCCAACCCGGCTGATCCGCTATCTTCCCCAACTCCTCAAGCGTGTGCGGGAACTTCCACGCCACTTCCACCCCCGCCCCACCGAAGCTCGGCCCGCAAATGTCCTCCACCACCAAATGCTGCAATATCGCCACGTCCAATTGCCGCCAAGCCTCGCTGGCCTTGGGAAACCGCCCCCGCAACGGATCGCCATCCACCGTCGTGGCCACCCACAGCCGATCCGCCCCCTTCGGCTCGCCCGGCAGATAAATCCCCATCGCGTGCGCCCCCGCCGTCGGCAACGCCCGCTCTAATTCACCCAATCCCTTTTCATCCGCCGGCGCCGGCTTACCGTCCCGGCCACGGAACGGCTTTAAACTCAATTTCCCCGCCGCCGCCTTACCCAACTCCGCCGCCGTCACCGCCTGCATCCCACCCAACACCCGATGCGTCGGCAGCACAATCATCCCCGGATCCTCCATCGCCACCAACACAAACATGCACGCCCCCCCCGGAAGTCCCCCCGGAAGTAAAGGCATCGACGAGCCGCGCGCGTCAGCAAGCGGTTCCTTATTAAACGCCCCCGGAAGTTTCAAAGCCGGACCTGAGTCCCTTCCTGGAGACGAAGGTCCGGTTCCTGCCCCCGCCTGCCCCTGCATTTCCTTTAAATAATTCAGGGCCGTGTTGTAGCGGTGATGCCCGTCGGCAATGAACACATCCCGCCCGCGCAGCGCCTCCTGCAATAACCCCACGCTCTTTTCATCGTCGACCGCCCACACCTCATGCTCCACCCCGTCCCCCGCCGTGCGCCCGCCAAAGTCCGCCGCTCGGCCTGCCGTCAATTGCGCCAGCAATTTCCCCACCTGGTCCTGCCCGTCGGAATAAAGCCCGAAGATCGGCGATAGCTGCGCCCGCGTGGCCCGCATCAATCGCAAGCGATCTTCCTTAGGCCCGCTGAAAGTCTGCTCGTGCGGAAAAATCCCCCCGCTGCCGTCCGCCGCCGGCCCAAACGGCTGCACGGGCAAATTGGCGATCAATCCCCGCCGCGTGTGCCGCCGCCCCCCGGCCGTAAACGTCTGGTGATAGACGAAAAACGCCGGCTTCCCCCGCGACGCCAGCACCTTGCGGGCCAGCAAATCCCGATACCTAGCCCCCGCCTGCTCATACACCTCCGCCGGCCCCACCGTCTTGGCCGGCAAGTGCGGCAGATCAATCCCCACGATGTTCTGCGCACTCTGGGCCAGAAGCTTGGCTTTGTCCTTCTCATCCAGCACGTCATACGGCGGAGCGATGAGCGACGAGATATCCGCCGGGCTCGCCCCCGCAGCCCCCAAAGCCTGGGCAAAGCAGATGGCCGGTATCGGTTCAATCTTGGGCATGGCAGTTGGTTTTCCTGATCGTGGTCAGTCAATTTCGATCCAGCGTCCAGCCCCGCGCCGCCAAGCTGGATATCCGCGACCGCGGGCGCGTAAGTCCCACAGAGTAGCCGCTGCGGCAGAGCCCGGCCAGCCCCCCCGTTTGACGGGCACGCCCGTCCTTCCGTCCCGTTGCCAAGTCTAGATAAAGCCCCCGGCTCTGCCGGGGGGTCTCCGGGGGTGTCCGGGGGGCGTCTCTTCCCGCGGTTGCCCTGAAGTCGCCTCGGTAAAGCCCAGGGAAGAAATCCCTGGGCCGATCACTCATTCCATTCCGTTGCCTCCACCCAGCCGCGCCAAGGCAACACCGCAAAGCTGGGAATCGCCCTGCCTGTAAGCCCCTTGGTTACAAAGGACTTTGCCGCTACGCTAACAACGATATGACTCTCCTGGCTGTCCCCATCATGGTCAAGTCCGTCGATCAGGCCCTGGCCGCCGCCGCCCAGGCCGCGGAACACGGCGCCGACCTGGTGGAATTCCGCCTTGATCGCCTGCCCCCCGAAGTGCCGCTGGATTCCCTAGGCTCCCTCGTCGAACGCTCCCCCTTGCCGAGCATCGTCACCTGCCGTCTGCAATCCGAGGGCGGGCATTTCGCCGGCTCGGAAGATTGCCGCCTCGCCCGCTTGCACGCCGCGTTGCACGCCTCCCGTCCGCCCGTTTACATCGACGTGGAATTGGCCGCCTATGAGCAATCCGCTTCCTTCCACCAGGCGCTTGACAGCCTGCTCGGGCCGCCCGCAAATGAACTGGCCAACACCACCGGATTGATACTTTCGTATCACGATTTTAAGTCGCGCCCGCCTGACCTCTACCAGCGCCTGGAAGCGATGGCTGCCGCTCCGCATTGCCGCGTGGCCAAGGTCGCCTGGCACGCCCGCTCCCTGCGCGACAATCTGGAAGCCTTTGAAATCCTCCTCCGCCGCCAGAAACCCACCATCGCCCTCTGCATGGGCCCGTTCGGCCTGCCCAGCCGCGTGCTGGCCAAAAAATTCGGCGCCCTGCTGACCTTCGCCTCCCTGGATAACGATCAAGCCACCGCGCCCGGCCAGCCCTCCGTGACGGAACTGAAAAAACTCTTCCGCTGGGACGCCGTCGGACCAGACACCCGCGTCTACGGAGTCATCGGCTACCCCGTCGGACATTCGCTAAGCCCCCTGGTCCACAACGCCGGCTTTACCCACACCGGTTTCGACGGCGTCTATCTGCCCCTGCCGATTCCCCCGGAATACGAACACTTTAAAGCCACCGTCAGCTCCTGGCTGGACCTGCCCCAACTCCACTTCCAGGGCGCGTCCGTGACGATTCCCCACAAGGAAAACCTGCTCCGCTTCGTGCGCGAACGCGGCGGCGAAATCGAACCCCTGGCCGAACGCATCGGCGCCGCCAACACGCTTTGCGTGCGCCCCGACGGCTCGCTCTACGCTTCCAACACCGACTACGCCGCCGCGCTCAGCGCCGTGTGCGATCGGCTCGGCATCGCCCCCGACGCCCTGGCCGGCCAGCAGGTGGCGGTCATCGGCGCCGGCGGCGCCGCCCGGGCCATCGTCGCCGGCTTCGCCCAGCATGGCGCTAACGTGACGATCTACAATCGCACCCTGCAACGGGCCGAGGACCTGGCCGCGGAGTTCTCCAACCCTTGCCCCCAAAATCCTCGCGCAGGTAAAGTCACCGCCGCATCCCTGGAAAAAGTCCACGACTCCTGCTGCCAGGTCTACATCAACTGCACGCCCATCGGCATGCACCCCAACGTCCACGATTCCCCCATTACCGAAACCTCCTCCATGCGCTGCTGGGGCCCGGGCACCGTGGTGTTCGACACCATCTACAACCCCGTGCACACCCGCCTCCTGCGCCAAGCTCGCGCCGCCGGCTGCCTGACTATCCCCGGCACCGAAATGTTCCTCCGCCAGGCCGCCGCCCAATTCACCCTCTGGACCAGCCAAGATGCCCCCGTCGCTGTCTTCCAACGCCTCTTGATGGACCACTTAGCCGAAAGCTTCACCCCCGGAAGCTAACCGCAATATCCCGTTTAGCGGGCGATCGCAGATCGCCGCGCATTCCCAGATATCTCCCTATATTTTCGCCTCAAACGCCGCCACGTGATGACGAACGATCGGCCTGCCCCTCGCCGGGCAATCCACACCGATAACGTCAAATCGCACCGGCCGGCCTTGCAGTTGTTTCCGCTTGATAAGCAAGCTGGCCAAAACGCTAAGTTGGCGCTGTTTGGCCGGTCCGACGCGCACTTCCGGTAGTAATTCCGGGAGCACTTCCGGGGGAGATTCCAGGGGCACTTCCGGGCGCGCGAATAGCCCCGCATGGAAATGCGGGGCCGGCTTTTTTGCTTCCGGCTTGTTTGCTTCCGGGGGCGCTTCCGGGGGCCCGCCCGTCAGCGCCCGGGCCTTAACCTCCACCACCACAATCGTCCGCCCGTCAGGAGCCAGCGCCAGCAGATCGATCTCGCCGATAGGCAACCTCAGGTTCTGAGCCAGAATGCGATACCGCCGGCGCTTAAGAAACCTCTTAGCCACCGCCTCCCCGCGCCGCGCCAATTTCAAATGCCCCGGCGCCGGCATAAACCAGCGCCTAAGCCATCGCCCAATCGCATTGAAAAACGCCATGACAATCACCCGGATAACCCAATAAGCCGCAGAGAAATTATGCCAGGAATCTATTGACCACGGAGATCGCGGAGAACACGGAGACAAGCCAAAATAGGTCTTAATGAATTCCTCTCCGTGCCCTCTGTGTTCTCCGTGGTGAAATTGTTCTTGTCCGCGCCCAGATTCTCCCCTCCCGCCCTCACTTCACCCCCAGGTACCGGCTCGTCGCCACCTCCAGCGCCGCTTCCGTCATGTCCGCCAGCGACGTGAAACTCCCCGACGCCAGCAGCCGGTCGCGGAACTGCATCGTCAGCACCCGCAACTGCTCCGCCCGCAGGTGACGCTGAATCTGCTCCTGGACCTGCGGCAGCGACTTCGCCTCCGCCTGCTGGATCGACTCGACCATCACCCACACCAAACGATCACGCATCCGCATCCGCGGCGTGTGTTCGCCGGCCGCCAGCGCCAGCACCGCCGCGTTGACCTCCGCGTCGTCGAGAATCTTTTCCCCCGTCAAATTCTCGCCCAACAGCCCCTGCTGGTTGGCCCGGTATTGATTAACGCTCGCGTCGCCGGCAATCTCCAGAAAAGACTTGCCCTCCGCCAGCATCTGGTCCACCTGCGCCGCCACCGGCTCCTGGTCCACCACGATCATCCGCACCTTCCGCCCTTCCCGCGGCTGATATTTGTCGATGTTCGCCTGGTAATACTTCTCCACGTCCTGCCGCGTCACGTTCACCTTGGGCAACAGGTGCCGGCTCGTGTAATTCTGGATCAGAATCTTCTCCCGCTCTTCGCGCAGTTTCTCGTCCAGGCTCTGCCCCGTGGTTTCCCGCAGCACGCGGTCCGCCAAGGCCTCCGACCCCGTGCCGTGCTTGCGCACCAGCTCCGCCCGCACGTCCTTCATGATGGTGCGCAGACGCTCACGCTCGCCCTCGTTAAGCTCCCGCTCCGCCTCACCGACGATCAGCGCGTCCAACGTGATCTGATTCAAACGCGCCGCGATCAGTTCCCGGGCCCGCCCGGCAAACGCCGTCGGGCGCAGACTCTGGGCCAGCACCTTAAGCTGCCCGTCGATCGGGTCCAGCACCTTGGCCGCGTAAATCGCCCGCCCATTAACCTGCCCCACCACCGCTTCCGTCGAAACGGCCGGCCCGGTCAAACTCACGCTCGGCTGCGTCGTGGCCGAAGCGTGTCCTGCCCCCGCCGCCGCGCGCGGCTCCGGCTCGGCAGGCAACGCGATGGCGCTTCCCCCTTTGGTCCAGACGGCAGGATCAACTTTCTTTGCCGACGAAGAGCATCCCGCCACAATCGCCGCCAATCCCAACAGGCTCCAACCACACTCGCGAAGATGTTTTGCCCGCATCATGCCGACCAGTTTAGACCCCACCCCCTCTCCCCGCCACCCCCCCCGGAACTGATTGAATTGCCGATGTTCGATTTCCGATTGCCGATGTAAAGGACCATTCGATCATCGCCTTGGTTCGGCTCTAAACCCCAGACCCCATACCCTGCCTCCTCTTCGCCCCCTGCTCTCCTGCTCTCCCGCTCACACCCCCCACTCCGCCGTTATGCTAAAATCCCCCGTTTTCGCGGGTTTTAACCCTCACGCCTTGGGAGTAGTCCAGCTATGGCGGACCGTCGTCACATCGCCACCTCGGCAGCCGGTGGTTTGCGCCAATTCGCCAGCCAGCTTCAAAAAGCTCCCGTGCTCGTCGGGTTCGACGGCTTCGTGGACGCCATCATCCGCGTCGTCGACAAACGCCACGACGCCGAACGCTTCGACTCCCTGCCCGCCATCGCCGACTTCGGCCATAAGGTCCTCGCCGCCGCGGGCATGAGCTCCAACTTCGAACTGGTCGTCAAGCAGCGCAAGCTCGGCGGCAACGGCCCGATCATGGCGGCCGCCCTCGCCCAGGTCGGCCTGCCCACCCGCTACATCGGCGCCTTAGGCTATCCCGAGATCCACCCCGTCTTCGCCCCCCTCGCCCAACGCGCCGACTGCCGCTCCATCGCCGAGCCCGCCTGCACCGACGCCCTGGAATTCAACGACGGCAAACTCATGCTCGGCAAGCTCGAAACCCTCAAAGACGTCAACTTCCCGCGCATGGAGGAATTGCTCTCCTACCAGGGCCTCTGCAAGCTGCTGGCTGATTGCCGCCTCTTGGCCATGGTCAATTGGACCATGCTCCCCCACATGAATCAGATCTGGCAGAGCCTGATCGAACGCGTCCTGCCCAGCCTGCCCAACCTCCCCAGCCAACATCGCTACGTCTTCATCGACCTGGCCGACCCGGAAAAACGCACCGCCGATGATCTGCGCCAGGCGTTAAATCTCTGCGCCGCATTCGAGCAACATGCCCAGGTGATTCTGGGCCTGAATTTCAAGGAAGCGACCCAGGTGGCCGCCGCGCTGCATCTGCCTCCGCCCACCAGCGCCCAGCAACCGTCCGCCCTGACGCGCCTGGCTGGGGCGATCCAGGAAAAACTGCGCATCCACGCCGTCGTGATCCATCCCCGCCACGGCGCCGCCGCCGCCCTCGGTGAAAACGGCAGCGCCGCCGCCGCATGGTTCGCCGGACCGTTCGTCGCGCAGCCTAAGCTCTCCACCGGTGCGGGTGACAATTTCAACGCCGGATTCTGCGTCGGACTCCTCGCCGATCTGCCCCTCCCCCAAGCCCTCTGCGTCGGCACCGCCCTCAGCGGCTACTACGTCCGCCACGCCGCCAGCCCCACGCTAGCGCAATTGGCCGACTTCTGCGCCGATCTGCCCCCCGGCCTGGAATAAATGAACCACCGGAATAATCCCCGCCCCCCGCAAGTGCTGGTATTGACCAGCCGCGCGCGTCAGCCAGCGGTGCCTAATACGCATGATGGAAATACCGCAGGCCTGAAGAGAAAAAGCCCGGCCGCTCCGCCGGCCGGGTCACACCTGCGGGAGCAGGTGGTCTTTAGCCTGCGGAATTGCCGCCATCGGCCTTAGCCTGCCCCCCCCTCCTCACATCATCCCCAGCGTCACCTTCGCCACTTCCGTCATCATCTGCGGGTTCCAGGGCGGATCCCAGACAATCTCCACGTCCACCTCGCGGGCTTCAGGAATGCGCGAAACCGCGGACCGCACCGAAACCGGCAATTCCTGGGCCGACGGACACGCCGGCGACGTCAACGTCATCTTCACCTTCACGTCCCCGCTCATCTCCACCTGCACGTCGTAAATCAATCCCAACTCAAAAATATTGACCGGAATCTCCGGGTCGTAAATATTCTGCACCGCTTCCAGAATGCGATCTTTAAGCTTCTCACGCTGTTCCTGACTTAATTCCGTCGCTGCCGCTCCCGCCTCCGACGCGACCGGATCGCAACCACCCCCAGGCGCCGACGAAAGCGCCCCGGGCGTAGTGGCCGGGGCTACAGTCAAGTTGTCCGGGGGCTTGTCGGTCATCAGGCGAACTCCAGGTCCGTAGGGAATGCTTCAGCCGGTTCTGCCCGGGGCATTCTATTCCGTGCTCACCGCCCCAGTCTTCTTATCCAGCGCCGCCTTGAGCGTGTGCCACGGCAAGGTCGCGCACTTGACGCGCATCGGAAACCGCCGCACCCCCGCCAAGCTCGCCAGTCGGCCCAGCGTGTCCAAATCCTCCACCGGCTCCGCGGGGCTGGTCAATAAATCGTGGAACCGGGTGAACAGCTTTTCGACTTCCGCCAGGGTTTGGCCCTTGACTTCCTCGGTCATCATCGACGCCGAGGCCGTGCAGATCGCGCAACCCTTGCCGGCAAAGCTGGCTCCCTCCACCCGTCCACTGGCCAGCTTCAGAAAAACCGTCACCCGGTCCCCGCACAACGCGTTAAAGCCCTCCGCCTGGTGGCTGGCATCCGCCAGCGCACCCAAGTTGCGCGGATGCTTGCTGTGATCCAGGATCAACTCCTGGTAAAGCTCGCTTAAGTCGTAATCATTCATGCGAACACCTTCACCACTTCGCGCAGCCCCTCGGCCAGCGCGTCCAATTCCTCCCGCCGGTTATACATCGCCAGCGACGCCCGCGCCGTGGCCGGCAAGTTGAAAAAGTCCATCACCGGCTGGGCACAATGATGACCCGTCCGCACCGCGATGCCCAGACTGTCCAGAATCGTCCCCACGTCGTGAGCGTGCGCGCCTTCCACGACAAATCCCAGCACCCCCGCCTTGTGCGCCGCCGTGCCGATCAGCCGCACCCCTTCCATGTCGCTTAGCAATTGCGTGCCGTACGCCAGCAAGTCCGCCTCGTGGGCCGCCACCTGCTCAATCCCCACCGCCTGCAGGTAATCAATCGCCGCCCCCAAGCCCACCGCTCCCGCCACGTCCGGCGTCCCGGCTTCAAACTTGTACGGCAAATCGTTGTAGATCGTCTGGGCGAACGTCACCGACTTGATCATGTCCCCCCCGCCCTGCCACGGCGGCATCGCTTCCAGCAATTCCGCCCGCCCGTACAGCGCCCCGATGCCCGTCGGCCCATACAATTTATGCCCCGAAAAAGCGTAAAAATCGCAGTCCAGCGCCCGCACGTCCACCGGCGCGTGCGCCACCGCCTGGGCCCCGTCCAGCACCGCGATCGCCCCCACCCGATGCGCCAGCTCCACGATCTGCCGCACCGGATTCACCGTCCCCAGCGCGTTGGACACGTGCACCACCGACACCACCTTGGTCTTGGCGCTCAGCAGCTTGACGAATTCCTCCATGATCAATTCGCCGCGCTCGTTGATGGGCGCCACCTTCAACTCCGCCCCCGTCTGCTGGCAAACCATCTGCCACGGCACGATGTTCGAGTGGTGTTCCATCCCGCTGATCAGAATCTGATCCCCCGCCTTTAAACGCGGGCGGGCATAACTCTGCGCCACCAGGTTCAAACCCTCGGTCGTGCCGCGCACCAGGATCACTTCCTCCGCCTTGCGCGTATTTAGAAACCGCCCGATCTTCTGCCGCGCGCTTTCAAATAAATCCGTCGCTTCCTGGCTGAGCGCGTGCACCCCCCGATGCACGTTGGAATTCGAGCCTTCGTAAAACCGGCTGAGGGCGTCGATCACCGCCCGCGGCTTCTGCGTCGTGGCCGCGTTGTCCAGGTACACCAGCGGCTGGCCGTGCACCTGCCGCTGCAGAATCGGAAAATCCTGCCGCACGCGCTCCACATCCAGCCGCGCCAACTCGCCCTGGCTGGTGACTTGCTCTTTCGCTGTGCCCACCGTCATGATCCAAACACTCCTTAACCCCACCCAATCGATCCTCTACCCCATCAACCTGTCCCCTCCCTCGGGCAGCCTCACAAAACCTTGCAGGGGGTCGGGGGCTTGGGTGCCACACAGCATCGCGCAGCGTGCTGTGTGTCTCAGCTCCCGTTCCCCGGATATCCACCGTCGCCGGGTGCCACACAGCAGGCCGAAGGCTGCTGTGTGCTTCCGCTTCCACCCTGAAAAAGCCTGCCCTCAATGTCAACGTCTTACTTCCTCATTCTTGACGTCTTTTCATCCTTGCGTCCGCCTCACAAAACCTGCCCGACCAAGTCTCCCAACGGCAGCTTGGTCAGCAGTTGTCGTTCCGTCAATTCCCGCACCGCCGCCACCTTCATCCGCTCTAAACTTTCCCCCGCGAACGCGTGAATCAGCAGCCCCCGCGCCGACGCCTCGCTGATCCCCCGCGACCGCAGATAGAAAATCGCCTCTTCGTCGATCTGCCCCACCGTCGCCCCGTGCGTACACTTCACGTCGTCGGCATAAATCTCCAGCTGCGGCTTGGTGTTCGTCTGCGCGTCCGGCGACAGCAGCAAGCTCGAACTGTTCTGCTTCGCGTCCGTTTTCTGCGCCCCCCGGTGCACGATGATTCGCCCCGAGAAAATCGCCGACGCCTGGTCCGCCAGCACCCCCCGATAAAACTGCCGGCTGTCGCAATGCGCCGCCGCGTGCTCCACCCGCATGTGGTTGTCCACGTGCTGCGTCCCGGCAATCACGTACAACCCGTTCAAAAGCGACCAGCTCCCCTCCCCCGCCAGCACCGGGTGCACGTTGTTGCGCACCAGCGCCCCGCCCAGCAGCACCGAGTGCGAGGAAAAACTCGACTGTCGGCCCTGCTGCACCCGCAACGTGGATACATTCAGCGACCGCGCGCTTTCCCGCTCCAACAAGTAATGCTCCACCTCCGCTTCATCGCCCACCACCAGTTCCGTCACCGCGTTGGTGAAGTTGGCGTCCTCGCCTAACGAAACATAATCCTCAATCACCGTCGCCTTGGCCCCCTCTTCCACCACGATCAAGTTATGCGGATGGCTCACAGCCGGGCTCGCGCCCGCCGTGGAAACAAACAACAAATGAATCGGCTCCTCCACCGCGGTCCTCTTGCTGACGTGCACCACCGCCCCGTCTTCCAGAAACGCCAGGTTCAACGCTCCAAAAGCGTCAGCCGTAATATCAATGTATTGGCCCAGATGCTGGCCAATAAAGTCCCCCTCGCCGCCAATCGCCTCCGCCAGACTGCTCACCCGCACCCCCCGCCCCGCCTCCAGCCGGCACAGCGCCGGCGCCAGGCACCCATCGACAAACACCAGCCGCGGGCCGGCTGTGTCCAGCGTAAATCCCTTTAAATCCCGCTCCGCGCGCAGAATCGACTTCGGCTTCGTCCCCACCAGCTCGAATTTCCCCTTGGCAATCGCGTCGATCCGCGTGTACCGCCATTCCTCGTCGTGTGGCTTAGGCAACCCCAGCTCGCGATACTGCGCCAGCCCGCGCTCCCGCAACTCCGCCAGCCAACCGGGCGCAGCCGACCGCCGCTTGAGCTCCTCAAGGTGGCCAAGAAACGTGTCCGCATTCGTCGAAGTCATCAGTGTGGTCATGGTGTTCTGCGCGGTATGAAGACTTTAGATCGTGGAACTAACGTTTGCTGCTTGCGAATACCGTCTTCAATCTGCGTTCCTGGCATGCATCGGGCATTCGCAATTCGTCATTCGGCATTCGGCATTCGGCATTCTTAATTTCCCCCGCTCACGCCGTGGCGATCGGCTCGCCCACTTCCTGCTCCAGCCAGCCGTAGCCCCTCTTCTCCAGGTCCAACGCCAGTTCCTTGCCGCCCGAGCGGACGATCCGCCCGTTAAGCAGCACGTGCACGTAGTCCGGCACGATGTAATTCAAGAGCCGCTGATAGTGCGTGATCACCAAAAACGACCGCTGCTTGTCACGCAGCGCGTTCACGCCCGCCGCCACGATCCGCAGCGCGTCGATGTCCAGCCCCGAATCCGTCTCATCCAGAATCGCCAGCTTCGGCTCCAATAGCGCCATCTGGAACACCTCAAACCGCTTCTTTTCCCCGCCGGAAAACCCTTCGTTCACCGAGCGCTTCAGCAAATCATCCTTCATCTCCAGCAGTTTGATCTTCTCGCGCACCAGCTTCAGAAACTCCACCGCGTCCAGTTCCTTCTGGCTGCGCGCCTTGCGGATGGCATTGAGCGAAGTCTTTAAAAACTGCGTCGTGCTGACCCCCGGAATCTCCACCGGGTACTGAAAAGCCAGGAACAGCCCCGCCGCCGCCCGCTCGTCGGGCGCCATGTCCAGCAGGTCCTTGCTGTCGATCAGCACCTGGCCCTGCGTGACGCCGTACGTTTCCCGCCCCGCCAGCACCTGCGCCAGCGTGCTCTTGCCCGAACCGTTGGGCCCCATGATCGAGTGCACCTCGCCGGGGCGGATCATCAAGTCCAGACCCTTAAGTATTTCCTTGCCCTCCACCTGGGCATGTAGATTCTTGATCTCCAGCATCGTCTTCTTCCTTGTCAATAGGTTGTGATTAAATAGTGGGGAGTAATGGGGTTCTGTGTTATCCGACGCTGCCTTCGAGGCTGATGCTTAAAAGCTTGTCCGCCTCCACGGCAAATTCCATCGGCAGCTGCTTGAGCACTTCCTTGCAGAAGCCGTTGACGATCAGCGACACCGCGTTTTCCGTGTCGATGCCGCGCTGATTACAGTAAAAAATCTGGTCCTCGCCGATCTTCGACGTCGACGCCTCGTGCTCCGCCCGCGACGTGGTGTTCTTCACCTCGATGTACGGAAACGTGTGCGCCCCGCACTGATCGCCGATCAGCATCGAGTCGCACTGTGTGAAATTCCGGGCATTCGCCGCCGCCTTAAGAATCTTCACCAGCCCCCGGTACGTGTTGTTGCCCTGCCCGGCCGAAATCCCCTTGGAGACGATCGTCGAGCGCGTGTTCTTGCCGATGTGGATCATCTTCGTCCCCGTGTCCGCCTGCTGCCGCTTGTTGGTCATGGCCACGGAGTAGAACTCGCCCACCGACTCATCTCCCTGCAGGATGCAGCTGGGATATTTCCAGGTGATCGCCGAACCCGTCTCCACCTGCGTCCAGCTGATGTGCGACTTGGGCCCCGCGCACTTGCCGCGCTTGGTCACGAAGTTATAAATCCCGCCCCGTCCCTCGGCGTCGCCGGGATACCAGTTCTGGATCGTCGAATATTTGATCGTCGCCTCGTCCAGCGCCACCAGTTCCACCACCGCGGCGTGCAGCTGATTCTCATCGCGCATCGGGGCCGTGCAGCCCTCCAGATAGCTGACATACGCCCCCTTGTCCGCCACGATCAGCGTCCGTTCAAACTGCCCCGTCGCCGCCGCGTTGATGCGGAAATAAGTGCTCAACTCCATCGGGCAGCGCACCCCCGGGGGGATGTAGCAGAACGACCCGTCGGAAAACACCGCCGAATTCAGGGCCGCGAAATAATTGTCGTTAAACGGCACCACCGAGCCTAAGTATTGCCGCACCAGCTCCGGGTGCTCCTTCACCGCGTCGGAAAACGACCCGAAGATGATCCCCATCTCCTTGAGCTTTTCCTTAAACGTCGTGGCCACCGACACGCTGTCGAACACCGCGTCCACCGCGATGCCCTGCAATCGATTCTGCTCCGACAGCGGAATCCCCAGCCGCTCATACGTGCGCAGAATTTCCGGGTCCACTTCCGTCAGGCTCTTGGGCCCCGTCTTCTGCCGCGGGGCCGAGTAATACGACACCGCCTGATAGTTGATCGGCGGATAGTGCACGAACGACCAGTGCGGCTCAGTCATCGTCAGCCAGTGCCGATACGCCTTGAGCCTCCACTCCGTCAGCCACGCCGGCTCACCCTTCTTCGCGGAGATGGCCCGCACGACATCCTCATTAAGCCCCGGCGGAAACTGGTCCGCTTCCACCAGCGTGACAAAGCCGTGCTCGTACTGACGGTTGGCCAGTTCCTCAATGGTATGGGCAGTTGTGGTCGGCATGGGAGATTCCGTTCGCTTAGTCGTTCGTTAACGGGAGTGTGGAGTTAAGGGAGCGTGCGTTCAGGCAGGTCGTCCTCAGGGTGTGGCACGAGTCCGGGATTGAGACACAACTAAATCCGTTTCCGCGACAAACCCCGCCCCGTCCGGCAAGCCCGCCAACAGGTCCGCCAGCGTGTAGCGGTTGACCAAATCGCGAATCTGCAGGTTCAGCCGCCGGATCGACCCGGTAATCGGACACACCGGCGTCACCCGACAGGTCCGCTGCTCAGCCTCCGCCCCCGACGAACTCTGACAGCACACCGCCACCTGCAAGGGCCCCTCGATCGCCTCAATCACCGCCGCCAGGCGCAGGTGCTCGGGCTCTTCGTTTAAAAAATATCCGCCATGCACCCCGCGCGTGGACCCGATCAGCCCCGCCCGGTGCAATCGCTTAAGCACATTCATCATCAGCGGCAGCGGCAGGTTGTACGCCTCGGCGATCTCCCGGGCGCTCAGCGACGGCTGCCCAGCCTTGGCGCCCTCGGCCAGCTTGGCCAGCGCCACCAGGGCGTAGTCGGATTTCCGCGTGAAGTTAAGCATGCCCCAACCGCCTTTTTCGCTGTACCAGACATACCCCTTGGGCCAAGCCCAAAGGCACCTTCATCTGGACGTCCATAAAATAGTACCTATATCGAACTATTTCAAGGCGGTTTTTAGAATATTACTAATTCTCAACAGAAATACACAGCCAGAACAACCGCGAAAAAAGCGCCAAGCCAAACCACTAATTAATATAAAGTGTTTTAGTAAAACAAGTAATAAATGTATAACCACGCGCAATCTACATCACAAATACAAATTTCATTCTAAAGCTACATTTGTCGAATTTACTGGATAACCCCACCCCCGTACCGCCACCGCCTCCCCCACCGCCCCCAGACTCACGAGGTCAAATCATCCCCAATAATCGCCCCGTCCTCCATCGTGATGATCCGCTTCGCCCGCCGGGCAAACGCCTGGTCGTGCGTCACCATCACAATCGCCTGCCCCTGCTCCGCCAAGCTCGCGAAAATATCCGCCACCAGTTCGCTGTTGTGCTTGTCCAGATTCCCCGTCGGTTCATCGGCCAGCAGCACCGCCGGCTCATTGGCCAGCGCCCGGGCGATCGCCACCCGCTGCTGCTCCCCGCCGCTTAACCGATTGGCCTTCCGCCGCAGTTTCGACCCTAAGCCCAGCCGATCCAGCAGCTCCCCCGCCCGCGCCATCGCCTGCCCATGCGTCAACCGCCCGAGCTTGAACATCGGCAGAGCCACGTTCTCCTGGGCCGAGAACTCCTTCAGCAGATAGTGGAACTGGAACACAAAACCCACCTTCTGATTCCGCAGCCGCGCCAACTCCACGTCCGACAGCTCGCTCGTATCCTGCCCATCAATGAACACCCGGCTCGCCGGCACAAACCCATTCCCTTCCATATCCTCCCGCGTCGGGCGATCCAATCCCCCCAACAGATACAGCAGCGTGCTCTTGCCCGATCCGCTGGCCCCAACAATCGCCACGTACGACCGCGCCTCCACCTCCAGATTCACCCCCACCAGCACGTGATTGGCCGTTTCCCCCTGCCCCAGAATCCGGTGCAGATTCCGCGCCCGCAAAATCGCTCCGGACGCAGCGCTTCGTTCCGCCTGCGCGTCCGCCCCACCCGATGGAACCTTGTGCATCATCACGATAACTTCCTGTCCTGATCCCTTATAGCCGCAGATTAACGCGGTCTTGATTCGATTCAAAGACTCGATCTATGGTGTTTATCTGCGTTTATCTGCGGCCAATTTCCTGGCCAGTCGTCAATGGACATAACCTTCCACAAACTGCATCCCCAGCTCCTGCCCATGATTCCGCATCCGTTCACCTTCAATGCGCCCCGCGAATCACCTCCACCGGGTCGTAACTGGCCGCCCGCCGGGCTGGATAAACCGACGCGATCAACGTCACCGCCAACGCCGCCACAAACGCCATCACGTATTGCCCCCGATATTCGCTCATCAGCAATCCCTCCGCCTTCACCAGCCCCTCCATGTGCACCGGCAGCCGACGGAGGATCTCAATAAACAACTTGCCCACCGCCAGCCCCAAACCCGCCCCCGTCACCCCGATCAGCAACCCCTGATTGACGAATATCCACGTGATGTCCCGCCGCGAAAACCCGAAACTCTTCAGAATCGCGATGTCGTTCACCCGCTCCATCACCGCCATGATCAGAATATTCAGCACCCCGAACGCCGCCACCACCATCAGCGCCCCGGTGATGATGAACGTAATCACGTCCTGGATGGCGAAAATCTTCAGGAAATTCGCGTTCGACTCCTGCCAGCTCTCCGTCTTGTACCCCACCATCGACTCGATCTGGGCCGCATACGCCGGCGCCTGCGCGTAGTCGTCCGTGCGCAGCGTCAGCCGATTGATGATGTTCTTCTTGTCCAGCAGCGTCTGGGCGTTATTCAAAAGCATGTACGCCCGCGAATAATCCACCGGCGTCACCCCCGTCTGAAAGATCCCCACCACCCGCGCGATCGTCCGCCCCCCCGTCGAACTGGACAGATTGATCGAATCCCCCAGCTTCGCCCCCAGCACCAGCGCCACCCCGTGCCCGATCACCACCCCGTCCGCCGTCGCCCGCAGCCGCGCGAAATTGCCCTCCAAAAGCTTCTCGCCGATCGTCGTCACCTTCTGCTGCTCCTCCGGCTCAACGCCCAGAATCGACAGCGTCATCGTCTTCGTGCCGTACGTGGCGATCGCGTCGCCCGTCACCTCCGGGCCAACCGCCACCACGTGCGGCAGCTGGCGGAGCTTGGCGATCAGCCCCTGTGGATTCTTGATCTTCTTCACCTGGTCGCGCGGCTTGATGCGGTCCAGCAGCAACAGCGCGTTAGGCTCCGGATACGCCAACTGCAGAATCGGCGTCTGACTCTCCCGCGGCTCGTCATTAATCACAATGTGCCCGGACGATTCCACCGTCTCCACGATGAACTTGTCCCGAAACCCCTTCATCATCGAATACATCGCCAGAAACATCATCACGCTGATGGTCACCCCCGCCACGCAGACCAACGTCTGCCGCTTGTGCGAGGAAAGGTACCGTAGGGAGATTTGCCAGAGCATGGGAGGAGCAGTTGGGGGTTAGGGTTCGAATGTCGAATGTCGAATGTCGAATGTCGAATGTCGAATGTCGAATGTCGAATGTCGAATGTCGAATGTCGAATGTCGAATGTCGAATGTCGAATGCGATTCTATCTCCGTCAACTCGGAATCCTGGATTTCATTCGCCATTCGGCATTCGGCATTCGCAACTCAAACCGGAGATTTCAGGAAAGATCAGTTAAACCCTCTAAACGCCCCGCCCTCCGCCTCCGCCGGGCGATTCATATTCGCCGCTTCCTGCGGATCGACGAAAACCGTGCGCACCGCTTGCCCATCGGTCAGCTTGGAGGCCGGGCCGACCACCACCTGATCGCCTTCCGTTAAGCCCTGGAGAATTTCAATTCGCTCCACGCTCCGCAGCCCCAGCTCCGGCGTAAGCCGCGCCACCCGCCCACCGCGCACCAACCACACCTCGCCCCCCTGCACCGCCTGGGCCGGCACCACCAGCGCCTGCTCCTTCGCCTCCACGACAAACGCCAGCTCCCCCGTCATCCCCGGCGAAAAACTCCGGTCCACCGGCTCGATCGCCACATCCACCTCAAACGTCCGCCGCTCCGGGTCCGCCTGCGGATAAATCTGCTTGACTCTGCCCTTAAAAACCAGCCCCGGATACGCATACAGCGTCGTGTTGACCACCTGCTCCACCGTCAGCCGCGTCTTGTCCTCTTCATCCACCGCCGCCCGCATCACCAGCCGCTCCGGCCGCACATCCGCCAGCCGCAGCAACGGATCATTCCCCTTCACCCGCGTCCCCACCGACACCGGCCGATCCAGCACCACCCCCTCGATCGGGCTGCGGATGTTCTGCTGATCCAGGTTCCAAAGCGCGATGTCCAGCCCCGCCCTGGCCACCGCCAAGTCACGCTGCAAGCCCAACAAATCCTTCGCCCGCCGCGCCTTAAGCGACTCCACCTCGCTGCGATAGTTCTGCACCCGCTCGGTCGTGCGATCGAAATCCGACTGCGAAGCCGACCCCGTCTGCCGCAACTGCGTTAAGCGCTCCAGCTCGCGCTGCACGATGTCCAGTTGCTCCTTGGCCGCCCGCAACCGGGCGTCATATTCCTCCAGCACCGGCGAGGTCGTCTCGTCCGCCAGGCTCTGCCGCAGGTCCAGGTCCGCCTGGGCCTGCCGATAGCGCATCTGATATTCCTCAACGCGCACAAACGCCACCTTTTGACCTTGCTCCACCGCCTCGCCCTTGTCCACCAACACCTCGGTCACGATCCCCTCCACGTTGCTGGCCACCGGATATTCGCGCACCGGCTGCAGCGTGCCCGTAGCGTAAAACGCCTCGACCACCGGCCCGTGCACCACCGTCGTAATCGTGACCTTAGTCCCCGCCAGCCGTGGATATAAAAACACCCCCGCCAGTCCAACCACGCCGACCAGCCCAGCCACGACCACCCAGCGGATAAAAGCCCTTCGTAGTGATAGACGCATGTGTCTAATGATAGACCACCCGCCCGCCCTCGGATACAGGCCGCTTCGGCGCCGATGTCGCGCCCCAATGTGCAATCCATATAGCCCGCCGCATGCGGCGGGGGTCTCGTCCCCACTTCCATCAGGGCAAGAAAGCCCAGGGAAAAAATCCCTGAGCCCTTTTCCCCGCTTAGCGGGCGGGCCGCAGGCCCCCTTCCGTCACCTTCCCACCCTGACACCGGATACCACATCCGGGGACACTTCCGGGGTTCACTTCCGGGGCCCCCTTCCGGGGGCGCTATGGACAGACAATGCCCCCCGAAGGACTCGAACCTTCAACCTAGTGATTAAGAGTCACTTGCTCTACCAATTGAGCTAGGAGGGCAGGATGTGCCGGGCAGGCGTTTTTTAACCTTTCCCAAGGCAGTGCATCCTAAGCGTCGCCCGTGCCCTGTCAAGCAACCGACACCCTGAAGCCACCTACAAATACCACGCTTGACCGCCATGACGCCAAGTCACGGAAAATCATGAATCAACGGTATTAGCGCCTTAGAATATTCACCTCGGCTGTTTTCTTGGCGCCCTTGGCGACTTGGCGGTTCATTGAGCTGGAGGTTCTTAATAACTTCTTCCCCCGTGCCGATTTTGCCCCCCGCCAGCGGCGGGCTATCATCTGAGCTTGTCCAAGGGAGGCCCGGACGTGGAACGAAAACGATCCGCCTCGAAAAGCGTTGCTCCCCTGCCCGCCATCACTCTGCCGTTGGCCGGCGTGCTGCTCCTTCTAAGCCTCTGGTGCGCGGGCGCTTGGGGCCAGGAAAAATATTCGCTGCGCGAAGGCCAGTGGAAGCAGGAAACGTCCCTCGATCCCGCCACGCCCGAAGGCCAGCTCCAACTGGGCCGCAAAGCCCTCGCCCAGGGCCAGGCCAAAAAGGCCCAGAAAATCGCCGAACGCTGGATCAAGGCTAACCCCGATCATCCCCTGATGGTCGAAGCTCGCCTGCTTAAAGGCGACGCCCGCGCCGCCCGCAAAAATTACTACAAAGCCCTCTTCGATTACGAATACGTCATCCGCGAATTCCCCGCCTCCGAACAGTTCAACCTGGCCATCGAACGCGAATTCCAGATCGCCGAGCTGTTCGCCGCGGGCGTTAAACGCAAACTCTGGGGCATGCCCATCCTGCCCGCCGGCGGCGAAGCCGAGGAAATCTTCATCCTCATCCAGGAACGCGCCCCCGGCAGCCCGATCGGCGAGCGCGCCAGCCTGACCCTCGCTGACTACTACTTCAAAAAAGGCGAAATGGTCAGCGCCTCGGATTCCTACAACCTCTTCCTGACCAACTACCCCCGCAGCGAACACCGCGAACGCGCCATGCTCCGCCTCATCCAGGCCAACCTCGCCCGCTTCCACGGGCCGCAGTTCGACCCCACCGGCCTGATCGAAGCCGCCCAGCACGTCCGCCGCTACGCCCAGGAATATCCCGTCGCCGCCGAGAAGCTCGGCACCACCGCCATCCTCCAGCGCATCGACGAATCCCTGGCCGCCAAGGGCATGCACACCGCCCAGTGGTATGAAAAACGCAAGGAAAACGTCAGCGCCTCCTACCTCTACCGGCGGATCCTTAAGGAACACCCCACTTCCCCCGCTGCCGCCAAGTCCCTGGCCCGCTTGGAACAAATCAACCAGTGGCCGGCGCCCACGACCCAGAGCAGCCCGACCACCCAACCTTCCGACGAATCCGCCGACGCCCAAACGCCGCTGGAAACTCCCGCCCCCGCCGCCGTGCCCAGCGCCGAAGAATCCGCCAACCCGCCCGCCACGCAGCCCGCCGAAGAACCAACCTCCCCCACGCAGGAACCGGCGCCGCCGGAAAGCAAGTGAGCAGACAAGAGGGCTGGGAGTAACCGACTTGCAGACGAGAATCAGACAAATCGCCCCAAGCAAAGCAGCCTGGCCCCGCCGCGCCGCCGCGCTGCTGCTGCCCTTGGCCTGCGTGCTGGTCGCGGTCACCACCGGGTGCGGTTACAAAGCCCAAACGACGTTCCCGACCAATATTAAAACCATCGCCATCCCGATTTTTGAGAACCGCAGCTTCTACCGCGGCGTAGAATTTGACCTGACCGAAGCTCTGATTAAGGAAATCGAGCTCCGCACGCCCTATAAGGTCGTCTCGCCGCAAATGGCCGAGACCGTCTTGGAAGGGTCCATCATGCAGGTGGGCCAATCCGCCACCAGCCGGGCCGACCAGACCGGCCTGCCCGAAGAGCTGGAAGTGCGGCTGACCATTGACTTTCGCTGGACCAATGTCCGCACGGGTGAAACCATCCGTTCCCGGCAGGGCCTGACGACCGTCGGCCGATATATCCCCTCCCGCGTGGTGGGCCAACCGTTTACCGTCGCCCAACACCAGGCGGCAGCCGAGATGGCCGACCGCATCATCGCCACCATGCGGGAAGACTGGTAGCCCCCCTGCGGACATATTGCCCTCCGCATGCGGCGGATATCTTCACCCCCCGGAAATAAACCGAATGGGTGCCACACAGCATGCCGAAGGCTGCTGTGTGCTCCAACCTCCCCCGCCCCCGCAACTGTCCTGCCTCGCTCCTAAACCCCAATCCCCAACCTCCTCCCCAGCACGCTCCTCGATTCCCCCTTAAAATACCCCTGCCCGCCCTCGTTGGCGGGCCTGCGGGCCGAATTGAGCCGATACACCATTAAGTAAAAACCTCCGATGTTCGCCGGGCCACCCGCGCTACAATGCAGCGCCCCGGACCTCTGCGAGAAAAGAAATGGCTTTTGACCAAGACCCCCAAGACCCCAACGACCCGCGCGAAACCCCCCCGCGCCGCGGGAAAGGTCCAAATAACCGCAACCCCCAGCCCCAGTTGTCCCGCAACATGCTCGGCTGGCTGCTGGTCGCCCTCCTGGTCATCGCCCTGTTCACCCTGGTCAACGCTCCCCCCAGCGCCCAGCGGGTGAGCTGGCAGGAGTTTTTCAATCTCGCCAAGCAAGGCGCCTTCGAAGGCGCCGTGACCATCGAAAATCTGCAGATCGAAGGCACCCTTAAAAAGGGAACCAACGGCCGCGACGCCCAGGGCCGCGGGGCCGACCGCGTCTACGTCCCCATCCAAACCGAAAGCTTAGAGTTCTACCTGGAAAAACTCGACGGCGTCGGGCAGGACTGGATGGCCAAACCCGGCGGCGGCATCCTCCTGCCCCTCTTAGTCACCTGGGGCCCGTTCCTCTTAATCGCCTTCCTCGCCTGGTTCTTCCTCTTCCGCTCCCTGCGCAACGCCGGCGGCGGCGCCGGCATGCTCGGCAACTTCGGGCGCTCCCGCCACCGCGTGACCACCAAGGAACACTCCAACATCACCTTCGCCGACGTCGCCGGCGTCGACGAAGCCAAGGATGAAATCTCCGAAATCGTCGAGTTCCTCAAGAACCCCAAGAAGTTCCAGCGCCTAGGCGGCCGCGTGCCTCGCGGCGTCCTCCTGGTCGGCGATCCGGGCGTGGGCAAAACCCTCCTGGCCAAGGCCGTCGCCGGCGAAGCCGACGTCCCCTTTTTCTCCATCAGCGGTTCCGACTTCGTGGAAATGTTCGTCGGCGTAGGCGCCTCGCGCGTCCGCGACCTTTTCAAACAGGCCAAGGACAACAGCCCCTGCATCATCTTCCTCGATGAAATCGACGCCGTCGGCCGCCGCCGCGGGTCCGGGTTCAGTTCCGGCGGGCACGACGAACGCGAGCAGACCCTCAACGCCATCCTCGTGGAAATGGACGGGTTTGAAAGCTCCGACCAGGTCATCGTCATGGCCGCCACCAACCGTTCCGACGTGCTCGATCCCGCCCTGACGCGCCCGGGCCGCTTTGACCGCCAGATTCACGTCCCCCTGCCGGACCTTAAGGGCCGCATGGAAATCCTCCGCGTCCACAGCAAAAAAGTGAAGATGTCTCCCGACGTGGACTTGGAACGCCTCGCCCGCGGCACGCCCATGTTCTCCGGCGCCGATCTGGCCGCCATCATCAACGAAGCCGCCATCGCCGCCACCCTGGCCAACAAGGAACACGTCGAGCAGACCGACCTGGAAGAAGCCCGCGACAAAGTCCGCTGGGGCCGCGCTCGCACCAGCCACCGCATCGAGGAAGATGAAAAACGCGTCATCGCCTATCACGAAGCCGGGCACGCCTTGGTCATGTATCACGATCCGAACGCCGAGCCTCTGCACAAAGTCACCATCATCCCCCGCGGCCAGGCCCTGGGCGTCACCTACATGCTCCCGGAAAAGGATCGCCACATCTCCAGCTACAAGCAGATGATGTCCCAGATCCGCGTGAGCTTCGGCGGGCGCATCGCCGAGGAAATGTTCTGCGGCGACAAATACAACGGCACCGCCAGCGACATCCGCCAGGTCACCCACATCGCCCGCGCCATGGTCACCGAGTACGGCATGAGCGATAAGCTGGGCTTCCAGCTCTACGGGCTGGACAACGCCCGCAACCCCTGGGAACAGCCCGAACGCATGTATTCCGACGACACCGCCCAGATCATCGACCAGGAAGTCAAAAAAATCATCGACCACGCCGAACGCGAAACCCGCGACCTGATGACCAAACACAAAGACCAGGTCGTCGCCCTCGCCGAAGCGCTCCTGAAGTACGAAACCCTCAGCTTCGACGAAGTCGACCGCATCATGAAAGGCCAGTCCCTCGGCAAGCCCACCGTCAGCGACCTCTTAAAAGCCGAGCAGGACAAATCGCAGAAGCCCGGCAAAACCCCCGCCAACAAACCTTCCCCCGCCGGGCCCGACGCCTCCCCCGGCATCCTGCCCAACCCCGCTTAAGTGCCGCCGCGTGGGGATTTCAAATTTTCGCCCACCGCGCCGTTGAAACCTAAAGCCCAGGGATTCCTTCCCTGGGCTTTTTCATCTCCATTTTTCCACCCCATCGCGTGGGGATATCATGGCTCCGGTCGTTTCGTTTTCTTCGCGGATATTCCTCACCATCCAACCGCCACGAAAGCCCGCGCCCATGCCGCTTAATATCCTCAATCCCTACGCCGACGCCATCTTCCCCGCCCCTCCGTCGCCGCCAAGCGCCCGCGCCAGCTTCCAGGGCGGTTGGCTTAAGGGCAATCTCCACACCCACACCACCATTTCCGACGGCTCGCGCCCCCGCCAGGAAGTCATCGACGACTACGCCCAGCGTGGCTACGACTTTCTGATGCTCTCCGATCACGACGTCGTCACCGCCGAGTCGGACTACGCCGCGCTGGCCAGCCGCGGGCTGATTCTGATCCCCGGCAACGAAATCACCGCCCACGGCCCGCACCTTCTGCACGTCCACGCCCGCGCCCGCATCGAGCCTGATCCCCTGCGTCAAGCCGTCCTGAGCGCCGTCGCCGCCGACCGCGGTTTTGCCATCGTCAACCACCCCAACTGGCAGGAAAAGTTCGACCACTGCCCCCTGGCCAAAATGTCCGAATGGGTCGGGTACGTCGGCCTGGAAATCTATAACGGCGTCATCAGCCGCCTGGACGGCAGCGCCTACGCCCTGGACAAATGGGACATGCTCCTCTCCGCCGGCCGCCGCGTCTGGGGATTCGCCAACGACGACAGCCACGCCCCCGGCGACGTCGCGCTCGGCTGGAACGTCGCCTACGTCACCGACCGCTCCACCCAAGGCATTCTGGACGCCTTAATCGCCGGCCGCTTTTACGCCTCCACCGGTGTAGTCATTTCCGACCTCCGCGTTGAGCGCGACACCATCACCCTGCGCGCCGACAACGCCCAGCGCATCATCGCCCTCCAGCAAGTCGGCAAACGCTTCGCTGCCGCCGACGGCCCGGAACTGCGCATCACCGTCCCGCCCGACGCCAAATACGTCCGCTTCGAATGCTGGGGCCAAGGCGAACAATTCACCTGGACCCAGCCGTTTTTCATCGAAAAAACCTGACCCCCCGCGCGCCATCCGGTGTAGTTGTGAGTTCAGCCCCCGGCTCCGCCGGGGGGTAGTTCGGTCCCCGCTCGGGTGCCACACAGCAGATTCCGGGGGCCGAAGGCTGCTGTGTGCTTGTCTTGCTTGCTTCACCAAACCCAGGCATTGCACTTCCGAGGTGCCTGGGTTGCATCCAGTTCAGCGGGCGATCACCCCCGAAACATCACCGCGTGCCCCAGCGTTTGCCATTGTTTAGCGGGCGATCAAAGATCGCCGCGTCCCGCGTCTTCCCACTCTCCCCCCTTCCCCTTCCCATTCCATTATTATGCTCCCTCATGTCCTCCCCCGACCCCTCCACTTCCACTCCACACGACGCACCGCGCCACGCCATTTTTTCTCCCCTCGTCCTGGCCGCCTGCGCCTGGATCGCGGGCGTAGCCCTTAGCGAACTTAACTTGCCCTCCAGCGTGTGGCTGTCTTTAGGCGCCCTGGCCGTCCTGGCTGGTGTGATCTCTCCTCGCCTCCTCAATCAGCCGCGACTCACCTTCGCTTGCGCCCTCGTCGCCGTCGCCCTCACCGCCGCCGCCTGGACCGCCGTGCGTCAGGAAGCGGAAAACACCACCAGCATCCGCGCCTACCTGCAACCCCAACCGCGCCTGGTCGTCCTCACCGGCGTCATCGCCAGCCCGCCCCTGACGCGCAGCCGAGACGCGCCCGGCCCCTTAGGTCACTTCATCTATCAACCGCGCACCACGAATTTCGCCTTGGATGTTGAAAGCGTCAGCCAAGGCCCCGGCCTCCGCCCCGCCCGCGGGGGCCTGATTGTCAAAATCAGCGAGGAAACACCGGGTTTAAAGCTAGGCCAGCGCCTTACCGTCAAAGGCTGGCTCGCCCCGTTTGGCGCCCCCGGCAACCCCGGGCAACGCGATTACCGCGCCATCCTCCAATCCCGTGGCCTGGAGGGCGAACTGGCTCTGCCCAGTGGGGAACAACTGCAGATTCTCCCGCCGAACACCTGGGGGCGAACTGTGGATGCCTGGCGCATCGCCGCCGCCGCCGCCGCCCTCTCAGCCCTTAATCTAGGCCTGCCGGAACAAACCCCCACCACCGCCTTTCTGGACGCCGTGCTTCTGGGTTGGCCGCAGACAGGCATCCGAAACCTTTACGAAGATTTTCAACGCGCCGGCGTGGCCCACATCCTCTCGATCAGCGGCGCCCATCTGGTGATCCTCATGGGCCTGGTGTGGGCCGCCGCGAAACTGGCGACAGGTCAGCCGCGCATCGCCGCCCTGCTGGCACTGCTCACCCTGGGCCTCTATCTGTTGGTCCTGCCCGCCCAGGTGCCGATCCTGCGTGCCGGGCTGATGGCCGGGCTGTACTGCTTCAGCTACGCCACGGGCCGGCAATGGCGAGCGCTTAATCTGCTGGCCGCCGCCACGCTGGGCGTCCTGATCCTCTGGCCGCGGGAATTATTCAGCCCCGGCTTCCAGCTGAGCTTCGGCATCGTGGCGGGCCTTTTGATCTTCACCCAGCCGCTGGCCCTCCGCTTGGAACGCTGGCGACAACCGCTCGGCGAGCTGAGCCTGCCCTTGCGTCCCTGGGCACGCTGGCGGCGAAACATACTGGTTTTTCTGTCCGCCAACGTCGTCGCCAGCCTGATCGCCCTGCCCCTGGTGGCCTATCACTTCGGCATGATCTGTCTGGGCGGCTTTCTGCTTTCGCCGTTGGTCGGGCCGGTGATCAGCCTCATCCTGGCTCTGGGATACTGCAAAATTCTGCTGGGCCTGCTCGCCCCCGTGGCCGGCGCGTGGCTGGCTCATGGCCTGGATGGCTTAGGCGCCGTCGCCATCGCCGCCGTCGGCAACGTCGCCCATTGGCCCTATTCCGTCATCGAACTGGGACGCCCTCCCGGAGCCCTCTGGCTGTGGGCAACCCAAGCCCTGGTGATCTATGTATTAGCCACCAGCGGACGTCAGAAATCCCTCAAACTAACCGCCGGCGTGCCGGCACTTCCGGGGGCGGGGGTACTTCCGGGGGTGCTTCCGGGGGCGGGGGTGGGGGCGGGTCTGGTGGCGTGGCTGGTGATCGCCGCCGGTTTGTTGCCCACCGGCTGGCAGATGCGAACGCAGGCCCACGCGCCGGTCCTGGCCGTGAACATGCTGGACGTCGGGGACGGGCAATGCGTGCTGATCCGCGCCCGCGACGGCTGGCAAAGCTCAGCCGTGCTCTTTGACTGCGGTTCCGCCCAGCAAGCCGAGGTGGGCAAGCGCACGATTCTGCCCGCCCTGCGCTATCTGGGCGTGCGAAAACTCGACGCCGTCTTCATCTCCCAGGCCAACATCGATCACTTCAACGGCTGCCTGGACGTGGTGGACGCCCTGGCCGTAAGAACCGTGTATGTCCCCCCCGGCGCCATCTGGAAATCAGAAGCCGACAAACAAAGCGCCCTTGGCGTTCTCATGGACCACCTGCGCGCACGTGGCCTTGCCGTGCGCGCCGTGGAAAGAGGTTGGACGCAAAATTGGCCGGGCCTGAAAATCCAAGCCCTCTGGCCGACGCCCGAGGGAAGCGAAGACCTCGATGGGAGAAACAACGATCCGCAGGAAGACGCGCTGGTGCTGCGCATGGAATCGCCCGCCACGGGCACGCGCGTTCTGTTGCACAGCGACCTCAAACCCCCCGCCTTAGCCGCCCTGCAGACCGCCTATCCGGGCTTGCACGCGGAAATCGTCAACCTGCCCGCTCACGGGGCTTATAACCCGCCAATCGAAAATTACCTGCGCCAGTTAAAACCCGCGGTAATGCTGCAATCCGCCGGCGCACGACGCATGCGCCGCGACCGCTGGCAGGAATCCACCGCCCGCGATCTGGCCCCGCGCCTGGCCACGCACCACACCGGCATGGCCGAAGTCCTCGTGGGACCAGAAGGGAAAATCTCCTGGACCACGTTCAAGAAACAGAACGCCGAAGAAACCGCGCTCCGTGACGAAGAAATAAAAAATCAGCCGAACGACTGATTTTCCCAGCCGCCCTTGCTTCGCGCAGCCGCAAGCCTTAAGGTGAAATCAGCAGCTTTGGGGGCGCAAGCGCAAGGCTGCCCTGCGATGGCTTTTTGAGGCGGGGAACCAGCATGTCGATCAAGAGTTTGGCGCGGGCGGGGTCGTGGGCCACCATCACGGTCATGGCCCTGCTGACCACGTGGGGCATTGGGCTGGTGGTCATCTTCAAAGCCGGCTGGCTGACGGGCCAGCGCTGGGAAGTTGTCCTCGCGGTGGCCCTTGGTTCTATTTTTGCAGCAGTTCTGCCCTGGTGGGCGCTCGCCGCCGTCTTAGCCCAGCGCTGGGCGAGCAAACTCAACCCGCCGCCCGCTTGCCCCGCGGCTGAATCCTAAGCCCACCCCCACCCTCTAAATTCAGCGGCCCAGAGGCTTAGCCGGGCGAATGGTGATCCGCGCCCGCAGCGTCGCCGAATCCGCCTTCTCCGCGCCCGGCGACGATGCCTGCGTAGCCGCCGGCTCCCAGCCAAATCGCAACTCCGAAAGCACCAGCAGCCCACCGGCCGGCAAAACAGCACTGTTTAGCGGCCGTTCGTAGAACCGCGCGTCCTCACTTCCAGATTCTCCCCCGGAAGTTCCAGAGGCCTGACCACTTCCGATAGCACTTCCAGGAGCAGGCGTGCTTCCAGGAGCGGGCACGCTTCCAGGGGGATCACTTCCGGGGGCGGGGACGCTTCCGGGGACGCTTCCGGGGACGCTTCCGGGGGCGCTTCCGGGGGGGGCGGGTTGGGTGGTCGCGGCAGGTGGTACCGACAAAGCAGTCAGCGGCAATTGCGTGGTCGAGGCATACATTTCCATCAAGAACTGGTGGAACGCCCGCCAGTCAGTTTCATTTAACGCCAGCGACAGCGAAACCTCCGCCGACTCGGACTCCTCAGCCTCCTCCGCTCCCGCCGGCTGCGTAGCCGCAACGGCCGGCTCAACGCTTACCCCCGCCTGTTGCGCCCACCGGCGAATCGTCTCCCCAGCCGCCTGAACGTTATCGACCGCCATATCCACGTGCACGGTTCGCCCCGCAAAGTCGATCCCCGCCGCCGGCGCCGTGGCTGGCGATACCTCCGCCAACTGCACCGCCTGATTAGTCCGCAGCCCAGGCTCAACCTGCTTGTCCGTCGTCGGCCGCGTCGCCGCCAACGACGCTGCCGCCATCGCCCCGCCGGCCGCCTCGATCGCCGCCGGCTGATTCGCCGACCCCTGCGCCAAAGCCTTGGCCTGCCCAACCGCCTCCGCCGCGTCGGATGCCGTAACCGCCGCAACCCCCTCCCGCGCGCGTCCGTCCGCCCGCAGCCCCTGCGGACCAAGCGCAACCGCCAGCCCATCGGGCGAGACAGCCTCCGGCGTTTTATCCTTGTCCTCATCCGCCGGCGGCGCTATAGCCACCTGCGGCAACTCCACTGCCTCCACACTCCCCGCCGCCTCCCCCGCCGGTTCCTCCCCCGGCTCCTCCCCCGGCTCTTGGGCGAGTTTCGTTCGCTCCCCCGGCGTGTGCGTCTGCGTCGCCACGTTATTGAGCAATTCGCTGTCCACCAGCGTCCACAGCAACATCCCCGCGCTGAACAACACCATCGCCGCCAACCCCCCAAACGCCACCCCCCGCCCGAAGTTCCAACCCTGGCGCGGCGAACGCACCGCCGCATCCACGTCCACCGCCCCCAGCAGCATCTGCCGCTCTAAAAACTGGTTCGCCCGATCCAACACATCCAGCGGCGCCGGCTGCGCCGGCAAACCGCGCAACGCCCGCCGGTCGTCGAGCATCTGCTCCAGCAGCCGCTTAAGCCGCGGATCGTCCGCCAGCTGCCGCTCAAACTCCAGCCGCTGAGTAACAGCCATCTCCCCCTCGATGTAGGCCAGAATCTTTTCGCTGTCGTAACGATCGCTCACGGGAACAGCTCCTGCCGACTTGCACGCCGGCATCATCTACACCGTCGGGTTAAAAAGGCGCAGGCGCACGCGGTGACGAAGGAGGCGAAGGTGGCGAGGGGGGCGATGACGGCGGCGGCGACAAAGGCGGCGGGCTGTCCTCGGTAAAGTCCGCCAACCACTGCCGCAGCGCCAACCGCGCGCGAAACAGCCGACTCTTGACCGTGCCCACCGGCACGCCCAGCACCTCGGCGATCTGCTGGTAATCCAAATCCTGCACATCACGCAGCACCACCACCGCCCGCAGGTCGTCCTCCAGGTTCTCCAAAGCGCCCTGGAGCAGGCGGGCCGTCTCCTCCTGTTGGACGCGGTAGCCCGGCGGCGGTTCCCGCGAATCCTCCAAACGGTTGCGTAAAAGGGCCGACGACGCCGCCTCAAACCGCCCGTCCGCCTGGTCTAAGCTCACCACCGGGTGATTCCGCCGCTTGCGCAAAAACGATATCGCCAGGTTCATCGCGATCCGCGTCATCCACGTCGCCAGACACGACCGCCCCCGGAAATCGTCGATGTGCTGGACGATCTTGAGCATCGCCTCCTGCGTCACCTCTTCCGCGTCGTCCCGCCGATTGAGCATCCGCAGCACCGTGTTGAACAGCCGCGTCTGCTCCGCCACCAGCACCTGGGCCAGCGCAGCCCGATCCCCTTCCATCACCTGCCGGGTCAAATCTTTGTCAATCAAGTGGGGCATGGGGGTTTGGGCGTCTGGGATTAACCTTCCGGGGGCTGAGGCACACTCGATCCGGGGGTGATAAACTGACCTAGAGAAAAGTGTAACAGGGCAATCGGCCATGAACGACCCGCAACGTTATCAAAGTGCCTTAGGCAGCCGCAACGCCTCCGCCGCCATGCAGGCCATCTGGTCCCCTCAGCGCAAATTCGCCACCTGGCGCCGCCTCTGGCTCGCCCTGGCGGAAGCTGAAAAAGAGCTGGGCCTGCCCATTTCCGACACCCAGATCGCCCAGCTTAAAGCCCACCTGGACGACGTCGATTTCGACCGGGCTGCCTATCACGAAAAACGCCTCCGCCATGACGTCATGGCCCACATCCACACCCTCGGCGAACAGGCCCCCGACGCCCGCCCGATCATCCACTTAGGCGCCACCAGCCAGTACGTCAACTGCAACACCGAACTATTGCAGATCCGCGATAGCCTCAAGCTCATCGCCATCAAGCTGGCCAACGCCATCGACCTCCTGGCCAAGTTCGCCGCCCAGTGGCGCAGCCTGCCCACGCTTGGGTTCACCCACTTTCAACCCGCGCAACCCACCACCGTCGGCAAGCGGGCCACCCTCTGGGCCTACGATCTATCCCTGGCCTTGGAGGAAATCGAATATCGCGCTTCGTCCCTGCGCTTCCGCGGCGCCAAGGGAACCACCGGCACGCAAGCCTCGTTCCTGTCCCTCTTCGGCGGGGACACGCCCCAAGCGCACCAAAAGTGCGAAGAGCTTGACCAGCTCGTCGCCCAAAAAATGGGTTGGCCTGCCGAGCGCGTGTTCGTCGTCACGGGCCAGACCTATCCCCGCAGCCTCGACGGCCTGGTGGCCGGCAGCTTGTCCGCCGCCGCCGCCGCCGCCGCCAAGTTCGCCACTGACCTGCGCCTCCTGGCTCATCGCAAGGAGATCGAGGAACCCTTTGAGGAAGAACAGGTCGGGTCGTCAGCCATGCCCTACAAGCGCAATCCCATGCGCTGCGAGCGCATCTGCGGGCTGGCCCGCTTTGTCGTGGGCCTGACAGCTGTGCCGTTCGTCACCGCCAGCGAGCAGTGGCTTGAACGCACGCTCGACGATTCCAGCACCCGCCGCCTGACGCTGCCCGAGCCTTGCCTGGCTCTGGACGGCCTGTTGGACATCGTCATCAACGTGGCCGGCGGGTTGGTCGTCTACCCCAAGCGCATCGCCGCCAATCTGGCCGCCGAATTGCCCTTCATGGCCAGCGAGGAACTCCTCATGGCCGCCGTGCAGCGCGGGGCCGATCGGCAGGAAGTGCACGAGATCATCCGCCGCCACGCCCAAGCCGCCGCCGACCAGGTGAAAACCGAGGGCGGCGAAAACGACCTGCTCGCTCGCCTGCGGAAAGAGCCTGTTTTCAAGGGCGTGGACTTCACCCTCGCCCTGGACCCCGCCCGCTTCGTCGGCCGCGCTGCGCAACAGGTTGATCGCTTCATCAGCGAGGTCGTGGAACCTATCCGCCAACGCTATCGCAATGACTTGGGTCGGCAGGTGGAGTTGAAGGTGTAGGGAGCGAAGTCCGACTGCCTGGTCGATGTCGGCGTTTCGGGGAATATCAAATGCCGAATGTCGAATTGCGAATGACGAATGCGGGCGCCGCATGCGTGGCGGCGATGGGGTGTCCGCCCGCGGAAGAGTTCGAAGAGGCCCCGCATTTCCATGCGGGGCTGGGGGAACTAAGACATGCAAGGCAACCCAGGCACCCAGGCATGGCAATGCCTGGGCTTGGACAAGACAGCGCGCGCGGAAGAAGCCCGATTATCGGGAGTTTCCTCTCAATAACGGGCTCGTCCGCGAGCGCTTGAACTGTCTTTGGTGCTTGTGCCGGAATTGGGGCGCAGTTTCAGCAGGCCGCTGGATGGGAGCGGTCATCTGTTCCCGCCTAGTACGTGCGCGAAACAAGAAGGAGGAAGCACGTACGGTGCGCCACGGCGTCCTCGGCCCGACCGTCGGCAGTCCGCTCCCGCGAGTACAGCTGACGGGGCAAGGGCCACTCACAAGCGACCTGTTGGGCTTGGCCCAGGTGACAGTGGCAGGTTCTCTCTGCCGTTCGCTTGGAGTAGACACACGAGCACCAATGTCGCCCCCGGACCCCGGAAGTTGCCTTCCGGGGGCCTGGGGCAGGGACGAAAAAAACACGTCCCTCTATATAGGGGCGTCGTAGCGCTTCTGTGCGCACAGCGCGCACCCTGGTGAGACGTAAGATGATTGTGGGGCTTGGATTACGTTGCCAATTTTTTGCCAAGCGACTGCGAGCAAAGTGTTCGGTTTTGTGCGCGCGGCCCGGACGAGGGAAAGAGGTAAGCCCACGTTTCCATGCACAGTGGCTATATGGCCCAGATAGAACCAAGGCTGGGCTGATTGAACATTAGGTCAGGACGTCGAATAGAATGCTGTATTTTGCACATGGCTATAATTAGAGCGTCGACTTGGGGTGGAACCGTATAACCAAGTCACCAAACCCAGCAGCAGCGATCATAGGCAAGGTGAACACAACACGAGCACTGTGTGGTTACAGGTAGCTTTACGTACCCATCATAAATACAGCCCGCACAACCACCACCAATAGTTATCTGGACCAAGGCTTCAATTTTCGACGTCAGGCAACCCGATCTCTTATCTAGTGTGAACAACACGCAGAGGTTAGAATGCGGTCCGCACGTGTGGAGTGACCTTAGATGAGTGGCCAAGCGGAGGAGTCAAAACTAACCCTTACGTTCCTGGGGGACGGATTCAAGAACGGCGAGGTGCCTGTCACCGTGGTCGCCGCGAAGTTGTTGTCTTTGCAGAACGTTGTATTTCATGCAGCGGCAGCGGTTGACCACTTCAGAGGGTCACGACGAGGCCCGTGGACAAACCGCTACCGAAAGTCTGCTGAATTAGCCTTCCGTGACGCTCACCATAGCGATCTGACCATTGATGCTTCACTTGCCAGAACGGACGGCGGTCTGTTTGATTTGGGGACAAAAGCCGTCGATCTTGTCTTTAAGGTTGCCGGAGCTGTGGCTGCCAATAACCCATCCGAGCTTGAATCGCTCAACATTGGGCGGGATGATCGTGGATTTCTCGTTCGAGGTATTGAATCTATCTGTCCGAACACGACGGATGATTACACCATGGTGCTGTCAAATGGCATGGCGGGACATGCACCTGTTCGGTTTAACGCGGAAACGCGACGCCTTGCCCGGTCTTTGGCTGTTCCCGCAGTACTGGCACCAGAATTCGCCGAAGAAGCGACAATTATGGGTTACTTGACAAAGATTCATGTGGACGTTGCACCAGCCAAGATTGCTGTACAGGTATCGAACCGTGAAATCGAATGCTTTTACAATGAATCGATGCGTGACCAGATCGCCAATTTGCTTGCTGGGTCAATGGTTGAAGTAACTGGCTTGGCATCATTAGATGTTGAAGGTCGAGTGACGCAATTGGACAGTATCACCGACGTGGAGACGGTAGGCATGGACCCGCTACGCATCACCCGATTTGAGCATGACGGACGGCGTTACAAGCTCCGTGAACCGCTGCTTGTCGCGGTCGAGTATGCGGACGGAATGTGGGTTTATCATGATCCAGACGTGAACCTTTGGGGGTACGGCGAGCGGCGAGAAGACGCAGTGCACGATTTGCACGCCAACTTCGATTACATCTACCGAGAGTTCGCTGAGGAACAGGACGCCCGCTTGGACGAGAAGGCGTTGGACATTAAGCATCGCCTGAACCAGATCGTAGAACTCGAAAGCATGGGGGCATGAGATGCCGCGTGACGCTCGCACCATGATGTCCGCCTTCGAGAACAAGGGGTTTACGCGCCGCGACGGCAAAGACGTATATTTCCACCTTTACGTCGGTGGGAAGAAGACCCGGATCTACACCAAGATCAGCCACGGAGAAAAGGAGGTTCACGATGGCCTTCTCGGAACGATGGCAAGGCAGCTTGGCCTTACCAAAAAGCAGATGGGGGAACTGGTCGATTGCCCGCTGAGCCAAGAGGCTTACGTCAAGATTTTGCAGGACGGCGGGCACATCGCCAAAAATTGATTCTGGCCTATCGTTCGTTGTTAGCCAAAATGATAATTAGGTTGCCTATTGGAAAACACAGCACTGTTGGCGGGAACAGGTCGAGCTTCGGCGATCCAAGGGCACGCGAGAAGGCACGCTATAACTGCGGCGATCTGCGATCGCCCGCTAAACGTTTGGAGGGCGGGGGCGGTGTTAAGTTCCCGGGGCGGGTCAGCGCTGCAATTTATGTTTTTGATTGGTCGCGGCGTGGGGGGTTAGGCCGCGGCGGCTGGATTGGACGAACTCGGCGAGTTCGCCCAGCAAACCGGCGGCTTGGGTTTGGCCTTGGCGGGCCAGTTCGTCGGCGCGGGCCTGGATGGCGGAGGCGGCGACGGGCAGAGTGTGATTCGAGAGGTAGAGCACGTCGAAGGCTTGGCGGATATGGTCGATGGCTTCGTGGCTGACGCCGCTGCGGCGCAGGCCGACGAGGTTTAGGCCCACGACGTTGCTGATGCCGCTGGCGATGGCGAAGGGGGGCAGATCCTTGGTGATGCCGCTGACGCCGCCTAGGAAACTTAGGCGTCCTAAGCGGCAGAACTGGTGCACCGCCGCCCCGCCGCCTAAGTTCACCCCGTCAGCCAGGCTGGCGTGCCCGCCGACCATGGCCCCCGTGGCGATGGTGCAGTGATTGGCGATGGTCACGTCATGGGCCAGGTGGGAGTTGGTCATCAAAAAATTGTCATCGCCCACCTGGGTGGGGTGATCGTTCTGGCTGGCGGCGTGAATGGTGACGGATTCGCGGAATTGATTGTTTTGCCCGATGACCACGCCGGCGGTGGCGGAGGAGGCGGGATCGAACTTGCGATCCTGCGGGGGAAAGCCGACGCAGACAAATGGATAAAAGGTGTTGCCCGGGCCGACGACCACGCGCCCATGGAGCTGAACACAGCTCAAGAGGCGATTGCCCGAGCTGAGCCGCACGGGGCCGGTGATGACGCAGCCGGGGCCGACTTGGACATCGGCAGCTAAATCAGCCTGGGGATCGACGATGGCGGTGGGATGAATGATGGGCATCAGCTGAAGTCGCCAGGGAGGCGGGGCGAAAAAAAGCGGTTTTCAAAAAACATTTCCGCGCGTCACGGGACGGCAGGACAAGTCCGCTATCATAGAGTCAGGAACGTGCGCTGCCAGTTGGACGCCTTGGGAACCGCGGGGTTCCATGCCAGGGAATAACCTAGAAATGTCTTGGCCACCGGAAGAAATCACGGCTGTGGATCAGGCTGCCAGCCAAAGCAAGGCGGGCAAGGATGGGTCCCAAGCGGGTAAGCAGGCGGGGGGGAAACAAGACACACCGCTTACTGACGTGCGCGGCTCGTTGACGGGGGCGGTTCCGGGGGCGGGGCTTCCGGGGGCGGGGGTGGAGGATTGGGGGAGGGTGGGGTATGGGCTGGCGATGGCGAGGCAGGTTGAGGTTCACCGGCTGGTGGTGGCGGGCGGGGTGCAGCGGGTGATTTTAGTTGAGCATGATCCGGTGGTGACGATCAGTCAGCGGCAGGAGGCGGCGCGGAACGTGCTGGTGACGCGGGGGCACCTGGCGCAGATGGGCATCGGGGTGGAGGAGACCAATCGCGGGGGGGACGTGACGTATCACGGGCCGGGGCAACTGGTGGTGTATCCGATTGTGCGTTTAAACGCGCTGGGGCTGAACATCGGTCGGTATGTGCGTTTGCTGGAGGAAGTGGTGATCGAGACGGTGGGGCGGTGGGGAGTGCGGGCGAAGCGGGAGAAGGGATATCCGGGCGTGTGGGTGGAGGGGCTGGGCGCGGGAGCTGCGAAGGGGAGGGAGGCTGGGCGGATCAAGAAGCTTTGCGCGATCGGGGTGCGGGTGGAGCGTGGGGTGACGATGCACGGGCTGGCGCTGAACGTGGACCCGACGATGAGCCACTTTCAGGTGATTATTCCCTGCGGGTTGGCGGGGATGGGGGTGACGAGCCTGGGGGAGATATTGGGGGCTGGTTGCCCGCCGATGGACGCGGTCAAGCGGGCGCTGACCGAGACGATGCTGAGGCAATTCAGTTGTCTGGCGGTGAGCAGGCCGGGAACATAAGTCAGCCAGGCGAGCGAGGGCCACGAAACTTCCGGGGGCGGAAAATTCACCGCTTGCTGACGCGCGCGGCTCGTTGACGCCGTCGCTGCCGGGGGTCACATATTGTCGGGCATGGGGACCAGGAAGCTGGTTTGTTCGCGGGCGGAGCCATCGGAGCGTTTTTCGATGACGGTCATGCCGTTGCCTAGGTTGTGGGGGAATTGTTTTTGCAGGTCGCGGACGCGCGGGCCATAGGACTGGGTAATCAGGGGGACTCCTTCGGGCCCGGGCTGTTGGGATTGGATCAGGTCGCTTTCATCGAACAGGCCGACGGTCACGACGGACATTTTTTTGCCGTGGTAGTAGAAGGCCTGCCGGCCCTGGGCGCGGAGCTGCTGGGCGTAGACTTCGGCGGCTTGGCGGAATTCGGGCCCGCCGTCGCTGTTGAAAAATGCCACCTGGAGGGTGTACATCTTTGAGCCCGTGAACTGGCGCAGGTCCAGGGAATCAACCGAGCCGACGGCACCGAGGCCCAAGGGCACGAGCATGGCGGAAGTGAAGGGGCGATCCTGATCGTTCCACTTCAGTTCCAAGAGGCGCGTCTGGCGGAGATCATCCTGGGCCTTGGCGGAGGAGGGGTCGGCATAGCGCCCGCGGTAGAGGCAGGCCTGGCCGGACTCCTCGCGGGACCAGAGATCGGGGACGTGATTTTTGCCCAGGCGGTCCATGAGGGACTGGATCCGCTTTAGGCGATTGTCGCCATCAAGGCTGATCAGGAGGATGGACCAGTTGCCGTCCATGGAGGCGGAGGGGGAGGTTTGGGCTTGGTTTCGATCCGCCCAGGCCAAGTCGCGCAGTTGGGACCAGGGGTCGGAGCGGCTGATTTCCTGATAGCAGCCGGCCAGGAGCAGCGCGGCGGCGGCCGTGGCGGCGGCGATAGCCAGGAATCTAAATGGAGGCCGATGGCTCATGGCGTGGCAAGTGAGGGTTATACCATGCTGGGGATGAATACGAAGGGAAAGGGGGGAGGGTTTTGGGGGCGGAGACGGCAGCGGACGCGGCGATCTGCGATCGCCCGCTAAACACCGGCCGCACGCGGCGGGCTATAGGCAGGCGCTCGTGGGGGCGTTGACAGAGGGGGAAAATGATCTATCATTTAATCCGGATAAACTGATGAATAAGGCGGCCCTGCATCCCGATAAGCTTGTGGAGATGATCGCCAGTCTGGCGGACGCCACGCGGCTGCGCCTGTTGCGGTTGCTTGAGCAGCAGGAGCTGGGGGTGGCTGAGCTGTGCGAGATCGTGCAGATGCCGCAATCGACGGTGAGCCGGCATTTGAAGCTGCTGGCGGATCAGAACTGGCTGACGAATCGGCGGCAGGCGACGGCGAATCTGTATCGGATGGTGATGGACGAACTGGAGGAGCCGGCCCGGAAGTTGTGGTTGCTGGCGCGGGAGCAGGTGGCGGGCGGGCCGACGTTTCGGCAGGACCAGTTGCGCTTAAATCGCTTATTGCAGGACCGGCGGGGCGACGCGCAGGCGTTTTTCGCCGGGGCGGCGGAGCAATGGGACAAATTGCGTGAGCAGTTGTATGGCCCGGGGTTGATCCCGGCGGTGATCGGGGCGCTGGTGCCGGCGCATTGGGTGGTGGTGGATTTAGGTTGCGGGACGGGACAACTGGCCCAGCAACTGGCGGGGGTGGTGAAGAAAGTGATCGGCGTGGACAACTCGCCGGCGATGCTCAAGGCGGCCAAGGCGCGGGTGCGGGGGGTGTCGAACGTGGAATTGCACGAAGCGGAGGTGGAGAACCTGCCGCTGGCGGAGGAATCGTGCGACGCGGCGATGATGGCGCTGATTCTGACGTATCTGCCGCAGCCGCAGGAGGCGCTGGCGGAGATGGCGCGGATTTTACGGCCGGGGGGCAAAGCGGTGGTGATCGATTTGTTGCGGCACGACCGCGAGGACTTCCGCCGACAGATGGGCCAGCAGGCGATGGGATTTGAGCCGACGGAAGTGGAACTGCTGCTGCGGAACGCGGGAATGAAGGAAGCCAAGTGTCAGGCGCTGGCGCCTGATCCGAGGGCGAAAGGGCCGGCGCTTTTTTTGGCCACGGCCACGAAGAACCCCTGACCCAAAGAACCGCCAAGTCGCCAAGAGCGCCAAGCAAACAGCCGAGGTGAATATTTTGAGGCAATAAAACCGCTGATTCATGACTTTCCGTGACTTGGCGTCCTTGGCGTCACGGCGGTCAGTCGTAGGGTCGGCGGCTTAAAGTCATGGATCTATCGAAAAAAATCGCCAACAACCACAGGAGAATTCGCTGATGACGCGCACTGCTACGAAACCCGTGCCCACGAAGAAGCCGGCCAAGACGGCGGCGGTGGAATACAAGGTCGCGGATCTGTCCCTGGCCGAATGGGGACGCAAGGAAATGGACTTGGCGGAAAAGGAAATGCCGGGCTTGATGGCCATTCGGGCGGAATACGCGGCCCGCAAGCCGCTCAAGGGCCTGCGGATCATGGGCTCGTTGCACATGACGATCCAGACGGCGGTGCTGATTGAGACGCTGGCGGATTTAGGCGCCCAGGTGCGCTGGTGCTCGTGCAATATTTTCTCCACGCAGGATCACGCGGCCGCGGCGGTGGTGGTCGGTAAGGGCACGGTCCAGAATCCCAAGGGCATTCCGGTTTTCGCCTGGAAGGGTGAGAGCTTGGCGGATTATTGGTGGTGCACGGATCGGGCGCTGGACTTTGGCGGCGGGCTGGGCCCGAATCAGATTGTGGACGACGGCGGGGACGCGACGCTCTTGATTCACAAGGGCGTGGAGTTTGAAAAGGCCGGCAAGGTGCCGAGCCCCAAGGCGGACGACGCGGAAGACTGGGCGGAATTGCTTAAGTGCATGGCGGACCTGTTCAAGCAGGATCGTCAGCGCTGGACGAAGGTGGCCAAGGAGGTTCAAGGCGTCAGCGAAGAGACGACCACCGGCGTGCACCGGCTGTATCAGATGCAGAAGGATGGGGAGTTGCTCTTCCCGGCGATCAACGTCAACGACAGCGTGACCAAGAGCAAGTTCGACAATATTTATGGCTGCCGACACTCGCTGATCGACGGCTTGAATCGCGCCAGCGACGTGATGATCGGCGGGAAGGTGGCGGTGGTGTGCGGGTTCGGCGAGGTGGGCAAGGGGTCGGCCCAGTCGCTGCGCGGGCAGGGCTGCCGGGTGATCGTGACGGAGATCGACCCGATCTGCGCCCTGCAGGCGGCGATGGAAGGGTATGAAGTCAAGACCGTGGAGGACGTGATCAAGGAAGCGGATATTTTTGTCACGACCACGGGCAACTACCACGTGATCACCGTCGAGCACATGAAGAAGATGAAGGACGGAGCGATCATCGGCAACATCGGGCACTTTGATAATGAGATCGACATGGCGGGACTGGCCAAGTTCCCGGGCGTGAAGAAGACCAACATCAAGCCACAGTATGACAAGTGGACGTTCCCGGATGGGCATTCGGTGCTGGTGCTGGCGGAGGGTCGCTTGCTGAACTTGGGTTGCGCCACGGGGCACCCGAGCTTTGTGATGAGCAGCAGTTTTACCAATCAGGTGCTGGCGCAGATCGAGCTGGCGACGAACCCCCGGAAGTATCAAAAGCAAGTCTATATTCTCCCCAAAGCCCTGGACGAGAAGGTGGCCCGGCTGCACTTGGAACAGTTGGGCGTGAAGCTGACGAAGCTGACCAAGCAGCAGGCGGGGTACATCGGCGTGCCGGTGGACGGGCCTTATAAGTCGGATCACTATCGGTATTGATTAAGGGTGACCGATTTTCAAGTCGCGGCGATCTATGATCGCCCGCTAAACGCTTAGATGCAGCCCAGGGAGGAAATCCCTGGGCTTTTTTTAAATGGGGATAGAATGGTGGGCATGAAGAAACCGGTGATTGGAATATCGGTGGATTTGGTGGGCGCATCGGCGAAGTTGGAGATGGTTTCGCCGGACGCGATCAAGAGCGGGAGCGTGACGTTTCCGCGTTATCAGCAGAACCAGGCGTACAGCCGGGCGGTGGCGGCGGCGGGGGGCGTGCCGATTCTGCTGCCGCATGAGAAGGAGTTGGCGGAGGCATATGCGCGGATGTGCGACGCGGTGGTGCTGATCGGCGGGCCGGATATCTGGCCGGAGGCTTATGGGGAAAAATTGCACCCGAAGACGGAGCTGATGGATCGGCAGCGCCAGGATTTTGAATTGGCGCTGCTGGACGCGCTGGCGAAAGTGCCCCAGAAGCCGGTGCTGGGCGTGTGTCTGGGGATTCAGATGCTGGCGGTGCACGCGGGGGGGAAGCTGCATCAGCACCTGGCGGACGTGGTGGCGGACGCGGAAAGCCATCGGGGCGATCGGCGGCATGAGATTGAATTGGTGCTGCCGCACGCGGCGCTAGAGGTAAGCGGAGGGAATGGAGCCAGGCCGACGGTGGTGTCGGCCCATCATCAGGCGGTGGCGGACGCGGGGCGATTACGCGTGGTGGCTAAGGCGCCGGACGGGGTGATCGAGGCGATTGATGATCCGGGGCGGCGGTTTTACTTAGGGGTGCAATGGCATCCGGAGCGCGGCGGGGAAGATGAGGCGCTCAGTTGGGGGCTGTTTAAGCGGCTGGTCGAGGCTTGTCCATCCGCCAGAGGATGAACAGGGACAGGCAGACGCCCACGAGCAGGCTGACGTCGGCGAGGTTGAAGATCCACGGATACAGTTCGCGTGAGCCGGAGCCGGGCCAGGTCAGGCCCAGGGGAAGGTGCACGTCGGGGAAGAGGTAGAACAAGTCGCGCACGGCGTTATAGCAGAGGCGGTCGAAAAGATTGCCCAGGGCCCCGGCGAGGATGCAGGCGAGGCTAAGGTGCAGGAGATGCTGGCGCGGACGGCTGTGAAAAAAGAAGTGGCCGATGACGGCCACGGCCAAAACGCTCATGGCGACAAAGAGCCACTTGGCGCCGCTGCCTAAGCCGAAGACGGCGCCGGTGTTGAGGGTGAGTTTCAGGCTAAGCAGCGACGGCACGACCACGACGGCGGGGATGCTAAAGAGGGCGACGCGATCGGACTCCGGATGGCCCGACAGGGTGACGGGGGCGGGCCCGACGTGGCGGAAGGCCAGGGATTTGGAGGAAAGATCGGCGGCCAGGAGCAGAACGGTGATGCTTACGAAAAGAGCGACGGCGACGGGATGGCGACCTGCTTTAAGGGTGGGGGTGGAAGAGGGCGGCGAGGATAGAGCGGAGGACATGGGGGACATTGTATGGTGGGCAGGCGCGATGTGGGGACAGCTGTGATCTATACGACAACCCAGACACCCTGGAAGTGCCCCCCGGAAATGCCTGGGCTTGGGCAAGGCAGCACACAGCACGCAGGGTGATGTTGCTTGGCGCCTGATCTTTAACCACGGCGATCTGCGATCGCCCGCTAAACGAGATGCAGAGCCCAGGGAAGGAATCCCTGGGCTTTAATCTAAAAGGCAACCCAGGCATGCACCTCGGGAGGAAAAAGACAACGCGGGCAAATCCCCGGAAATGCCTGGGCTTGGGCAAGGCAGCACACAGCAGCCTGCGGCCTGCTGTGTGGCACCCGAGCTTTGAGTGAGGGAAGAATTGCCGGGCAGAACACGAGGGAGGAATCCGGGCCTGAAGGGCCCGGCTTGGAGGCCCATGGAAGCCAGCTAAGGCAACCCACGGATGCCATCCGTGGGCTTCTAGAATCAAGAGATTGCCCAGGGATTTCTTTGCTGGGCTTTAGGGGCGAAGGAAGTGGGCCTGCGGCCCTAGCGCAAAGCGGGGGCGTGGACGATATCGACGGGATGAAAAACGGGAATTACACCAGGCCGCGGTGTTCTTTTTCGCGGATGACTTCGATGCAGTACTTGGCCCAGGGCTTGGCGTCCAGGCGGGCTTGGCCGATGGGCAGGCCGGACTGCACGCAGATGCCGTAGAGGCCGTTGGCGATGCGGACCAGGGCTTCGTCAATTTCGCGGAGCGTCTGGCGGTCGGACTGCATCAGGCCGAGGTTGAACTCGTGCTCGTAATGATCGGAACCGACGTCGGCCATGTGGAGCGGGAGGTTGGAGATATTGCCGTCGTGCTGGGTGTCAGCCTTGAGCGAGGCCACGTCGCCGAGGAGTTCGGCGCGCTTCTGCATGAGGATCAGGCGGTAGGCTTCGATTTCTTTCTTGGACAGGCCGCTCTTGCAGCGGCGGAGTTCTTCTTCGGACAGATAGCCGCCGCGTTCGATGGCTTCGACGGCTAAGGCCTGACGGCTGCCGGGCTCGTAAGTTTTGGTGGCCAGGCCGATGGAAGGACGATCGTCCGAGCCGTTGCCGTGGACTTGGGTAAACACGACCTTGCGCACCAGCGAGGGACGGGGCGCGGGAGAAGACTTAGCGACCGGCGTGGGCTTGGCGGCGGGAGCGGGCTTGGCCACGGCGGCGGGTTTGGGCGCGGGCGCGGGTTTTTCAGCGACAGCGGGTTTGCGCGGCTTGGAGGCCACGGCGACGGGCTGGGACTTTTTGGGAGAAGGGGCTTTTTTAACCGGCGTCTTGGTCTTAGCGGAGGGGGAGCGAGTTGCAGACGGCCGCTTGGCGGTCTGGGTCTTGCGTGCGCTTGCCTTGGAGGTTTTCTTGGCCACGGATTACCCCGCAACTCATTAGAAAATAGAAAGTTAGTGAATGTCAACGACCCGGCGGGCAGCGCCAATTTCACTTACCCCCCCTACGGGGAGTCGTGCATTGTATAGCTTGCCCAAGTAGGCATCAACCGCAGCGAACGAAATGCTTTGGATATGGTTTATCGCCTTTTTTTGCGGGAAAATTCAATTGTCTGGGGTTTTAGTATGGCGGGCGGGCGCGTGGGTAAGGAGGCGGGAGGTTGGATGCTAGGAAACGTAAGTTTTTAATCGAAAAGAAGCTAAGACAAAAACAGCCCCTCCCGACACTGCTGTATCAGAAAAAAATTAAATTTAATCTTGATGTTTTTGGCGTAAGCGGGTGCTTAAGCGCAGGAGCAGGTGGGCGCGTTCGAATTCATCGACCCAATCGGCGAGGGTGGCGGCCAGTTCGTCGGCATCGACGGGGGCACCTGGAAGAGGGCAACTGGGGCCAAGCTGGCGGGCGGCGATGGCGCGATAGCGGGCGAGGGTGCGGTCGCCGTACCAGCTGACTAAGTAATCGTCTTCGGAAGCGAAGGCGACGACCGGGACGCGGCGCCCGCCGTTGACGGAGAGTTGATCCTGCAGGTCGGCGTGCTGATCGCGGTCGAACCAGCGGAGGAGGATTTTTTGGGGGTTGGCTTCGGCGATGCGGGCGAGCAGCGGGCCCTGCTGGACGCAGTCGCCACACCAGATGCCTGAGAGGGCCAGGACTTTGAGCTGGCGGGTGAAGGAGGAGAGGAGTTTTGTTTGGGCGTCGGTGAGGCGGGTCTGGGCGTAGACCTTCTGCCAACTGTCGCGCTGCTGGGGGTTGCCGGTGGCCAGGTAGTCGGCGTAGGACAGGCCGGCGGAAAATTTGGGGCCAAGATAAGCGGGGGTGAGCATGGGGGCACTCCGGGGCAGCAGGTGGAGCGTAAGGATAGGCGGGGAAAAGGGGGGAGGCGAGGGGGAAGGCGCGAAGAAGTCGGCAGGAGACGATCAGCGTTTGGCGGACTTGGGCGCGCGGGCGGGCGCTTTGACGGCGGCGGCCAGGTGTTTTTCGAGCAGGGTTTCGGCGGCGTGGCGGATGGTGCGGGCGGATTGGTCGTCGCGGCTGACGTAGCGGCGGGCGGTGGCGCCCTGCATGAGGGTGATCCACTGCTGGGCGAAACCGGCGGTGTCGGCGATGCCGGCGCGCTCGGCCAGATCAGCCACGGCGTCTTCGCTTTTGTGAAAGTGGGCGGCGGCGGTCTGATGGATGGGATCGAAGGGCGAGGGGAACTCCGAGCAGGCATTCAGGAACATGCAGCCGTGGTAGTCGGGGTGGGTGAAGTATTCGTCGAGCACGTCGAACATGGCCAGGAGTTGGGCGGCGGGATCGTCGCCGGCGCGTTCGCGGACGCGCTGCTGGAAGCTGGCGGTTTCCCACTGATCGCGGCGCTGCAGGGAGGCGACGATCAGGTCGTCCTTGCTTTCAAAGTGGTTGTAGAAGGTGGTTTTGGTCACGCCGGCGCCGGCGATGATCTGGTCAAGCCCGACGGCGTGATACCCGTGGACGTAGAACAGCTCCAGGGCGGTGTGCACGATGCGATCACGGGTGTTGGCCGGCGGCTCGTTGGAGCCGAAGAGCTGGCGGGCGGTGTGCGGATTGGCGTTGGACATGTTTTTCCCTCCCCCACTCTTTTTGGGAGCGGCCCATGAGGTTTACCTAAAGTCAACCCGAAGTTGACCGGAAGTCAAGGCGCGCGGGCGGAATTGGCGGATAAAGTTGGGCGATGGTTCACATGGGGTGGCAACGTAGGCCAGACCAGAATCAGCGGCAGCATAAGCGAAAAGGAGCATGAATCATGCTGCAGGACACCATGGAATTAAACGGTCTGATGACGGCACGGGGAAACGGGGCGATGGACTTGGAAAAGAAGCAGGCGATGACGCAGCGGCTTTTGGGGATGATCAACGACGCGTCGTTGACGATGATGATCTCCATCGGACACCGGACGGGTTTGTTTGATGTGCTGGCGGAGATGCCGGCGGCGACGACGCGGCAGATCGCCGCGGCGGCGGAGCTGAGCGAGCGCTACGTGCGGGAATGGCTGGGGGCGATGGTGACGGGACGGGTGATTGTTTACGACCCGATGACCCAGACGTATGCGCTGCCGAAGGAGCACGCGGCGGTGCTGACGCGGGCGGCTAAGGGCGACAACCTGGCGGGGACGATGCAGTGGATGGCGGTGCTCGGGTCGGTGGAGAGCGAAGTGGTGGAGAAGTTTCGGCGGGGCGGGGGCGTGTGTTATGAGCATTTTCATCGCTTCCATGACGTGATGGCGGGCGAGAGTGATCTGACGGTGGTCGGGGGGCTGCGGGATCACATTCTGCCGCTGGAGCCGGGGCTGATGAAGAAGCTGGAGCTGGGCATCGAGGTGTTGGAGATCGGCTGCGGGCAGGGGCACGCGATGCTGCTGCTGGCCAGGATGTTTCCGCGCAGCCGGTTCCGGGGGTATGACCTTTGCGCTGAGCCGATTGAGAAGGCGAAGATGGCGGCGATGGAACAAGGGTTGACGAACCTGACGTTTGAAGTTCGGGACGTGACGACCATGGACGAGCTGGGGCGGTATGACCTGGTGCTGGCGTTTGACGTGATTCACGACCAGAAGGATCCGGCTGGCGTGTTGCGGGCGGTGCGGGGGGCGCTGCGGGAAGGCGGAGTGTTTCTGATGCAGGACATCGCGGCGTCGAGCCTGCTGGAGAACAACATGGATCACCCGCTGGGCCCATTTTTCTACACGATATCGACGATGCACTGCATGACGGTATCGCTGGCACAGGGCGGGGCGGGACTAGGGACGTGCTGGGGGCGGGAGCTGGCGCAGCAGATGCTCGGGGAGGCGGGCTTCAGGAAGGTTCGCATCGAGCAGCTGCCGCATGACATGATTAATGATTACTACGTGGCGAAGTGAACGGGGGATGCGCGGCGCATGCAGGCTGCGCAGAGTGACAGAGTGACAGAGTGAAGGTAAGAAGGCTAAGCCTGGGAACGAGGGTTCCCGGGCTTTTTTTGGGGGATTGGGCGATGCGAGGATGGACATGGGCCAAGGAAGAACTTCGCATGTTGACTGATTCTGCTTTATCATTGTGAACGGGCAATCAGAATAAGAGGCAGCATGGCAATTAATCTCGACAAGCCGAACCAGTGGAAAATCGATGTGGCAAAGTCGGTGGACATGTACAACAACTGGTTTATGGCTTTCGCACCACAAGCTTTTCGCACAACCCGTATTCAAACGACTCAGGATGTTGAGTCCGCACTTCGTTCAACTGAAAACATGACCAAGATCCGGCCGGTCATCATGCGGCAACACCCAGAAATCCTTCCAACGCTCCGGATGTCCACATGTCCACCGCTCGCGGTGGATCGCCTTATAGGCCTTGCGGGGGTTCCTACGAACCTCGTGAAAAGCATGGAAATTCAAAAGAAGCTGCCATTGCGCGCAAGGCCACTGGATATTGACCACGAACTCGACAAAATCGCCAATATTATCGCGAAGATGGCGGACCCGGATATTTTCATTTGGCTCGGACGCAAAGAGCCCCCGACTAAAACCGAGATTCACCGCGCTGCGACAATTGTCGCGGATCGCCTCTGCGGCGCTGTGGCGAACCCAATCGTTCGCAACGCTCAAGAGAAACGACAGCTTGCGGTGATTAAGGCATGGCTCGAAACGCGCGGTTATAAGCAATTGCCTGGCGGCGACGGCATGCGATTTGATGCCATGCCGGCCGGTACTTTTTCGTTCCACATGAATGTCCCTGTAAAGCTCGAAGACGGCATTCGGAGCGTGAACATCCCTATTGACGCGGTTATTATGCCGAAAGCCATGAAGAAAAAAAATTTTCCCATCTTCTTCGAGGCAAAGTCAGCGGGCGACTTTACAAACACAAACAAACGCCGCAAAGAGGAAGCTGTGAAGATGGCGCAGCTCCGCTCGACCTATGGAAAGAAGGTGCGGTTCAACCTCTTTCTCTGCGGTTACTTTGACAGCGGCTATCTTGGTTACGAAGCCGCCGAAGGTATTGACTGGGTGTGGGAACACCGTATTGACGACATGGCCCTCTTCGGGATATGAAGATGTGTCAAACGATCGACAATTTTGAAGAACGGCGCCTGGCGCTTCAAGTCGCGATTGACGCTCAGAAAACGCAAGCCGAGAGAAACCGTCTCGGTCAATTTGCAACGCCAACGGCTCTCGCCGTCGATATTCTCAAGTACGCATCAAGACTTTTTCCTGAAAATGAAAAAGTGCGATTCCTTGACCCCGCCATAGGCACCGGAGCGTTTTATGCGGCACTCAGAAAGGTTTTTCCGAAACAACGGATTGCTGAAGCCCACGGTCTCGAGATTGACCCCCTCTACCAAGAATCCGCCTCGCGGCTTTGGGCTGAATCGGGACTGGAGCTAAGACTCGCCGACTTCACTCGCGAAAAACCCTCTTCCGGTTTCAATCTTGTAATTTGTAATCCCCCCTATGTAAGGCATCACCATTTACAGAACGACGATAAGTCTAGTCTGCAATTCCGCACTTTCAATGCGTGTGGCGTGAAAATCAACGGACTTGCGGGGCTCTACTGCCATTTTCTCGGCCTATCACACGCTTGGATGGCTGATGGCGGCGTCGCGGGATGGCTCATACCAAGCGAATTTATGGATGTGAACTATGGTCGAGCGGTGAAGCAATATCTTCTTGATAAAGTCACGCTCCTGCACATCCATCGCTTTGATCCACATGACGTGCAGTTTGCCGACGCCCTCGTCTCATCTGCTGTCGTTTGGTTCAAGAAAACCTTGCCGCCCAAAAATCATACCGTTAAGTTCACCTTCGGGGGCACGCTTCTTGAACCCAAACACTTGCGCGAAATCCCGGCCAAGACTCTCCTCCATGAGACAAAATGGACGCGATTCCCGCTTGCGGATATCCGCAGCACAGGCGATTGCGCAACGCTTTCTGACTTTTTCCAGATCAAGCGAGGGATTGCAACTGGAGACAATAATTACTTCATCCTCAACGCTGAAGAGATTGCCTCTCGCCATCTTCCGATGCAAGCCTTCAAACCAATCCTCCCTAGTCCGCGCCATCTGCAGGACAATGAAGTCTTTGCAGACAACGATGGGGCACCTCGGCTTGAGCGCAAGTTGTTTCTCCTTAATACGCGGCTTTCGGAAAACGAGATCCAAGAACGCTTTCCCTCACTCTTCGCCTATCTTCAAGACGGTAAGTCCAGGGGCATACATCAGCGATACCTATGTCGACATCGTGCCCCTTGGTACGCGCAGGAGAATCGCCCTTCAGCCCCTATTGTTTGCACTTATCTTGGACGCATCGGCACCAAGAGCGGACGACCATTTCGTTTTATTCTTAACAACTCGACGGCAACCGTCACAAATGTTTATCTCGCCATGTATCCCACATTGAGCGTCATACGAGCCATGAAACGTGATTGCATGCTGATCCGGCGGTTATGGGAGGCGCTTAACCAAATCGCCCCCGATAAACTTCTTGGGGAAGGTCGTGTCTATGGCGGCGGTCTTCATAAGCTCGAGCCCAACGAATTAGCTAACGTGGACGCCACGGGAATTTTGGAGTTGCTCTCGGACTTTAAGATAAGAACAATCGCAAAACAATTCGCTTTATTTGGGGGGGATAACGAATAGTTGTCTGCCCGAAATACCTCGCAACAAAGTTGCGTAGTGAAACCAACTGTTTTGGGTAGAGACGAGCAGCTCAACAGGTGATTTCCAAGATCTGATAGGGCAAAACACCCTCTCACCCGGCTTTGATCATGCCCGTCTGGCGGGCGTAGGGGAAGATGCCACCGGCGTCGATGATGGGTTTGGCGTCGCCTAAGGGGCGGAGGGTGTAGGTTTTGCCGGTGGTTTTGTTGGTCAGGGTGGCGGAGGCGATATCCACGGCGCACTGGTCACCGGTGCGGACTTCGTGGACCAAGCGCTGGGTGGTTTCGCAGGGCAGGAGGTAGCCGCCGTTGACGCAATTGCGGTAGAAGATGCGGGCGTAGAACTCGGCGACGACGACCTTGGCGCCGGCTTCGGCGATGGCCAGGGGGGCGTGTTCGCGGGATGAGCCACAACCGAAGTTCTTGCCGCCGATGACGATGGCGTACTTGGTTTTGTATTGGCCTTCCTCGACAAAGCGCTGCCCGCCGCCGGGCAGGCCGGACTGGCTGCGGGGCACGCCGCTTAAGGCGTACATGCCGAAATACTTGCGCTCGCTGGCGTCGGAGGGGTTGTAGGACAGGTACTCGGCGGGAATGATCTGGTCGGTATCGACGTCGTCGCCGAGGACAAAGGCTGGGCCGGTGATGATTTGCGACATGGCAGGACACCTTGGACTAAAGGCGGGGAAACGGGGGATTATATCCCGAAAATGGGTTCATGCTAAGTAGTGAGTCTTTCGGCCGCTAAGAAGAAAAGCTTAACCGCCATGACGCCAAGGAGATGAAGAGGTGAACCACCGGGGGTGATCGGACGGACATCGCGGAGATACACCCTCTCCTGGCCTCCCCCTCAAGGAGGGGGAGGAATGAGGGCAGGGAGGGGGAGAGGGATCAGGGTTTGGTGGTGGGCAGGTCGTCGGGGGTGGGCAGGAGGATGACGTCGTGTTTGGCGTTGTCCGAGGAGCTGGGATTGTTTTTGCCGGGCTGGGCTGGGGGTGAGTTGTCCGGCGCGGGTTGGGTGGCGGTGGGATAGACCAGGGAGGCTAACTTCTGGCGGAGGGAGTCGATGGCTTCCTGCAGTTCGGCGGGGGGTGTGGCGGGCAGGAGATTGAGCAGGCCGTCGAGAAGTTGGCGGGCGGAGTCGACTTGTTCCTGGGACAGGCTGCGGGCGGCGGCTTCGAGGAAGAGGTAGCCGATCTGGACCTGGCGATGCTCCAACTCGGTGGTGGACAGCGCTTGGAGGGATTCGCGGGCCTGGGCGAAGGCGGCGGCGGAATCATTGAGCAAGAGGGAGGTGAGGATGATGCCGTCCTGGGCCCGCTGGCGGGTGGCGAGGGTGATTTTGTCGGCCAGGGCGGGGATGCGCTGGTAATCGCGGCGGGCGCCTTCGACGTCGAGGTTGTTTAAGCGGACGGCAGCGCGGGCGAAGAGCAGGAGGGCGACTTTTTCCGGATCGTGGGGGCGCTGGCCCAGGGCGGAGGGGGACAGGGCGGCGAGGTTGGCTGGTTCGTTGACCTCGGTGAGCTTAGGGCCGATGGCGGCGGAGAGCAGGCGTTCGCGCAGATCCAGGGAGCGGCCCAAGTCGGCCATGCGTTGATCGGCCAGGAGGACGGAATCGGCGTCGAGGCGGCTGGCCATTTTAGTTATGGCGTCTTCCCAGGCGGGGGAGGCTTCGAGCTCGAAGGGGCGATGGGAAGCGAGGGCGAAAAAGACTTCCGGCCCGTCGCCGCGGCGGGCGGCTTCGCCGATGAGGATGGGCAGGATGACCGGGTCATTAGCCTGCTTGGCCAGGGGTTCCAAGGAGCGGCCGGCCAAGGCCCAGGCGCGGGCGGCGGCTTCGCGGATGCGGTCGTCGGCATGGGTGAGCCAGCCGGCGAGGCGGAGCCAGTCGGCCTCGCCGCCGATGCGGCCGAGGAGAAGGATGAAGGCGGGGTCGGGGGTGTTGTCGGACTTGACGATGGCGCGGACGCGGCGGACGGCCTGTTCGCGCTGGGGAGAAGTGAGCAGGTTCGCATCGGCGGCGCTAAGCAGAGCGCGGGCGGCGTCCAGGCCCAGGACGGGATCGGAAAGCAGGTCGATGGCGGGATCGACGGCGCCGGGGGTGGGCACGCGGGCGACCATGAGCAGGTAGGCGGTGACGACGGACGAGGGCGTGTTGCCCAGGCCGCGGGCTAAGCGCTGGGCGACCTGGAGGGAGCCTTCCGGGTCGGCTAAATCGCGCAGGAGCAGGACGACGCGGCGGCGGACTTCGGGGACGGGGTCGTCGATACGATCGACCAGGGCTTGGCGGAGGGAGGCTTCCACGCCGTTGGACCCGCCGTCGACTAAGCGCTGGCTGAGCAGATCCACGGCCAGGGAGCGGACATCGGCGACGGGATCGTGGAGCATGGCCAGGAGCATTTCGAGGCGGCGGGCGGGGGCGGCCTGGAGATAGGACTGGCGGTAGAGCTGGACTAAGCGATCGACCAGGGCTTGATTGCCGGTCACCACCACGGCCATGCGCGAGGAGAGATTGCCGGCTAAGAGAAGAACCAATTGCTCCTCGGACAGGTAGCGATGTTGATCCCACCAGGCTTGCCACTGGGTGGGGTCGTCGGTGAGGAAGGTCAGGCCGGTGGCGTTGACGAGGGATTGGCGGGCGGAGGCGCGGATGACGGGCAGGGGGTCTTCCAAGAGAGGAAGAAGGGCGACGATGGTGGTGCGCGAAGGCTCGTAGCCGAGGGTCAGGGTGGCGGCCTGGCGGGCGGAGACGGGAGCGGTGGGCGTGGAGGCCAGGCGAACCAAGCGGCTGCGGAGGTTGCGATCGGTGTAGCGGCCTAAGGCGGTGGCCAATTCGCTGACCAGAGGCTGGGGGATGGTGGGCAGCAGTTGTTCCAAGGGCTCAAGCAGGCTTGGCGGGGGCGGCGTGGGCAGATTGGAGACGGCTAAGAGGAGAGTGGAGAGAAGGGCGGGGTCGTCGCTGTGCAGGTGATCGGCGACAGCGGTCACGCCGACGGCGCCTTCTTCGGTGAGAAGCTGAAAGGCGATCTGACGGCGAAGCTGGGGCTCGATCTGGGGATCGATCAAGCGGGCGATCAGCTGCTCGACGTTGACGGAATCCGGATGGGCGGCGGGGGATTGCGGATTGCCGACGGCGGCGGGCTGGGTGGCTTGAGTGGCGGTGGGTCTGGGGGTGGGTTGGGTGGCGGGGTTATCGGAATGAAAGAGCGAACAACCGCCGAGGACAAGGACAGCGGCGAGGATGAACAATGACAATAAAAAGACAGTTAGATGTCGAAATTCGCGCGGAATATCGCCTTGCTGGGCGTGCGAGCGGCACTGAGCGGATCGCCGCAGGCGTGTGAAATTGGGTAAGCAAGTGGCTGGGGGCAAGAGAGTTCTCATGTTTTGAGCGAATCAGCCCGTGAGAAATTGATCTATCTGTTATGATATCGGGGAGGACTGTCTGGATCACCCCAAACTTTTCTCATCGGCCTTTCTGGGGAAAAGAGTGGGTTGATAAAGTCCTGCCTTTCTGGACGTGCCATGAACGAATGGGTGAAAGCAGAAGAACACGCAGCCCGGGCCCAGCGGCTGTACCAAGCCGGCCAATTGCGGCAGGCGATGGGGGAATTGCGGGCGGCGTTGCGGTTTAATCCCCAGCAGGCGGGGTGGTTGTTTGATCTGGGGGTGATTTTAGAGGCGATGGGCAAGCCGCGGCGGGCGGCGAGCTGCTACAAGAAGGTTTTGAAGCTGCGGGGCGATGAGGCCCGGACGTTACTGCGTCTGGGGATCACGCTGGTGCATTCGAGTCGCTTTAAGCGCGGCGCCGAGGCGTTGGAGAAGGTCACCCGCCTGGATGCGGGGTGCGAGCCGGCGTATTGCCATCTGATATTGGCGTACGCGATGTTGGGCGAACACCAGAAGGCGGAGGTGGCGTTTTATCTGGCCCGGCAATGGGAGGAGGAATGCCCGCGCTGCTATCAATATCTGGCGCACAGCTTGGCTTGCCGGGGGCAGTGGGAGCGGGCGATCTGGTGCTGGCAGCAGGTGCTGAAGCTTGAGCCGGACCACCCGCAGGGACATGAGCAGTTGGGACAGCTTTTCTGGCGCTTAGGTCGGCCGGAGCGGGCGCGGGAAGAGTTCGGCATTCAACTGCGGCAACACGGGGAAGACGTGGGGACGCTGCTTTCGCTGGGCCGGATGCTGATGGAAAGCCAGCAGGATAAGTCGGGGGAAGCCAAGGGCAGGATCTTCGGCTTGGCGAGCAGGGAGGCGGCGGAGGGAGTCCATGCGGCGGGCAACGCGGGGCTGGCGGGGGAAGCGGCGGCGGTGGTCCGCCGGGCGATCGCGCTGGACCCTAAGCAGGCGGAGGGGCACTTGATTTTGGCGGAGCTGGCGCTGGCGGCGGGCCGGCACGGGGTGGCGGAAACGGAACTGGACCGGGCTGAGAAGTTGGACCCGGAGATGCCGGGGCTGCGTCTGGGGCGGGCGAAGCTGGCGGCGGCGAAGCATAAGCGGTGGTCGGCATATCGACAGGCGCTACGCGAATCGCAGCGTGATGATTTGAATCCGGGCCAGCGGCTGGAGCTGGCGCGGCTGATGATTGAGCTGGGGCGATCGCGGCGGGCGGCGGAGGTGCTGACGCCGCTGGTGGAACTGGAAAAACATCGGAGCCCGACGCTGGAGGCGGCGCTGCTGCATCGGGGAGCGGCGTGGCTGTTGTGCGGGCAGACGGAAATGGGGATTTTGGATTGTCTGCGGCTGGTGCGCGGTTGGCCGCGGCAGGTGATGGGGTGGCAGAACCTGGCGCTGGGATATTTGCAGTTAGGGCGTTTAGAGCGGGCGGCCTGCTGTCTGCGGCGGAGTGAGCGGCTGAGCCCGGAGAATCCCAAGACGCGGCAGATGCGCTGGCGGTGGCGGGTGTGCTGGCTGTGGCGGGGGCTGCGGAGGCGGGGTTGGTGAGGGGGGGCAACAAGAATCTTGACGCGGCGATCTGCGATCGCCCGCTAAACCAGATGCAGTGCCCAGGGATTTCTTCCCTGGGCTTTATTTATGGGGTGTGAAGGCGAGAAGGCGATCAAGGCAACCCACGGATGCGATCCGTGGGCTTCAACCCGCCGCATGCGGCGGGCTATGTAAGAGTGATGCTTGGGCATGTTCGGGCGGGGTGGAGGGTGGTGAGGGGGGTAGGAGTTGATTACCATGATCGATCTTCCAGCCAAGGGATGATCTGATCATGATTGACCTGAAAGATCTGCGGGAAAATCCGGACAAATATCGGCGTGGGGCGGCGGCCAAGGGGGTAAGTGTGGACTTGGACGCGCTCTTGGAGCTGGACGGTCAGCTGCGCACGGCCACCACGGAGCGTGAGCAACTGGCGGCGGAGAAGAACAAGATTTCCAAGGAGATCGGGCAGGTCGCGGGGAAGCTTAAGAAGGCGACGGACGAGGAAAAGGCCAAGCTGTCGGCCCAGATGCAGGCGCTGCAGGCGCGGCCGAATGAGATTAAGGAACGCGAAGGGCAACTGGACGCGGTGATCACGGCGCTGGAGCCTAAGCGCGACGAGCTTTGGCTGCAGATTCCCCTGCCGCCGGACGCGGACGTGCCTGCCGGAAAGGGCAGTGAGGATAACGTGGAGCTGCGGCGGTGGAATCCGACGTGGTTCGACACGGGCAAGAGCTTTGCGGAGAACAAAGGATTTGCGCCCAAGACGCACGTGGAACTGGGGGCGGCGCTGGGGCTGTTTGACGTGGAGCGCGGGGTGAAGATGGCTGGCACGCGCAGCTATGTGCTCAGCGGCGCGGGCATGCGGCTGCACCAGGCGGCGCTGCGGCTGGCGTTTGATTACATGGTCAACGAAAACGGATTTACGCCCTTAAGCGTGCCGGTGCTGGTGCGCGATGAGATGATGGTGGGCACGGGATTTTTCCCGCACGGCAAGGAGCAGGCGTACGAGATCAAGGAGACGCAGCGCGGCGGCGGGTACGACCTGTACCTGACGGGGACGGGGGAAGTGGGGTTAATGGGGTATCACCAGGGAGAGATCATCGACGGGCAGAAATTGCCGCTGTGTTACACGACGGTTTCGACCTGTTTTAGGCGCGAGGCGGGGGCGGCGGGCAAGGACACGGCGGGGCTGTACCGCATTCACCAGTTCGACAAGGTCGAGCAGGTGGTGATCAACAAGGCGGACGAACAGGAAAGCCGGGCGTGGCACAAGAAGATGCTCGGGTTCGTGGAACAGTTGATGCAAAGGCTGGAGCTTCCGTATCGGCTCTTGCAGTGCTGCACGGGGGATTTGGGGCCGAAAAACGCGGACATGATCGACATCGAATCGTGGATGCCCGGGCGCGGGCCGCTGGATGAACAGGGGCGGCCGAGGGGCGAATACGGCGAGACGCACTCGGCGAGCCGATTGTACGACTACCAGTGCCGGCGTCTGAACATGCGCTACCGCGACGCGGAGACGAAGAAGGTGACGGTGTGCCATTCGCTGAACAACACGGTGCTGGCCAGCCCGCGGATTTTGATTCCGATTCTGGAGATGTATCAGAATGCGGATGGGTCGGTGACGGTGCCCAAGGTGCTGCGGCCATACATGAACGGGCAGGAGAAGATTGGGTAGGGACATTGGGCGCGTGACCGCCAAGAGGCCAAGAAAAGACCAGCCCCGCATTCCCATGCGGGGCTACCCCCCGGCAGAGCCGGGGGCTGATACGGAGTTCTGATACCGGCCCCGCATTTCCATGCGGGGCTTAAGACCCACGGCCGGGCCCACCTTTGCGGGTGGGGCTTACATGAAACCCAAGACCGGCCCCGCATTTCCATGCGGGGCTTAGGCAGGCGAAGGTGGGGTGAGCCATGAAAATTGAGATTCGCAAGGACAAGAAGACGCTGGGGGAAGTGGCGGCAAGCGATGGGGCGAAGCTGATTCGCAATGCGATTTTGGAGCGCGGCCGGGCGCGGGTGATCCTGGCCACGGGGGCTTCGCAGTTTGAAATGCTCGCGGCGCTGTTGAAGCAGGACGTCGATTGGAAGAAGGTCACGGGCTTTCACTTGGATGAATACGTGGGCCTGGCGATGACGCATCCGGCGTCGTTCCGCAAGTATCTAAAGGAACGATTTGTGGATCAGGCGTCGCCGGCGGCGTTTCATTACTTGAATGCGGAGCGTGATCCTAAGGCGGAGTGTCGGCGGGTTGGCGCGCTGTTGGCGGCGGAGCTGATCGACGTGGCGTTTGTGGGTATCGGGGAAAACGGGCATTTGGCGTTTAACGATCCGCCGGCGGATTTTGTGACCACCGAACCTTATCTGGTGGTTGAGCTGGACGAGCGTTGTCAGCAGCAGCAGGTGGGCGAGGGGTGGTTTGCCACGCTGGCGGATGTGCCTAAGCAGGCGATTTCGATGTCTTGCCGGCAGATTTTAAAAGCGCGGGCGATTGTGTGCACGGTGCCGGACCGGCGCAAGGCGGAGGCGGTGAAAAACACCGTGGAGGGGCCGGTGTCGCCGCGGGTGCCGGCGTCGATCCTGCAGGAGCATGGGCAGACGACGCTGTATCTGGATGAGGCGGCGGCGAGCTTGCTGAAGAAGAAGTAACGGCGATCACCGCGGGGGCGAATCGTCTGCATGCTTGCGGTTTATTCGAACGAATCATTAAGCCGCAGATAAACACAGATGAACGCAGATAAGAAATGATTGATTCCGATCCGCGTAAATCTGCGTTCATTTGCGGTTATTTTGTTGATTCCTGAGCTTGCCGGCGGAAGGAACGGGCGAAGGTGAACGAAGAAGCCCAGGAATTTCTTCCCTGCCCCCGGAAGAAGAAAACAACCCAGGCCTGCCCCCCGGAAATGCCTGGGCTTGGGCAAGGCAAGCAAGACAACCCACGGAATGCCCCCCGGAAATCCGTGGGCTTCATTCTCGGAAGAGTTCTCCAGGGCGTACCCCCCGGCAGAGCCGGGGGCTTTACCAAACGATAAGCCCCAGCACATCCATGCCGGGGCTTAAGTGTTTTCAGGTTGTTCAGATTTGCAGTCGGTTCTCAGCGGCGACGGCGCGTGAGCCACAGGCTGCCTAAGGCCAGAAGGCTGATGGTGGCGGGCTCGGGAATCATTATGTAATGGACGTCGTGGGAATGGTTATTTTGCCAGCTTATGATGTTGAAGGCGTTGATGTCCTGCATGCCTGACCAGGAAGGGATAGGAAGATAAGGAATTAGGGGGCCAACGAACGGCTCCGTCAGGTCGGTGGGCTGTCCTGAGCCGACGAGCACTTCATCTAAAAGGACCATCGCCCCGCTTACGTCATTGGGGAGGATGTCGGTGGTCGACGCTGAAGCGCGGGCGGAGAGAATGACTAGAGGCAGCACGGCCGTCAAAACCCCGAGGAATCGAATCTTTTGAGGCATGTGTTTCGCCTTGCGAAAAAAGGGAAATGCCGATGCTGATGATTGTAGCGCCGTGTGCAGTCAGGTCCATAGGCGGAAAGATGTGATTGCGAAATCACTTTTTATATGGCTGCGGGTTGCCGTGTGGTCAGGAGACGACAGGTTGAGTGTCGGGAGGGTTTGGCGGCATTTGACGGGCGTTTTTGTGCGAACTGCGGGGCGGTAAGGAATCAGCCCAGGGATTTTTTCCCTGCCCCCGGAAGAAGAAAACAACCCAGGCCTGCCCCCCGGAAATCCGTGGGCTTCATTCTCGGAAGAGTTCTCCCGGGCGTACCCCCCGGCAGAGCCGGGGGCTGAGTCCCGGGGGCGGAGTCCGGGGGCGCTAGCAGCGGGCGTTGTATTCATCGACGATGCGGCCGACGGTGCGGATGCGTTCGATGTCGCCGGTGGAGGAGATTTCGTCGGAAATGCCCAGGACGAGTTTGGGGGCGAAGAGTTCGATGAGCTTGTGGGTGTAGTCCTCGAGCATGGAAACGGGATAGGTTTCATCGAAGAGCACGGCGGGGATGCCGTCGATCAGGAAGACGTCGTCGCCAAGGCCGGCTTTGATTTCCTCGAGGGTGACGTCGCCCTGGGGGACGGGGGTGATGGCTTCGATGCCGTCCAGCCCGGTGCGGCGGGCGTAGGGCAAAAGGGGTTTGGTGTCGCCGTCCCAGTGGGCGTGGACGAACTTGCCGGCGGCGTGAAGTTTTTGGCAGCGGGATTGGTAGACGGGCAGGACGTATTGCTCGAAAAGGTCGGGGGTGAGAGTGCCGGCGTGGACGTTGTCGCCGAAGTTGATGATGTCGATGGGCGAGTTGTTTAAGAGGTCGATCAGGCGATCGAAGGATTCCTCGCGGGCGGCGCAATAGTCCGCCACGGCGTCGGGCCAATCGTAGAGGGCGAAGATGGCGGCCTCCACGCCCATGGCTTCGACGTAGAGTTCCTGAATGCCGACGCGCGGGGTGTAGACGGTCGGGGCGCCCAAGTCGCCCCAGCGGGCGCGGACGGAGTTGAAGGCTTCCTGGTCCCACTTCCAGGTGGTGTGGCGGGCGCGCCAGGCGGCGACGCGCAATTCTTCCTCGGTGGTGACTTCGCGTTTTAGGTGTTTTTCGTACCAGGTTTCGGTGACGGTGCGCAGGACGGTGGTCTGGCGGCCGACGGGGGTGTCGATGATCAGTTCGTAGTCGGTGTCGTTGAGGGGCTTTTTGGTCTTGACGACTTCCGGGGGTTCGACGGGGACCAGGCAGCGGTTGTAGCCATAGATGCGGGCGGAGCAGCAGCCGAGCAGGCGGAAGATTTGGGGATCATCCAGCCCGGTGTAGGGGGCGGGCAGGGGTTGGCCACGGAAGCGGCGATCGCCGATCCAGCAGCCGATGCGCGGCTGCCAGATGATCTTGCCGTTGGACTTGCCGAAGACCACGTCGCGGTGGAGCTGTTCAAAGGATTGAGGCATGGAAGTTGGCTTTCGTGATTCCCCGCCCCTCCTGCCCGCGATGAATTGTAATTCAATTCACCACGGAGAACACGGAGGCCACAGAGATAAGTCACTGATAAAAAAAGCGCCTTGGTTTGTCTCCGTGGTCTTCGTGACCTCCGTGGGGAAAACCAAAAATGATTTACCACTGAGCACGCAGAGATCACAGAGGTAAGACGTAAGAATTAAGCATAAAAGTCTTGGTTTGTCTCCGTGTTCTCCGTGACCTCTGTGGTGAAATAATTCGTAGTGGAGAGCAAACTGACAGGCTGACGCAAGAATGATTTACGCCGACGGGCGGTAGTACGGCACGTCGGGGCAGGTGGCGGCGCCTTTGTCGAAGCGTTCGGCGTGCCAGCAGGCGACCCAGTGGTTGGAGAGGACTTCGAGGAGCTGTGGATCCGTGTGGCTGCATTGGGCGTCGCCGCGGACGCTGTCGCAGCGGGGGTGGAAGGGGCAGCCGGGGGGGAAGTCGGCGGGGTTGGGGACGTTGCCGGGGATGGTCTGCAGGCGTTCTTTTTCCTGGCCGATGACGGGCATGGAGGCGAACAGGCCGCGGGTGTAGGGGTGGAGGGGATTGCGGAAGACATCCACGACCGAGCCATATTCCACGACGCGACCGGCGTACATGACGGCGACGACGTCGGCGTTCTCAGCCACGACGCCCAAGTCGTGCGTGATGAGCAGGACGGCCATGCGGCGCTGGGTCTGCAGGCGGCGGAGGAGGTCGAGGATCTGGGCCTGGATGGTGACGTCCAGGGCGGTGGTGGGTTCGTCGGCGATCAAGAGTCGCGGCTCGCAGGCCAAGGCCATGGCGATCATCACGCGCTGGCGCATCCCGCCGGAGAGTTGGTGGGGGTATTCCATTAAGCGGCCGGCGGGGTCGGCGATGCCGACGTCGACGAGGGATTTTTCGGCGATTTCCAGGGCTTGGCGGTGGTTCACGGGCTGGTGGAGGAGGATGGCTTCGATGATCTGTTCGCCGATGGTGTAGACGGGATTGAGGCTGGTCATCGGCTCCTGGAAGATCATGGCGATCTGTCCGCCGCGGATTTCGCGCAGCTGGCGTTCGGAAAGCTGGAGGAGATCGCAGGGCGGTTGATCCTGGGGGGACCACCAGATCGAGCCGCTCTCGTAGCGGCCGGGCGGGGTGGGCACGAGGCGGAGGGTGGAGAGGGCGGTGACGGATTTGCCGCACCCGGACTCGCCGACGACGGCCAGGGTCTGGCTGGGATAGATCGACAGGCTCACGCCCTTGACGGCGGCCACGCGCTGGTGGCGTTGGGGGGCGGGGAAGCTGACGGCCAGGTTCTCGATGCGCAGGAGGGGGCGCTGGGCGATGTCGAGAGCTGACGGGCGGGAGTCCGAGGCGGAGTTGAGCAAGGTTTGGTTCACCGGTTGGCCTCCAGGCTGTCGAGGCGGCTGGCGAGGGGGGTTGGGCGCAAGCAGGCAAAGGGGTCGGTCATGGTTTACGGCTCGCGTCGAGCCGGCGGGTGTGCGGGTCGATGGCGTCCCGCATGGCCTCGCCGACGAGGTTGTAGGCAAAGACGGTTAAGAAAATCGCCAGGCCGGGGTAAAGGGCGACCCACCAGTAAAAGGTGCCGCCGACGCCCAGGGCTTGATTGAGCAGTTTGCCCCAACTGGCTTCCTCGACCAGGCCGATGCCCAGAAAACTTAAGGTGCTCTCAGCGAGGATGGCGCCGGCGACGCTGAAGGAGGCGTTGACGAGCACGGGAGTGACGCCGTTGGGAAGCATGTGCCGCCAGAGGATTGAACGCAGGGGCAGGCCCAGGGCCACGGCGGCCTGGACGAAGTCCATGTGGCGCAGGCGGAGGAACTCGGCACGGATAAAGAGGGCATAGCCGACCCAGCCGGTTAAGCCGATGATGGCCATCATGACGTAAAGGTTGACTTCAAAGAAGGCCACGAAGCAGAGCAGGAGCAAGAGGGTGGGGATGGCGCTGAAAATTTCGACTAAGCGCATGCCCAAAAGGTCGACGATGCCGGAGAAGTAGCCCATCAGCCCGCCGATGAGGATGCCGATGACGATGGCGATGCCGGTGGAGATAAAGCCGATCGACAGGGCGATGCGGCAGGCGTGGATCATGTTGGACAAGAGGTCGGCGCCGTTGGGAGTCGTGCCCAGCGGGTGGGTGAGCGTGGGGTTGGTCAGGCGTAATTCGGGTTGGTCGCGCAGACGATCGGCCGGCGAAAAGGGCAGAGGAGCGTAGAGGGCGTGCTCGAGGCGGCCTTCCGCGGCGGCTTGGCGGTACTGCTCATAGACAACGGTGAGCGGCGGCTGGATGAAGTAGATGGCCGCGGCGCTGACGGCGAGGATGACCGGCAGCCAAAGGGCGATGAGGAATCGGCCCGTGCGGCGGAGCAGGCGCTTAAGCAGCCAGGCGATCAGGAGCGAGATGGGCAGGGCCAGGAGGATGACGTCCGAGGGCGTGAGGTGGCGGAGCATGGGGCTGGACCAATGGCCATCCATTTTCATCAGCAGCGGATGGGAGTTGGCCAGCAGGGGCGCGAACAGGGCGCCGATGACCAATAGAGTGATCCAGATCAGGCCGAACCAGGCGGAGCCGCGGCCTAAGACGTAGAGGGCGGCGCCGGCGAGGAAGCTGCGCGAAGGGCGAGGTTGGACGGGTGCGGCGGTGTTCGCCGAATTCGCTTCCGGGGGCGGGGGAGACTGCACACAGCACCCTTCGGGCTGCTGTGTGGCACCCGCAGGCAGGGACGAATCCGGGGGCGGGGGCGTACCCCCCGGCAGAGCCGGGGGCTGAACCGGACGGGAGGCAGGTTCCGGGGGCGGGGTGGGATGGGTGGCTTCACTCATAGCTGACCCTCGGATCGGCCATGGCGTAGCAGACGTCGCGGAGCAGTTCGCTAAGCAGGCTGATCAGCCCGCCGACGAGGGTGACGGCCAGGACCAGTTCGCGGTCGCGGAACTGCACAGCCTGGACGCTTAAGCGGCCCATGCCGGGAATGCTGAAGATAGTTTCAACGACAATCGAGCCGGCAAAGAGGGCGGGGATGATGCCGGCCGCGACGGTGATCAGGGAGAGCAGGCTGTTGCGAAAGACGTGGCGGAAGAGGATGTCGCGTTCGGGGACGCCCTTGGCGCGGGCGGTGCGGACGAAGTCGGAGGCGAGGTTGTCCAGGATCGATCCGCGGGTGAGCTTGGAGAGGTAGGCAAAGCCGCCGTAGCTTAGGCAGACGATCGGCAGCACCAGGTGCCAGAGCAGGTCCAGGAGGTAGCCGGGCTGGAAGGCAATTCCGGGGGAGGGGATGTACCCCCCGGCAGAGCCGGGGGCTGAACCAGACGGGAGACTGCCCGCGGAAGCGGTGGTCCAGTGCGGCAGGAAGGGCATGTCGGCGGCGGTCATGGACTCCAGGCCGGCGGTGGGGAAGAGGTGGAGGTATTGCTTGTTGGCCAAGAGGCCGATGAGCATCACGCCGGCCCAGATGGTGGGGATGGACCAAAGGGCGAGGTAGACAGCGCCGGAGGAGACATCGAAAACGCCGCCGCGGCGCCAGGCGGCGTAAAGGCCCGAGAGGATGCCGATGGCGTAGATCAGCGGGAGGGAGACAAGGTTGAGCAGGAGGGTGATGGGCAGCGACTCGCGGATGAGGTCGACCACGGGACGGTGGCGGGCGAGGCTTTCGCCGAGGTTGGGCCACTTGAGGGTAAGTGAGCCGTAATGGCCCTGGTCGTCAACGGTCCAGCCCAGGGGGGAGATTTGATTAAGCCAGCGGGCGTACTGGACGACGGCGGGCTTATCCAGGCCGTAGCGCTTTTGGTAATACTCGCGGACGCGGCGGGCTTCTTCGCCCTGGAGCGCCCCTTCCTTATTCAGCAACGGGCCGCCGATGCCGCCGGGAGCCAAGGCCATGACGAAAAAGACGAGGAACGTGACGCCCAGGAGGGTCGGAGGCAAGAGCAGCAGGCGTCGGAGAATGTAGGAGATCATGGGGAGGGGATTAGGGGTTGGGGGTCAGACAAGTCATATTGCCGATCGCCGATTTGCGATTGTCGATGTTTAAGACCCACTACCGTCTCTTCTTCTTTTCATCGAAAATCGGCAGTCGCGAATCCCTTCAAGGGTGTGGTCAACTTCCAAAGGGGTTAATCTGCGGGGGTCCATTTGCGTTCGTTGGCGGGGACGAACCAGTCGGTGATGGAGTTTAAGCCGTTGCGAGTCATCTGGATGTTGTGAATGCGCTTGTCGAAGAAGATCAGGGACTTGGGGCCGATCATGAAGGTGTAGGGTTGGTCGTCGTGGAGGATGCGGTGGACCTGGTGCCAGATGGCCATGCGTTTGGCGTCGTCGACGGTGGCGCGGGCCTGGTCGATCAGGGCGTCGAGCTGGGGGTTGGCATAGGAGATGACGTTGTCGCCGGTGCCGGCGATCTGGCTGGAGTGAAAGATCTGGTAGGGGTCGGTCTCGATGACGCCGCCCCAGCGGAGGCTGATGGCGGTGAACTGGCGTTGCTCGATGCGTTGGAGGAGGACGGACCATTCGAGGGGATTGGGTTTGAGGACGATGCCGGCCTTGGCGTAGGTGTCCTTAAGGAAAAGGACGACGCGGTTGTAGGTTTCGCTGGTGCTGGGGTAGGACAGTTCGATCTCGAAGGGTTTGCCGTCGGGGCCGTCGATGACGCCGTCGCCGTTGCGGTCGAAGTAGCCGGCCTCCTTGAGCAGGGTCTTGGCGGCGTCGGGGTCGAAGGGCCAGGGCTTGATGGTGTCGTCGGCCTGGGGGGTGCCCGGTGTGAACGGGCCGGTGACGACGCGGCCATAGCCGTAGTAGGCTTCGTCGATGACGCGCTGGCGGTCGGTGAGCATGGTCATGGCGCGGCGGACGCGGACGTCGGCGAAGGGAGTCGGCTGGCCGTTGCGGCGCTGATTCCAGCCGATGTAGATGTAACCATAGACAGGGCTGAAGTACTCAAAGTGGGTGGTGCGGCTGAGCAGTTGCTGGTCCTTCTGGAGGGTCAGGTACTGCTCGGGGGTGGCGGTAAAGTCATCGGTCTCGCCGTTGGTGAAGGTGGTCAGGCGCGCGGCGTCGTTTTCGATGATGCGCCAGACGACTTTGTCGAAGGGCGGAGGCTGGCCCCAATAGCGGTCGTTGCGGACCAGCTCGATGGGTTTGCCGGGCTCGGGCCGCCAGCTGGTCGGGTCCGCCAAGCGGTAGGGACCGGTGCCCATGAGCAGGCCGGTGGACTGGTTGAACTCGGTGGGGGTGTACTTCTCATAGAAGTGTTTGGGCATGATGGGCATGCCGCCGGCGAACTCAAAGGCCTTGAAGTAGGGTTCCTTGAAGATGAAGACGACCGTGTCGTCGTCGAGTTTCTCGACGGCCTGGATCTTCTGGTAATAGGCGCGCAGGCGGGGGGCCTCGATCTGGGGGTTCATGATGAGGTTGAAGGTGTAGACGACGTCGTCGGCGCTGAAGGGTTCGCCGTCGGAGAAAGTCACGCCGTAGCGAACGTCGAACTCGATGCGCAGGCCGTCGGGACTGATACGCCAGCCGGTGGAGAGGACAGGTCGCCAGGCCAGGGTGTCCGGATCGCGATCGGCCAGGGATTCCTGGACGTAGCTCTGGACGTCGGAGGAGTAGCCGTCGACGGAGACCAGGGGAGTCAGGCGGTCGGGCACGACGGAGAAGTTGGTGACGTAGTGGTCGCCTAGCGCGTAGCCGGGCATTTTTTGGGCGGCGCGGACGCGGTCGAAGGGGTCGCGGGGGGTGGCGGCGGCGCTGGGGGCGGTGGTGGGAGAGTACCCCCCGGCGGAGCCGGGGGCTGAATCGGACGGGAGGCTGTTAGCGCGGGTGGGGACGCTTCCGGGGGCGGGGGCTTGTTCGAGCAGGCTGCGGATACGGGCCAGGTCGCGGGTGTGTTCACCAAGAACGTTGTCCACGGCGTTGATGCGCTGCCACTGGCGGTCGAACTGGAACATGGCCAGGACGACGAGGGTGATTAAGCAGAGCAGCAGGAAGCAGACGACCAGGTCACGCAAGCCAAATCGGTTTTCCATCGTGTTCTTATTCCTTTCCGCCCCACTGCTCTTGGCGGTCGAGCAGGCGCATCCATCTTTAATGCTTCACCGGCGGATATTGCGGGGGTCCAAGCGTTGGCGCAGGCCGTCGCCTAAGAGGTTTAAGCCCAGGAGAGTGGCGCCCAGCAGGGCGCAGGGCCAGACGATCAACCACCAGGGTCGCACGCCCCAGCCCGACAACATGCCGGGCAATTCCCGCACCCCGTCGGCGGCCAAGCTGCCCCAACTGGGCAGCGGCGGCTGCACGCCGATGCCCAGGAAGCTTAGGAACGACTCCTGCAAGATGGCGGTGGGCACGGTGAGGGTAGTATAAACCACGATCGGCCCGACCAGGTTGGGCAGGAGATGGAAGAACAAAATCCTTTGCCATCCGCTGCCGCAGGCGCGGGCGGCTTCGACGAACGGCTGGCTGCGCAGGCTTAGGACCTGCCCGCGGATGACGCGCGCCATGGTCAGCCAGCTGACGGAGCCGATGGCGATTAAGAGCGTCACCAGCCCCGCGCCCCCGGAAGCAATATCCGTTGGTAAACCAAGAGCCAGCAGCTTTTCAACGCCGGGGCGCAGGGCCAGATTGAGCAACACCACCAGCAGAATGTAGGGCAGGCCGAAGAGGACATCGACGATGCGCATGAGCAGGGCGTCGGTGCGCCCGCCAGCTAAGCCCGCGACGGCGCCCCAGAGAACGCCGATCACTACGGAAATGCTCGCGGCCGCGGCGCCGATGCCCAGGCTGATTGTGCCGCCGAGCAGGCAGCGGCTTAGAAGGGAGCGGCCCAGGGCGTCGGCGCCCATCGGTTCCTGCCAACTGGGGGGGCGGCGCGGGTCTTGGCCGGGTTGGCCGTAGTCCTGGGCGTCGTAACTGCGCAGCGTCCAGGGCAATGAGACTAAGCAGGGCAGAACCACGGCGGACAGGAGGATTGCGCCCAGCAGGCCCGCGCGTAAGCGTGGGAGCATGGGCACGGCACTTTCCACCCAGGATCGGGAGGTGGTGGTCATTTAAGGGCAGCAGTATACCCCCCCACTTCCCCCGAGGCGGGGTCAGACGTGCGGGCGTGAACTGGAAGCCTTAGGCGATTAGCGCTTGGCGGCGGCCTTCTGGGGCTTGCGGGCGGAAAAGTTCTTCCAGACCTTGTCCAGGAAATTGTCCTGGCCGGTGGCGAACTGCACGACGGAAGCCTGATCCGCCTCGACGGTCGGGTGGGCGTCGCCGCTTTCCCCGCCGTATTCCTTGCGCAGGCGATTGGGGTGATTGGGGTCGTTGTCCGGGTAGGTCAGGAAGTCGAACCAGTCGTAGACCGCCACGTTGTTTAAGCCGGGGTGGGCTTTGTGGTAAGCGGGGAGCCATTCGTTTTTGAGCCAGTTGTTAAAGAGGCGGGCGCGGTGGGCGCTGGCGTTGTCGGTGGCGTCCTGGGGGGCGTAGTGCAGGGGCGGAGAGGTGACGGCGATAAAGAGGGTGTCGGGATTGCGGGCGAAGATGTCTTCCAGGGCCTGATACTTCACGCCCTGCTGATCGAAGGTGTGTCCCGGGCCCTGGGGGTGGCGGTAGAGGGCTTTGTAGTTGGTCAGGGCGCGGGTGCGTTCAAAGGGGTTGCCCGGTTCCTGGCCGTCGTGATCGACGTGGCTTAAGGGGAAGCAGCTCTTGAACATCACGATGCGGTTGACCTTGCCGGGGGCGCAGCGGTGGGTTTGCACGGAGCCCAGGTAGTCGTTGAACCAGAGGATCCAGTGGTTCATGTCGGTGCGATCGCCGGGGACTTTGCCGTCGATGCGCAGGGAGTCGGGCCGACCGGCGTCGGGCTTGACGTCCACGCCGTAGCAGATGTCGTTGCGCTGGTTGACGTAGGGCTTGGCGAGCAGGGCTTCGTGCAGGCCACGCTTGAGCCAGTCGTTGCCGCAGGAGTGGTGAATAAAGATCAGATCGTCAGCGTTCTTGACGGCAGGAGCGGATGGAGACACGGCACAACCTCCCATGCAAAAAATTAGGAACATCGCCCAACGATTCATCATTATTCTCGCACACGTGTGATCATGACCAGGAACCATAGCGCCGATGCCAGCCATCGTAGGGTTTACCCCAAGACACACAAGTCCAAAGCAGGATAAAACCCACGAAAAAGGCGGGTCTTTTCGCAAATAAGCATTGCTTTTGCGCGAATCGCAGCCAGCCGTTTGGGCCGGCACAAAACCTTCCGGCTCTGTCAGCCTTGCAGCTTCTGTTTGATGATCTGGCTGACGACCTGCGGATTGGCTTGGCCTTTGGAGAGTTTCATCACCTGGCCAAGGAGGGCGCCGAGGGCTTTTTCCTTGCCGGCCTGGAGATCGGCCAAGGCTTTGGTGTTGCGTGGGTCGGCCAGGACTTCGGCGACGAATTTTTCCAGGGCGGCGGTATCGCTGACCTGGATCAGGCCGTGGGCGCGGGCGACGTCCTCGAGATTTTGCGAAGGGGCGTACCCCCCGGATCCGCTGTACCCCCCGGCAGAGCCGGGGGCTGAACCGGACGGAAGATTGATACCGGAGGCACCGCTTGCTGACGTGCGCGGCTCGTCGATGCTTTGGCTTCCGGGGGCGGGGTCGCAGCAGAGGCCGAAGAGCGTGTCGACAGCCACGGAGCCGATCTTGCCGGCGTCGGCCAGAGCGACGATCTGCTTGATCTGAGCGGGCGTGATGCCTAACTGCGGCACGCCGCAGTTGCGCTCGTTGGCGCGTTTGGCGCCGTTATTTAAGAGCAGCGCGGTGGCGCGGCGAGGCTCGACGCCGGCGGCCAGGACTTCTTCGAAAAAGGTCGTCAGGCGCGGGTCGTCCAGCAGGATGCGGGCTTCGGTGAGGCCTAAGCCCAGTTCCTTGACGTAGCGCTGCTCGCGGGCGCGGGGTAAAGCGGGCATGGCGGCGACCAGTTCCTCGATCCAGCGATCTTCGATGACCAGGGGCACTAAGTCCGGGTCGGGGAAGTAGCGGTATTCGTCGGCGTCTTCCTTGTGGCGCTGGAGGGTGGTTTCGCAGCGGACGTCGTCCCAGCCGCGGGTGGTTTTGGCGCGTTTGTCCATCACCTTGCCGGTCTGGAGCCAATCCTCGACCTGGCGGTGATATTCGTAGGCCACCGAATCGTGCAGGGCTTTGAAGGAGTTAAGGTTCTTGATTTCCACGATGGGCGTCTTAAACACTTGGCCATCCTTTTCCAGGATGACGTTGATGTTGGGCTCAAAGCGCATGTGGCCCTTCTGCATGATGCCTTCGGTGACGCCCAAGTGGCGGCAGATGTGGCGGAGGGTCTGGGCGAACATCACCACCTCGGCGGGCGATTCCAAGTCGGGGAAGGTGACGATCTCCAAAAGCGGGGTGCCGGCGCGATTGAGGTCGACGATGGAGTGATCGATGGGCACGCCGCCGGGGGCTTCGTGCAGGAGCTTGCCGGCGTCTTCTTCCAGGTGGGCGCGGATGATGCGGATGCGCTTGGTGGGGGCGTCGAGTTCCTCGGAGGTGGGGATGTCCAGGGCGCCGTCAAAGCAGAGGGGCAGGTCGTACTGACTGATCTGGTAATTCTTGGGCAGGTCCGGGTAGTAGTAGCTTTTGCGGTCCCACTTGGTAAAGCGGGCGATGCGGCAGCCCAAGGCCAGGCCCACGCGGATGGACATTTCCACGGCGCGCTGGTTGATCACCGGCAGCACGCCGGGCATGCCCACGACCACCGGATCGCAGAGGGTGTTGGGTCCGGCGTCGAAGTTGTCCGGGTGGGCGACGTTGGGGGCGCTGGTGAACATCTTCGAGCGCGTGGCCAGCTCGACGTGGACTTCCAGCCCGACCATGAGGCGAGCCCGCAGGCCGGGGGGTAAATCAAGCGCAGACGAATCGGTGGACGCGGTCATGAGAAGCATTCCTTGCGGAAAGGCTGGCGGGGACAAGCAGATTGTAGCGGAAATTCGTTTTTTTTATCTCCTGGCCAGACTAACCGCCAAGTCGCCAAGAGCGCCAAGAAAGCGGCCAGGAAAAAGAATAGGATTTTATAAAAGCCGATTGATGACTCTTCGGAACTTGGCGTCCTTGGCGTCATGGCGGTCCGTTTTATTGCGTCAGCAGCTCCTCGTCGGCTACACCACCGCCCGCAGATCAGCGGCCAGGGCCAGCACGTCGGCCTCGGTGGTGTCCCAGGCGCACATCAGGCGGCAGCCGCCGGAGCCGATGAAGTCGTAGAAGCGCCAGCCGCGCTGCCGCAGCGTCGCCGCGGCGGGCGCGGGCATCTGCACGAACACGGCGTTGGCCTGCACGGGGTGGAGGAGGGAAAGGCCCTTGATTTTGGCCAGTTCGGCCGCGAGCCTGGCGGCCATGGCGTTGGCGTGAGCAGCGTGCTTAAGCCACGCGCCCTTTTCCAGCATGCCCACCCACGGGGCGGCCAGGAAGCGCATCTTGGAGGCCAGTTGCCCCGCCTGCTTGCAGCGATAGTCAAATTCGGCGGCCAATTCGCGATTAAAGAAGATCACCGCTTCGCCCACGGCCATGCCGTTCTTGGTGCCGCCAAAGCACAGCACGTCCACGCCGACTTGCCAGGTGATCGTCTTAGGCGCCACTTTGAGCGCGGCGATGGCGTTGGCAAAGCGCGCGCCGTCCATGTGCACGCGCAGTTGATGCTGGCGGGCGCATTGGCCTAAGGCTGCCAACTCCGCGGCGGTGTAGATGGTGCCCAGCTCGGTGGCCTGGGTGAGGCTGAGGACGCGCGGTTTGGGGTAGTGAATGTCGCTGCGGCGGCGGACGAGATGGTCCACGGCATCCGGGGTGAGCTTGGCGGCCGGGCCGGCGCCCAGCAGGATTTTCGTGCCGTTGGAGAAGAACTCAGGCCCGCCGCATTCGTCGGCTTCCACGTGGGCCAGTTCGTGGCAGATCACGCTGTGATACGACTGGCAGAGCGAGGCCAAGGCCAGGGAATTGGCGGCTGTGCCGTTAAAGCAGAAGAACACTTCGCAGTCGATCTCGAAAATTTCGCGCAAAAGATCGGAGGCTTTCTGCGTCCAGGCGTCGTCGCCGTAAGAGGGGCAATGGCCGGCGTTGGCCTCCTGCATGGCGGCCCAGGCTTCGGGGCAGATGCCGGCGTAGTTGTCGCTGGCGAAGTGGCGAGTCATTGTGGAAGTGGAATCTTCGTCAGACACAGGAACAACCTTATTTTCAGTTTGGAAATTTGCCTAACGGGTTCTTCGGGCCACCACGCTCTGCGCCCAGTCCAACACCGATTGCGCCAATTGCGCCGCCTGGGACCATTCCTCGGAACTGACCGGCTCAATTTGCCCTGGATAACGAGCCGCCACCGCGTAGATCGTCAGGGTTGCCGCCTCGCGAAGTCCGGCCGGCATGGCGGCTTCCCTGGGCAACAGGTCCATCAAAAGGCGCAGATCATGGGTGCGGGGAAGCGCCTGCTGAAAAGAAAGCAGGACGGCCTTAAGCGCTTTTTCCGCCGCCTGCTGGGCGTGGAAGCAAAGCATCTGGCGAAGCACCTGAGGCGATTGCCCAGCCCGCGCCAGAGCCAGATCGCTCTGGGCATGACTCAACCAGTCTTCGGGACTGCCGGGCTTAAGCGGCATACAAAATGCGTCCTTCCCGCAGGATGGTCTGGTAGATCAGCCCGGGATTATCCGCGTGTTGTTGCAGGTCCTGGTCCGTGACCACCAGCAGGTCCACCGCCAGGGGGATATCGTGAATCTGGCGATAAAGCGTCTGGGCGGTCTGGCGACGATGGGTGCCTGCGGGCATGACGATCAACAGATCCACGTCGCTGCCGTCGGCAGTCTGATTCCGAGCGATGGATCCAAACAAAATCACCCGCAACGGATGGGCGATGCCAACGATTTGCGCCACGAGAGCTTCAAGTTGGGTGCTTTGCATGGACATCATGTTTTCACACGCCCATCGAACCATCACCATCTTACCGCTCCAGACGCGCCCTCACCACGCTTTTGGCCGGCCCTGGCTTAACGCCGGATCGTGCCGGCCGAGGGCCTGGAAGGCGGCCTGGCGCAACAGGCAGGCATCGCAATGTCCGCAGGCTTGGCCGTCCGGAGCCGGATCATAGCAGCTGTGGGTCAGGCTGTAGTCCACGCCTAATTCCAGGCCTTTTTGAATGATCTGGACCTTGGTCCAATCCAGCAGCGGCGCGTGGATTTGCAGCGACCGTCCTTCGACGCCGGCCTTGGTGGCCAGGTTGGCCATGGCCTGGAAGGCGGCTAAATATTGCGGGCGGCAATCCGGGTAGCCGGAATAGTCCACGGCATTGACGCCGAGGAAGATGTCGCCGGCGGAGAGCACCTCGGCGAGAGCCAAAGCGTAGGACAAGAAGACGGTGTTGCGGGCGGGGACGTAGGTAACGGGGATGCCGGCGGACATCTGATCCGGGGGGCGGTCCTTGGGCACCGGGGCGTAGCCGGTGAGCGCGGACCCGGCGAATAGGCCCAGGGATTGGACGTCCAGCCTGGCGATCCGGTGGGACGCGGCGCCTAGGTGGGTCGCCACCCGCCGGGCGGCGGCAAGCTCCACGCCATGACGCTGGCTGTAGTCAAAGCTCAGGGCATGGCAGGCAAAGCCCTGGGCCCGAGCGATGGCCAGCACCGTGGCGCTATCCAGTCCGCCCGAGAGCAGCACCACCGCGGAAGGCGCATGATCAGTCGCTTGGTCGGTCACTATTTATTCCTTAGTCCCGAATGCTGCCCGTGCGCCCAGCCAACCTTAAGGCTGGTCATCCTTTTCCCGCTTGGCGCTGCGGGAAGAGGATTCATCGCCGGCGTTCTTTTGGTCCTTGTCGGCAGCGCCCGGATCTTCCACGGCGTCCAAGTCCACCGGGTCGGCCAGCACCACGGTGCGGGCGGCGATGTCGCCTAAGCGCTGGCGCAGGGAGCTGAGCATGGGCATCACCAGCAGGGGAGGCAGGACCAGGTCCAGAACCTTCAGCGCGTTGCGGGCGAGGATCTGCCACAAGAGCGGCTTGCCGCCCTCCACGTCGGCCACGTGCAGGCCCATGATCCGTTTGCCTAAGGTCTTGCCCGTCAGGGCCTCGGACAGAGCGGTATGGATCACCAGGAGCCCGATGACCATCGCGGCCGGCGCCATGGCGTCCCAGCCCGTGCTGCGCCCGGGCCACTGCTGCACCAAAGCCAGCAGATCCCACTGGCGGAAGGTCGCCATCGCAAGCAACACGCAGGGGGCCAGGTCAATCACCGCCGCCAAGGACCGGGAAGGCAACTCGGCCAGCACCAAGCCGCTGGCCAGTTCCACCTGCTCAGCCCCTTCGCGTTTAAGCAGCACAAACACAATGGCCGACGCGACCGCGGCCATGCCCACCAGCAGGAAAAGCACGTCCGGGCTCTGCGACAGTCCGCTGGCGGCCACTTCCACGATCGGGCTGACGGGCATGACCAGACGGCCCTGCAGGTCCATGCCCGCCCAGCGATATTTGCCCTCGGCCTCGGCGGCGATGAGCACCACCCGATCGCCCAGGGCCGCCACGGCGTAGGGCGTGTTGGCCACGCCGCCGCTGATCGTCAGCGTGCCCAAGTCGCTTATGCTCTGGCCCCGCAGCAGGCGCAACTGGGCGGAAAGGCCCTGGTCGCCGGTATAGCGCCGCACCAGCACCAGCTGGCCCTGCACCGCCAGGGGGCGATATTCCACGGCTGAGGTCAGTTCATGGGCCCGCCCCAGCCAGGCGCCTTGATTGGTGCGGTCCTCATGCACGAACGTCCAGAGCACGTCCGCGCGCCCGACGGCGGGATCGGTCGACACCAGCAGCGGCTGATCGTCGTCGGCTGTCAGCAACACCAGCCACGACTGCCGGCCGGCGGGCCAGGCGCCGGGCAGATCCACCTTGCGCCACTGTCCGCGACTTAACTTCAGCAGACGATCGACAGGCAGGGCGACGCTGAGCATGGCTGGTTCGCGGTCGTCTTCAGGGCTGGCTTCTTCGAGTATTTCCGGGGCTGGGGGCGGGGTGTTGGCGGGCGAAGAAATCGCCGGCCCATTGGGAGCGTTGCCGGGAGAGGGAGCGATGTCGGGGGCGGGGGGAGCCCCCCCGGCAGAGCCGGGGGCTGAACCGGCGGGCGATACACCGCTTTCTGTCGCGCTCGGCTCGTTATTTCCGGGGGTGGGGCTTCCGGGGGTGAGGCTTCCGGGGGCGGGGGTGGGTTGGGTTGAGGGAGGCGTAGGGGTAGTCGGTTCGGTCGTCGGCGGAGGCGGGGCGGGGCTGGTGTCGATTGTGCGGAGCGCACCGGGGGCCCGGACGCGGACCAGAGCCCAGAGCGTGTCGTTATTAGCCGCCAGGGACCGCAGCTCCACGCCGCGGGGCAGGGGCGGAGCGGTGGATGTGGTAAACGAAGCGGGGCTGCCGCCCGCGGCCATTTCCGGTTGGGCTTGGAGGGATATCACCGCTCCTTCGGAAAACACCAGCCAGAGCTTATCGCCGCTGGCTGCCCATCCGCCGTGGATCAGACGTCCGTACAGCCGGCGGGCTAAGCGAAATTGCCCAGCTGGATATTCGGCTGGGCGATAGAGGACCCGCACGACGTCCTGCTTGTCATCCGTTTCCTGGCGCACGACCCAGAGGCTTTTGCCGGCCCCCACTGCTCCCAGGCCCTGGGCGAGCGCGGAAGTTGCCGCCAGACAAAGGAATACAAACCCAGCCGCCAGCGCGATTTGCCGCGCACCGGGACGCCCATTTATCGCGCTTAATTGCTTTTTGAGCCAAGCCAACACCATAGCGGACACGATAATCCATGGCCTTATCCCCCGCCACCCCCCCGGAAGTGGCCACCGCCACACCCACTGCTGGAATTACCCCGATGTCAGAGCCCTGTTACGATGCTCGCATGCTGCGACATCGCATGATCTTCGGACCGCTGATGATCCTGGCCCTGTTCCTGATCCTCTTTGTGGACAGCCGACTGGACAAGCTGACCATCACCGGCACCGTCTGGCAGTCGTTTTTTTTCGGGCGTGACTATCTGCCCAAGGGTCTGGGCATGCTGGCGCTGTTTATCGTGTTGATCGTGCTGGCATCCGGCGAGCTGTTTGCGATCTTCCAGGCCAAGGGCATCGCGGTGACGCGGACCATCATCGCCTTGGCGGGCATTGCCGGCTGCACGGTGGTGTACGCCATTCCCTACGCCACCGATTCGCCCACGGCCGTGGCGGTATTCGCCACGGTGCTGGTGGTGGTGTTTGTGATTCCACTTTTCTGGCACAACTGGCGGCACCGTCAGACCCAGGGTGCCGTGGCTGCGGCGGCGGTCACGCTCTTTGCCTTTATCTACCTGGGGCTCCTGGCGGGTTTTTACCTGGCCATCCGCCGCTGGCACAGCGCCTGGGTGGTGGCGGCTATTCTTCTGATCATTAAGAGCTGCGACATCGGCGCCTACTTCACAGGGCGTTTTCTAGGTCGGCACAAGCTGATCCCGTGGTTGAGCCCGGGCAAGACCTGGGAGGGATTCGCCGGCGGCGTGCTGCTCTCGGCCGCGGTGGCGACGTTCATGGCCTGGCTGTACAACCGCATCGGCATGTCGGGGTATTACCTGTTCGATCCCCGGCGGTTTTTGCCCGTGGACTACCCGCTGTGGGCAGCGCCGATCGGCGGCGCGTTGCTGGGCGCGGTAGGGCAATTCGGCGATTTAACGGCCAGCCTTTTTAAGCGCGACGCGGGGTTTAAGGACTCGGGGCAGAGCATTCCCGGATTCGGCGGCCTGCTGGACGTGCTGGATTCGCCCCTGATCGTCGCGCCCCTGGCGTACTGGCTGCTGCGTCTGACGGCCGTGGGGTAAGTCGTCTGAACCGGGCCGGCAGGCGCGTTTGGAAGGCTAAGAAAAAAGCCCAGGCTGTCAGGCCTGGGCTTTATAGTCAGGTTGAATTCCAACGACGCTCGCTTCAGAAGGAAAACTGCAGCTGGGTGCGAACCACCACTTGGCCCGCATGGCCGCCGCTGTCCGTCCGCCAGCCGGTGGCGGTGCTGTCCCAGGCGTCATCCACGGGGTTGAACGCATAGCCGACGTCCAGACCCCACTTGGCCATATGCTTGGCGAAGAAATAGTTCACACCCGTGCTGATGATGCTCAATTCCGAAGGCACGTCCGGCGAGGCCATCCATTCATAGCGGGCCACCAGCTCGACGTCCTTGGTGACGAAATACCCGCCCTGAGTCAACAGCCCGAACTGGTCCAGATCCGCGCCGCCTTCGTCGTTACTGGCCAGGCCGGCCACAAAGAGGTTGGCGCCGCCCAATTTCGCTGAGCCGTCCAGCGTGAACTGCATCAGGTCGCCGTTGACCGTGCCGTTCTGGGCGTTTTCGTAGTGCGTGGCACCGCCGATCACGACCATGGGCTTGTCGCCCTGCCAGGATTCAAATTCGCCGTACTGCTTCCAGTCGCCTAAGAGCAGCAGCTCGGCACGGGCGGCGGCGCCGATTTCGGTCGCGTCGCTGTCCCAGCGGCTGTTGCGCACAACCGTTCGGCCGCCTTCGCCCACGGCGCCGATCAAGTGCAGCATGTTGTTGAAATAGTCCACTTTCACGCCCTGGGTGTATCCGGGCATGGCGGCAGACAGCAGCGATCGTTCCACCAACTGCTGCTTGCCGGAGGCAACCAGATATTCCTGCCAGAACGGAACCTTGAATTGACCGACGGTGACGCTGAATCCGCAGCCGAGGGTTTTCTCAATGAAGGCGTTCTGGAGATGGGCCAGCCCGGTGGAGGTGTAGCCGGTCTGCAACTGATACTTCCAGGTGGGGTCCAGCGCGTGGCCGGAGAACACCAGCTCGGCCCGGGTGACCTCGAAACCGCCGGTGTCGTCGGTGCGGTTGTGGCGCAGGTGGTCGTAGATGTACCGGCCTTGGAACAGCCCGTTGATCTTTAAAAGGTTGTTGCCGTCCGCCGACCCGAGGAAGAAGCCCTTGTCATAGCCGGCGATGGGGTGATCGCCGCTGAGCGAGGGACGGGTGGCGGAATCGGCCATCACCTGGCGGACGATTTCCTCCACCTGCTGGCGATCGACGGCCGAGGGGGCGACCGCGGCAGGCTTGTCTTTGCTCATTTCCGCGATGGTCTTGTCCTGGCTGGCGATCTTGGCGTCCTGGGCAGCCACCCTGGCTTCCAGCTGGCTGACCGTGGCGGCCAGGTCCTGGGCTTCGCTGGAATCCGCCGCGACCATGGACGTGGACATGAAGAATACACTCCCCGCCGCGATCAGAGTCAGGACGATTCCGCGTGCAGACATGTTTTTCATAGACATTGCTCCTGTCCATCCCCGTGTGGAAGCGCCAAATTCAGACCGGCTCCGGATTTGGCTGTCCTTTGTTTTATTGTCCGGTGCATCGGCACTTTCCTGGCGCGGGCAACATGGGAAAATTCAAAAAAAATAGGGAAAGCTCCCGTACCCTTGGTGGCGCTACTGGCAACGGGGGTGACGGAAAACGCTTACGGAGTTATCGGGCTCAAATAAAAAAGCTGCCGGACTTGCGCCCAGCAGCTTAGGAACCACCTGTCATAGACTTATGACGATTCGGTGAAAACTTTATGTAAACCGATTAGCTGATTTTCACTTCGCGTCCGCCGTTTTCCGCTGAGCGGTAGACGCCGTCGAGCATCTTCTGCACCATCAGGCCATGCTCGGCCGGCGCCATGGTGGGTTTGTCGTAGAGGCAGTGATCCACCCAGTTGCGCATTTTGCTGCGGAAATTGACGGTGAAATCGTCCGTGCCCACGTAAGCGGGAGCCTGATTGACCATGTGGCCATGGGCGTCGGTGTAGATCATGGCTGGTTCCCAGCGGGCACCGGCCTTTTCGCCCATGATCCAGAAGTTGAACTCATCTTTCTCCAGGTGGGCGGCGAAGCTGGCTTCAATGCTCAGGGCAGCGCCGTTTTCAAAGTGGATGTGCCCGACGGCCAGGTCTTCGACGGTGTAGGTCTTGTAGTCCCAGTTGGGCCAACCGCACTTGATCTTGGTGGCTTCCTTCTTGTTGCCCATGTAGGTGAAGGTGGAGCCGACGGCGCTGACGGGCCTGGGGGAGCCCATGGCAAAGTGGGCCATTTCCAGGGCGTGGACGCCGATGTCGATCATCGGGCCGCCGCCTTGGAGGTCCTTGCGGCCGAAGACGCCCCAGTTGGGAATGCCGCGGCGGCGCAGGGCCCAGACGCGTCCGTAGAGAATCTTGCCGAACTGGCCTTCTTCCACGGCGTTTTTGATGTAGGTGGTCTTGGGGGAATAGCGGTACTGGAAGCCGATGACCAGTTTTTTGCGGTTCTTCTTGGCGGCGTTGATCATCGCCTGCGCTTCCTTGGCGTTCATGGCCATGGGCTTTTCGACGATCACGTCGGCCCCGGCGTTGGAAGCGTCGATCGAAGCCGGGGCGTGCAGCCCGTTGGGCGTGCAGACGCTCACGGCGTCGGGCTTGATGCGTGCGAGCATTTTTTTCCAGTCGGTGAAACACGCCGAAGCGGGAATCTTGAACTTCTGGGAGTGCTTAGCCATGTTGCTTTCGCTCACGTCCGCCAAGCCCACCAGCTCCACGTCGGTCATCTGCGCGAGGATGTCCATGTGCATGCCGGCGATGCCGCCAGCCCCGATGAACGCCACACGCAATTTCTTCTGGGAACCATCGTTTGCCGAAACCGTCGCCTTGCCTGCCGCCGCTGACTTACGCTTACTCACGGGAAGTGCTCCAGGGCCGAACGCCCGCCGAAGGTCGGCAACATCCGCCACGCTGCGGCCGTTGCCAGGGTCGGTCGGGTTGGCCTGCTTGAAGGCGGCTATTCTGCACGGGCAACGTATAGTTTCAAGTAAGCGGCTTTTCAGACTAAAAGGCAAATGATCCTTGGTGGGCATCGTGCAAACCCGCTAGACTAACCGCGGCGCCTGCCCGACAGGCCTGCGATCCGCAGCCAAGCCCGCCCTTGGGCTGCCCCTGCGGGAAGGGATTGAGCGTTGCCCGACCAGGACGGAAAAAACTTGAATTCTCCCAGCGGTAATACCTCCCAACGCCAACCGGACGTGAATTCCCCGCTGCCGGCGACCAGGCCGAATCCCGCTCCCATAGCGGGCCGTATCTCCAGATTAAAAAACGACTTAAAGCTGCTTGCGATCTCCTGGGGCACGTCCATCACCCTGCACGCCACGCTCATTATCATCTCCCTGGTGATGGTCTGGTCGGTGGTCAATCGGCCGGAGGACAAAAGCCACATCATCCCCATCGCCCGCTTAGCAGCCGATCCGGACAAGCCGCTGCCGCTGGCCATGGCCAACCAAGACCCTGCCGCGGTTCCTGTTGCCGCCGCTGCGGTTTCGGCCGCGGCGCCAAGCCCGTTAAGCAGCGCCGGCCCCTCGGCCTTTGGTTCGGCGGGCGCCTCGGGACAGGCCGAGGCCTCGGCCACCGGCAGCGTGCAGTTACTGGCGCCCCCCGCCACTGCCGCTTCGCCGCTGAGCGCGCCCAAATCCGCGGAGGCCATCTCGCCCTTGGCGGCCACGTTCTACGGCACCGGCGGCAACGCCAAGCAGATCATCTACGTCGTCGATGCGTCCGGCTCATTGATCGACACCCTCGACTACGTGCTGGCGGAGTTGCGCCGCTCGATCAGTGAACTCCGCCCGCCGCAGACGTTCACGATCCTCTTCTTCCAGGGCGATCAGGTCCTCGAGCCGCCGCCGGCGGGACCTAAACAAACGATTCCGTCCGTCTTTAAACAGGTGCTGGCCTGGATCGGGCCGGAGGCGGGCAATGTCCGGGCCAAGGGAGGCAGCTCTCCGCTGGCGGCGCTTGAAAAAGCCTTTGCCTATGAGCCGGACCTGATCTTCCTGCTCTCGGACAACATCACCGGGCGCGGGCCCTACCAGATCAACCAGCAACGCCTGCTGGAGCAGATCGGCCGGATGAACCGCGCCAACGTGAAGATCAACACGCTCCAGTTCGTCTATCCCGATCCCTTGGCGACCCACGGAACCAAAGGCACGCTGGAATTGATTGCCGCGCAAAGCGGAGGGATGTACCGGTTTGTGCCGGCCGCTGATCTGAAAACCCCCGGAAGTCCCGGAACCCCCGGAAGCCCGGCAAGTCCCGGCGCGGCCACGGAAACACCCTGACACGCGGTCGGCGGCTATGAGGTGAATTGGGGACAAGTCATGGCCCATGCGCGGGCCATCCCTTGCCGTCAACCCGTAGTATCCTTATGACGATCAGGTTTCGCAGCCGTCCAAACGACGGCGCCAGCGATGACAAAGGAGTGGACATGCGCGCAAGATGGTGGATCGCCGGAACAACCGCGGTGGCTCTGGCCGGCAGCCTTTTGCCGGCGGCGGCGATGGACAGTGGCTGGGGACTGCTCACCTTAGGCCAGGCCCAACCGCCGAACATGTCGTTTGCCAGGATGTTCCTTTGGCGGGACACGCTCATCGGGCTGCTGGTGATTCAGTTGCTTCTGCTGATGTCGCTGACCACGGTGGCGCTGATCATCCACAACCTGCTGCGTTACCGGCGGAGCGCGGTGCTGCCCCCCACTTTCTACGCCCGGATGGAGCGTCTGCTGGCGCAGAAGAACTACCGCGAGGCGGTGGCGACGGCCAATGCCGAGCCGAGCCTGCTGGGGCAGTTGACCAAGTCAGCTCTAAACGAATCGCCGCGTGGCTTTGCGGCCATGGAATACGCCGTCGAGCAGGCGGCCGAGGGCTTGGCGGGGCAGATGGTCCGCACGCTGGAATATCTGAACGTCATGGGCAACCTCGGGCCGATGCTCGGGCTGTTCGGCACGGTGTACGGCATGATCGTGGCGTTTCAGGAACTGGTGGCCGCGGGGGGGCGGCCTGATCCGGGCCAACTGGCCTCGGGGATTTCCACTTCCTTAGTCACCACTTTCTGGGGCCTGGTGGTGGCGATTCCCGCCCTGGCGGCACATGCGATGATCCGCAGCAAGGTGGAGAGTCTGGCTGCGGAAGGCGCGGAACTGGCCGGCCGGCTGATCCAACCCCTGCGTCCAGCCGCACCGGCCGGCACGGCTGTGCTGCCGGAAGAGCCCCGTAATTCCGTGGTTCCGGGGGGTGGGAACGTACCCCCCGGCTGAGCCGGGGGCTGAAACGGCGGAGGAATCGCGGTGATTCTACTTCCGGGAGTTCCGGGTGTGATTCCGGGGGGACAGTAAAAGCACACAGCACGCTATGCGATGCTGTGTGGCACCCAATGAATCAACTTCCGGGGATTCCGGGGGGATTCCGGGGGGATGAGGAAGTCGGCATGATCCGAGCGCCGCGCAGTCGAGCCAACGTCAACAGTTGCCAGCTTAACCTGGCTGCGATGTTGGACATTGTTTTTCAGTTGATCGTCTTTTTCATGTTGATCAGCAACATCGGGGCGGAGGAACACCCTCTGCTGGTGGTGCCTGAGCTCAAGGACCCGCAGACCTCGCAGACCGAGCAACTCGACCGCATTTACGTGAACGTGATGCCCAAGGAATACGACAGCACGCGCACTTCCGGGGGCGGAGACGGCCAAGAGTATCTGGATTGGCCTGGCCAGGCGGTGGCGATCAAGGTGGGGTTAGAGACCTTCAGCCCGCAAAAGCTGGAGGACGTCACCGCGGCCCTGGCCGCCGGCGTGGGGCGGAACCCCAAGGTTCGCGTGCTGGTGCGGGCTGACGCGGCGTTGCACTTTGACTCGGTGCAGCCGGTGCTGGCCGCCATCGAAGCGGCCGGGGTTCGTGACGTGGGCTTGGTGGCCCTGGCCCGGGAACGGGCGGGGGCGGAGTCGACAATCTCCGCGAAATAACGGGAGTTAAGCGCAGCGTGAACGCCGGCAGCCAAGTAAATGATCCGCATATCCGCGCTGGGCAGATGCGCCGGCCCAGGCGCTGGTCCGGGCCGGCCGACGTGCGTCTGAACGTCACCGCCATGCTGGACGTGATGTTCCAGCTGCTTATTTTTTTCGTCGTGACCGCCGGCGTGATGCTCGAAGAAGGGATGCTCAGCACCCGACTGTTGCCCCAGCACACCGGAGCCATGGGCGACGCGGTGCTGCCGCGGCAGCCGCTGCGCATCGTCGTCGAGGCCAGGGACGTGGCGGGCTATGCCCTGCGCATCGAGCACCAGGAACAGCAGCCGGCCGACTTTCGCGCTCTCTGCCAGGCGCTTGAGGAACTGCAGTGGGACCCGGCCCGGAAACGGTCGGGAGCGTACAAGCCCGATCACCCGCTGCTGATTGAGCCGGGCGCAAAAGTGCGCTGGCAGCACGTGGTCAACGCCTTCAACGCCGCGGTCAAGGCGGGGTACACCGACGTCAGCTTCAGCCCACCCCCGCCGCCGGCCGGCCCCTGATTCATCCTCGCGAGGTCAGCCCACCGATGCCCCGACTATCTTTCTACCTGTTTCTGTTCCTTAGCCTCTGCGGCAGCCTCTCCGCCCGCGCGCAAACCGACGCCCAAGCCGACGCCGCGTGGGAGCAGGTTCACCAGCTCCGTGCCCGCTACGCCCAGCCTGACCTTCCGGCCGAGGATCGCTTTGCCGCGCTAGACCAGGCCCTTGACGGCTTGCGCGCTCTCGTGGCGCAATTCCCCCAGCACTGGCAGCGACCGGTGTGGCAGACGGAATTAGCTGACCTTTTGCTCTACGAATGGCTGACCGGCCCGCGGCAGCACGCGGACCTGTTCGTGGAGTTCGGCCTGCCCACCACCGCGCAGCGTCAAGCGGTGGAGCAAGCCAGCCTCGAATCCTTCACCGCGCTGCGCGAAGCCCGGCGAGCTTTCGATCGCCTGTCCAAGGAACTGCCCGCCCAGCCCGATCACGAAGCCCAGCGCGTCCAGACGCAGAAGTGGCCCCTCTGGCTGGCCTACCGCGATCACAACCTGCCGATCCTGACCGCCAAAGCCGCGCTTTTGCTTTCACTATTGCCCGCGGACAGTCCAGCCTTAAAAAAAATCGCCGCCGCCCCACCCTGGTTGCCCGAGGCTACGAACCTTACGCTGGACAACGTGCGCCGGCGTCTGCGCGAAGACCTGGCCATCGACAATCTTGAGCCTCTGACGGGCCAGGAAATTCCCGCCCCCCTGCGTGCCGAAACCACCGGGCTGTTGGCCCGCGCGCTGCTTGGTTTAGGCCGCGGCGAGCAAGCCCAGCCTTTACTTGCGGAGCTGCAGGCACGCAATGATCTGTTGGGCTTTACCGCCACGCTCGTCCGCAGCCGCGTGCTCTTTGGTCAAAAGGATTTCGAAGCCGCGCTGCAACTGTTGCGTGAACCTGCGCAGAGTTCGTTCCTGCAAAGCGATCCCCTCTGCCGTCTGCTGCTGGCCGATGCCATGTTCCTCCAGCACCGGGCGCAGCCGGGGCACGCCCAGGATCCGTCGGCTGCCTATCTTCCCTACGATCAACTGCTGGGCGCTGCCGACCTCGCCCCGGACCTCCGCGCCGGTCTGGGCCTTTGGCTGGGAAAACGCTGGCTGGAAGCGGATCCCGACGCTACCGACCCAAAACTTCTTCCCCCACTGCTGTTGTCCGCCGTCGCGCAAGCCAATCTCAATCAGGCTCGCGTGCTGGCCAGACCGCAGACAAATCCATCCGCCGCCGCCAGCCCATCCCCCGCCACGGGGCCTGCTTCCCCCGCGCTGCCCTACTACCAACGAGCGACCGCGCTCTACGAAAACCTTTTAGCTCGCCCCGAGCTGCCCGATTCTCTGCGCGCCGTGGCCATGTCGGACCTGGGCTGGGGCCTTTATGAACAAAATCCCTCGGACGTAACCCAACGGCTTCGCGTCGCCTTCTTGTGGACCGACTTGGCCAAACGCTTCCCCTCCCAGCCGATCTCCGATCCGGCCATTACGCATGCCGTGGCGCTCTTGCGCCAGCTCAGGTCAGCCGCGCCCGCGTCACCCGAGCAGCGTCAGAAAATCGACCTGGCCTATCAACAAGCGGTGGACGTTCTCTTCTCCCTCTATGCCGACAGCCCCGCGGCCGACGAAGAGCGAATCTATTACGCCAGCGAGGTCTATGAGCCGTCCGGGCGCTTTACCCAAGCGGCTGAACTCTACAACCAGGTGCCGGCCGACCACCCAAAATATCTGCTCGCCCAGGTCGCCCGCCTCTACGCCCTCTGGCACGCCGCCACGGCGGCTGGGCCGACCACGCAGGCGCCGGATCTCCAAGCCCTCGCTCAGCAGGCCAAGGAGCTCGACCAGCGCGCCGCCGAGCTGCGCCAACGCAATCACAATCCCAACGCCCAGGCTGTCGCCATAGACGCCCAGGCGCGCGTCCGCTTGCTCCTGGCGGATGTGGCGTTGACGGAAAAAAATTACGCCGCGGTGGAAGCCGTCCTGGCGGACTTGGAAGCCCTGGTCGCCAAACAGCCGGACCTGCTCCGCCCGACGCTGGCTAAACGCGTCCTCGCCCTCCAGGAGTCCGGACGCTGGCTGGATGCGCTGGCAGCCGCCGGACGATTTCTGGACGCCTTCCCCCAGGAAGCCGCTCCCGTCCTCTGCCCCTTGCTGGATCGTCTGGACAATCAATTCCAGCCCATCACCACGGTCGTCATGGATGGCCGGACTGCCCAAGCGATGCTTCAGAGTGCTGGAGAGTTGGCGGAACGGGCGTTAGAACCCCAATTAAAGCTCAACCTCGCCCCCCTTCAAAGACAATCCCTGGAATTCATGCTCGCCCGCGCCTTGATTGCACGCAGCCGGAACGACCAGGCAATCGCCCTGCTCGACCGCCTGCTTGCCCAGCCCCCCCAGGATGCCCCGTCCTTGGGCCGCCTGGCGGAACTCTGCTTCCTGGCTGAGGAACTCAACCCCGCCTACCAGAATGCCGCCCGCGATCTGTATACCCGCTTGATTCAAGGCTTAAAGCCCGATCAGCCCTGGTGGTGGGCCGCCTGGATGCGCCGCCTGCAGATCCAGGATCAGCAGGCCGGCACGAACACCGATCAGGAGATTTTTCTGGCTGTAAAGCAATTGGAAATGATTGACCCCGCCCTCGGCCGCGACCCCTTCCAGAGCGAGTTCCGCCGCCTGGCTTCCCGCCACGAGCCCCCTCTTTCGCCCCCGGCGTCTTCCTCCCCAAACCCTGATCCCTAACCCCCAAGCCCCAAGCCTGACCCCATTTCTGACAACTTACCGCTCCTAAATTCTCGACTTTCGTTACCGGACGCTTGCCAGATTTGGGCAGGCGGATTAACCTTGAGACGGTCGGAGATCTTGCTCTGCGCAAGATCCGGCCGAATTACGGGTGGAACGCGCGGCCCGGCATGCCGGCAATCGTTCCCGCCCAGGCAGTAAACCAGGAGGCCTGACCATCGGAAGAGGACGGTTCCAACCCCACCATCGCGAGACCGGCAAACGACTTCGTATCAACCATCAGATCAATATCTCCCCGGTTCGTTTGATCGATGAAAATGATCAACAAGTAGGCGTGGTCGATCTGACCGATGCCCTGCGTCGCGCCCGCGAAGCAGGCTCGGACTTGGTCGAAGTGGCCCCCCTGGCCCGCCCGCCCGTCTGCAAGCTGATGGACTACGGCAAGTGGAAGTATCAGCAGAAGAAAAAAGAACAGAAAGCCAAGAGCCACAGCAAACAAAGCGAGCTTAAGGAAGTCCGCTTAGGGGCGAAAATCGACGACCACGATCTGTCGATCAAAATCGACAAGGCCCGCGATTTCCTCGGCGATGGCGATAAGGTCCAGTTCACCATGATCTTCCGCGGGCGCGAAATGGCGCATCGCGAGATCGGCCTGCAGATCATGCACCAGGTCCGCGACGCCTTGGTCGAAGTCAGCAAAGTCGAAAGCGACCCCCGCACCATGGGCCGACGCATGACCATGGTCCTTTCCCCCGAACGCAAGAGCAGCAAACCCAAACCCTCCGCCCCCGCCCCCGGAAGTGCCCCCGGAACACCCGCCTCTGGAAGTTCGACCGGAACCTCCGCAAGCACGACCGCAAAGACTGCGCCCACGCCGGCGCCAGCTTCGGTTTCCGCTAACACGCAAGCCTGACCTGGCGCATCCCGGGGAGAAACCAATTAGCAGCCATTGCTCAACCCCGCCAGTCCCCCTGGCTGGGGTTTATTATTCCAAGGCTTATAGAAAATTCCGAATTCAAGACCCCAACCCCTAAACCCCAACCCCTAGACCCTAACTCTCCAAACCCTATACTCTGACTTCACGCAACCTTGCCTGCCGCCAAGCGAACCTAAACCTCATGCCCAAACGCATTGACAGCTTCAATTTCCCTGCCGGGCGCAAGGTCGGAGCCCGCTTTGTCATCGAAGCCCGCTTGGGCGGCGGGTCGGAAGGCGAGGTCTACAAAATCCGCGAACTGGACACGGGCATCACCCGGGCGGCTAAGTTCTATTTCCCCCAGCGCGACCCCACGCGGCAGATGGCGGTGAAACTGGCGCAAAAACTCAACACCCTGCGCTATTGCCCGATCGTCATGCAGTATCACCACTCGGAAATCGTCCGCGTGGGCAGGCAGAAAGTCATCGCGCTGATCTCCGACCTCTGCGAGGGCGAACCGCTGGAAAACTGGATCGCCCGCCACCCGGGCAAACGGCTGACGCCTTACGTCGCCCTGCACGTGCTCTTTAACCTGGTGCGCGGCTTGGAAACGATTCACGCCTTGGGCGAATATCACGCGGACGTGCACAGCCAGAATATTCTCATCCGCCCGCGGGGCGTGCGCTTTGACCTAAAGCTGATCGACTTCTACGACTGGGGCAAGCCCAGCAAAACCAAGCAGGGCCAGGACGTCGGCGACGCGATCGGCATTTTGTATGAGTGCCTGGGCGGGCGGCGTCACTACGCCAAACAGCCGCCGGAGATCAAGGAAATCTGCGCGGGGATGAAATACAGCCTGCAACTCCGCCGCTTCCCGACCATGACGGCGCTGCGCAAACACCTGGAGACGTTTCCGTGGGAGAGCATGGTGTAGAGAAAGGAGTTGGGAATTAGGAGTTAGGAGTTGAGGGTTAGGGTTTAGGGGTTGAGGGTTGGGGGAAGGCAAGATGATTCCGAAGGGCAATTCCGGGTTTGCAGGGCCTAGTGATCCAATGGTGATTCCTTTTCTTGCGCCTCTTCCGCGTTCAACTTGGCCAACTCCTGCCGATACCAGTCGCGCACTTGTTTGTACGGCGAATGCTCCACTTCATCCAAGACCAGCGACCCGCCGGGCGGCAAGGTGCGCAGCAAGTGTATTTCGGTCATCTTTAATGCGGTGGCTGTCGCGACGCCCAACACCACGACCGCGGCTGCCAACAGCGGCGCTGCGCTACGCGCCAGCGTGCCGGCTAATTGCCGATTCTTGCGGGCTAACGCCACCAATGCCACGGGGCGGGAGATGAGCCAAAAAACAATCACCCCCCACATTGATAGACAAAGAAACTTCCCGAGGAATCTAAGACCGGCTCCCTGCTCGTTCCACGTTTTGTAATCCATGCCTAAGAGCCAATCGATTCCGCTAGGCAATGTCTGCGGCTGAAATGTCTTAACCTGCCAGCCTGCAACATAGACGATCAGACCAATAACCAAGGCCGTAGCAACAAGACCTGACGTCCATCTGTTCCATCGCGTCATTCGAAGTGGCTCCCCTAAGCCAATCTCGCGGGCTCGCCTCGATATCGCCATTCGAGTCATACCGTCGATCCCAATCAATACTGCCAGAGCCACCGCCGTTAGTTCTACAGCCAGACGATCCCATATGTATCCAATTCCAAACTCGCGAATACCGGCAGAAGAAACCGTATAGGTCACGTAGACTGCAATAGGCACCATCAAACTCCAAAAAATGATCCCGCCAGTCCGTCGCCAACCAACCCAGATCAGCATGGGTTTTGCCGTTTGTCTTGATTTCATGCTCAATACGAGGGAAACGCATCCTGCACTCACTAAAAGGGCATCCACTCCCGCCAGTAGCAGCAACAAGCCTGCCCGATCATACGAGATCCGTTGTACCTGGCGTATGTTGGATTTCTCGTTCATGCTAAACGTTAGGGAATCCCTGGCTAGACTCACATTTTTATCAAGTTCATCTTGGCGGTCTCGTGCTTGGCGCAACACGCGACGCGAGGCCTCGAGCTCAAGGCGAGCTTCTTTGGCGGATGGAACCCAATTCTGCTCTTCTGCCAGTGTCGCCATGCTGGACTGCGCCAAGAAGTAATTGGACTGACTTACCAACAGCTCGATCAGCGAGGTTGACTCCGCTCCGAGCCTGATTGCCAACACTTTAAGCTCGCTGATCAGTTTCTTGGCCGTCTCTGCTTGATCTTCTACAGCCAGCAGGTTCGCATAGGCGTCGATACGCGATGCTAACTCTCTAGTAAACCCCAGATCCGGCATGACCAATATATTGACCACATACAACTCCCGGTTCATCTGTTCCCATCGGGAGCGCGGCGGGCCAAGCATCTCAAGATTGGCACGGGCCAACTCCATCACGTGATTCGTCAACTTCGGGCTGTTCACGGCCGACTGAAAACACTCCAAGCCCTCCAGCAATCTTTGGGCGTCACGTACCATCAAAATTTTTGACTCTACTGCGACGGACTGCCCATCCGTGTCGATGAAGTGAAATGCCCTGTTTTTGACAAACCCTGGAGATGTCGTGGCCCCTTTGAGTAGAGTTCCAGCGGCCATCAGGTCGTAATACCCGTTGTCAGGCTCCAGCTTGCGGCCGTGCTCTAATATCGAGCTGTACCACGCCCATGCCTCTGGTCCCTCGCCCTCAGCCACGCGATTCTGATACTCCAACAACGCCAAGTTGGCATATGCACCGTAGTAAACGACATTGTCCGGCCAGCGCTCGGAGATCAGGCGGGCGCGGTCCAAATCGGAGGTCGCATTCGGATCGCCGAGCAAAACGTAGCGCTGCTCCTCACTGAGCCGGCTTAATTCCCGGGCTGAGAAACTTCGTCCGTCGGTATTGTGAAGCATCCGCAGGGGAACGATCACTTGCATCCCCACCCACACCGTCACCGCTATCGCTGCCGGCACGAGCAGAATCTGGGCGGCCCACTTGCACACGGCCCGCAGGCGGAGGCGGCCTTTGTTGGCTTGCCAGAGTTGCCCGGCTAATTCCTCGGCGTCGCCCAGGCGCTTGATGGCCTCGGCGTCGGCCTGCGCGGAACTGTAACCGCCCGCGCGATACTCGGCTGCGGAGTCTTCCAGGTGCGTGCGCAGTTCGCGGCTGATCTCTAACTGCAGCTCGCGGTCCATCCGCAGTCTGGCTGTCGCCTGGGCGATCACCTCTTCAAAAGGATTCATGCTTGGAGCCTCCAATCCGATCCGAATCAACCGCCACGACGCCAAGGACGCCATGATTCGTGGCTATGGCAGCGGATGAGCCTTTCATTCCCGACACACCGTCTGGCGGTCATCTTGGCGCTCTTGGCGACTTGGCGGTTCATTTAAGGCAAGGGCCCTCATACCCCCATCAGCACCGCGTCCACTGCGCCGGAAAATTGCCGCCATTCCTCGGCCCGCCGGGCCAGCTCGGCCTTGCCCTTGCGCGTGATGGCGTAATATTTGCGATCTTTTCCTCCTTCGCCCCCGGAAGCTGAAACCCCGGCCCCGGAAGTTTCCCCAGGCGAGGTCGCATTTCCACCGGCTGCCTTCGACCAGCGCGCGCGCAGATAGCCCTGGGCCTCTAAGCGGTGCAGGGCGGGATAAAGCGTGCCCTCCTTCCACTCCAGCCGGCCTTGCGTGCGGGCGTTGACCACCTTGACGATCTCGTACCCATACATCGCCCGCTCGCTTAAGAGCGCCAGCACCATCGGCACCACCGTGCCCCGCATCAAGTCCTGGGAAAAATCCATGGTCAAATCCTCCTTCCGCCCTATACATCGGCTGTCTAGGCATTATACCTTGACTGCCTAGGTATGCAAGGGGGAGGGGTTGGGGGTTGGGGATTAGGGATTGGGGGTTGGGGGTTGGGGGGAGACGCCAGGAATTTGGTCGCCCATCGCGGCCCCGCATTTCCGAAGGTTATGCAGCGACGTGATGATTTCCGATCAGGATTCAATATGGCCGCGGATGAGCGCTGATAAACGCAGATGGAATCCAGGAAATCCATATCTAGTGTTCATCTGTGTTTATCTGCGGCTAAATGCTCGGACGACTTGGATTGGTGCCTGGCGTTCTTCCCTGCGGGGTTTAATCACACCCAGCCCCGCATTTCCATGCGGGATTTATTTACACCGATTTTCCCAGCCACGCGATCAGCCAGCGGGCGAACTCACCCTTACTCATCTTCCCCGGCGCCACGCGCTCGCCCCCGGCTGTCAGCACCACCGCCTCGATCGCTTCCGCATCCATCGTCGCCAGCGGATTAGCCACGATCGCGTCCACGCCCTTGCGGGCCAGCTTCTCTTGCGCCCGCGCTTCCATCACCCCCGCCTCCTCGAGCGCAAAGGCGATGATCCTCTGCCCCGCCTTCTTCCGCCCCGCCAGCTCCGCCACCAGGTCCGGCGTCGGCTCCAGCGCCAGCGTCAAGCCTTGCTCACTCCGCGCGATCTTCCCGGCTTTTTCCTTTTCGCCCCGCCCCTTGGCCCGGTAATCCGCCACCGCGGCGGCCATCACCAGGACATCACAGGACGAAAAATCCGTCCGCAGCAATTGCCGCAATTCCGCGCCGGTTTCAAATCTTTTGACCGTATAGCCGACCGGTTTTTCGTGGTGAAGTTCCCCCACCGGGCCCAGCAGCAGCGCCACTTCGTGCCCGGCCGCCAAAGCGGCCTGGGCCAGTGCGAGGCCCATCCGCCCGCTCGAACGGTTGCTCAAATAGCGCACCGCGTCGATCGGCTCACGCGTCGGGCCGGCTGTGATCAGCAGCTTCATACCGTCGCCATCGCTTTCCGCGGTAAATCCAGCGCCCCGGGGCCGATCGTCACCACCGTCATCGCCCCCGGACGGTGGGCTGCCAGGAAGTCGTTTAATTTCTCCAGGCTGACCGCGTCCACCTCCTGGGCCAGCTCCGTCAGCGTGCGGGGGCGGCCCAGTTCAGTCTGATCAGAGGCCAGGGACGAGGCTCGGGCGCTGGTTGATTCGCCTTGCATCACCAGCGTGGACTTCATGCCTACTTTGGCCCGATCGAATTCGTCTTGCTGCACGCCGTCGCTTAAGCGGTGCAGTTCCCCCACCAAAACGTCAAGTGTTTCCTGGGCCCGAGCGGTGGTGGTGCCGGCGTAGGCCAGGACAAGGCCACGCTCCCGGTCCCCGGCGTAGCGGCTGAATACGGCGTAGCACAGACCGCGTTTTTCGCGCACTTCCGTGAACAGCCGGCCGCTCATCCCCCCCGACAGCACCGCCACGGCCACCCTTTGGGTCATGCTCCGCGGGTCGGGCTCGGGCACCGCGTCGAAAGCCACGCCGATGTGCACCTGCGTCGAGTCCGCTCCATCATGCAGATAGCCCCGCGGCGGCTCGGTCTGCTTCGGCGGATCGGCGATCGTTCCCCGCCAATCGCCCAGCAGTTGTTCCACCTGATCGCGCAAGCGCGCCCAGTCGAATTTCCCCGCCAGCGCCAACACCGCCTTGCCCGGCACAAACACCTTTCGGGCATACGCCCGCACCTCTTGGATCCCGATCGCCTCCAGGTGCGCGCGCTTGCCCAACAGCGACCGCCCGAACGGCTGCGGCAGGTGCTGCTGCCGCAGACACACAAACGTCCGATCCTGCGGCTCATCCTGCAACGCCTCAATCGCCTGGATCGCCAAATCCCGGCTCGGGCCCAGACCGTTCTCATCCAGGCGCGGCCGACGAACCATGTCCAATAGCAGCGGCAGCGCCTCGGTCGCCCGGCTGCCAATCATCGCCGCCCCCACCCGCAGATAGCGGGTCTCCACGCTCGTGCCGCGGTCCACGCCCAATAAATCCAGCGCTTCGCTGAACGCCCGCGCGTCACGATCGCCGGCCCCGCGACAGATCATCTCCGCCAGCAACGCCGACACCCCCTGCTGGCCGTCCGGCTCCATCGCCACGCCGGCCGGCAATAAAAACGACATCGCCAGCGACTGCGCCCCGGCCACAGGCTCAGCTAATAACGTCAACCCATTGCATAACTGATGTTGGTAAATCCGCTCCATAGACGGAGCATTGTACCGCCCCCCCCGAACCCCGGAACCTTCCCCGGAAGCTTCCCCGGCCCCCGGAATCGCCCCCCGAGAGTTCCCCGCAAGTATTTCTGTATAGCCGGCCGCGGGCGGCGGGGTTTTCTACTCGTCCTTTACCGCTTGGGATCCGCCCCCACCAGCGTCGGCCGCAGGCGCGGCCGAATCTTGATGCTCGCAGGCTTGGCTTCTTGCGTCTCGGTCGTCTGGCTCGCCTTGACGGACTTGACGCTCGGCGTGCTCAGTTCTTTCTGGTCCGTGGTGGCGCTCTGCGCGATCGCCTTTTCCTGAACCTGGAACGTCACCGGCTTGCGCTGGGCGTTCTCCAGCGCGGCCAGACTCCTGACCATCGTCGCGTTGACCTGATTGTAGAGCTCCAGTGTCGCCTGATCGGACAGCTGCGGCAGCACCCGCGCCCGGAAGACGTGCCTCTTGGGGTTGTACCAGAATCCCGCCTGCGTCGGCCCGGTGATCACCGGGTCCGGCGGGTGATCCATCTCATCGCCCATCGGCGCGATGTCCAGCCAAGGCTGACTGGCCGACACCAGCCCGTTGCGCGGCAGACCCTCGGTAAACCACGCCTCCGACATCACGTCGACGGCGGTGTGCTGGTCCGCCTCCGCGGCCGCCATCGCGGTGTAATACGACGTCCGGTCCCGCAGGATCACCATCGCCTGCTGGACCTGGCCGATCCGATCCTCTTCCTGCTGGGTCTGCTGGCGGAACCACATCCAGCCAAATACCCACCCCACCAGCATCACCAGTATGAGCGTGTCAATAATCAGGCGCATAGGATCACTCGATTGTTATTCCCCTAACAATCCCGATCGGATCGCCTGCGTGTCCGAATAAGGCTTTCTTGCCCTGACGCCCCCATCCTGCGCCACCTCTAACCGCTACAAACCTCACAACCCCCCCGGAAGTAAGTCCACCCGGATGTAAGTAATGACCAGTGGCGAATTAGAGACAGGGTCTGGGGTCTAGGGCCTGGGGTCTGGACTTGGGGGGCAAGAGACCAGCGATTTGGGTCGCATTCGACATTCGACATTCGACATTCGACATTCGACATTCGACATTCGACATTCAATTCTTACCCCCACCAGCCCTCCACTCTCAACTCTCTACGTTTCTACTTTCTAAACTTCTCTGCCACCTCGGCTGTTACCCGTGGTTCCCCGCGCTGCGCCGCCGCGTCTTGCACGCGCTTGCGCAGCTGCTCATCAGCCTGATACATCGCCAGCGCCGCCACCGCCTCCACGGCTGTCGCTTTAGGTCCCTCAGCCACCAGCGACACCAGATACGCCAGCGCCGCTTCCTGCCGCAGCATCGCCAGGGCCAGCAGGCCCGTCGGCCGCACCTGCGGATCCGCCCACTTCTCCACCCATTCCCGCAACACCTCGAAGGCCTTTTCCTGCCGCGATTGGCCCAACGCCAGCGCTGCCGCTTCGGCCGCGGTGGCGCTGCCGACACGCAAAAAACCCGTCACAAAATCCAGCGACTCCTGGGCGTCGATCGCCAGCAGGGCCAGGAAAATCTCCACCAGCACCGCGCTGTCTTCCTCGCCGCACCTTACCCGCAGGCGCAGCAGCGGCGCGCCCCCCTCTCCGCCGGCCAGTGCCACCGCCCGGGCTGCGCCCGCCCGCGCGGCCGGCTCCTTATCTGCCAACAACTCGGCCAGAAAAACCAGCGCCCGCCGATGCCCGCTCATCGCCAGCCCCTGCCCGCACATGCCGCGCAGCTCCGCTGCCGTATCCACCTTTCCCCCGAACACCGGCTCCATCTGCACGTGCGTGATCCCCTGCAGATACACCTCCGCGTCATCCCAACCCAACCGGCCGAGCGCTTCAATGATCGCCGTCTTGGCCCCGCAACCTTTGTCCGTCTTTAAAGGATCGCGCAGAAATCGCGCCAAGCCCCCCGCCATCGTCTCCGCCAGTTCCTTCACTTCCCGCTCCCCGGCGATCTTCGCAGCCAGGGCCGCCACATGCGGGCTCTTGTCCGCCAAGCCCGCGCGCAATCCGTCAGCCAATAGTTGGGGATTCATCTCCTGGCGCAAATTCGCCAGTTTTGCCAGCTTCTCTTCGAGCCCTGGCGTCTTACTCATCGCGGTCCTGGATCATGCCCCACCCTAATCCCCAACCCCTGATCCCCAATCCCTCCCCGTTCAACTCCACACGATCAAACTCGCCGGATTTTCCAGCAATTGCTGGACCGTGCGCAGATACTCCGCCGCCATCGCTCCGTCGATCACCCGGTGATCGGCACTGAGCGTGCAGCTCATCTCCTGCCCGGCCACCACCTGCCCGTCGCGCACCACCGGCCGGGCCAGCGACGCCCCCACCGCCAGGATCGCCGCCATCGGCGGATTGATGATCGCCTCAAAATGCTCCACCCCGTACATCCCCAGGTTGGAGATCGCGATCGTGCCGTCTGCCATTTCCTCGAGCGTCAAGCCTTTGGTCCGCGCCTTTTCCGAAATGGCCCTGGTTTCCGTGCTGATCTGCCGCAATCCTTTATGCTGCACGTCGCGGAGCACCGGCACCACCAGCCCGCCCCCGCGCTCGGCCGGCAACGCCACGGCGATCCCCACGTTCACCGTCGCGTGCAGCCTGATTCCCTCCTCCGTCCAACTGGCGTTGATCTCCGGATGCCGCAGCACTCCTAAGGCCACCGCCCGCACCACCAAATCATTCACGCTCAGCCTAATGCCCTCGCCCTCCAACTGGGCGTTTAGCGTCTGCCGCAAGGCCAGCATCGCCTCGGTGTTCACGCTCATCGTCACCGTAAAGTGTGGAATCGTCGTCTTGGATTCCACCAGCCGCCGCGCGATCGTCTTACGCATCGGCGACAACGGCACCAACTTGCCCTCCAGCGTCTGCGCCGCCGCCAGCGGACGCACCGCTGCCTGCGGAGGCGGCGCCGCCGCCGGCGTCTTGCCCTCGCTCGCTGGCTGCCGACCCGATGCCACAATATCCCGCTTAATGATCCTGCCCCCCGGCCCGCTGCCCTTGACCGCCCCCAACGCCACCCCCATCTCCTCAGCCATCTTCCGCGCCAACGGACTGATCTTCACCCTCCCCCCCCCCGGAAGCGCACCCGGAAGCGACCCCGGAGGCGAGGCCGTCGCCATCCCTGCACTCGAACCACCCCCACTTCCGCCAACTGTCCTCTGTGCCGCCGGCGTGCCCCCAGCCTTGGCCGACGATGCCGTCGCCCCAGCCGCTGCCTCTTCCACTTTTTCACCCGGCCCGGCCAACACCAAAATAAGCTGCCCCACCGGCAGCGTCTGGCCCTCGGCCACCGCCAGACTCGCCACCACCCCGTCGTCGTACGCCTGCAACTCCATGGTGGCCTTGTCCGTCTCCACCTCCGCCAGCACGTCGCCGGACGACACTTTGTCCCCCACCTTCACCCGCCACTTCAGCAGCGTTCCCTCTTCCATCGTGTCCGACAAACGCGGCATCGTGATTTCAATGGGCATGGCGCCGACCTCTCCTGCAAGTCTTGCTGCTAATTCGCCCAGCGGGTCTTTTCCCGGCGTCCCTGGGCGGAAAACACCGCGGTAAAGCAACATCCTAGCAATCTTGCCTTAACCCGGCAGCTTCCTGAATAGGCCCTCTGCTTTCCAACGCCTTTCGGCCCGGCGCCTTTCATTCCAGGCCAAAATCGCCACCTTAGACCCATCCTGCAAGACATGCGAGTAAAAGGTAGAATAATTCCTTGACCGTTTGGGGACTGCGCCCGCCCTGCCCTCGCAGGCCTGTGTCCCGGCGCCAAAGGTCGATCTTCGGCTTTTTGGGGGGGAGCCCCAGTCCCGTGTTTTCCCCCGATATTCATGCAAGGAGTTAGGCCAGTGGCAGATCGCCCCATGATCACCATTGATGGCAACGAGGCCGCCGCTTCCGTCGCCCATCGTCTAAATGAAGTCATCGTCATCTACCCCATCACGCCCTCCTCGCCCATGGGTGAATTCGCCGACGAGTGGTCCGCCCGCGGCCAGAAGAACATCTGGAACACCGTCCCCCTCATCCAGGAAATGCAGTCCGAAGCCGGGGCCGTCGGCTCCGTCCACGGCGCCCTGCAGGCCGGGTCGCTTTCCACGACCTTCACGGCCTCCCAGGGCCTGCTCCTGATGATCCCCAACATGTACAAGATCGCCGGGGAACTGACCAGCTTCTGCATGCACGTGGCGGCACGCACCCTAGCCACGCACGCGCTGTCGATCTTCGGCGACCATTCGGACGTGATGGCCTGCCGGCAGACCGGCTTTGCCCTCTTAGCCTCCGCTTCCGTTCAGGAAGCCCACGATCTGGCCGCCATCGCCCACGCGGCCACCCTCCACTCCCGCGTGCCGTTCCTGCACTTTTTCGACGGGTTCCGCACCTCCCACGAGGTCGGCAAGATCCAGTGCCTGACGGACGACGATCTGCGGCACATGGTCACCGACGAAATGGTCGCTTCCCACCGCAAACGCGCCCTGACCCCCGACCACCCGGTCATCCGCGGCACGGCCCAGAATCCGGACACCTTCTTCCAGGCCCGCGAATCCTGCAACGGGTATTACGACGCCTGCCCGGGCATCGTCCAGGAACAGATGAATCGCTTTGCCGCCTTAACCGGCCGGCAGTATCGCCTGTTTGAATACGTCGGACACCCCCAGGCTGAGCGCGTGGTTATCCTGATGGGCTCCGGCGCCACCACGGCTATCGAGACCATTGAACACCTCATCCACCAGGGCGAAAAGATCGGCCTGATCAACGTCCGCCTCTACCGCCCCTTTTCGGTAAAAGACTTAATCGCCGCTCTGCCCACCACCACCACCCGCATTGCCGTCCTGGATCGCACCAAGGAACCCGGCGCCATCGGCGAGCCGCTCTATCAGGACATCGTCACCGCCCTGCGCGAAGCGGCCGACGAAGGCCCCTTCCCCTTTAAGGCTATGCCCAAGGTTGTCGGCGGGCGCTACGGGCTGTCCAGCAAGGAATTCACCCCCGCCATGGTCAAGGCGGTCTTTGACGAATTGGCCAAGGACAAGCCCAAGAATCACTTCACCATCGGCATCATGGACGACATCACCCACACCTCGCTGCCCTTTGATCCGGAATTCGACATCGAGCCGGCCGACGTCACCCGGGCCGTGTTCTTCGGGCTCGGGGCCGACGGCACGGTGGGCGCCAACAAGAACTCGATCAAGATCATCGGCGAAGAGACCGACAACTACGCCCAGGGCTACTTTGTCTACGACTCGAAGAAATCCGGGGCGATGACCATTTCGCACCTGCGCTTTGGCCCGCGACCGATCCGCTCTTCGTATTTGATCCGTCAGGCCAACTTCGTGGCCTGCCACCTCTTTGAGTTCATGAGCAAGTACGACGTGCTGGACTACGCCGCCCCCGGGGCTGTCTTCCTGCTCAACAGCCCCGTCCCCGCCGAGAGCGTCTGGGATGAAATCCCCGTCGAGGCCCAGCAGCAGATCATCGAAAAGAAGGTCAAGTTCTACGTCATCGACGGCGTGAAAGTCGCCCGCGAAACCGGCATGGGCGGACGCATCAACACCATCATGCAGACGTGCTTCTTTGCCATCTCCGGCGTGCTGCCCCGCGAGGAAGCGATCGCCAAGATCAAATATTCCATCGAAAAGACCTACGGCCGCAAGGGCCAGGACATCGTGCAGCGCAACTTCGCGGCTGTGGATCAGACGCTGGCCAATCTGCACCAGGTGACGGTGCCGGCCGCGGCCGGCTCGGCGCATCACATCCGGCCGATGGTCGCCGACGCGGCTCCGGACTTTGTCCGCAAGGTGTCGGCGGTGATGATGGCGGGCAAGGGCGATCTCTTACCGGTGTCGGCGTTCCCGATCGACGGCACCTGGCCGACGGGCACCACGCAGTGGGAAAAACGCGCCATCGCCCTGGAAGTGCCCGTCTGGGACTCGAACCTTTGCATCCAGTGCAACAAGTGCTCGCTGGTTTGCCCCCACGCGGCCATTCGCTCGAAGGTCTATGAGCCTGCCGACCTGTCCGGCGCGCCGGACACTTACCGCAGCACCGACTACAAAGCCAAGGACCTGCGCGGCCTGAAATTCACCATTCAAGTCGCCCCCGAGGACTGCACCGGCTGCAACCTCTGCGTGAGCGTCTGCCCGGCCAAGGACAAAGCCAATCCCAAACGGCGGGCCATCAACATGGAAGCCCTCGCCCCCGTGCGCGCGCAGGAAACCAAGAATTTCGACTTCTTCCTGAACATTCCCGAAATCGACCGCACCCGCATCACCCGCGTGGACGTCAAGGGTTCGCAGTTCTTCCAGCCGCTCTTTGAATTCTCCGGCGCCTGCGCCGGGTGCGGCGAAACGCCCTACGTCAAGCTCCTCACCCAGCTCTTCGGCGATCGGGCCCTGGTGGCCAACGCCACCGGCTGCTCGTCGATCTACGGCGGCAACCTGCCCACCACGCCTTACACCACCAATTCGCAGGGCCGCGGGCCGGCCTGGTGCAACTCGCTGTTTGAAGACAACGCCGAGTTCGGATTCGGCTTCCGCCTGGCCGTCGATAAACACGCCGAGCACGCCCGCGAAATGCTCCAAAGCCTGGCCCCGGCCGTCGGCGATAACCTGGCCGGCGAAATCCTCGGCGCGGATCAATCCACCGAAATCGGCATCATCCAGCAGCGCCAGCGCGTCGACGCCCTGCGGCAGAAGCTGGCCACCATTGACTCCGCCCTCGCCCGCAGGCTTTTGATCCTGGCTGACTACCTGGTCAAGAAGTCCGTCTGGCTCCTCGGCGGCGACGGCTGGGCGTACGACATCGGCTACGGCGGCCTGGACCACGTGCTGTCGCAGATGCGCAACATCAACATCCTGGTCATGGACACCGAGGTCTATTCCAACACTGGCGGGCAGGCCTCCAAGGCCACGCCGCTGGGAGCGGTGGCCAAGTTCGCCGCCTCCGGCAAGGCGGTGCACAAGAAAGACCTGGGCCTGATGGCCATGAGCTATGGGCACGTTTACGTCGCCTCCATCGCCATGGGCGCACAGGACAATCACACCGTCAAGGCCTTCTTAGAGGCTGAGTCCTACCCCGGCCCTTCGCTGATCATCGCTTACAGCCACTGCATCGCGCACGGCTACGACCTGAAGTTCGGCATGGATCAGCAGACCCGGGCGGTGGAATCGGGCATCTGGCCGCTCTACCGCTACGACCCGCGGCTGGTGGCCGAGGGCAAGCCGCCCCTGGTCCTGGACAGCAAGCCGCCGAAGCTGGCGGTCTCGGAGTACACCAGCAACGAAACGCGCTTCCGCATGGTCGAGAAGATCGACCCCGCCCGTTTCAAAGCCCTGGGCTTGGAATCGCAGCGCCACACCGCCCAGCGCGTGGCCCTCTATCAGCACATGGCCAACCTCACCCTGCCCGACGGCAACGGCCAAGCGCCCGCCTCCGGCAATGGCGGCCCGACCGCCAATCCCTAATGCGTTCTTGAATCCAGGCGGGCCGCATCATCACGCCGCCTGGTCATCCAACCCGTTTTTCCCGGAGCCGCATCGTGGATCTTTCCACCGAATACCTGGGCTTTAAGCTCCCCCACCCGTTCATGCCCGGCGCTTCGCCCTTCAGCGAGGACCTGGACGCCGTCCGCCGCTTAGAGGACATCGGTGCTGCCGCCATCGTCCTAAGCTCCCTCTTTGAGGAGCAGCTGCGCAGCGAATCGCTCACCGCCACCGACGCCTTGGATTCCCCCAAGGAGCAGTTCGCCGAGGCGCTGTCCTACTTGCCCGAGCCTCTGGAATTCTCCGTCGGGCCCCAGGAATACTTAGCCCGCATCCAGAACATCAAAAAGGCTGTGCGCATTCCCGTCATCGCCTCGCTCAACGGCACGTCCTTAGGCGGCTGGCTGGATTACGCCAAGCTCATGCAGCAGGCCGGCGCCGACGCCCTGGAAATCAACCTCTACCACGTGGCCACCGATCCCAAGCGATCCGCCACGGACGTGGAAAATGAACAGGTCCAGATCGTCCGCGAGCTGCGCCAGTCCCTGAAAATCCCCCTGGCCGTCAAGCTTTCGCCGTTCTATTCCTCGCTGCCGCATTTTGCCCGCCGCCTGGAAGAAGCCGGCGCCAACGCCCTGGTCCTCTTTAACCGCTTCTATCAGCCGGACATCGACATCGAACAGCTCGACCTCCTGCGCGCCTTGCACCTGTCGGACTCTTCCGAACTGCTCCTGCGCCTGCGCTGGCTGGCGATTCTCTTCGGCAATCTCAAAGCCCGGCTGGCCGTCACCGGCGGCGTCCACACCACCGAGGACGCCCTCAAGGCCGTCATGGCCGGCGCCAGCGCTGTGCAACTGGTGTCCGTGCTCTTCCGCCGGGGCCCCGCGCAGCTGGGCGCGCTCCGCCAGGGCCTGGCCCAGTGGCTCGAAGAGCACGAGTACGAATCCTTAAACCAGGCCTGGGGCTCCATGAGCCCCCAACGCTGCCCGGACCCCAACATCTACTCCCGCGCCAACTACATGCACATCCTCCGCAACTGGCAATCGTCCCTGAAAATCAGCTGATTTCCGCGAATGCAAAGAATGTCGAATGACGAGTGTCGAATGGAGAATGGAAGACGGGGCAGGTGATAGAGAGACGCAAACCGCGCCATTGCCGATTGGTGATTCCCGATCGCCGACGTTTGAGGACATGAAACCAAGTTCAATCTTGATTATCACCTAAACGTATCCTTGCTCGCCATTCGCCATTCTTTGCCTTTCCCCAACCCCTAACTCCTAATTCCTAACTCCCACCCCCTACGCCAGGTCTTCCATGAGCAAATCCACCACCCCCCGCACCATCCGTGTCGGCATCGTCGGCCTGGGCATGGGCAAATACCACGCCGCCGCCTACCAGAAGGTCAAAAACTGCAAGGTCACCGCCCTCTGCGACAGCGACCCAAAGCGTCTTGAAGCCTGCGCCAAGGAGTTTTCCGTCGCGCACACCTTCCAGAACGCTCAGGAAATGTTCGACTCCGGGCTCATCGACGCCGTCTCCATCGCCACGCCCAACGCCACCCACTGCCCCCTGACCCTGGCCGCCCTCAAGGCCGGGCTGCACGTGCTGTGCGAAAAACCCCTGGCCCTTTGCGCCCGCGAAGCCCAGCAGATGGTCGACGCCGCCAAAAAAGCCAAACGCAAACTGGCCGTGCACTTTAATCACCGCATGGGCCCGCAGGCCACGACCATCGCCCGCTACGCCCAGCAGGGACTCCTAGGCGAGGTCTACTTCGCCCGCGCCATCTGGCATCGGCGCCGTGGCATTCCCCGAGGTGCGGCTGGGTGGTTTTATCAGCAGCAAACCGCCGGCGGCGGCTGCCTGATCGATCTGGGCGTCCACATTCTCGACCAAGTCCTCTTCGCCTTAGGCTTCCCCAAGGTGCTCTCCGTCAGCGGGCAAACGCACAACGCCTTCGGCAAACTCGACGTGCCGGGGCAGACCATGGACGTGGAGGATTTTGTCACCGCGTACCTGCGCTGCGAAAAAGGCCTGACCATCGCCCTGGAAGTCAGTTGGGCCAGCCATCACGAACACCCCGAACAGGTCCACATCGCGTTGTATGGCTCGAAGGCCGGCATCGTCCGCCATCAGGACAACTACCAGGACGCCCCCGTCCAAATCTTCCGTCGCGAAGACGCCAACCTCACCACCGTCAAGCTCGACACGCTCGACTCCACCCCCTCCGTGCAGCAGGACTTTATCGCCGCCATCATCGATAACCGCACCCCCGTCTGCCGCGGCGAACATGGCTTAGCGGCCATGCAGATCATCGACGCCATCTACGAATCCAGCCGCACCGGCAAAGAAGTCCGTCCCCCCCGGAAGTGACCCCGGTTGGGTGCCACACAGTATCGCACAGCGTGCTGTGTGCTCCTCGCTCTCCACGCACTTTTTTTCAGCCCCCGGCTCTGCCGGGGGGTACCAACCATATCGATAAGCCAAGCAAACCCAAGCCGCGCCCCCTGTCTTCCCCCATCTCCTAATTCCTAACTCCTAATTCCCAATTCCTTCCCTCCCCCTCACCCCTTCCTTCCCCCCTCCAGCTGCCCACGCACCCAGCCATTAAGCAGCGGGTCCTGCGCCTCCTGCATCCACTGAATCATCCGCCCGCGCAAGCGCTTTAATTCCCCCGCGCACGCCGCATCGCCCGCCCGATTCCGCCGTTCGCCCGGATCACTCTCTAGGTCATAAAGCTCATCGCAATCCGTCGCGTTCCACACATACTTCCACTTGCGGTCCCGCACCATCCGCTGGCTGTACAGCCCGAACTGAGCCCCAAAATACATCCCGAAAATGTCGGGCCGCTCCTTGGCCCTTCCCTGCGCCAGGTCCAACAGATTCTGCCCCACAAATCCCTCCGGGCGATCCACGCCCGCGGCCGCGCAGAACGTCGCCGCCAGGTCCAGCCCGTTGCACACAAACGCCGCGCACTGGCCTGGCGCCCCCGTCACGCCCGGGCCGCGCAGGAAGAGCGGCACGCGTACCACGTCGTCGTACATCACATAATGCTTGTCGATCATCCCGTGCCCCCCGCACAGATCCCCGTGATCAGCCGTGAACGCCACCAGCGTTGACTCGGCCAGCCCCAACTCCGCCAACCGATCCAAGATCCGCCCCACCTGCGCGTCCAACAGCGACACCTCTCCCAGATATCGCGCCACCGTCGGCGCCCACCTGGACCAATCCCAACCGTCGATCTCCCACGTCCGCCGCTGCTGCCGCTGGATATAAGGTTTATTCTCCAGCCCATCGGCAAAGCTTGCCCACGGCTGGATGTCCCCCGGCCGATACATGCTCGCGTAAGGCTCAGGCACCACGTTGGGCAAGTGCGGCTCCGGCGGGTCCCAGCGCAGAAAAAATTTCCGCTGCCCCGCCTGCTTGGCATACCGCTCAAGCAGCTCCAGCGTCCGATCCGCGCCCCAGGCCAGTTGCGATTGCGCAGCGGTAATCTTTTCATCCGTCTCGCCGAGCCACCCGTTGGCATTGGGCTTGCCCGGCAAACCCTGCGCCTTTCGCCACGCGCTGTATTCCCTGCCATCCATCCAATCGTGAAACCCAAACTCCAGCGGCCCCTTGTGCGGGTGCACGCCCCATTTGCCCACGCAACCTAAGCGATACCCCGCCGCCGCCAACGCCCCGCTGAACGTCGGCACATCCGTGCGCAGCGGGCAGGCCGCTTCGCTGTCGCGATTCGTGATCCCCTGGTGCTGCGTCGGCCAGCGCCCGCTCAGCAGCGACGCCCGCGCCGGCGTGCACACCGGTATCGGGCAATACGCCTGCGTGAAGTTAACCCCCTGGGCCGCCAGCCGATCGAGGTTGGGCGTCCGCACCAGGCGATGTCCATTGACACCCAGGCAATCAAACCGCAGTTGATCCGCCTGAATCAGCAGAATATTGCAGCCGTTCATGCCTTTGTTGTACCCCCCGCCCAGACGAACGCAATCGCAGCCAGGATGCGGACTTTGCGCGCAGCGCATAGGAAAACCCCCCAGGCATGCCAAGCCTGGGCTTTGGCGAGGCTGTTCTTGGGCATCGTTTTCTACGCCCGGTACGTCACGGCCCGCACCGCCTCGATGATCTTCTTGGCGTTAGGCAGCATTTCCTGCTCCAGGTTGCGGGCATACGGGGCCGGCACGTCGTCGTTGTTCACGCGGATGATCTTGTTATCCAGGTCATCCAGCGCCTGCTCATAGACCTGGGCCGCGATCTCGCTGGCAATCGAAGCGAACGGCCAGCTCTGATCCACCACCACGCAGTAGTTGGTCTTGCGCACGCTGCGCACGATCGTGTCGATGTCCAGCGGGCGGATCGTCCGCGGGTCGATCACCTCGCAGTCGATCCCTTCCTTCTCCAGTTGCTCAGCCGCCTCTAAGGCAAAATGCACCGGGCGACCTAAGGCCACGATCGTGCAGTCCGCCCCTTCTTTTTTGATGTCCGCCTGCCCGAAGGGGATCAGGAACTCCTTGTCCTCTTCCGCGGCCGGAGGCGCCCAGCGGTCGTCGTGCAGATAGCGTGAAAAATCGGCGTCGCCGCGGGCGCCGAAGCCCAGCATGCGCTCGGACTCCAAGAAAAACACCGGATCATCGTCCCGGATGGCCGTCTTGAGCAAACCTTTGCCGTCGCGTGGCGTGGAGGGAATGGCCATCTTCAAGCCCGGCACGCTGGCGAACATCGCCTCCACCGCCCACGAGTGCGTCGAGCCTAATTGCCCGCCCGCCCCGTTGTTCCCCCGGAACACGATCGGCACCTTAAACTGCCCGCCGGACATGTACAGCATCTTGGGCGCGTTATTGATGATCTGATCCGCGGCCACCAGGCAGAACGACCAGCTCATGAACTCAATGATCGGCCGCAGCCCATACATGGCCGCGCCCACGCCCAGCCCCGCGAAGCCCGTCTCGCTGATGGGCGTATCCACCACCCGCCGCGCGCCGAAGCGCTCGAGCATCCCCTGGCTGACCTTGTACGCCCCGTTGTAATACGCCACCTCTTCGCCCATGAGAAAGACGCGCTCGTCGCGCTCCATCTCCTCACACATGGCTTCGTTGAGCGCTTCGCGGAATTGAATTTTGCGGGTCATGGGGATTCCGGGTCTGGGGTCTGGGGTAGAGGGTACGGGGTACAGGGGAAGAACCAAACAGCCTACCTCTTATGACTCATTGGTTGTCGACTTTTCATTGGTCTTCAGCGCTCGGATCAGTTGGGTGAGCATCCGGCTTGTCTGTTGGCATTGTTTCCATGTGGGCTTGACTGTGTCGCGGGTCAGGAGTTTGACCTTTACCGCCACGATCAGCAGGGTTTCAAGTTCCATCAGGGAACCGCGGGCCATGGACAGGTGGTGCAGGTAATCTCCTCGGTGGGTTCTGCCGTAGCCTTCGGCGATGTTGGCGGGGATGGATACGGCGGCACGCTGTAACTGGCTGGTCAGGCCAAATCGTTCCTCAGCGGGCAATTTCCTGGTCAGGCTGTAAATCGCTTCGACCAATTCCATGGCCTTGTGCCACACATCCAGCCGGCGATAATCCCGCCTGTCCATCATCAACCATGTCTTTCCCCCTTACCCCATACCCTGTACCCCGTACCCTACTCCCTAAAGCCTTCGGCAGCCTCGCCGCGCCGATACGGCTCGAACGGCTGGCTATACACATCCGTGAACATTTCCTCAACCGGCGTGGCCGGCGATTCCTCGGCGAACTTCACCGCTTCCAACGCCAGCTTCTTGGCCTTCTCGTCCAGGTCCAGAATCTGCTCCTCCGTCGCCAGGTGCCGGTCCAGCAGCCGCCGCCGCAAGCGCTGGATGCAGTCGTGTTCCTCAAACTCGGCCACTTCCTCCTTGGTCCGGTACTTCTGCGGGTCGGACATTGAGTGGCCCTTGAACCGATACGTCTCGACGTTGATCAGGCACGGCCCTTCCCCCGCCCGCGTCTGTTCCGCTGCCTTGGCAAAGCAATCGTAAACCTTGAGCACCCCCATCCCGTCGCACTCGGCATAGCGCATCCCATACGCCCCCGCCTTGACGGACAGGTCGTCAGCCATGCTCGTCCCCCGGGCGATGTGCGTGCCCATCGAATACTGGTTGTTCTCCACCACGAACAAAATCGGCAGCTTCCAGATGGCCGCCAGGTTCATCGCCTCGTGAAACGCCCCTTGGTTAAGGGCCCCGTCCCCCAGGTAGCACACGCAGACCTTGTCTTCCTGTTGATACTGGATGCCAAAGGCGATCCCCACGCCCAGCGGACACTGCCCGCCCACAATCGCGTGCCCCCCGTACATGTGGTGCTCTTTGTCGAACAGGTGCATCGACCCGCCCTTGCCCTTGGAGCACCCGGTCACCTTGCCGAACATCTCCGCCATCGCCAGCCGCGGGTCCATCCCCCGCGCCAGGGCGTGCCCGTGATCGCGATACGCCGTGATGATCGGATCGTCGTCGCGCAAGGCGGAGATGGAACCGACGGCCACCGCTTCCTGCCCGATGTACAGATGGCAGAACCCGCCGATCTTGGCCTGCTGGTAGCTTTGGGCACAGCGTTCTTCAAAGCGCCGGATCAGCAGCATCTCGCCGAGCATCGACAACAACGCCGCGGCGTCCAGGCGGTCGGACGGCTGTCCGGATGTGTGCGTGTCGGGTTCTGACGTTATGGTCATGAAGAGTCCCTTGATACCCCCCGGATGCCCCCGGATACCCCCGGATGCCCCCCCGGATATCCCCCGGACACCCCCCGGCCTCCTCTGCCGCCGCCCCCATCCCCACCGGCGTCCTGGGCTCACTCCCTTGACCCAGATCCACGCCCGGTCCCCTTAATGCGGCATAGAGCCAGCGCTGCGGCGCTGGGCGGTTCGACGGCTTTACCTCACTTGGCTGGTAGGCTCAAAGCGTCCAGGGGGCTAATTAAGTTTAGGTCTGCCCCCCCTGCCCAGCAAGTTCCCGCGCGCGCCATCGTCCCAACCTGTTATCGGCCCAAAATCCGCCCTGCTCCAGCCGCCGCCCTCCCCCGCCCTGGGGAAAAACACCGCTGACTTACCAACCGACTTTCCCCTCCCTTGACCCCCCATTGGCTCCCTGGACCCATAACTATTAAACTCTTCACCTATACGCCCCGGCTTGACGTCTTGTCACCCTTGCTCGGAAGGACCGCGTGACTAAAGCCTCTCTTCGCTTCGCCGCCTGCATCCTGACCCTTGGGCTGGTTCTCTGTGCCCCTGCCGCCCTCTTTGGCCAGGCTGTGGACCCCACCGGCCGCCCCGTGTCCGAAATCCGCGTCCAGGGACTCCGCCAAGTCCCCGAACTGCTGGTACGCAATCAGATCCGCGTCCAGCCCGGCGACCCCTTCGATGAGCGCGTCGTCCATGAGGACGTTGTCCGCATCGAACACCTAGGCAAGTTCGCCGCCGTCAAGGCCAACGTGCAACAACGCACCGACGGCACTCTTGAGCTGACCTACCAGGTCCAGGAACAGACCCTCATCACCGACCTGCAGGTGGTCGGCAACAAACACCTGTCCGACCAGAAGCTCTTGGAAGAAGTCCTCCTGCGCTCCGGCGACCCCATCGACCGCTTCCTGGTCGATCAGGCGGTGGAAAAGATCAAGGCCGCCTACGAACGGGCCGGCTACTTCCTCACCCAGGTCACCGTCGATCAGAAAGTCCTCGACGAAACCGGCGCCCTGATCTTCCAGATCCGTGAAGGCCCGCGCGTCAAAATCAAAGCCATCCGCTGCGAAGGCAACACCACCTTCTCCGCCAAGGAACTGCGCAGCCAGATCAAATCCCAGGCTGACATCCCCCTGCTCTTCTGGCGCAAGACCGAACTGAACCGCGTGCAGCTCGACCTGGACGTGGCCAAAGTCCGCCAGTACTACCAGGACCGCGGCTTCCTGGAGGTCAAGGTCGGCCGGCGCGTGGATCTGTCCCCCAATCAGAAAGGGGCCGTGGTCGTCTTCCTCATCGAGGAAGGCCCCCGCTACACCCTCGGCAGCGTCCGCACCGAAGGCAACCTCATCTTCACCACCGCCCAGATCACCGAAGCCATGCCCATGCGCGTCGGCGATCTCTACTCGGCCAAATCCGCCACCGACAGCCAGGAAGCGGTCCTCAACCTCTACGGCAAGCTGGGCTTCATCGAAACCACCGCCGAGTTCGCCAAGATCTTCCGGGAAAACGAACCGATCGTGGATCTCTTGATCCGCATCGACGAAGGTCAGCCCTACCTCGTCGGGTCCGTGGAAATCCGCGGCAACTCCGTCACCAAGGACCGGGTCATCCTCCGCGACCTGCGCGGGCTGACGCCCGATCGCCCCTTTGACCGCGGCGCCGCCAAGGCCACCGAAAAACGTCTCAAGCAATCCCCCTTGTTCAGCGAGGCCAAGGTCACCGTCCTCGGCCAGCCCGAGGACGAAGTCCGCGACGCCCTGGTCGAAGTCCAGGAAGGCGCCACCGGCAACATCTCCCTGGGCGTGGGCGTCAGTTCCGACCTGGGCCTGCTCGGCTCGGTGCGCTTAACCCAGCGCAACTTCGACATCGCCGACTACCCCGAAAGCTTTAAGGAATTCCTCACCGCCCGCTCCTTCCGCGGCGCCGGGCAATTCTTCTCCCTGGACCTGGCCCCCGGCATCGACAACAGCCAGTACTCCCTGACCTTCCGCGAACCCTACCTCTTTGAAACCGATTATTTCCTGGAAAACCGCGTCTTCTTCTCCGATCGCGATCGCGACGACTGGCGCGAGGAGCGCCTCGGCGACACCGTGGGCCTAGGCCGCCGCTTCGGCGATCGCTGGTCCGCCACCCTCCAGTCCCGCGTCGAGGTCATCGACATCTTCGACGTCGAATCCACCGCCCCCACCGACGTCTTCGCCGTCCAGGGCGGCAATTTCCTGACCTCCGTTAGCCCCATCCTCGCCCGCAACACCACCGACGACCGCTTCGTGCCCTCCAAGGGCAGCGTCCTGACCCTGTCCCCGGAACAAACCGGCGCCTTGGGCGGCGATTACGATTTCACCACCGTCTCCCTGGACTTCCGCAAGTTCTGGACCATCGAGGAAGACTTCCTCGGCCGCAAGACCATCCTGAGCCTGCGCACCAGCGCCGGCTACATCGTCGACGGCGACGCCCCCGTCTTCGAACGCCTCTACGCCGGCGGCCACCGCACCTTCCGCGGCTTTGAATACCGCGGCGTCGGACCGCGCGGCATCACCCCCGGCGGCGCCGCCACCGACGAAGCCGTCGGCGGCGATTTCCTCTACCTGCTCGGCCTGGAATACAACATCCCCATCTATCAGGAAATGATCCGCCAGGTCTTCTTTGTCGATACCGGCACCGTCCAGACCGACGCCGGCTTAGAGCAATACCGCGTGGCCGTCGGCACCGGTTTCCGCCTCCGCCTGCCCTTCTTCAGTCAGGGCGGCCCACCCATCGCCCTGGACTTCACCGTCCCGGTGATGAAAGAAGACGGCGACCAGACCCGCATCCTCAGCTTTGACCTGGCCCTGCCCTTCCAGTAAGACATCACCGCTTTCCCCGCCGCCGGCCGCCTGGGATCAAGCTCGTGGGGACTGCCGACTAATCCCCCCATGGACCTTCAGGCCGCCGACCAGGGGCACCCCAACCCTGGCCCCAAGCCAACCTTCCCTCAGGAGTTCGTACGATGAACAGCAAATTCGCCTGGTCGTTTTCCGCCTTCGCCCTCCTCACGCTCGCCGGCCTGCTGGTGGCTCAGAATAACGCCCCCGCCACCAGCCCCGCCCGCATCGCCGTCGTCGACGTCTCGGCCGTCCTCAACGGGCTGGAAGAAAAAGTCCAGATCGAAGCCGACCTGCAAGTCGAAGGCCAGCGGCTCAAGGACGAGGAAAAAGCCCGCCAGGAAGAGCTCCGCCAGCTTGAAAGCGACCTGAAAATGCTCTCCCCCGATAACGACGGCTACGCCGCCAAGCAGCAGCAGTTCGACCAGAAACGCGTCGAGCTCCAGGCCTGGAGCGTCTATCACACCCAACGCCTAAGCCGCGACAGCGCCTCCCGCGTGGTCGCCCTCTACAAGAAACTTCTGGAAACCATCAAGAAATCCGCCCAAACCTCCGGCTACGACCTGGTGCTCTTCAAAGATCAGCCCCTCGATCGCATCGCCGGCCTGGACAACCTCAAGCCCGAACAAGCCGTCGAACTCATCCAAAATCGCAAAGTCCTTTTCGCCGCCGACCCCTTCGACATCACCGACCAGGTCCGCAACCTGATGAACAACGAGTTCGCCGCCAGTCACTAGTCATTCCCAATTCCTCTCCCTCGTCCGGTGGCAGCTTCCGGGGGGTAGCTTCCGGGGGTAGGCAGAGGGCATGGCCTCGACCGTGATCTCGGCCGAACGGCGAGGGTAAAAACCATCGCCTTTTCCGCCACTTCGTGAGTAACACTCCCTCTCCCTTTTTGGGGAGAGGGCAGGAAGAGGGTAAGGTTGACGGTCCACCCCTAACCTCCCCCTCGCCTCCTCGGATTCCTCCCATGCCCACCTTCACCGCCGCAGAGATCTGTCAGCGCGTCGCCGGGCAGTTGTCCGGCCCGGCGCAACTGCCCCTCACCGGCGTTGACTCGCTCGACCGCGCGGGCCCGGGAATCCTCACCTTCATCGCCGACGCCGCCTACGCCCGCCTCTGGCCCCAGTCCCAGGCCTCCGCCGCCCTGGTCCAAAAGGGCATCGATCTGCCCCCCGATCCCAGCCGCGCCCTGATCGTCGTCCCCAACGCCGACCTGGCCATGGCCGCCGTCCTGGAAATGTTCGCTCCCCCCCTGCCTTGCCCGGAGCCCGGCATCCACCCCTCCGCCATCGTCCACCCCTCCGCCCAGATCGATCCCACCGCCCGCGTCGGCGCCCGCTGCTACGTCGGCCCACGCACCCGCATCGAAGCCCACGTCATCCTCCAGCCCGGCGTCACCATCCTCGATGACTGCCACCTCGGTGCCCATTGCGTCCTCTGGCCCGGCGTGGTCATCCGCGAACGCTGTCGCCTCGGCAGCCACTGCATCCTCCACCCCAACGTCACCATCGGTGCCGACGGCTTCGGCTACCGCCCCGCGCCCCCCGTAAGCCGTGCCGTCCCCGACGCCGACGCCCCCGCCCCCGCCGATACGTCCGCCTTCACCCCCGGCTGGACTAAAATCCCCCAGATCGGGTCCGTCGAGATCGGCTCACACGTGGAAATCGGTGCCGGCACCTGCGTCGATCGCGGCAAGTTCAGCGCCACACTCATCGGCGACGGCACCAAAATCGACAACCTCTGCCAGATCGCCCACAACTGCCGCATCGGCCGCAACTGCATCCTCGCCGGACAAGTCGGCCTAGCCGGCAGCGTCACCCTCGGCGATTTCGTGGTCATCGGCGGCAAAGTCGCCGTCAAGGATCACGTGACCATCGGCTCACGCGTTCGGCTGGCGGCCTGCTCCGCCGTCATGGACGACATCCCCGACAAATCCACCTGGGGCGGCGCCCCCGCCCAGGACATGCGCCTGGCGTTGAGGGAATACGCGGCCGTACGTAAACTGCCCGACCTGATCGACCAGCTCAAGGGCCGCCCCGAACGCCGCAAGAAAGAGTGATCTTCCGTAACCCCCCGATGCCCGCACGGTTTACTTCCCGGATATCCTCCGCCAAACTGGCCCCTTTTACGCCGCCGCAGGCCTTGTCCTCCTGGCCTGGGCCCTGTAAACCCTGATCCGTATCGTTGGTAAAATGTTTTCCGCCCTGCACTTGCTGGGGCCTGTGAGCCTTCGTCACTATGCAAGAAGTTCAGCGGAGCATCGCCAAGCCCGTCTCCCTCGCTGGTCGTGGCCTTTTCACCGGCCAACCCGCCCAGGTCGTGTTTCGGCCCGCTCCGCCTAACCACGGCATCGTCTTTATCCGCACCGACATGGGCCGCACCGCCATTCCCGCCCTCGTCCGCCACGTCGTCAAACGACCCCGCCGCACCGCCTTGAAAGTCGGCCAAGCTTCCGTCGAAACCTGCGAACACGTGATGAGCGCCATCGCCGGCCTGGCCATCGACAACTTGGCCATCGAAATCGACGGCCCGGAGCTTCCCCTCCTCGACGGCTCAGCCAAACCCTTCCTCGATCTTCTCCAGTCCGCCGGCCTGGCTGATTCCGATCAGCCCCGCCGCCGCCTGATCATCCGCCAGCCCGTCTTTGTCGAACATGAGGGCAGCATCCTGGCCGCCCTCCCCTCCCGCGAACCGGGCATGCACGTCGTCTACGACCTGCGCTACAACCATCCCGCCATCGGCCAGCAGGTCTGCGATTTCCACTTGGCGCCCCAACCCGACGGCCACTACGCCGCCGAAATTGCCCCCGCCCGCACCTTCGTCCTGGACTTTGAAGCCAAAGCCATCCAAAGCCAGGGCATGGCCACCCACTTAACCCCCCAGGACGTCCTGGTCATCTCCGAGCAGGGCCCCTTGGGCGGCAACCGCTTCCGCTACGACAACGAACCGGTACGCCACAAAATCGTGGACCTGATCGGCGATCTCTACCTCTTGGGCGCGCCCATCCAGGGCCGGGTCATCGCCACCAAGTCCGGCCACTCCCTCAACCACGCCCTGGTCCGCCAGCTTCTCCGCCAGCATCAGCAGCAGGTCTTCCACGATAGTGCCGTCCACTCCAGCGTCATGGACATCCGCCGGCTCAGCCGGATGATGCCCCACCGCTATCCGATGCTCCTGGTCGATCGCGTCATCGAGCTCGACGGCAGCCGGCGGGCCGTGGGCATCAAAAATGTCACCATCAACGAACCCTTTTTCCAGGGCCACTTCCCCGGCGTGCCCATCATGCCCGGCGTGCTGATCGTCGAGGCCATGGCCCAGCTTTCCTCCGTCCTGGTGGCGGAGAATCTTGAACACACCGGCAAACTGGGCCTGCTGCTCTCCCTGGATCGCGTGAAAATCCGCAAACCCGTCACCCCCGGCGATCAATTGATCCTCGAAGCCGAATCCGTCCGCATCCGCAGCCGCATCGCCCACATGCGCTGCCGCGCCTACGTCGGCCAGGACATCGCCGCCGAGGCGGAAATCAAATTCATGCTCGTGGACTCCGAGCCGGTCGATTAACCCCTACGCCCCGCGGCCCTGGGCCGCCCAACAGGAAACCCCGTGCCGCAAATCCACCCCACCGCCATCATCGAACCCGGTGCCCACCTGGCTGACGACGTCCAGGTCGGCCCGATGTGCTACGTCGGCCCCAACGTCCGCTTAGGGCCCAACACCCGCCTGATGCACCGCGCCTCGGTCATGGGCAAAACCACCCTCGGCGAAAACAACATCATCTGGCCCAATGCCCTCGTCGGCGCCGAACCCCAGGACCTAAAACACCGCGGTGAGGAAACCGAACTGGTCATCGGCAGCGACAATCAGATCCGCGAGGCCGCCACCATCCACTGCGGCACCGCTCACGGCGGCGGCGTCACCCGCGTGGGCAGCCACAACTTGATCATGGGCAACGTCCACATCGGACACGACTGCATGATCGGCTCCCACTGCGTCCTGACCAACGCCGTCCTGCTGGCCGGACACGTCCACATCGAGGATCACGTGGTCCTCGGCGGCGGCTCAGCCGTCCACCACTTTGTCACCATCGGGCAATTCGCCTTCGTCGGCGGCATGACCCCCGTCCGCCACGACGTGCCCCCCTACATGATCTTTGAAGGCTGCACCCCCCGCATCCGGGCTGTCAACACCATTGGCATTAAACGCAATGGTTTTTCCGACGAATCCGTTGAACACCTCAAATTCGCCTTCCGCCTGCTCTTCCGCGAGCAACGCTCCGACGACGACGACTCCGATCCCAACCCCTCCCCGCAAGCCTTCGATCACCTCGCCCAACTCGAACAGCAATATCCTTCGGACCCCTGCATCCAATACCTCGTCGGCTTCCTGCGCAACATGCGCCAGGGCGTCTATGGCCGCTACCGCGAATCCTTCCGCACCGACAAACGCTACCTTAACCCCGCTAAGTAAACACCAAGGTCTGGGCACCACACATCAGCCCAAAGGGTGATGTGTGCTGATTCCATCAAGAAGCAACGGACCCTTGGCGATGCCTAAGTCCACAAATCAAGCCTATTCTTGATTTCCTCCCGCTAACGTATACTCCTCGACATTCGACATTCAGCACTCAGCATTCAGCAAACATCCTTCCCTGGAACCTCCCATGCGCATTCTCGTCACTGGTGCCGCTGGCTTCGTCGGCAGTCGCCTCTCCAAAGTCCTCTTGGAGCGCGGCGACCAGGTCCTGGGCTTAGACAACCTCAACGACTATTACGATCTGTCGCTTAAGGAACGCCACTTAGCCGACCTCCGCCCGCACCCTGGCTTTTCCTTCACCAAAACCGACCTCTGCGACGCCCCCGCCGTCGCCAAGCAGATCGCTTCCTTCGCCCCCCAGGCCATCGCCCACTTAGCCGCCATGGCCGCCGTCCGCTACAGCGTCCAGCACCCGCTGATTTACGGACACGTCAACGTCCAGGGCACCATGAACCTGTTGGACGCCGCCCGCCCGCTCTGCGATTCCCTCGGTTCACCCCCGCGCTGCGTCATCGCCTCCACCGGGTCCGTCTACGGCTCATCCACACCGGTGCCCTTTAAGGAAGACGCCCCGGCCGACCGACCCTTAGCCCCCTATCCCGCCTCCAAGCGCGCCATGGAACTGATGGCCCACAGCTATCACCATCTCTGGCATTTCCCCACCACCATCCTGCGCTTCTTTAACGTCTATGGCCCGCACGGCCGGCCCGACATGATGCCCTGGCAGTGGTCCGCCCAGATTCTTAAAGATCAGGAGCTGACCCTCTACGACGGCGGCAAGCTCAAGCGTGACTGGACCTACGTCGACGACATCGTCGCCGGCTTCGTCAGCGCTCTGGACAAACCCTTGGACTTTGAAATCATCAACTTAGGCTGCGGGCGCCCGGTCGACAATCTTCAGATCATCAGCATCCTCGAAAGCCTCTGGGGCAAAAAAGCCCGCCGCAAGGACATTCCCGCCCCGCCCTCGGAGCCAAAGATCACCTACGCCGACGTCACCAAAGCCCGCAAACTCCTGGGCTACGACCCTAAGACCCCCGTCGAACAAGGCCTAAAACACTTCGTCACCTGGCTCCAAGCCGAACACCTCCTGCCCTAAACAAGTCCGTCCCACGGCAATCGCGTTCGCAAGCGCCTCGTCACTTCTGGGGACACCGCGGTTACTCCCACCCCCCCGGAAAATAATCTCCGGCAAGCGGGATTGTTCGACGCGCCATTTCCGGAAGGTTCCCAAGCAGGCAACAAAAAAAGTCCCGGCGGTGATACCGGGACGTTGTTGGGTGTTGGCTAGGGAACGGAGGATCAGCGCCGGCGGAACAGGAGCAAGGACGCCACGCTGAGCACGGCGAAGCTGGCGGGCTCAGGCAAGCAGGCGTGGTAGATCAAGCCTGTCATGGCAACGTTGGAGCCTATGACGTCAATGGAGACCCACTCGGGGTTGTAGGGGATGAAGATAGGCGGCTGGTTGGTGTTGAAAAGGTGAAGGCCTTCCAGCGGAACCGGGCCCTCGTAGACCAGCAAGTCGCGAACGATCCACTCCTGTTCTTCGGGGGGCAGGATGGGTCGATAGATGCCACTGCCGATGGGGTCTTCGATCAAGTCCAGAGGCGGCGCGCCGGTGCCGGAGGGCCAGAGCGGGCTGGACCAGTTGATGACGACGGTGACCCAGCTGTTAGGGATGTTGGGATCAAACGGATTGATCTGCATGTCGTAGAAAATTTCCTTGTAGCGGTTCATGTCCAACGGGGCATTGTAAAACCACTGATTGGTCCAGCCCGTGTTGGGGTAGTAGATCCAGTCGCCTTGGCCATCCAGATCGCGGTCATAGCCGGTGCCGCCGCTGAGGGGCGCGGGCGCGACTAGGCCGGTCTCAAAGAAGACGTCGAAGAAGCTATCCGGGGGCGGCCGATCAATAGGCCAGAATTCCTGGGCATACGCACCACCGCCGGCCCAGACGGACAGGGCGAGCACACACAGAAGCCGATGTGCAGTTCTCATTTTTCTTCCTCCTTAGAAGAACAGAGCGTTCCGCCAACGTTTCGACGCTGGAGCACGCCCTATGTCAAGATGTCAAGACACCATCGCCGCAGGACAAATATGCCGCCGGCAAAAAAAACAACCTCAGCCAGTGAGAGTCCCAAGAAATGCGTGGATTCTCACCCTCTGCGCGTCAGAATACTTCTTTAGCTTGTTTAGTCAAGATGTTTTTGCGCCTCATATTTGTGATTGTGCTTAAGATTATCCCAACAAATACTTTATGGGGTTTTTTGTAAGGCTATAGGAAATGGCTCCTAGGTATTTATACTGACGACGTCTAGGACGAACAGGGGGAGTGCTGTATTTGTAGCAGGCGCTGCTTGCGGGCAGAGATGCGACGGGCACCTGCTGAACAGAAGGCTCAGGCCAAGCAGAAGATTCCCGGGCTGTCAATACAGATAGGACAGACGCATCCCCCGCGGCACCTGGGTCTGAACCACGAACGCAAAGTAGCCTACGAATCCGAGGTGCAGCGCTTGGGTCTGGACGGCGAAGAGGGGAGACTCCTCTTCGGACGCAGAATATGGCTGCACGTGCCAACAGCGATTTGTTGGGTGTTCAGCTCATCAAATTCTGAAACAGCGGCGTGGACAGATACCGCTCCCCGAAGCTGCAGGCCACGGTGACGATCGTTCGGCCGCGGTATTCCGGCTTGGCCGCCACGCGGCAGGCGGCACAGACGTTAGCGCCGGTGCTGATGCCCCCGAGCAGGCCCTCTTCCTTCGCCAGCCGGCGGGCCCACTCGAAGGCTTCGTCGTTACTGACTTTTTCCACGCCGCTGAGCAGCGACGTGTCCAGATTCTTGGGAATGAATCCCGCCCCGATGCCCTGAATCTTGTGTGGCCCGGGCTTGCCACCGCTGATCACCGGCGAATCCGCGGGCTCGACGGCAAGAGCGGTAAACGAGGGCTTGCGCGCCTTAAGGCAGCGCGTCACACCCGTGATCGTGCCCCCCGTGCCCACCCCGGCGACGATCACGTCCGCCTGGCCGTTGGTGTCGTTCCAGATCTCCGGGCCGGTGGTCCGCTCGTGGATGTCCGGGTTGGAGGGGTTTTCAAACTGCTGGGGCATCCAGGCGTTTTCCGTGGTGGCCACCAGTTCTCCCGCCTTGGCGATGGCGCCCTTCATCCCTTCCGTGGCCGGCGTCAAAACCAGATTCGCCCCTAACGCCCGCAACAGGGCCCGACGCTCCAAGCTCATGGATTCGGGCATGGTCAAGGTCAGCTGATAGCCCTTGGCCGCACAGACAAACGCCAGCGCGATCCCCGTGTTGCCGCTGGTCGGCTCGATGATGTGCGTGCCGCGGCTGATCGTCCCGCTCTTTTCCGCCGCTTCGATCATCGCCCGCCCGATGCGGTCCTTGACGCTGGACATGGGATTGAAGAACTCGCACTTGACCAGCACCATCGCCCCGGCCGGAGCCAACCGCTGCAGCCGGACCAGCGGCGTGTTGAAGGTGGTCTCCACCATGTTCGGATACGTTCGGCCATGCAGGAGCGGAATGGTTTGCGTCGCGGTGGTCATGGTTCGCCTCCAACCTTAAAGAGACTAAGTCAGCCGCAATGAGTTCTCTTGGCATGGTAGTAGGCCCCCATGGCCACAACAACCCCCCCTGGAAAGTAAAAACAACGCTCCGCAGACAAAAACGTCGCCTCGGGAGTAAAGGCTTTCCCAATCCTCCGGGGGTTTACTTCCGGGGGCGGAGGAGGGGGGGGTTGTCCGGGCGGGGGGGCAGCCTAGAATCAGGCTCGGTTGGGCGGCAGGCGTTGAACCGTTCGCGTCCAGCCGCATGCTAATGAGTTAAACCCTAGCCAAGGAGAACAGGCTGTGACTGATCGTGCAGGCGCTATCACGTTTAAGGGCAACCCGATGACCTTGACCGGCAATCCCGTGAAGGTGGGGCAGAAGGCTCCGGATTTCACCGCCGTGGCCAATGATTTATCGGAGAAGAAACTGGCGGATTTTAAGGGCAAAACCGTGATTCTTTCGGTCGTGCCCTCGCTGGACACGGGCATCTGCGATCGGCAGACGCGCCGGTTCAACGAAGAGGTCGGCAAGCTGGGCGACAAGGCAGCCCTGCTGACGATCAGCATGGACCTGCCCTTCGCGCAGAAGCGCTGGTGCGGGGCCGCGGACGCGAAAAATGTGATCGCCATATCCGATTACAAGGACCGCAAGTTCGGGCAGGCCTACGGGCTGTACATCAAGGAACTGGGCCTTTTGGCCCGCGCGGTGCTGGTGATCGACGGGCAGGGCGTGGTCAAATATCAGGAACTGGTGCCGGAAGTCGCGCAGGAGCCGAATTACGACGCAGCCCTGGCCGCGGTTAAAGCAGCTGGTTAAACGATTTTTCCCAGCGGAAAGTCGAACCCCCTGGGCACCACTTGGCGGGCTCCTGGACCAGGCGTGGGCGCATCTGGCCAATATGGTCAGGAGTCATTGGCGTTGGGCCCCGAAAAGCGTTTTCCCAGGCGAACGTTCCCGGGCCGGCATGCTGATTCCATCGCAACAATTGGCTGAGGTGGCCTTATGACATCCTCGAATTATTCGCGTCGAGAAATTCTTAAACTCGGTTCCGCAGCCGCGTTGGCAGCCGGCATCCCCGGCGGCGCGTTTGCCGCCGCCACGCCGGCCACCCAGCCGGCCAAAACCACGCGGCCGGGGAACGGGCCTAGGAACATCATCTTCATGGTGTCCGACGGCATGAGCCTGGGCGTGCCGACGCTCACGGAGCACTTTTCGCGCTTGGCACGCGGAAACCAGGCCGGCACGCAGTGGCATGGCCTGTTGGCGCGGGCGGACGTGGCCCACGGGCTATTCGACATGGCGTCGCTGAATTCGCTGGTGACGGATTCGGCAGCGGCGGCGTCATCGTGGGGCAGCGGGGCGCGGATTTTCAACGGCGCCATCAACGTGCTGCCCGACGGCACGAAGCTTACGCCGCTGTGTCCCTTGGCCAAGTCGGCCGGCAAGCGCACGGCCCTGGTGACCACGGCCCGCGTGACGCACGCCACGCCGGCGGGTTTCGCAGCCTGTCAGAGCGGGCGCGATGACGAAGACGAAATCGCGCCGCAATATCTGGACGTGGTGGACGTGATTTTGGGCGGCGGGCAGAAGCATTTTGATCCGTCCAAGCGCAAAGATAAGCGAGATCTATTGGCTGACTATCGGTCCAAGGGGTACATGACGCTGGACGATCGCCAGCAGGTGACGGGCACTTCCGGGGGCACTTCCGGGGGCACTTCCGGGGGCACTTCCGGGGGGAAGGTGTTGGGCGTTTTCGCTGACGGGCACATGCCGTACACGCTGGACACCAATCACGATCAGGCCCTGGCGGAGCGCACGCCGACGCTGGCGGAGATGACGCGATATGCGCTAATGAATCTGGCCGACGCCCCGGAAGGATTTTTGATGCAGGTGGAAGGGGCGCGCATTGATCATGCGGCCCACGCCAACGACTCGGCCGCGATTTTGTGGGATCAACTGGCGTTTGACGACGCGGTCGGCGTGGTGCTGGAGTTTGCGCAGAAGCACCCGGACACCCTGGTGGTGATTACTTCGGATCACGGCAATTCCAATCCGGGGCTGCGCGGCATGGGCGGCAGCTACAAAGAGAGCAACGCTTGCTTTGCGAAGCTGACGGCGGCGACGGCGTCGTTTGAAGCGATATTGCCCAAGCTGCTGGACGCGGCCAAGGGCCTGCCGCAACCGCCGACCGACGCGGTGATGGCGATTGTCAAGCAGGCCTGCGGACTGGAGATTACTCCCGCGCAGGCCCAAGCGGTGGCGCTGGGCGTCAGCGGGCGCGGGCATGGGGATTTGAACCAGCAGACGGACAATTACTACGGCGCGCTGGGGCAGATCGTCGGCAACGTCAACGGCACGGGCTGGACGGGCACGACGCACACCGCCGACTGGACACTGCTGACCGCCCTGGGCCCGGGGCAGGAAGCGTTTGCCGGGCTGCATCGAAATGTCGAAGCGTTTGAAATCATCACCCGCTACATGGGCGTGGCTTTCAAGAATCCGTCCCTGACGCCCGAACAGGCCAAGTCGGTGGCGTTCGCGGGCGTGGAACGCCGGCTGGTGGACTGGGCGTAACGAAAATTCAGCTTGTTTTTGCAGCTAAACCGGCAGATTCAGAGCCTGGCGGGGGTTGTCCCACAAGAGGCGTTGGCATTGCGCTTCGGTCAGGCGCAGGTGATCGCGCAGGTGGCGATAAGCCAACTTAAGCGGGCAGGCGCTGCCGACTAAGTGGGCGTCGCCCGGGGCGCGAACGACCATGTCCGCGCCGACGTCCAATTCCCAGCGCCCGATGGTGTAACGCCCGGGACCCAAGCCCGCGGGAGCGACGGCGTCGCTGACGACGATGCAGCGGTTTAGGTCCGCAGCGCGCAGATAATTGCCCAGGGCGACAAACGGCACGTGGGCGCCGTCGGCGATAAAGCACAGGCGCAGCGCAGCGCTGCGGCTTAGGGCTCGCTGGATGATGTTGTCATGGCGGGGCAGAAGTTTGGGGCAGCCGTTACCTAAGTGGGTGAACATCGACAGGCCCGCGTCGATGGCGCGATCCAGCAGTTCCAAATCAGGATTGCAGTGCCCCGCTGAGACCACCACGCCCCGGCGGGCCAGGAGGCGCGTGACCGCCAAGCCCGGATCGTTTTCCGGCGCGAGCGTGACTAAGCGAACCAAGCCCTGCCCGGCATCCAGGAAGCGAGCCATCAGGTCCGGGTCAGCTGGGATGATGGCGTCCTTAGGGTGAGCGCCGCGAAACCCTTCGTCGGGATTGAGGAACGGACCTTCCAGGTGAACGCCAGCCACCAGTTCCTTGGCCAGGGGGTCGCTGCGGCAGAGGCTGGCTAAGCGGGCGAGGCGCGACAACATGCGGTCGGCGTGTTCGGTGATGAGCGTGGGCAGGAAGGCACCGACGTTATCTAACTTGATAGCCTGACATGATTTGTGAAAATCGTCTTCGGCCAGGTTGTCCTGATTGAAATCCACGCCGGCGTAGCCGTTGACTTGCAGATCGAAGTATTGGTGCTCAGGCATGGGATTAGTCTTGCATGAAGGTTGGTTTATAGACAAGTTTGGCGCATGCATCTGTCGACCGGAAGAACGGCTGCCAGAGGAAACGATTGTTGTCGTAATTATCTGTATCTAATGATGTTATATCTATTGATTTGACCATTTACCGAAAATCTGATAAGTTATTTAAATCATGGCACCTACGAGCAAAACCACAAAAAAGCACGCTGTAACTTCCAAAAACGCCAAGAAAAGCGGTTCGACGGGGTCGACGGGGGGACGAGCGAGCAAGAATGCCAGCGACCCGACTGGAGAAAGTTTAACCAAGATCGGGGCGGCGGATATCAACAATTACGCGACGGCGATTCGCTGGCTGCTGCGGCACATGGACCTGGAGCGCATGCGGTTCATGCCCAAGGGCGGCAAGACGTTTCAGCTCGACCGCATGAGGCGGCTCTTAGAGGCGATGGGCAATCCGCACGAGCAGCTTAAGTGCGTCCAGGTGGCGGGAACCAAGGGCAAGGGCAGCACGTGCGCGATGCTCTCGAGCATGTTGCGCTCGTGCGGGTACACGGTAGGGCTGTACACCAGCCCGCACTTAGTGGACATGCGCGAGCGGATCGCCATTGACGGGCAGATGATCAGCCACGCGGACGTGGTGGACATTTTCAAGCTCATCGCCTCCAAGCAGAAGCACTTTGGGGACGATCAGCCGACGTATTTTGAAATTCTCACCGCGGCGGCGCTGCGCTATTTCGCGGATCAGGCGGTGGACGTGGCGGTTTTGGAGACGGGCTTAGGCGGGCGCTGGGACGCGACGACGGCGGTGACGCCGCTGGTGTGCGGGTTGACGCAGATCAGTCTGGACCACACCAACGTGCTGGGGCCTGACTTGCCCTCGATCGCGCGGGAGAAGGCGGGGATTTTCAAGAAGAACATCGCGGCGATCAGCGTGGTGCAGGAGCCGGGCGTGGCGGCGGTGTTTGACGAGGTGGCTCAGCAGGTGGGCACGCCGCTGGAATACCTAGGCAAACAGATCGATTTTTCGTACCGCTTTGAGGCCAACCGGGAGCTGGGCCCGCACACGCGGGTGAGCATCACCACGCCCACGAGCCGATTTGAGCACTTGGCGGTGCCCCTAAAGGGCGAACACCAGGCCCACAACTGCGGCTTAGCCCTGGCGATGCTGGATCGCTTAAAGGCCCACCACTTCCAGGCTCACGAGGAGCAGGTGGTGCAGGGGCTGGTGCAGACGCAACTGGCTGGGCGGATGGAGCAGGTCTGGGCGGAGCCACGGGTGCTGATTGACGGAGCGCACAACGCAGCCTCGATCACCGCCCTGATCCGGTCGCTGGGGGCGCACATCGCCTACGACTCGCTGGTGCTGATCTTCGGCTGCGGGCAGGACAAGGACATTCTGGGGATGCTCAAGCAGATCGCGCTGGGGGCGGACAAGGTGATCTTCACGCGGGCGCGGGCGAATCCGCGGGCCGCTGAGCCGGAGGATCTGCTCACGCGCTTTGGCGAAGTTTCGGGCAAGATGGCCCAGACGGCCGAGTCGCTGGAAGAGGCCCTGCGGCTGGCGGGCCGCGCGGTGAGCCGGGAGGATTTGATTTTGGTGACCGGTAGTTTCTACCTGGCTGGCGAAGCGAAGAAATACTTCGCGGACATGGATGGCAAGAAGAATAAGAAGTAGACGAAGAGTTGGCGAGCCCGGACGGGGAGAGAGACGCGGCGGAAACGGGGGCGGGGGCACTGCCGAGGCGGAAGATTAACTTCCGGGGGCGATGGTGTTGGGGCATTTCACGGCCGAGGTCGCAGAGGGATGCGGAGAAAGACAGGAAAGGGGTGGCCGGGCGGTTTTTTATTGCGCCTGGTTTCCGTCGCGCGTTGGTCTAATGAACGAGGAGACCCCTATGCGACTATGGCGAATAACGGATGAAGTATTCATGGCGCGCGTGGCTCGTTGGCATCGCACGCGTCGATACTGGGGCCTGGCGATGGTTCTGGGCGGCCTGTTTTTTCTGGTTTTTATATTATGGAGTCAGGCGCGGATGATGACCTTGACTGAGGAGATGCTCCACTTTTCCGCCACGACCACAAGTCCAGCTGGCGTTGACGAAAACGTGAATATGGCGGAAAAAGCGGGATTCTTATGGGGCTTGGTCATAGGCAGGATACACGCGATGGGCCTTTTTTCGGGGGGTGGGCTGCTGGGGATAGGAATTGGTGTAGCGCTGGGCTCAGATCGGAAGAATCGCATGCTGCTTGAATTGTGGGAACATCAACGCCCCGGTGCGCGGCCGGCAGCGGAAAAATGAATGCGGCTAGGCGGCGCGTGGGCGCGGAAAAGCGGACGCGGGAGACGTTCTTTTTTCCCTGGATCACTGGAACGATAACCCAGGACACCCCACGGCAAGGGCGGCGTTCACGCACGATCAACGCCATGACTGAGAGGCATGGCGCCGGAACGCGCCACAACCGCTTCCGGTTGCCGGCGGCAGCGGAACGACAAGGGGGGCATGGCCTGGGCGATCGCTAGACCTTACTGACAGCCCGGCGCACGCGTGCGGGCGGGCTTGAGGATTCCTGGTCCGATGAATCGGCCTCTTTGCGTGTGGCCAGCGAAACGATCACCAGCACCAGGAAGCTGAGCGGAATGGAAATAATGCCGGGATTGTCGATGGCGATCGGGGCTGAGGACCGCGCCAGGCCGTAGCGCTCGAACATGTCGGCCGAAAGCAGGATCAGGCCGACGGAGGAGACGATCCCCACGAGGATCGAGGACATCACGCCGTACTTGGTGGTGCCTTTCCAGAACAGGATCATGATGATGGCCGGCAGATTGGCCGAGGCCGCCACGGCAAACGCCCAGCCGACCAGATACGACACGTTCATGCCCTTGAAGAGGACGCCCAGGACCATCGCGATGCAGCCGACGACGATGGCGGCGATCTTGCCGGCCAGAACCTTGCGATGGTCCGTGAGCTTCATGTTAAAGACGCGGTCCATCAGGTCGTGAGCCACGGCGCCGGAGGCGGCCACGATCAGCCCGCTGACGGTGCCGAGCACGGTGGCGAAGGCGATGGCGGAAATAATGGCAAAGAGCGTGATGCCGAAGCTCTTGGCCAGAAGCGGGGCGGACATGTTGTTGTCGGTTAAGTCCACCACGCCGTTGACCATGGCGCCTAAGCCCATGAAGAGCGTCAGGACGTAAAACAGGCCGATGGCGGCGATGGCCACGATGGTGCTCTTGCGCGCGGCCGCGGGGGTGGGCACGGTGTAGTAGCGAATCAAAATGTGCGGCAGGGCGGCGGTGCCGAAGAACAGGGCCATCATCAGGGAAACAAAGTTGAGCTTGTCCATGAGGGTGGCGCCCTTGGCGGAATCCACCTTGAACTTGATGCCGGGGGTGAGAATTTCGCGGCCGGTGGTGTGATGCTGGTAATAGACGGTGACCTTGTCGGGGCCGTCAGCCACGGTCTTGCTCAGGAACCGGGTGATGGTGCTTTCCTTAATCACCTCCAGGAACTCGGCGATGCTGACGTTGGGGACGCTCTGGACGAGCTGGCCCTGATATTTGAGCTTGTGGATGTGCCCGGCCTGGATGGGCTTGCTTTCGGTGATGGGAATGTTGTTGTACAGCGTATTGACCAATTGGCCGTTCTTGTCCGTCACCGGTTGGGCGAGGGTGGTCACCCAGTAGGTGCCGGCCAGGATGTCGCTGCCGTTATCGTCCTTGGTCAGGTGCCACCAGCTTGGGGCGTCGCCGTGGGTGAGCTTGGCGAAGACCATGCCCTTGGCGGGCGAAGCGGTGGTTAGGAGTGTGTAGGCCGGGTCCTGCGGCTGCGGGCGGCCGTCGGCGTCGAGGGTGACGGCCAGCGTGGGCAGGGGTTGAAACACCTGATCGCGGCTGCTCTTGGGCTGGGTGGTCAGACCGTTGTAGAGCGTGACGATGACGATGGCGATGGAGAAGACAATCAGCAGCCCGCCCTTAAGAAACTGCACGTAGGTGGTGGAGGCCATGCCGGCGGTGGCGACGATGATGATGACGATGGTGCCGACCATGGTCACGCCTATCCAGTGGGACAGGCCCAGAAGGGGCGTGACCAGGGTGCCGGCGCCGACCATCTGGGGAATCAGATAAAAGGTGGAGACGACCAGGGTGCTGATGGCGCCGGCCAGTTGGATGCCCTTGGAGTTGAACTTGGCGTCCACGGCGTCGGTGAAGGTGAATTTACCCAGGCGTTTCATCGGCTCAGCGACGATGAAGAGGGCGACGATCCAGCCGGCCAGATAGCCGATAGAGTAGAGAAATCCGTCGTATCCGACGGTGGCAATCATGCCGCAAATGCCCAGGAAGGATGCGGCCGACAGATAATCGCCGGCGAAGGCGATGCCGTTGACCGACCAATGGATGTTGCCGCCGGCGGCAAAGTAGCCCTTGGCGGTTTTGGTGCGGCGGGCAAAGTGGTAGGAAATCCAGAGCACGAAAGCGACGAAGGCGACGAACACGCCGATGGCCCAGGATGATGTTTCGTACATCTTACGCAACCTCCTCTTGTTCCAGTTCATCGTCTTCCGAGCCGTTGAGTTCTTCCTCAGCGGCGGTACAGATGGCGTTGTAAACGAACGCCAGCATCAGGGCGAAGATGATCAGGCCAAAGCCATAGAGAATGGCCAGGTTCGACCCGCCGATGTCCGAGCCCATGATCTTGGGATTGAAGGTGTTCACGATGACAAAGCCGGCGTAGATGATGGCGTAGAGGACAAACATCCAGACGCCGATGCGCGTCTTGAACGAGGAGGCTTTGTCCTTGCTCCAATCGGTGGCGGGACCGTGTTGCATGGCGGGCTCCTGGAAAAAACCTGACGGACGGGAAACGGGCCACCATCCGCTGGGGCCCGGGGATGCATGAGCTGAGGGCGGGCCGGCGCCGCAGACTGCGGCGATTACCTCGCGCCGCGGCCGCACCCTAGAGTCAATTAAGATAACAGGGTATCTGGATCGAGCAATGGCCCACCCCGCCCTATTCCCGATTTGATGTCAGGCGTGAAGAGGGAACGTCGTCGAAACGTGGTCGAAACCGCAGAGGCGGCGCCCAGGGATTTCTTCCGGGGCTTTTGCCTTTGATCAGAGACACCCCCCGGCGGAGCCAGGGACTGATACAACGTGAGGCTGCACTTGAACAAACGCCAGCGTGCACCGGAGCCAAGGTGACGGCGGCACCCCACGAGGGCCCTTCCGGGGGGGGTATGATGTGGTGATGTTGCACATCGGCCCGGTGAGTTTGGAGACGCCGCTGCTGTTAGCGCCGATTGCCGGTTACTGCGATCTGGCGTATCGGCTGGTGGTGCGCAGCGTGCGCGGGGAGCACGGCGGGGTGGGTTTGGCGTGCACGGATCTGCTCTGCCCGCAGGCGATACTGAGCGAGAATCAAAAGTCGCTGTGGCTGGCGGCTACCAGCGCGGAAGATCGGCCGCTGTGCATGCAGCTCTATGGGCGGGATCCGCAGATCATGGCCCAGGCGGCGACGTGGGCGGCGGGGCACGGGGCGGCGGTGGTGGACGTGAACATGGGCTGCCCGGTGGACAAGGTGACTAAGAAAAATGGGGGGTCCAAGCTGCTCTGCGAGCCGGGGCTGGCGGTGGAGATCGTCAAGGCGATTGTAAGGGTTCTGCCCGCTGCTATCCCCGTGACGTGCAAGATCCGCTTAGGCTGGGACGATCAGACGCTGATCGTCGATAGTCTGCCCATCGCCTTGGCGGACGCGGGGGCGGCGGCTATCACCGTGCATGGGCGGACGACCGCGCAGATGTTCCGCGGCCAAGCGCGGCTGGAGGGCATCGCGAAGGTGGTGGAGGCGGTGGGCCGGCGTCACCCGCAGGTGGCGGTGATCGGCAACGGGGACATTAAGACACCGGCGGACGCCCGGCGGATGATCGAGGCTACGGGCTGCCACGGCGTGATGGTGGGGCGTGGGGCCCTGAGCCAGCCGTGGATTTTCCGGGACATCGCCCATTATCTGGCGACGGGAGAAATGCCCGAGCCCTTGACGCAGGCCCAGCGGGCGAGGCTGGTGCTGGACCACTTTGAGAACTTAGTGCGCTTGCGAGGCGAGCGGGTGGCGATCAACACGTTGCGGCAGCGGATGAGCTGGTACTCGCCGCACCTCCAGCCGTGGGCGGGCTTGAAGCGGCAGGTCCAGGAAATAAAAAGTGCCGAGGAATTTCGGCACTTGATGGGCACAGGGATAGACGAAAGTCGCCGCTCCGCGGTCCGCGGAGCGACTTAAGGGGGAACAGCCGTTTAATTCGCAGCCGCGGTGGGCAGCGAAGCCACGGAGGCCGTGGACGCGGGCCTGAGGGCGATCGTGGTGTCCGGACGACGGGGATAGAACACCAGCACCAGACGCAGGCCGTGCACGGTGGTCAGGACGATCGCCAGAATGACAAAGGGAGTCATGGCCAAGGCTGGGGACCAAGCCTCGTCGATCAACAGGCCGGCCGATTGGAGGGAGGATTCCAGGGGCGCGATCTGGATCAGCCATCCGGAAACCAGGTCGATGGCGTAACCCTGGACGTAGATCATCAGCACCATGCTGGTGATCAACAGCCACTTCATGCCGATGGATCGCCAGCGCTGCGGGCTGCTGCGACCTTGTAGAGTCAAAACCAGCTCGCGCAGGGGCATCCATGCCACCAAAAGGAGGTAAAAGATGCCGCCGATACCCGTGCCAGGAAGACCCGCAGCCATGTTCAATGTCCTTTTTCGAAAACTGCCAGAGGCCGCCGGAAGATCAATTCCGACCACGCGGCCTCGAGCATGAAGATTGCGTTGACCATGCGTAACACAAAAAACCCAGGCAGACTCAGCAGGGCTTTGCCCAGCTCCCGCCGGCGGATAGCGCCGAAAATCACGGGCACCGCGACCACCGGGGCGTCGATCACATAGGCCACCAGGAACACCGGGTGCACCAGCACCGTCAGCATGGGGATGACGAAAAGGTAGACGATCGCGGCGATCAGGGCGTCCCACATGCCCACGGCCACCATGGAACGCAGGTAGGGTTGTTCGATCACCGTCCGCCAGTGGATGCGCATGCACTGGAAAAACCCGTGCGACCAGCGGCGGAGCTGTTTGCGCAGGAAGTGGTAATTGTGCGGCTCGATGGGGTAGCAGACGGCGTCCTCGACGAAGGCGATGTCGTAGCCGTTCTGGAAAAAGGTCCAGGTCAGGTCCAGGTCCTCAGCCACGGTGCGGGGCTGCCAGGCGCCGATCTGGCGGAGGACGTCGGTGCGGTAGAGGGTAAAGCAGCCGGAGGCGATCATCGGGCGGTAAAAGTGATTTTGGATGGCCTTGCCGAAGGTGAAGGCGAAAAGATATTCGACGTAGCGCCCGCGTTCCCAGATGGTGCTGACATAGCGGGGCAGGACCATGCCGCAGGACGCGGCCGTCTTATCGCTGCCGTCTAAGCCGGTGAGGATTTTTTCGATGGCGTTGGGAGCCAGGGTGGTGTCGGCGTCGATGGCCAGGAGATAAGGGGTGTTGACGTATTGGAGGCCGAAGATCTGGGCCCCGGCTTTGAAACCGGTGTTCTGGGGCGGGCGGTAGACGGTGGCGCCCAAGGAGCGGGCGATATCGCCGGTCTGATCGGTGGAGCAGTCGTCGACAACGATGATCTGCGCGGGGGGCACCGTCTGGACAGCCAGACTGCGCAGGGTGTCGGCGATGCTCGCAGCCTCGTTGTAGGCTGGGATAAGCACCGTGACGCCGCTGCCTTGCGCAGGCTCAGCAGTCGTGTTGGACGGACACCCACCTTGTGACATAAAGGCACCTCTTGCGCGAACGAACACCAGCTGCAGTAATGGGGATTAAGCGGTGGGGCTGGCTTATTGCCTCAGGAAGGCTGGACTAACTAATTAGACAACCGGGATATTGTATCGCCAGAGTCCGGAAAAGCTATGGGTTATCGGGGGTGGTCCGAGGGGGGAAAATAACGCGCAAGGCTAATAAATACAATAGTTTAGTGATTTTGCCGGCTGGCGATGCCAATTGAGATAATCTAGACTGATGGTCAATCCGGAGGGTTTGGGGAGGTTGGCCCCCGCAAGTAGCCCCGGAGGTAGTGGCAACGAAAGTGGCGCAAGACCAGCCCAGGGAATGACCCCCGGGCTTTCTAGTTCCGTGCAACCAGGTTCCCCTCGGTGGGCCCCGCTAGGACGGGGAAACAGCCAGGATTTCCCGCAGGCGATTGACGACAAAGTGGGCGTAGGCGATGTAGCCCAAGGGGGACAGGTGAACGCCGTCGTGGCAGACAAAGTCCATCCAGTCGGCATGGGGCATGGTCAGTTCGTTGGCCAGGTCGTAGAAGGGCGTCTGTTGTTCCTGGGCGACGGCGCGCACGACTTGGTTGTACTGGGCGCGGGCCTGGTCGTAAGGCAGGCCGGTGGGCAGGATCAGGGCGCTGCGGCTGCGGTGATTGCCCAGCAGGATGACCTTGGCTTTGGTTTGCGTGCGGCAGAGCTGGACCATTTCGGTCAGGTGGCTGGCGAACTCCGCCAGCGTGCTGATGGGCTGATGGCCGCGGGCGCCGTCGTAGCGCATGTCGTTAAACCCGAGCTGAATGATGACCAGGTCGGGGTTGTGCTTGGCCACGCGCTCGGGGAATTCCAGGCGGGCCTGGGCGGCGGGCTTGCCGTGGAAGCTCTGGTTGATCATGCGCACGGGCCGACCGGTGTTCATGCCGGTGTTAAAGAGGTGCTCGGCGATGGCGGGCCAATTATGCTCGGAATTGCCGGCCGCTATGGAATCGCCCCAGACGACGACGTTATAAACGGACGGATTGCCCATGGGAGTCCTGCAAGGAAAAAGAGTGCGCCAAAAGGTCGCGTAAAACGGGCGACTTTATAACACAGGGGCCCGGGCGGGTGCGAGCGGGGGCTGAGGGAGAAAAAGCCGATTAACGATTCCTGCGGCAGGCGACGCCTAGCGCGGACAAAAGGAGCAGGCTGGCGGCGGCCGGCTCGGGCACCACCGCGGGCTGGGAGGATCCGGCCAGCAGCGACTTGAAAACGGGAATGTCGCTTAAGGTGATCTGGCCGTCGCCGTCAGGATCGGCGGCGGGCAGATCCAGATCGGGGTACTGCAGGTAAAGGGATTGCACGTCGGTCAAGGCGAGCTTGAAGGGATTGACGTCCGAAAGCGTCACCGTGCCATCGCCGTTGAAGTCGCCGGGCGTGATCGACAGGGGGACGCGCAGGGCGATGTTGTCCACGGCGTTGGCCAGGTAGGAGATCACCATGTCGCTTTCGTACCAGCCGATCTGCTCCTGACCGTAGACCTGGGAGTAGCCCACCACGGCGAAGTAGGCATAGGCTTCGGTCACGGCGAAGGCGGCGGACTGATGCAGCCAGGCGTTAAGGCCCGGATCGCCTTGCGCTTTGTCCCAGGAAATCTCGTAGAGCAGGTCCGCGCCGGCCGCGGTGGGCGCCGAAGGATTAAGCGGATCCAGAAAGCCGCTGAGAGAGGAACCCACAGCCTGGCCCTCGCCTGGCAGGCTCTGGGCTCCGTAGACGCGCAGGGCCAGGCTTTCCGGCACGGGGGCGTCGTGGTTGAACCAGTCGCGGATGTCGTCATCGCCCGCCCAGACGCGCCAGAGGTAGTCAAAATCAATTGTCGCCTGCCCGGTGGTCAGATGGGCGGGCGCCGGCACCCACTGGCCCCAACCCGACGCCCAGGAAACGTTCTCGAGTACGCCGTTGCCGGCCACGCGCGTGCGATTCATCGGCGCGGGTACGGGCATGACGAACTCCAGCCAGGCGGCGTAGGGATCGTCATGGGCGGAGATGGATTTGGCCGCCACCCAGCGGGACAGGTCCGTCGCGGCATTGAACGCGGAGTATTCGTGACCATAGGCCGTTTCGCGAAGCTTTAGAGCGGATAAATCCTCAAAATCACCGCCGTAAAGCAGATTGGGCGACAACCCCGCGGACGCCGGCCAAGCCAGCAGGCCAACGACAAGGCCCATGCCCAAGGCGGTCGAGCGGGAAGCGGAAATGCGCTTGCGCCCGACGGCAGGCCGGCGGCGAAGTCCGAAGCTCAACAGGCCCAAGGCCAGCAGGCCAAGACCCGTCGGCTCGGGCACGATCGCGGGCGCGGCGGCGAGGATCTGTTTAAATCCGGGAATATCGCTCAGCGATAAGTGGCCGTCGGCATTCATGTCGCCGCTGCGGTCAGCCCAGACCTGCAGGTAGGTTGCGTCAAAGGCCTCCGGATCCGTCAGGGCCAGCTGGAAGGGATTGATGTCGGACAGATTCACCGTGCCGTCGCCGTTCATGTCGCCTTTTTTCCAGGGATAAAGGGAATGACCATCGGAGAGCAGGACGTCGGCGATGAAGTTGCCCACGTAATTGGCGCCGGCGGGCGAGAAGTGGACCCAGTCATAGTAAAGATAGCCGTGGCTGGGCCAGAACCAGCGTGTGCCGGCCGTGTCATAAAGATTAAGGAAGCCCACGCCGCGGGCGGCAGCCACCTGAGCCTGCCAGGAAATCAGTTCGGGCAAATGGCCGCTGCCGGAGTTGTAGGACCCCACCAGGAGGATGTCCGTCTGGGGGGCCGCTTCCAGGATGCGTTGGACCAGGTCGTCATAGAGGCGCAGGTAGTCAGCCTGGGGAATGCCGCCGTCGTTCTGGCCGATGGCCAGGATGACCAGATTCGGGTCCAGCGACGCCAGCTGGGAATCGAAGGTCGGATCGCGCTGCAGGTAACTGACCAGCCGATACCCGGAATTGGACGCGCGGTGGACGCGGACGCCGGCGTCGGCGGTGGGCAGATTGTTGACGCCCAGGAGCGTGACGAGGTTGTCATCAAGGGTTTCGATCCGCAGGGTGCGGTCGGAGCCGGCGAAGGTGTGCTCGAAAATGCCCAGGCCCAGCTCGGAGGCGGCGGAGTCGATGGTGGCCAGGGTTTGCCCGGAAGAATCGCGGATCACAAAGCTGCCGTTGCGGGGAGAGAGGCGATATTGGAGTTGGATGGACGAATCGGTGGCGGTGAAGGTGACGGCGCTGTGGGCGGTGGTGGACGAGGCCCATAGGCCGTCGATGGCGAAGCTGCCGCGGCGGTCTTCGTTGGGCCCGCTGGTAAACCACGAGCCTGTGAACTGGCTGGCGCCGGTGAGCGTGCTGAACGATTGATACCCGCGCCCGGCGTCGCCGTAGAGCCCTTGAAGGCGCTGGCGGAAATAAGGAACCCAGCTGGACCAGCCTAGGCCGTCGAAGGACAAGGAATCGCCCAGGACGACGATGTTGGCTACTTGATCGTTGGCCAGCAGGGATTGGGTGTGAGCGAAGGTCTGGGGAAGGTTAAGCTGGGCAACCGTGGCATGGGCGGTAACGCCAGCGCACAAACTACACAGACCGGTGACCAAAAGGGCCCAACGCTTCATCCGACACGCTGCTCTCTCCCCCTGCCCCCCTCATTCCCCCCCCTCTTGCCCCCCTCTGACCCCCACTTCTTACCCTGGCCCGCCTTGCCTCGGCAAGGTGATTTTGAGCCCAAAAACGAAACAAAACCACTCCGCGGGTCCATGCCGACACTCCGGCCAAACAACAACCTGGCCTGGGATTGGCATGAAGCGGAGTTGGGGCAATGCAAGATACCTACCTGTCTTTACTTCCAATGCTCAAGTTCGTCAAGAGAAATCTTCAGGTTCCGCCCATAACCGACAAGGCTCAAACAGTGGTTTTTGGAACATAATCAAAGTGGGAATTCACCACCGAAAGGCAAAAAGGCGTAGTGTTGGCCATATCGGAGTGATAGAGTTCAACTAGCGAGCGACGTGGGTGTGATATCGCTGCGGAAACATACAGGCGTGGCACACGCCTTGGACGGCGGCGCAAAAGAAAAAGCGTGTTACTGAGGAACGGCAAAGTGATGCGGACAACTGCTTCCACAGGCTGGCGTTGGGCGGTGGGCATGGCGGCGGGGGGCGTTTTGGCGCTGGCGGCGCTGGGGGCGGGAGCGCGGCCATACATCACGCTGGGCCCGACGGATATTTTGTCGCTGGATCAGCCGCGGGTGACCTTCGGGCTGGTGCAGCCGGGGACCAACACGCTGGTGGGCCCGACGCTTTACAACTCCGCAGCCCTGGACACGGGAGCCAACGGCGTTTTGCTCGCGAAGCTGGCGTACGTGGACGACGAAGTGTACGTGCAGGCGACGCGCGGCGACGGGACGCCGGTGTATTACGACGAAATGGGTGTGGCTGGCAGTGAATGGCTGGCGGTGCTGAAATTCTATGATTTGATTTTTGAAGGCAGCAATACGAACAGCGAAATCCGTGTGAGCAACGTGCGGGCGCTGGCGTCGCCGACGCTGGACATCGGCGGATTCGCGGGGATCGTGGGCATGCCGGCGATGACCGGGCGGGTGACGACGCTGGATCTTGAGCCGATGAGCAATCTGGAGTTCATCGACGTGGCGTTCTCCGCGCAGGTGCCGGCCAGCCGCCCGGACAGCTATCACGTGGGGCTTTCGACTTTAGCGCTGGATCCGATCGGGCAGCTTCAGCCGGGCGACCCGCTGCCGACGATGGTGGGCTTGCCGATGATCGACGGCATACGGACGCGACAGGGCGGACTGACTTCGGCCGGCAGACTGCTGCTGGACACGGGGGCGCAGAATGTGATTCTCTCGCCAACGATGATCGAAGCGATGGGCATCGACTGGACACGCACCGTGGACGAGGGCGGCGACGTGGTCGATGAGCTGGAGGTCGGCGGGATCGGCGGATTCACGCTGATGCCGATGGTGTACGTCGATCAACTGGTGGTGCCCACCAGCGAAGGCGTGGATTTGATCTGGACGGATGTGCTGGCCGGCGTGCTGGACCTAGGCGGCTTAGACGGCGTGCTGGGCATGAACGTGCTGACCAGCGGTTATCTGGGGAGCATCTTCGGCGATCCCAGCGAACCTTACCTCGAGCAGGTGGTGCTGGATTTTCGCCAGGAAAACGCCTGGAACATGCGGCTGGATCTGAATCCAGCGGTGAACGTGGTGACGCCCAATCCCGACGTGCGCGGAGACTTCAACGGCGACGGCGTGGTGACGCTGTCGGATATCAATCCCTTCAAGCTGGCGCTGACCGATCCGGCCGCCTACGCCCAAAGCTACCTATGGGTCGATCTGACGGCCATTGACCCGAATGCGGACGGAGTCTTGACGCTGTCGGACATTCATGCCTTTAAGCAGTTGCTCACCGCCGGCCCAGCCGCGATACCCGAGCCCGCGGCGCTGGCGCTGGTGGGCGCGGGCCTGGCAGTGCTGATGGGGCGAAGACGGTGGCAACGCTAGAAGAGGCAGCGTTTCCTTACGCCTCTTTGAACACCACCTCCACGCTGTCGGCGTGGCCTTGGGCGACGACGTCCTTTAGGAACGCGTGCGAGGGGGCGCCGGCGTTGTCATAGAGATAGTCAGCCATGTCCAGGGTGTAGACCTTTTTCGCCGGGGTGTGGGTGAAGGAAGAGTTCTTTAATTCCTTGGCTTTAGCGCAGAAGTAGCGGCCCCAGTGTTTTAAGCGGGTGCCGTCGGCCGTCCACAGGCCCGAGGCGCCGGAAATGTCGGCCTTGGGCTCGGGACTGTCGGCGTAGGCCCAATTCAGCCAGCCGCAGGCCACGGCAGCGGTGGTTTTCAATAATTCGGCGCACCACTGGGTCTGGTGCTCTTCGGGATAGGGCCCGGGGTCGCCGGCCAATTGGCGGCCGCCCTTCCAGCCGAACTCTTCCATGACCAGAGGCTTGCCGGGCACATACGCAGCCCGGGCGACGATCTGCAGATACGCCCGCTGCACGTCCCACTCCGGCTCGATGCCGGCTTTTAAGCTCTGCACGATGGGGTAAAAATGCTGGGACATGTAGTCCAAGTGCTTGGCGACGCGGCGGGGGAACACCGCGCCGTAGCCTAGACCCTTGGGCAGCATGATCGGATTGGACCATTGCACGATGCCGACGGAGATCATGTTCTTGGCCCCGGCGGCGCGGATGGCCTGGCATTGACGGGCGACCCAGTTTTCCGTCAGGTCGTCGAGAAAGCGCAGGTAAGCGCGATAAACCTCGCGCGCCACGGGGGCGGCCGGGTCTTCTTTGGGGTCAATGGCGGGCAGGTCGTCGCCGACGTCCAGGCCGAGGGTTTGCTTGGCGAATTTCTGCCAGGCGGCCAGACGGTGGGGATTAATGTGCTTCTTTTTGCGCTGCCACTCGACGTGCGGTTCGTTGTAGAGGTCCCAAGTCATGACCGTCGGATCGTTGCCCCAGCGCTGGGCGATCTTCTGCCACAGTTCGCAGAGCATGTCCAACTGCTGGGGATCGCCGTAGACGTCGCCGCGGCGGTGCTGGGGCATGCCCTCGATCCAGTTGGGACCGGAGAAGATGATGCGCAGGTTGTTGGCGCGAGCGAGGCTGACTAAGTCGTCCACCAAACCGAAGCCCGCGGAGCTGTATTCGCCGGGGGCAGGGTTGAGCTTGCCGGTGTCCAGAAAGACGCGGATGCAGTTAAGCCCTTGCCCGGCGATCTGGGCCAGATGATCCGCGACGCGCTGGTGGTCGTATTTGAGCCAGATGTGGAACGGCCAGCCGGAATAGGGATCGAAATAGTTGCAGCCGACGGGCACGAAGGATTGGCCGGTGGAACCGTCGACAAAGCCGTTGCCGTCCTTGGACACTTGAATAAAGCCGGGCATGGGAAAACTCCAGATCGTGCGACATCAGAGCAAAGAGCCAACCTGGCCTTTGCCAGTCTGATCGCTTAGGTAAAAAGCAGTTCAATGCCCTCCGGGCAAGGCTGGCCGCAGTGTTTTTGCAGCCAGGATTCGTCGGGCCGGCCGCCGTTATCGAAAAGATAATCCACTAAGTCAAGTTCATAGCGCCGGCTTGCGGGCTGGTAGGCGGGGGGCTGGGCCTTAAATTGCGCGGCGATCTCCACAAAGCGCCTACCCCAGTGTTTGAGCGCAGCGCGGTCGGCTGTCCACAACCCCGAGGCGGCGGAGATGTCCGTGTGCGGATCGGGCGAATCGGCATAGGCCCAGTTCAGCCAGCCGCTGGCGACCTTGCTGGAAATCGCCACCAGCGCGTCGCACCAGAGCGTCTGATGATCCTCCGGCCAGGTTTTGTCCTCGCCGGGCACAAGGCGGCCGCCCTTCCAGGCGAACTCCTCCATGACCAGCGGCTTGCCGGGGACGTGCGCGGCCCGGCAGATGATTTCCAGATAACCCTTGCGCACGGTCAGGTGCGGCTCAACCATACCCAGGCCCACGTCGGTTAAGAGCGGGTAAAAGTGAATCGAGGTGTAGTCCAGGTGGCGGGCGACGCGGCGGGGATCGAAGCCCGAGTAAGCGTAACGGGGCGGGAGGAACACAGGGATGGAGGACTGGTGGATGCCGATGGTGATCAGTTGTTTGGCCCCGGCGGCGCGGATGGCCTGGCACTGGCGATCGACCCAGTGATCGGTCAGGTGCTGGAGGAACTGGACGTACGCGCGATAGAGCGCGCGATCCAGCCCGGTGGGCTCCACGGAAGGGAACGACGGACCGGGGTCGGAGCCGACGACGGCCTGGGCGTGGCGGCGCCAACGCTGCAAGCGCGGCTGCATGTGGGCGTGGGCCAGGTGTTCGGTGCTGGGCCAGTGGACGTGCGGCTCGTTCATCAAGTCCCAGGCCATGACGGCGGACTCGCCGCCGAAACGCTCGATGATCTTCGTCCACAGCCGGCAGCGCAGGTCCAGCACTTTTTCGTCAGCGTAGGAATCGCCCCAGAGGTGCTTGGCGCCGCCCTCCCAGCCGTTGGGCCCGGAAAAAACGATGCGCAGCCCCGCTTGCCCCGCCAGACGGATCATGTCGGCGACTTTGGCAAAGCCCTCGGCGCTGAACTCCTCGGGCAGGGGGTTGAGGGTTTTTTGATCCAGGAAAACGCGAATGGTCGTGAAGCCGGCCGCGGCGATCTGGGCCAGTTGCCGGGCGACGCGAGCGGAGTCGTAGCGGCTCCAGATTTTCGGCGACCAGCCGGTGTCGGGATCAAAGTAATTGCACCCGATGGGGACGAACGGCCGACCGGTGGACCGGTCGCAAAAGGTGTGGCCGTCGGACGCGACTTGGATGAAACCTGGGGAGGACATAGGCAACTTCCACAAAACTCTCGGCATGAAAAAGCCCGTCGGCTAGGACGGGCCATATAAGCTGACGCAAATTGTCTATCGCCAACGGTAAGTCCAAAGCCTTTCGGGGCGGGTTTATTCGTGTTTGCAGGCGTAGATCAGGTCGTCGAGGCTGGCGGTGGCCAGGCATTGGACGGTGTCGGCGCCGCCGTAGTAAATCTTCACTTCGCCGTTGTCTTCCAGCACCGAGCCGCAGGTGAAGACGCAACTGGGCGTCTGGCCGATCAGTTCGTAGGGTTCCTCGGGGGCGAGGATGGCCCGCTTGGACACGCCGATGACCTTGTTGGGATTTTCCAGGTCCAGGAGCATCACGCCCAGCTGATAAACGTGGTCGGTGCACTGGGGGCGCACGCCGTGGATGATGCAGAGCCAGCCTTCCTTGGTTTTGATCGGCGGGCCGCCGGCGCCGATCTTCGTCTGGGCCCAGCGGGTGGGGTTCTTCATGCGGACGATGCAGCGCGGCACGCCCCAGTGGATCAGGTCCGGGCTCTGGTTGGTCCAGATGTGCATGTTGCCTTCGATATTGGGCCGATCCAGCCGCCAGTATTTGCCCTGGATTTTTTCGGGGAACAAAACACCGTTGCGATTATCCGGCCCGCTGATCAAGCCCAGCCAGTCCCACTTTTCAAAGGTTTCGTCCACCTTGAAGAGGCCGAGCATGCAGCCGAAGTCGGTGTGGCAGTTGTGGGTAACGTAAATCTGGCCTTCGACCGGGCAGATGCGGGGGTCGTGATAGGATCGCTGGCGCCCGCCGTCGACGTATTCAAAGTAAACCGGGTCGTTGGTGGGGAAGGGCACGGGCTGGGGGCGGGGCGTGAAGTTAACGCCATCGGTGGAGTCGCAGACCCACATGTAGCGTTCGAGGGCGGAGTTCTCCACGCGGGCGACCATGGTGTATTTCTTGGGCCCCTGCTTAAGCACCGCGGCATTGAAGGCGGTGACGATGTCGTAGGGGAAGTCCTTGGCGGTGAGGATGGGGTTCTGGGGGTGGCGGAAGACGATGTACTTTTTCTGGCGAAGCATAAGAGACCTCGAAATTAGGGATGGTGGTTTGTTGGCGAGTATGAACCAGGCAATTCCGGGGGGCAATTCCGGGAGCCTCCAGGAGCGTCCGGGGGGTTCCGGGGGGTTCCGGGGGCTTCCGGGGGGATCAATATAGCCAGCCGGTCGGCAGGAGGCCAAATCGTCTGACTGAGCGAGCCGGCCCCCCGCTGCTATTAGCCGGAGGCTGGCCGGCCCGCGGCGGGCGGGCGATAACTTGTTTTCGCGGCAAGACCTGGGCTTCGTAAGGTCACGATTGGCAAGATCCTCAGCCTAGACCTGTTTTTTGACTTCCGCGCCGGAACCTTGGGGTAAAATTGGAGTGCGGGTGTTAAAGGGTCGAAGTGTCAGCAAGCCAAGGCTGAGGGATATCGGTTTATTTCTAAGGCTGGGGCGGTGTGGGGCAGGGTAACAAATGCATCGGCTCACGGTTCGACATCGCGGGTTCACGCTCCTCGAGCTGCTGGTGACGATCTCGATCATCGGCGTGTTGATCTCGCTGTCCCTGGTGGGCATGACCCAGGCGCGCGGGCAGGCGCGGATCGCCGTGTGTGCTTCGCAGTTGCGGCAGATCGGCCTGGCGTGGCAGATGTATTTGGACGACCACGAGGGTTTCTTCCCCGCCTACGGCAAGCACATCTGGTGGTTCTACGGCGGGAAGGATCCGACGACGTTTGATTTCGGCCTGGCGCAATTGGAGATCCGCCCGCTGAACCCCTACGCCAACCTGGCCCTGGACGGCGAAGGTGGCGCGGAGCTATTTCGCTGTCCGGGTGATCGGCCCATCTGGAATCCCAACGAAGCGGAGGCCGGGCCGACCAATCGCTACACCACTTACGAATACTTCGGCAACTGCTATATGCTCAATCCCCTGCTGCTCTATCGGGACGATCCGAAAAAGGCGGGCATCCAGTACCGGCGGTTCTCCGTTTTTCAGGTTGAGCCGGACGTCTCTTCCGTGGTGCTCACCGGCGACTGCCAGTGGTACTACAGCTTGAACAAAACCAAGTGGGACGCCCGCTTTCACACCGAAGAAGACCAGATGAATCTGCTGTTCCTCGACGGCCACGTGAAGTACACACGCATCATCGGGGGGGAATCGATCTCGGCTGAATATACGTTCCTGCCGTATCCGAGCGATTATCCGCCGGAGCCGGAGGAGAAGTGATGTCCTTAACCTGGGGTCCGGGGCTTGGCGGCAATGGGTGCCACACAGCATCGCTTGGCGTGCTGTGTGGCGATGGCCGGGGAGCCTTCCGAGCCCTGGACGTCGACCGTCACGATTCAGCGATCGACAAGGACTGTTTGTCTTTCCCCAACTCCCGGCCCCCAATTCCCAACTCCCTGTTCCTATCCCTCACCATGCGATCCAGCCTTGGGGGTGCAATATCGCGCAGGCATAACGTGATCTATTGAGCCAAGGGCACAAAGTAGCGGGCCAGTTGGACGCGCTGACTGTCGACTTTCACCCCTTCGCGCTTCAACAGCCGGGCCTTGGCCGCCAGACCGCCGGCATAGCCGACGAGTCGGCCGTCGCTGCCGACGATGCGGTGGCAGGGAACTTTGGGCGCGTAAGGATTGCGTCCCAAGGCGGCGCCCACCGCGCGATAGGCCCGGGAATTTAAGGCCTGGGCGATCTGCGCGTAAGTGCTCACCCGCCCGGCCGGCACGCGGGCGCAGAGGGCCCAGACTTTCTGGTCAAAACCCATCTGCCGTTCCACCCGGCCGGCCATGATCGCGCTTTGAAAAGAGCCGTTCCGTTTCATGTCGCTGCCCTCCTAAGATGGTCCGTGGCCGCCCCTGCCTAGCGATACTCAAAATCATAGGCCAGTTGTCCGCCGCCGGCCTGGAACCAGATGAGCGTCGGTTCGGGATCCAGGCCCGGGGCGGCGATGCGCGGCAGGAGGTGGCGGCCCGCGGGCTCGAGCAATTTGAATTCCGCCTTGGCGCCGGTGGGCAATTGATAGGAGTAGAGCGTGTCGTCCGCCGCCTGGTATTGGCGTTCGACCGAGCCGATCTGCCGGCGGGCGACGTAGCCATGTGTCCGCATGTAGGCGCGCAGATCCTCGAGGTTCTGCGGCAACGGCAGACTGTCCTTCCGCATCGAAAGCATGGCGTGGGCCAGCACGGACATGTGCTCGGTGGCCATGCTCAGGGAGTCAGCCTGCAGATCAAGAATGTATTGCCGCCAGGCCTTTTCAAACGCGCCGGCGTCGCGGCCGAAGGTCTGGGCAAAGGCGTCGCGGCCGTCCGTGCCCTGGCTGACTAAGAGAAGGTACTGATTCAAGCTCGGCAGATATTTGCCGCCGTCGCCATGGACCAGGAAATAGATCATCGCCCACGCCTGGGCGTACAGAAGGTTGGCGTGCTTTTCGTCCTGGAACAGGGCTGCGCGCCAGTCGTCGTCGCTGATGGCCAGCACCTGCGCCAACGGCACGGTGGTTTGCGCCGCCAAGGCGTCCTGCACCAGCCAGAGGGAAAAGGGATCGGTCAGCCCGAGCATCAGCTTCCCGCGAATCATCAGGGCGGTTTCAAAATACTGGGCCATGCCCTCGTTGGCCCAGATGGGCAACCCGGGGCCGATGTAATTAAAGACAAACTGGTGCAGGCCCTCGTGCTGGAGCGTGGCGAACACGCGCGAGCGCGGCTGATCCTCGATGAATGTCGCCAGGGCTTTGACCTGGGGCGTGATGAAAAAAATTCCGCCGGTGCCGGGCGCGTTGATCTGATGGCGACTTAGGAAATCCTGATACGTCTGGCGGCGGGCGAACAGATACAGCGACATGCGCCCCTGCCCGCGCTGCGGCAGCGAACCAAAGCGCTGCCGATAGGCCTCAAAGACCTGATCCATGTGCCTGGAAAGGACGCGGACCTGGCTCTTAGGCAAGTCGGACTGGATGTCGTAGTGCTTGCTGACAAAGCTCTTGAGGGCCGGCGTCTTGACGGGCGCGGTTCGTTCCGTGGCAAACGGACTGTCGGGCGTGGCGGCCTGCGCCCAGGGCCAGACCCCGGCCCCCAGCAGGACCAGCACGCCCAGGACCAACAAAACCCGCCGCGACCGCGGGCGCAACGCCGGGCTGCATCGGCGGAAGCTGGCTTGAGGACGATGTCTGTTATTTGCCGGCAAAGTCGATGATCCGACTGATTTCGCTGCGCAACTCGTGACGATGAACCACGCGATCGACGAAACCCTTCTTAAGCAGATGCTCGGAACGCTGGAAGCCTTCGGGCAATTCCTGGCGAACGGTATTGGCGATGACCCGCGGACCGGCGAAGCCGATCAAGGCGCCCGGCTCGGCAAAAATGACGTCGCCGAGCATCGCGAAGCTGGCGGTGACGCCGCCGGTGGTCGGATCGGTCAGCAAACTGATGAACAACCCCCCCGCCGCATCCAGCCGGGCCAGGGCCGCGGAAGTCTTGGCCATCTGCATCAGACTCAGCGCGCCTTCCTGCATCCGCGCCCCGCCGGAACAACTGACGACCACCAGCGGCAGATTTTCCTTCGTGGCCAGCTCAATCGCCCGCGTCACCACTTCGCCGACGACGCAACCCATCGAGCCCATCATGAACTGCCCGTCCAGGCAGGCCAGCACGATGCGCCGGCCCTTGATATAGCCGCTGCCGGCCACGACGGCGTCCGGGCGTCGGGTCTTTTTCTGTTCGCTGACCAGCCGATCCTTATAGGGCTTCACATCCGTAAAGCCGAGCATGTCCACCGCGGCCAGCTTGTCCCACATCGGCTCAAAACTGTCCTGGTCGCACAACTGCCGGGCCCGCTCGCCGGCACTGATACGGAAGTGGAACTGGCAATCGGGGCAGACAAACAGATTCTGCTCCACCGTTTTCTGATACAGCATCGCCTCGCACGACGGACAGCGCGTCCACAGCCCGGCCGGCACGGTGACACGCTTCGGCTCGGTGACGTCGCCCCAGGTGCGGGCGGTGACCAAAGTCGACGGGCTCTCGGCATCGGCCGAGGCTCCGCCGGCGGTCGCACGCGGCTCATTGTTTCCAGGCGGTGAGGAATGAGCGGATTCTGCCATAAGTGCATCGGTCCTTGTGTTGCCCCGCCCCCGGAAGTGCCCCGCAAGTGCCCCCGGAAATGGCCCCGATTGTTTCACCGGGGCGATCCGCAAGCTGTCAACGCATACGAACATCGTTCTTTGGGGTTGGGATTATACCTCGTTAAGGTAACCGTCAGCGAACCCCGGAATCGCCCCCGGAAGTGCCCCCGCCCCCGGAAACACTCGGGTGCCACACAGCACTTCCGAGGGGCCGCAGGGTGCTGTGTGCTCCACCGGCAAATACTCGGCTGGCATCGCGGGGTGCGACGGCAAGTATAGACCGCGATTTTGCCCGAAACCAGTATTTCGCCCGCCCCGCCGATGAGCCGGCAACGGCGTTATCATTCCCCAAACCGGGAAACGCGTTCGCACGCCAGTCTGCGATGATTTTGGCCAAGGGAGCTTAGGCATGCGCATCATCCGTTTTGAGGATCAAGCTGGGCAAACGCAATGGGGCATACCGGTGTCAGCCGGCATGGCGGAGCTTCTGGCAGGCCCGGACATTTTCGAACTCCGGCCCACGGGCCAGCGGATAAAAGTGTCGCATTTGCTCGCCCCTTTCGAGCCACGGAACATCTTCTGTATCGGCCTAAACTACCGCAATCACGCCAAAGAAACCAAGGCGGAGATTCCCAGCCAGCCGGTGGTCTTCATGAAACCGACCTCCGCGCTCAATCACCCAGGCCGTCCGATTCGCATCCCCGCCTGCTGTAACCATGGCCCGGAAGTGGATTACGAAGGGGAGCTGGCCGTGGTGATAGGCCGACGGACCAGAAATGTTGCGCCGTCGCAGGCCTTAGGGCACATTTTTGGTTACACCGCCGCCATCGACGTTTCCGCCCGCCGCTGGCAGAAAAGCGCCGGCGGGGGCCAGTGGATCCGCGGCAAGGGATTCGACACCTTCTGCCCCTTAGGGCCGATGCTCGTGACGGCTGACCAAATTCCCGATCCGCAAAATCTGCGGCTGACCACCACGCTCAACAACCAGGTCATGCAGGACTCCAACACGTCGGACATGATCTTCCCCGTCGCGGAATTGGTGAGCTTTCTTAGCATGGACACCACGCTGTTGCCCGGCACGGTGATCCTCACCGGCACGCCCGAGGGCGTGGGCTTTGTCCGCCAGCCGCCGGTGTTCCTAAAACCGGGCGATGAACTGTCCGTGGAGATCGACGGCATCGGACGGCTGAGTTGCCCCGTGGAAGCGGGATAACGAAGAACCTCTGACAAAATCCTTTTGACCGCCATGACGCCAAGCCCGAGCCGTCATGAATCAACGAATTGTTCTTGATCTAAATCCTTAGCGTGGCTGTTTTCTTGGCGCTCTTGGCGACTTGGCGGTTTATTTAGCTGAGGTTTTAGATCCCCAACGCCTTGATCGACTGCCTGACCACTTCGGCCGATTGTTGCAGTTGGGCTTTTTCTGTTTCGCTCAGGTCCACCGCCAGCACTTTCCGCACGCCGCCGCGCCCGATCACGCAGGGCAGCGACAAACACACCTCGCCCAGGGCCGGCAGACCTTCCACTTCCGCCACGCGCGTGGAGACGGGCATGACGGCCCGGCTGTCCCGCGCGATCGCCTCCAGGATCATCGCCCCCGCCGTCGCCACGCCGTAGTTGGTGTAGCCCTTGGCGCCAAACACCACGTCCCCGCCCTTGCGAGCCGCTTCCGCCATGGCCGCCACTTCCGCCGGCGTCTGCTGCAACGGCGCGCCCCCGCAACTGGCAGCCTTAAGCGCGGCGAATTGGCTGTCGCCGTGCTCGCCGAGCACGTAAGCCCGCACGTCGTTGGGGTGAATGCCCGACGCTCGCGCCAAGAGCGCCCGGAACCGCCCGGTATCCAACAGCGTGCCCGTGCCGATCACCCGGCCCGGCGCAAAGCCCGACAATCGACCCGCCAGATACGTCATCGCATCCACCGGATTGGAGATCACCAAAATCACCGCCTGCGGGCTTAACTTGACCAGCCTCGGCACCCACTGCTTAAGCAGCTCCGCGTTGGCCTGACTTTGCTGATTGCGCGTCGCCCCAGCCCGCTCCGGCGCCGACATGGCCAGCACCAGCACGTCCGAACCCGCCGTTTGAGTCACGTCGCCGGCACGGATCTGAGCCATGCCTATAAACGCCGACGCGTGCTGCAGGTCCACCGCCTCACCCTCCAAACGCTGCGCATCGCGCCCAACTAAAACCAATTCATCGCCCACCCCCTTGAGCACCAGGGCATACGCCAACGTGGCGCCGACCCGACCTACGCCGATGAGGGAGATTTTCATGAGGGAATCTTACTCAAACCCGCACCTTCGTTGAACTCTCTCCTCCGTGCGTTGCCTTCCCAAGCCCAGGCATTGCCATGCCTGGGTGTCCGGCGACCCATGCCTGGGCTACCTTTCTCTTCACCTCTTATTCCCCCTCTCTAGCACCACCGCCCCCTCCTGCGCATGCCTCTTGATATACGCCACCACTGATTTACCGTGCCCCGGGCTCGTGATCGCTACAATCCGCCCTCGGACTCCCCAGATGCCACCCCTGGCCGCACGCAATCCGCTGCGTCGCAATTCATGCGACGCATGTTTTTTCGCCACGCCCACCACCCTACGAATCCAATCAAATTCACCTTCGCCTTGCTTGCGAAGCCCAGGCATGGCCATGCCTGGGCTTGTGTTGGCATTGCGAAAGCGATCGACAAAACACACCAATAGATGCGCATGCGTCTTGCTCACCGCTGTAATTCTTACTTTGACCACTAAGGTCTCCAGCTTTTGCACCAGCGCTCGACAGATCACTTCTTGACCTTTTTGGTCCAGCACCACGACCTCGCGTTTCATCCGTTGTTGGGCCGCCGCCAGCCGTTCCGCATACATCCCCGTCGGCGGCGGGTCGCGGTAATCGCCCTCGACGTGCTCCCGATGATGGCGAGTCCGAAATCCCCGCTCATCGCCCGGAAGCCATGCCCCGTAGGTCGTCAAGACGCAGTGATACCACCCGCGCCAACCCTTCATCCCGCCCATGCTATCTCTGACGTTATCTGAAGCAACTCACCCCATTCCCTACTCCTCTGCCAAGCCCAGGCATTGCCATGCCTGGGTCGGTGCGCATTCTCATCCGACATCCCAAACCAAAATAAAAGCCCCCGACGAATTCTCGCCGGGGGCTTTTTTTCTCGTTTAAAATCCCTCCGGAAAACTTCCGGGGGTCCAAGCTCTGCTTGGACAATCAATAATCCATGTCATCCATGCCGGGGCCGCCGCCGTGGTTGTGGCCGGCGTCTTTCTTCTTTTCCTTGATCTCCGTCACCACCGCGTCGGTGGTCAGGAGCAGCCCGGCGATCGAGGCTGCGTTCTGTAGCGCCACGCGCTCGACCTTGGTGGGCACGATCACGCCCATCTTCACCAGGTCGCCGTATTCGTGCGTCAACGCGTTAAAGCCATAGTTGTTGTCCTTGCTGGCTTCGACGTTGGCCGCCACCACCGCGCCGTCCAGCCCGGTGTTCTCGGCGATCTGCTTGATGGGAGCAGCCACCGCCCGGCGGACGATTTCCACGCCCAGCTTCTCGTCGCCGCTGACATCCAGCTTGTCCAACGCCCGACGGGCACGCAGCACCGCCACGCCACCGCCGGGAAGAATGCCTTCTTCCACCGCGGCCCGGCAGGCGTGCATCGCGTCTTCCACGCGGGCCTTTTTCTCTTTCATTTCCGCTTCGGTCGCGGCGCCCACGTTGATCTGGGCCACGCCGCCGGAGAGCTTGGCCAGGCGTTCCTGGAGCTTCTCGCGGTCGTAGTCGCTGGTGGTGCGGTCGATCTCAGCCTTGATCGCTTCGATCCGGCCCTTGATGTCCGCGGTCTTGCCGGCACCTTCGATGAGGGTGGTGTTTTCCTTGTCCACCACGATCTTCTTGGCGCGACCTAAGTCAGACAGCTCGATCTTTTCCAGGTCAATGCCCAGCTCTTCCATGATGGCCCGGCCCGCGGTTAAGGTGGCCAGGTCTTCGAGCATGGCCTTGCGGCGGTCGCCGAAGCCCGGAGCCTTGACGGCACAAACCTTCAGCACGCCGCGCAGCTTGTTGACCACCAGCGTGGCCAGGGCTTCGCCTTCCAGGTCCTCAGCGACGATCAAGAGGGCCCGCCCGCTTTCGGCGATCTTGCCCAAGAGGGGGATCAGGTCCTTGGCGCTGGAGAGCTTCTTTTCGTGGATCAACACGTACGCGTCCTCGAGCACCGCTTCCATCTTGGTCTGATCGGTGACAAAGTGCGGGCTCAAATAGCCCTTGTCGAACTGCATGCCTTCGACCAGCTCGACGACGGTGTCCAGGCTCTTGCCTTCTTCGACGGTGATCACCCCGTCCTTGCCGACCTTGTTCATGGCCTCGGCGATGATCTTGCCGATCTGTTCGTCCTGGTTGGCGGCACAGGTGCCCACCTGGGCGATTTCGGTCGTGCCCTTGACGGGCTTGGACATCTTCTTGAGCTCGTCGACCAGGGCAGCCACCGCCCGATCCAGCCCGCGCTTGATCTGGTTGGCGTTGGCGCCGGCGGTGATGTTCTTTAAGCCCTCGGCGAAGATCGAGTCGGCGTAGATCGTGGCCGTGGTCGTGCCGTCGCCGGCGTCCTTGCTGGACTTGCTGGCCACTTCCTTGACCATCTGGGCCCCGATGTTCTCAATGGGGTCATCGATTTCGATTTCCTTGGCCACGGTCACGCCGTCCTTGGTGACGGTCGGCGAGCCGAAGGATTTTTCCAGAATCACCACGCGCCCGGAGGGCCCGAGGGTGGTGCGGACAGCTTTCGCGAGTTTGGAGACGCCGCGGCGAATGGCTTCGCGTGCGTCCGCGTCGAATTTAATGGATTTTGCAGCCATGTCTGAATGCTCCCGTGTGGAGGTTGAAGTTGGAGATTAGGAATGGGGGATTAGGAATGGGGAATTATTCGATGATGCCGAGGATTTCATCTTCGCTGATGATCAAGAGGTCCTCGTCGTCGATCTTGATTTCCGTGCCGCCCCATTTCGAGAGCAGGATGCGGTCGCCGACCTTGACCTGGAACTTGGCGCGCTGGCCGTTCTCCAGCAGCTTGCCGTCGCCGATGGCCTTGACCTGGGCTTCCTGGGGTTTTTCCTTGGCGGTTTCGGGCAGGTAGATGCCGGTCTTGGTGCGGCTCTCCGGCTCGACGCGCTTGACGAGCACCTTGTCGCCTAAGGGACGGATCTTGATCTTCGAAGCAGTTGCGGTTGCGGGCATAAGTGTCTCTCCTTCTATGCCTTGATGTTGGGCGCTGGTTAGCGGTTCAAAAAAGAAGCGGGCTGGCGGCATACGGCCGACGGCGCCGCGGGTTAATCAACTGGGCCAATACCCTCCGTATTTACGTTCTAAGAGCTTCTGGAACACCGAAAGAATCTGTTCCACGCCCACGGGCTTATCGAGCACACTAAAGGCACCCAAACGCAGGAAGTCCAGCAGGAGGCGCTCGGCATGGCGGCGACTGTGGGCCGGGCCCCGCAAAACGATCACCGGCGGGCGATGTTGCAGGCGATTGAGCAATTCTAAGAGCCAAACTCCCCCCGGCAGAGCGGCATCAGCCCCTAAAGAAGCGGAAGGTTGATCCGTGGCAGCATCGCGCGGCGTGGCCAGGTCGATCACCGCGGCATGAATGGGAGTCTGCCCAGCCAACTGAATGGCTTCCGCCCCGGAGCTGACGACATAGGCCACCACACCCTGCGGCTGGAGCAGGCGAGGAAGCTGGCAGGTCCAATGCCAGGTTTCCGTAACCCGCGGGCGATCCTGGGTTAAGAGCACATTAAATCGACGCTGCCAATTTCCACCCTGCGCCTGGCTGCCCTGGGGCGGATAGTCGCTGGCAAATTCAAATTGGCCTGGTGAGTTCATCATGGGGGCGCGGAGACTCCACCTTTGTAAAGGCAAAGGCAATGCCTGCCCCCGGAAGAGATTTTGCCAATCGGAAAGGCGCGTTTTTAGCGCGTAAGACTATTTTTTGACATCACTTATCAATCGAAATGAAAATTGTTCGGCCTGTCGGGCTAATTGCCGGCAGTCTGCCATGACAGGGAATGAGGCTGGAGAATGTGTCGATTTGGCAGGGGGAATAAAAGACAAAAACGCAGGCTATGGACGGAAGATCGCGTCCAGACTGCCGGCCAGGACATCGAGCATGGCCTGGAGGTCAGACTCCTGGGTGTTCAGCGGCGGGAACAGGTACATCGTGTCGCCCAACGGCCGCAAAAGAGCCCCCCGGCGGACGGCTTCCTGGTAGACGCGATAGCCGGTGCGCCAGGCGGGGTCTAAGGGCGAACCGTCGGGCTGGCGAAGATCGACCGCGGCCACCATGCCGCACGCCCGGAAGTTGTGCAGGTAGGGACGCGTGTCGCCTAAGCGGCGCAGGCCGGCGTGTAGAAACGGCCCACAGGTGGCGACATGGCCGAGGACGTCTTCCTCGTTAAAAACATCCAGCACCGCGTGCGCCACGGCAATGGCCAGAGCGTGCCCGGTGTAGGTGTTCGAATGCAGAAACGCTTTGCGCGCGGAATAGTCAGCATCGAAAAGGTCATACACGGCGTTGGTAGTCAGGACAGCTGAGAGCGGCGTGACGCCGGCGGTTAAGCCTTTGGAGAGGCAGAGGAAATCCGGATGGGTACGGGGTACGGGGTACGGGGTAGGAAAACCTGCCGTTGGCGGGTTGTGGTTGTTGCTTCTGTACCCTGTACCCTGTACCCCATACCCTAACTGGCCCGCCAGCATCCTGCCGCAGCGGCCGAAGCCGGAGGCGATTTCGTCGGCAATCAGGTAAACGCCGTGCGCATCCGCCCAAGCCCGGAAGCGGGCCAATAGATCAGGACTATAGAAGCGCATGCCGCCGGCCGCTTGCAGGACAGGTTCGTAAATGATGGCGGCCAATTCGTCAGCCAAGGGATCAAGCTGCGCTTGGATCGCGGGCCATTCGGCCGAGGCGTCCAGCCAGCGCGGATCGTCCGGGCCGGTGCGGTACGGAAGATTGTGAATCGTCAGCGCGGGGAACATCAACGCGCGATAGGGATCGCTGTAGAGGCCCAGGTCGCCGACGGAAAGCGTTCCGACCGTCTCGCCGTGATAGCCGTTTTCCAGACACGCAAAGCGCGTGCGGCGATTTTGCCCGCGCTGGGCCTGCGCTTGCAGAGCCATTTTTAAGGCGATTTCGACGGCGGTGGAACCGTTGTCCGCGAAGAACACCTTGCCGAAATGCCTCTGGATGCTGTTCTGTGCGGAAGAGGGGCACGGCACACAGCACCCTACGGGCTGCTGTGTGGCACCCCCAGTTTTTGCTTCCGGGGGTTCCGGGGGTTCCGGGGGTTCCGGGGGATTCGCCATGGCCAGGAGGCGTTCGCAGAGGCGGACGATCGGCTCATTGGTGGTGTTCGCCAGGATGACGTGTTCAAACGCGCGGGCTTGCTGCTCGAGGGCGGCGATCAAGCGCGGGTGGGCGTGGCCCAGGGCTTTGCACCACCAACTGGAGATCGCGTCGAGGATGACACGCCCGTCGGCTAAGTGAATGCGGCAGCCTTGCGCGGAAACCACCGGCAAGGGCGGAAAATCGCGGTAATCACGCATCTGGCTGCACGGGTGCCAGAGGACAGCCAAGTCGCGTTCGATAAGGGATGAAGTCATGGGGAGAAGGGATTAGGGGTTGGGGATTGGGGATCAGGGAAAAAGCAAACGGTGCGAAAAGCCCCGCATGGAAATGCGGGGCCGGCCTTGGCGGTTAGGGGGTTGTCGTCGGTAAGGACGCTGGAATTGTGCTGGGCATGGAGGTTGGCAACGTGGTCGTCGTCGGCGCAGGCTGCGACGCTGGGGTGCGCTCGTCGTCGAAATTGTGGGACAAGCCCTGATAGGCGAACGCCAGAGAGACAACTGTGACCGGCAGCCACAGCCACCAGCCGCGCCCACGTGGCAGGAGCCAGCTCAGGGCCACAAACAACGGCGGCAGCGCGGGCACGATAAAGCGGTGGAACTCGTCAAAACCCCAGCGATCGCCCACGCACAAGACAAACAGCGTGTTGGTCCACAGCCAGATGGCCAACATCCATTCGAACGCCCGTTGGGCGGGCTCCTGCCGTCGCGCCACGCGCCAGAGCATGACGGCACAGGCCAGCAGCACCAGGACCACGTGCAGCCAGACGTAGGCGATTTTCCAGGCAGCCACCGGAAAATGCTTGGGCGTTTCCAGCAGGGAGTGAAAGGGCCAAGTGACCAACTGCCCGCCGAAGGCCTGTTGGTGCGTGGCGTAGGTGCGGGCGCTGATCAAAGCGTCACCGAAGCGCAGATCAACCACCCACAGCCCCACGGCGAACACGATCACCGCCACCGCAGCCACCAGCAGCCCCAGGCGTGCCCGGCGGCGGGCCAGCGTCCAGGCGAAATAACCCAGCGCGGCAAAGACCATCACCGGCCGGGCCAAGCCCGACAGGCCGAACGCCACGCCCGCGGACGTCAGGCGACCGGCCGTGCCAGCCCATAAGCCCAACAGCGCCAGGCTAAGCCCCAGCGTTTCCGTGGAGATCAGCGACGAATTCAAAAGGTAGCTGGGTGTGAGCAGCGCCATGGCCCAGCCGATGCGGCGATCGCGCGTCAGCCAGGCGGAGAGGGACGCGACCAATCCGGTCAATACCCAATTGGGCGCCAGCGCCGCCACGGGCCAAGCCAAGCCCAGCATGTGAAGCAAGGCAATCAGCGCCGGATAGAGGGGAAAGAGCCGGCGGGCGTATTCCGCCTTGTCCGGGCCCAAGGCATTTAGGGCGCTCGTATCGCCCAGCCAGGCCTGGGCCATCGCCAGATATTGTTCGCCGTCACGCAGGCAAGCGAACTGGGTTAGCGTCAGATCGCCCGCGTACATGCTCAACACGCCCAGCCCCACGCGGACGAGCACAGCCGCCAAGGCGATCAGCAGCAGGTCCCAGAGCGTCGGTTGCCAGCGGGCAGCCCCGACCAGATTCAGCCCAGCCGGGGGAACAACGGATGGGGGCCCTTCCGAAAGCGGGCGTCCCGGGGTTACTTCCGAGGGCAGGGCTTCCGGGGGCGGGGCTTCCGGGGGTTCCGGGGGTTCCGGGGGTTCCGGGGGTTCCGGGGGCGGGAGGTTACTTCCGGGGGGTCGGGACATGGGTTTCCCTTTTTCTTTTGCCGACGCTGGCCGCAAACAAGGTTCTAGACTCTAGCCGCCATTTATTTACTAAAAAGATACCCGACCAGATGACCATACCCCTTCCCTGGGTCCTTGTATCTTAGTCCAAGGTCGGTTCTCCGATGAGGGCGCTTGGCGGGGCAAGGGCGGATCTTTATACTCCTCGGTTCCCTGATCGAGCGGCGACAGGCACATCTAATCTGTTTTGACAATCGCGTGGGAGTTCTTGCCATGCCCCAGTACACCACCACAGACATCCGCAATATCTCTCTTGTCGGCCACGGAGGGTCGGGCAAGACCAGTCTGGCCGAGGCTTTATTGCTTCATGCCGGCTCGATTCACCAGTTGGGACAAGTGGAAAAAGGCAATACCGTCAGCGACAACACCGATGAGGAAAAAGCTCATCTGCACAGCTTGTTCTCCTCGGTCCTGAACCTCAATTACCAGGGCAAGCGCATCAACCTGATCGACACGCCCGGCTTCGCCGATTTCCAGGGCCAGGCCCTGGCGAGTCTGGCGGCTGTGGAAACCGCCGCGGTGGTGATCTCCGCCAGTGCCGGCATCGAGCAGATGGCCCGGCGCATGATGCAGCGGGCTAAGGAACTTAACCTCTGCCGGATGATCATCATCAACAAGATGGACGCGGAAAACGTGGACTTAGAGAGCTTAGTCGAACAGATCCGCGAAGCCTTCGGACGCGAGTGCCTGCCGGTGAATCTGCCCGCCCAGGGGCGCACGGCCGTGATCGATTGCTTTACCCAGAATCAGGGCGATTCGGACTTAGGCCCCGTGGCCGACGCCCACACCCAGATCATCGACCAGATCGTGGAAGTCGACGAAGACCTGATGGCCTTGTACTTAGAGCAGGGCGAAGTCAAACCCGAGCAACTGCACCAGCCGTTTGAAAAAGCCCTGCGCGAGGGCCACCTGGTGCCGATCTGCTTTGTCAGCGCCCGCCACCACACCAGCCACGATAAATCCATCGGGCTCGAGGAACTTCTCGAAGCGTTCGTGCGGCTGTGCCCCAATCCGCTGGAGGGCAATATTCCGACGTTCTCCAAAGGCACGGGCGACGCCAAGCAGGCGGTGCCGGTGGCGCCCGACCCGGCCAAGCCGGTGGTCGCCCACGTGTTTAAGGTCGTCAACGACCGCTTCGGCAAGATGGGCGTGTTCCGCATCCATCAGGGCACGATCAAGAAGGACACGCAGCTTTACGTGGGCGCCAATCGCAAGCCCACCCGCATCGCCCACCTGTACACCATGCAGGGCGGCCAGCACACGGAATTGGACACGGGCATCGCCGGGGACATCTGCGCGGTGATCAAGGTCGAGGAAGTCCATTACGACGCGATCCTGCACGAGGATGCCGCCTTAGGCGACCTGCACTTTGACCGCATCAAGTTCCCCGAGCCGATGTACGGCCTGGCGATCGAATCCAAGAAACGCGGCGACGAGCAGAAGATCGGCGACGCCATGACCAAGCTGGTGGACGAGGACCCGACCTTCCGCGTCAAGCGCGACAGCATCACCCACGAAACGGTGATCCATGGCCTAGGCGAACTGCACCTGCGCGTGGTGCTCGAGAAGCTCAAGGGCCGGTACGGCATCGAAGTGGACACCCGCCCGCCCAAGATCGCCTATCGCGAGACGATCAGCATCAAGGCCGAGGGGCACCACCGGCACAAGAAACAGACCGGCGGGGCCGGGCAGTTCGGCGAGGTGTATCTGCGCGTGGAACCGCTGGAACGCGGGTCGGGCTTTGAATTCGTGGACGACACCTTCGGCGGATCGATTCCCAACCAGTTCATCCCCGCGGTGGAAAAGGGCGTGCGCCAGGTGCTGGACCTGGGCGCCATCGCCGGGTATCCGCTGCAGGACGTGCGGGTGAGCGTGTACGACGGCAAATACCACCCGGTGGACTCCAAGGAAGTGGCGTTCGTCACGGCCGGCAAGCGGGCGTTTATCGACGCCATCCAGAAGGCCAAGCCCGTGCTGCTCGAGCCCTGCGTGAAGATCGAGGTGACCGTGCCCAATCAATACATGGGCGACATCACCGGCGACCTGTCCGGCAAGCGCGGGCGCATCCAGGGCACGGACATGATCGGGCACGACACCTCGGTGATTAAAGCCCTCGTGCCGCTGGCGGAAGTGAGCAACTATCAGAACCAGCTTAAGAGCGTGACCGGCGGGCAGGGCTCGTACAACATGGAGTTCAGCCACTACGATCCGGTGCCGGGCATGATCCAGCAGCAGATCATGGCCCAGTACAAGCCGAAGGTCGAAGAGGATTAATGGGCGAGGGATTGGGGATTAGGGGTTGGGGATTGGGGACGAACACAGGCTGAAAGGGTGGTGGGTATGGATTGGCGATTTTTCCATGAGCCGACGTTTTACGCTTGCCTGGTGGCGAGCATCGCGGCCATGTATCCGCGGGCGATGTACATCATTCGCAAACGTCGCGCCGGCCTGACCGGCCAGCAGATTAAGCCGACCATCTCTGAGCAGGCGTGCCTGCTGATCCCCGCGGCCTGCGTGGTTTTCGCTCTCTTCGGATTAGCCAGCGTGGGCGCGGCGTTGCTGCTGGCGATGATCGCGGTGGCGGCGCTGATCGCCTGGGTGTTCCTGCTGGATTAGGGCCCGCTGTGCCCCAAGCACCGCGCCGGCCGGGCCGCTCCAGGAGTAAACGGATGCAGCTGATTCCTGGAGTCAATCTGCCCGACGACGCCCTGGAGTTTTCGTTTATCCGCAGTTCCGGGCCGGGGGGGCAGAACGTCAACAAATTGGCGACCAAAACACGCTTGCGCGTGAAGCTGGCCGCGCTCGAAAGCGCCCTGCCGCCGGGGGCCCTGGCGCGTCTGCGGCGGCTGGCCGGGCCCGGACGCCTGGGCGCCGACGGCGGGGAACTGATCCTCACCGCCGAGGAGTCCCGTTCGCAGGGCGCCAATCGGCAGGCGTGCCTGGACAAGCTGGCGGAATTGTTGCAGGCCGCCTGGCGCCCGCCGAAACACCGTCGCCCGACGCGCCCCACGCATGGATCGCAACAGCGCCGGCTGAAATCCAAACAGAAAAAGTCCGCCGCCAAAAAACTGCGCCGCTCCGGCCCGATCGATGAGTAAGACGCGGGAACCACCGCGCCGGCGCCAAGTCCGCGCCGAATGCCGTCCTGGAATATTGAACTTGTCGCGCTGATGTTCGTTGTTTATTTTCGCAGCCTGCCTTCCGCCACGGACCCTCCGCTTTCCTAGAATGGCCCTGGAGAAATGCCATGCCTACCAAGTCCAGAGGAGTTGCCGCGCCGGCCGTTGACCTTCAACCCGTGGCGGCGGTCAATCTCGCCCCGGCCCTCGGCCAATGCCGCGCCGCGGCCGCGTGCCTGGGACCGTCGCTGCCGCGGGCGATCCTTCTGACGCACGCGGCGGACTTTGACGTCGACCCCTACATCAACATGTTCTTTTTCCCCACCGACACGCTCAAAATCGCCCTGCTCGACGAACAGGCCCACGTGGTCTGGCAAAAGGACTTGGGGCGCGGCGTGGTGCCGGGCATGTGGTTCTGCCCGGTGTATCCCTTCGACCTCGACGGCGACGGCGTGGATGAAATCTACTACGTGGACAACGTCGATCCGCAGCACCCCTTGAGCCTGGACAACTACCGCCTGACGCGCCTGGACGGCCTGTCGGGCCAGGTCACCGGCCAATGGCCTTGGCCGCGCCGCGGCAGCCTGGATCGCGGGCTGAGCCAGAGCTATCGCAATTTCATCCTCGGCGGCTACGTGCGCGGGCAGCGCGTGCTCGTCACCGCGCAAGGCACCTACACCGACATGTACCTGCAGGGCTGGAACCCCGACCTGACCCCGCGCTGGGAAATCAATATCCCCGTCGACAGCCCCGGAGCACGCGGCAGCCACATGTGCCCCGTCCTGGACCTCGACGGCGACGGCGTGGACGAACTGCTCTGGGGCGAACGCTGCCTGAGCCTCGCTGACGGCAGGGAAAAATGGTGTGCCGACCGCGACACCTATCGCGGACACTCCGACGTCATTCAGCCGATCTTCGACGAAGAAAGCAGCCGCTGGTTCGTATACGCCATCCGCGAGTCCGCCTATGACGTCGCCCCGCGCGTGGCTCTCTATGACGACCAGGGCCGACGAATCTGGGGCCAAGTCGACAAGGGCCACATGGACATGGGCTGGACCGCCCGGCTGGACGATGGCCGCCGCCTGGTCATGGCCATCCGCATCAGCGGCAAAACCTGCGGGCCCGACGGGCGATTTCATTCCGATCGCGAGGAATTCCTCTTCGACGCCCGCACCGGCGCGCCGGCCACGCTGCCTTTTGACCTCTATCAAACCATGCCGGTGGACTTGAACGGCGACGGCGGCCACGAATTCGTGCGCGGCATTCCCGGCGCCAACGGCCAAGTCATCGACCGTCACGGCCAAGCCTTAGGCTCCGTGGACGGCACGGTGCCGCTGGTCGGAAAATTCCTCCATCGTCCCGGCGAACAGATTCTCAGCTACCGCAAGGACGGGCTGATCCGCTTCTGGGCGGACCGCCGCGCCCAGGACAGTCCCGCCGCCCAACGCCGATATGCCCACCCATTCTACGCCCACAATCTGCGGGCGGGCATCTCCGGGTCGAACTACGCCGTCGTCGCGGGCGTCTAGACCATGAAAAACCGCCAATCGCGTCAAGGGTTTTTCGCTTGCGCGATCCGGCTTGGGAACATGGGGCTCGTTCCTTTTTTCTGGTCACGCGGCTTGGGCGGCGTTGATCTTGTTTGCCGCCTTCGCTCCCCATGGGTATGGTGCCGGGCATGTCCCTGCATTTAACCGGCACACTCTGGCACATGCTCGACGATCAATCCCTGGACGCCATCGCTGACGCCGCCCTGCGCCTGCTGACCAAAAGCGGCGCGCGCATCGAGCATAATTCCATGCTCGCCAGGCTCGAGGCCGCCGGTTGCCACGTCGATCGCTCCGCCCAGCGCTGCTATTTTTCCGAGAAACTGCTCACCGACGCGGTAACCGCCTTTAGCCCAAAGGACAATCGCTCTTCCGCCACCGTGCCCGGTCATTGGCATCGCAACCTGCGTCTGCGGCAGACCGGCTCGCACCCTCACCTCCTGGAGTGGCCGCACTGCCGACGCCGGCTGGCTACCGCCCAGGACGTGCGTGACATGGTGAAGCTCGCCCACGTAGCCGATGATTTCGACACCGTCGGCCAGGCCTTAACCTGCGCCCAAATCGCCCCCGCCGTGGAGCCGATCTGGAACGCGGTGACGAGGATGGAACTGACCAACAAACCCTTAAGCGGCGGCGAAGTGCTCTATCCGCAGACGGTGCCCTACCTGGCGGAACTCGAGCGCATCTACGGCGGGGGGAAAAAAGTCTACCTGATGGCCAACTGCGATTTTGCGATCGCGCCTTTGATCTTTAGCGCGCGCGCGGTGGGCTGCATGATCGAAAAAAGCCGCTGCGGCGTCAGCCACGCCCCCGGCACCATGCCGATCAGCGGCATGTCCGCCCCGGTGACGATCGCGGGCACAGCCGCGATCGCCACGGCCGAGCTCCTGGCCGGGTGGGCGATGTATTTCCTGCTGGACCCTGCCTTGGAAACCGGGGGCGCCGTGTGCAGCGGCGCGCTGGATATGCGCACGTCCCAGGCCTGCTTCGGCTCGCCCCAGGCGCTCCTGCAGAACATCGCCACGGTGGAAGTGTGTCGACGGAAATTCGGCATGATGGTCTGGCCGGCCGTGAACTACGCGGATGGCAAGACTCCGGGCATTCGCACCACCTATGAAAAAATGCTGCCTCTGATCGCCGCGCCGATGATCGGGTACGGCAACTTGATGAGCGACGGCCTGTTGTCCGCCGGCCAGGATTATTGCCCCGTGCAGCACCTCCTGGAGCTTGATTTCCTGCGCGGCCTCGGCCGCTTCTGCGATGGTTTTGAAGTCAACGCCCAAACGCTGGCGGTGGAGTTGATGGAACAGGTGATCCGCGGCCAACACGATGGATTCCTCGAAACCGACCACACCATGGCCCACTTCCGCGCGGAGCAGTGGTATCCCAAGTGGCTGGAACACAGCGCCTGGGCCGGCGACGCCGTCGAGCAGGAAGCGGAAGCCAAACTGCTGGACCGCATGGCCGCCTACTGCCGCGAGGCGATCGCCAAGTACGAGCCGCCTAAGGTCGATCAGGAAAAACTGGGGGCGGCTAAGGAATTGCTCAAGCGTGCGGAAGTGGAACTAAAAGACGTGGCCGCCAAGCGCTAAGAACGCCCGTGTTGGCAGCCCCAATCGCGTCTTTGTCCACGCGCTGACTCACACCTTGGCCCGCACCCAGGCGCCTTGATAGAAGCGTGCGCCGAAGATCAGGCAGCGCAGCACGATTTCCCCGCACAGACCGTACCAGACGCCGGTGATACCCCAGCCCAGATAAATGCCCATCACGTACGCGGCCGGCAAACGCAGCACAAACGTGGAGAAATAGGTAAGGATCATCGCCGCCCGCGTGTCGCCTGCCCCGCGCAGGCTGAAGGAAAACACCATCGCTGAGCCGAAGAAAAACTGCACCCACCCGGTGATGCGCAGAAGTTGCGGGCTAAGTTCCAGAAAGGGAGCCGCATCCGTGATCAAGCCCACCAGGTGCTGCGGCACCGTCACAAACACCACGCCCAGGCAGGCCATGAATCCCGCGCCCAACGCCCAGCAGAGCAGCGCCGCCTGGCGGGCCCGGCGCGGATCGCCCAGCCCCAGGTATTGCCCAACCAGCGTGGCCGCGGCAATGCCCATCGCGTAACCGGGCAGATAGCTGACCGCCTCGATGCGCACCGCGATGATGTGCGCGCCCAGCGATGCCGCCCCGGTCATCGCCACGATGTGCAAGATCAGAAAATTGCCCGACCATAGGCCCAGCGCCTCAAAAAGATTAGGCAGCCCCACGCGAATCACCCGGCGCATGGTGTGCCAGTGTGGGCGCAGGCGATGGAGGTAAAGCCGCACGCCGCCCCACCCGCGCAAGAGGACCAGCAAGATGACGGCCGCGCCGGTATACCAGGCGATCATGGTGCCGGTGGCGACGCCCGCCACGCCGCGCTGCCCCAGGGGCGCGGGAGCGAACACCAGCGTCACCGCCGCGACGATGTTGACGGCGTTGACCAGCACCATCACGAAAAACGGCGTGCGCGTGTCGCCCGCCCCGCGCAAGCAGGCCGACCCGACAAACAGCACCGCCGACGCGGGAAACGCCAGGGCCACGATGTGCAGATAGAGCGTGCAGAGAGTCAGACTGTCGCCCGTAGCGCCGGCCAGTCGGCCAATGGGCCCGGCAATGAAATAAAACAGCACCATATTGCAGACGCCGGCCGCTACCGCCAGCAGCATCGACTGGGCCGTGGCCGCGTTGGCCAGACGACGATGCCGCCCCCCCACCGCCCGCGACACCAGCGCCGTGGACCCCACGCCCACCGAACCCTGCAACAGGCCGATCAGCCAGCAAACGTACCCCGCCACGCCCAACGCGTTGGTGGCTGAGACAGCCAACGATTCCGGACGAAGTTTGCCCGCCAGGAAAATGTCCACCGTGCCGACCATGAACGCCATCAGCTGTTCCAGGAACGGCCAGATCGCCAGCGTCACCACCTGTTGCGGCAAGGTTAACCCCGCCAGCCGCCCGGAAAGCTGCGGCTCCAGCATCACCGCGCCCGGAGAGTCCAGCTCCGCTTCGACCATGGGAGTAGGAATATCCGCCTTCTTCATGACTGGACTCAGACAGACCCGCAAAAGAAAAAATGCCTCCGGGAATTGGGGGCGCTTCCGGGGGCCGGGGCTTCCGCGAAAACTTCCGGGGGAACTTCCGGGGGCTTCCGGGGGAAGCGAATATCATAGCTGTTTTAGAAAACTCAACATCCCGAGTCTGGCCAAGATCACCTGCGCCGCGTACGATAAACGCCCTTGCCAGCACGCGGAGAACGACGCATGACCACTCGCCACACCGTCCGCATCGGGCTGATCCAGCACGCCTGCGGATCGGACCAGGAAAAGAACCTCGCCAAAGCGACAAGCCTGATCCGCCACGCCGCGGCCGGCGGCGCGCAAATCGCCGTCACGCAGGAACTCTTTGCCAGCCTCTACTTCCCGCAAACCGAAGACCACGCCCACTTCGCCTTAGCTGAAACCATCCCCGGCCCGACCACCCAGCGCCTTAGCGACCTCGCCCGCGAACTGGGCATCTGCATCTCCGCCTCGCTCTTTGAAAAACGCACGCCCGGCATCTATCACAACACCTCCGTCATGCTCAGCCCCCAGGGCCAGATCATCGGGCTGTATCGCAAAATGCACATCCCCGACGACCCGGGTTTTTTCGAAAAATTCTTCTTCACCCCCGGAAGCCCCCCCGGAAGTAACCCCGCCCCTGGAAGAAACTCTTCGTCATGCAATCCTCAATCCCTAACTCCTAATTCCCAACTCCTAACTCCTGACTTTACCGGCTGGCAAGTGCAAACCACGCCTTGGTGCAAGACGGGCATGCTCATCTGCTGGGACCAGTGGTTCCCCGAAGCCGCCCGCCTCACCGCCATGCGCGGCGCGGAGATTCTCTTCTACCCCACCGCCATCGGCTGGGTGCCGCAAGACCCCGCCCCCGTGCAGGCGCAGCAGCGGCGGGCCTGGCAAACCGTGCAGCACGCCCACGCGATCAGCAACGGCCTGTTCGTCGCCGCGGTCAATCGCGTCGGCACGGAAGGCCAGCTGCGCTTCTGGGGCTCCAGCTTCGTGGCCGACCCCACCGGACTGGTGATCGCCGAGGCCAGCCCGGACGAGGAAACCGCCCTGCTGGTGGATTGCGACTTGAGCAAAATCGAAACGCAACGCCAATACTGGCCCTTCTGGCGCGATCGGCGGATCGACGCCTACGGCGACTTGACCCGCCGCTTCGTGGATTAAGTTCCAGCCGCTAAAACCTCGCCGCTATATCACCAACCATCATGACCAAAACTCCTCCTCCCCCTGCCGACTCCGCCGCAACATTGCTTCCGCCTAAGCCCACCGCCGCGGAACTGGGCTATCGCTTGCCGGCCGAGTGGGAACCGCTGGCCCGCGTGTGGATCAGTCGCCCGCATAACGCCGAAACCTGGCCCGGCTGCCTGCCGCAGGCCCAGGCGGAATTCGATCATTTCGTCCGCCAGCTAAGCAAAACCGTGACCGTCACCGACGTGGCCGAACTGGGCGCACGCACCGACGATTCCTGGGCCCGCGATTACGGGCCAATCTTCGTTAAGGACGCTAAGGGCCACGTCGCCTGTCACGATTTCGTCTTCAACAACTGGGGCGGCAAGTACGGCTCCGCCGCCCAGGACGACGCGGTGGCCGGCAAAATCGCCGCCTTTCTGGGCTTGCCGTGCTGGCGGCATCAGCAAGTGCTCGAAGGCGGGTCCATCGAAGTCAACGGCCGCGGCACCGTGATGACCAGCGAAGCGTGCCTCCTAAACACCAACCGCAATCGCGCGCTGACTAAACCGCAGATCGAAGCACTCTTGCACGCCGCCCTGGGCACCAAGCACACCATCTGGCTCGGCGGGGGCATCGCCGGCGACGACACCGACGGCCACATCGATCAACTCGCCCGCTTCGTCGCCCCCGACACCGTCGTCGCTCCGCGCACGCCAACAAATCACATGTGCCACCAAGCCCTGGAAGCCAACTGGGCGCGCCTCGCCTCCGCCAAGGATCAAGACGGCCAACCGCTAAAGCTCATCGCCTTGCCCATGCCGCAAACGCGCACCTACGCCTATCCCGCCGACAGCTTCGGACCCGGCGGCACCAATCCCCTGCCCGCCTGTCACGCGAATTTCCTAATCAGCAACGGCAGCGTGTTCGTGCCCATCTTCGACCAAGGCACGGACCAGGAAGCCCTGGACGTATTAGCCCACGCGATGCCCAACCACCAAATCGTCGGCATCCCCTCCCGCCACCTGATCGTGGGCTTCGGCTCCCTGCACTGCCTGACGATGCAGCAGGCAAAGTAGCGAAACTCACTCAATGCGACTCAACGCACGGCATACGTTTGCCGGTGTGCAAGAACTTTGTTTGACTCCGTTCACCGCCCATGTCTAAAGAGATTTAATATGGCAACGATGACGATCACCGAAGCCAAACATATTATTGATGTCGTCGCCACCGCTCTTATAGGTACAGGACATCGTTACCATCCTGTTTCGGCCCTTAAAGGATATGACATCCTTCAGATTTCAAACGCCCTTAAATTGCGGATTGCTGGCGAATTCCTGTATTTGACGGGCCGGGATGACTTTCACGAACAATTTAAATATTGCGTACAACTATGTGGTACCTGCTTTTATTGTGTAACGTCCACATTTGTTCCGGACAATCAGGTTGACGAAATTCTCGCAGACCGCGTGTTGGATATGTTTCACAATGAAAAAGTAGGCGAATTAGAAACAGAAGAATCTTTTGGTAATTATTGTGCGTTTGTTGGGGCAAATGACCCCGCATATTGGCGAAAGATCTACGCTCGTATTGGTTTAGAATACACATCGACTTCACCCAAAGGGAATGACCTTGCCTTTCTAGTGGATTTGACCCCACCCGACTCGACCCCCTCCTGGCAACTGCGCTGCTGCAAATGCGGATTCGTGCGCGACGCCAAACAAGCTGGCCACATTCGTATCGGCGGCTGGTCGTGGCTGCGCTACGTCCTGGGCCGCTGCCCCCGTTGCCGCCGGCTGTGGTTCCACGCATTTGAACGCCCGCAAGAAACTGATACAACAGGCCGACCATGAGCAGAATTTTTCCCGAGCACGACACGCGCCTCGTTCAGTCGCTCGACGGCGTCTGGGATTTTGTCTTCTTAGGCGACGTCGAAGCCCAAGCCCTGGACCCGGCGAAAATCGCTTTTACCGACCGCATGGCTGTGCCCGGCTGCTTTGACGCCACGCCCAACTACGCGGGCCGGCGCGGCCTGACCGCCTATGGGCGGGAAATCCGTCTTACCGACGCCGCCCGCCACCGCCTGGTGTTCGACAGCGTGCATCACGTCGCCACGGTGTACTTAGTCGACCCGCGCCAGGGCTCCGCCCGCCTCCTGGGCGATCACATCGGCGGGTTCACGCGCTTCCACATTGAATTCAACGACGTGCCGGCCGGCACATACAACTTGATCGTGCTGGTGGACAATCGCCTGGACTATAAACGTTGCCCGCTGCACCTGGATTACATGGACTGGTACCACTACGGCGGCATCGCCCGCGGCGTGGAGCTGCACCGGCTCGGCGATCTGTGGATCGAAAGCCTTACCATCCGCACGCTGGATGAAAAAACCGGCCGCATCAGCGTCGCGCTTCACTGGCAAGCCCAGCGCGAGCCGGGCGAAACGCCCCTGTCGATCACCTGCGGCCCGCACATTCTGGAAGCCGGCAAAGTAAAACTGACCGGCACCACCGGATGCATCGAACGCGAGTTTTCGCTAGTTGGCGTGCAGCCCTGGTCGCCGCTGAATCCCCATCTCCAGGAACTCCACGTCCAGCTCGGCCAGGACGATCAGCGTGAACGCTTCGGCCTGCGCACCGTGCGGATCGAAGGCAAAAACATTTTGGTCAACGGCCAACCCGTGCAACTGATGGGCTACAACCGCCACGAAATGCACCCGCAGTTCGGGCACGCCCAGCCGCTGGACCTGCTCATCCAGGACGTGCAGATTCTCCGCGACATGGGCTGCAATTTCGTCCGCGGCAGCCATTATCCCCAGGACCAGCGCTTCCTGGACCTCTGCGATCAGGCGGGCATGCTCGTCTGGGAAGAATCCATCGGCTGGCAGCACAACGTCGCGCACCTCACCGACGAACGCTTCTTAAAACTTCAAGAGCAGCAGTTGCGCGAGATGATCGGCGCCTCGAAAAATCATCCTTGCGTGATCCTCTGGGGCATCTTAAACGAAAGCGAAAGTCACCAGTCCGCCAGCCGCCCCGCCTACGAGCGCCTCCTGGGCTTAATCCGCAAGCTCGACCCCACCCGCCCGGTGACCTATGCCTGCAATCATCCGCACGACGACCTCTGCCTGGACCTGTGCGACGTGGTCTCGATCAACACGTATCCCGGCTGGTACTTCCGGGAAATCAAGGACATCCCCCAGGAATTGGACAACATCGTCGCCCGCCTGCAGGCCAAGGGCGTGGGACAGAAGCCGCTGATCATTTCCGAGATCGGCGCCGAGGGCCTGTCCGGCTTCCGCGACTGGCCGGCCGACCGCTGGAGCGAGCCCTATCAAGCTCGCCTCCTGGAAACCACCATCAGACACATTCTCGCCCGCCCAGCGGCATTCGCCGGCCTGGCGCTGTGGCTGTATTGCGATTTTCGTTCCACCGAGGCTGTCGGGCGCATCCTCAACCGCGCCCGCGGCATGAACAACAAAGGCTCCCTGGACGAATACCGCCGACCCAAGATGGCCTACTACACCGTGCGCGACTTATTCACGAATCGGTAAAGCAGAAACAAGCCGAAAGATTTTTCACCACGGAGGTCACGGAGAGCACAGAGGCAAACCAGGATTCCTTATTCCTAATTCTTGTGTCTTATCTCTGTGTACTCCGTGTTCTTGTATGTTTCTTTACCATGTTTACTAAGCAATCGCATCCTGGTTCAATGGTGGTCTTAGGGGCTGTCTTGGCCCCCGGCCGGGGGCCAAGACAGCGGTCGGCGGCAGATCGATCGTGTTC
>JADZCD010000063.1 GCA_020851735.1 Phycisphaeraceae bacterium
ACGTGCCCCCGGCCACGTTCGCGCAGGCTCAGGCCACGCCAGGCTCCGCTCCGCTACGCCTGGCATGTCCTGAGCCACAACCCAGCCAGTGCGCATAACCACTGGTACAAAATCTGGGGTCAGACCAAAAGGTTGGTTGGGATGTGAATCCGGGCCTGAAGGGCCCGGCTTGGAGGCCCTTGAGGGAAGGGGAGGCGTCCTCAGCCCCGCAGGGGCGGGGGATAGGGAGGGGAAAGGGGACCACGGGTTGCGCTGCGCCCGCCTTAGGGTGGGCGGACGCTTTACCCGTGGCTACAGTCCTTCGCCCCGTTAGGGCGACGAAACAGAGCACTAAAAAACGGAGACACGGCGAGCCTTTTCCCCAAGTAGTTTGCGGCATCCGTCATCTAGGTTTCCATTTGCCCGACTCGTCAAAATTGAATGAACCATGAGAACAGAAATCGAGACAAATTGAGTCAAATGCTGGCTTGAGCAAGCCAGCAACACCCTCAGGAGAAGAAATATCAGTGTTTTCATCTATCTTGATTCGGGCAGGGGATAGCTCGTTTTGGTCAAGAACGCGAAAGTCATGATTTGGAAGCAAGCGAATTCCATCAGGCACCAAAATAAAATCCAAGACGCGGAAAAAACGGAGGTGGCAATGAATAGGGCCATGAATGCCGATTTCTCGCTGGAGGCAGAGATACGCTAAAGCGACGACAACGAGGCGTTTTTCGTAGTAAGGATAAGGTACAGCGCCCCTCGCTGCATGGGAGAAGTATTTGGCGCTTTTGGCGGAAATATCTCCACCGCGGAGAAGGTTGCCGTCTGCAGCGTAAATATTCCCTGACTGGTGGAGTTCTGTGGTTCCGAAGGGACGATCTGACTTTGAATACTGATCGACGACAACGGCGCGATTACTATAAAAATGAGGAGAACGTTCATCGCTAGAAATGGTAGGTAATTGACGTATTCGGATGGCCGGATCGACAAAACTAATGGGTGGTTCAAGTGGTTGTTCGGGTAATAAGGAGAGGGCTAAGATGCCCCTTTCAGCCTGAAAGTTGTGGAAGCGATTTCCCAGAACGTCCATCTCAAACTGATGCTGTTGTTGCTCAATTCGTTTCAATACGCCGGCATTCGTTTTGGCTGGGCGCGAGGAGCGTGGTGTTGTTTTAAAAATATCTCGAATGGCATTGCACAAGTCTGACGCCAACTTCTTTTGGATATCAGAAAGCCTGGATTCGTCTTTATCACAGAGGTGATATTGAACATGTCGGCGGTGGCGCAGGTCAAATGGAAGTTGAGCGGGATCGCCGAATGCGGTGTTCATCACGCAGATAATGCGATCAGGACTGACACGAGCCATAGCGTAGCCAAGTTCATACATCACATTGGAATTAGGCAGGTATTTAACCGGCTGCTTGGGGCTGTGAGGGGAAGTTTGACCGACAAGCGTTAAGTCTGCGAGGAATATAGAGCAGCTGTTGATCTTATCGAAAACGGTATTTGGGATGTCAGGAAAACCAGGAGTATTCTTAGTGTCATGATCGAGTTCAGGGGCATCTTCGATCGTCGTGTTCTTGGCTACTTCATCAATAGCGTCCTGAGCAGCTCCGCGAATAAATGAACGATTGAATTGGTCAGGTCTATCGCTTTGCCAAGCGTAAAAGACTGTTTGTGCCACGGATAACCTCCGGATTTATCTCTTTCAATTATGCGGATATAGAAGCATTGAGAATGCATCGTTGCGAGCAGCCACAAACAGGGCAAGACTCCTGCAATCTACGCATCGGCCATTTCAACTGCGGCGGCATTCGCAGCGGAATTTCCGGCGGCGGGGACAACCTGCCTGGTTTCTTTGATGCGTTTTTTGGCTTTGGCGGCGTAGGACTTGCTTAGTTCGCAGCCCAGCCAGTGGCGGCTGAGTTTGTGGGCGACGGCCAGGGTGGTGCCGCTGCCGGCGAAGGGGTCGAAGACCAGGTCGCCGGGGTTGCTGGAGACTTTGATGATGCGTTCGAGCAGGGCTTCGGGCAGTTGGCAGGGGTGCCACTGCTGGCGTTCGTTGAACGTGCCGCAGAGGCGCGGCTGGTACCAGGTGTCCTGATCCCCCCGGAAGTAACCCCGGACAATATCTTGGGAACTGCCAGCTTCGGTTTCTTCCGCGGCTTCCTGGGGGCGGGTGTGCCAGGTCAGGGCGTCGGGGAAGCGTTTGAGGTACCAGGTGTCGTCGGGCAATTTGCCGGCCGGGTTCTGGCGCTTGTCTTTGTAGGTGGTCATGCGGGCCGAGGGCAGGGCGACGGCGTCGTAGTTGAAGGTGAAGGGGGGATTTTTGACGTCGACTTTGTTTTTGCCGTTGGTTCCGCAGGCGGCGGGCCCGACGGCGTAGAACAGGTGCGCGTGGGAGCGGTTGAACTTGATCTTGCAGCGCTGCCCGAAGGTGTAGTGCCAGACGATCCAGTTGCGGAAGAGCAGTTGGCGATCGCGCTCCAGCTGCTTGAGGTGCAGGCGCGTCTCGGCCGCGTATTCGTCGCCGATCAGGACGTAAAGCGATCCGGTGGGCTTTAGGAGGCGGGTGCAGGCGGAGATCCACCGGCAGGTCCAGGCGATGTAGTCCTCGTCGGTGCGCTGGTCGTGGTATTGGTCGTAGGCATAGCCGATGTTGTAGGGAGGGTCGGCGAAGATTAGATCCACCGACGCGGCTGGCCACTGGGCCATGAGCTTTAGGCAATCACCGACGGCCAAGGTGTTTTGAGGGATAGTGGTTTTAGATGGCATCTGGAAGGATTTTATGGTTTTGTCAGCCCGGGCGCAAGGGGCGGATGGGCTGGTGGATCGGGCGGGTAGCTTAGAGGGCGGGATTTTCCTATACTGACTAGCTGACCTTTTGTCCGGCGAGGCACGGCAACGGGCTGTGCGCAACGCGATATAGCACTCTCAAGGAGTTCATTTTTATGCCGCACATCATCGCTGAACCCTGCGTGAACACCAAGGATACAGCCTGCGTAGCGGTGTGCCCGGTTGACTGCATCCACCCGACCAAGGACGAGCCGACGTTCGCGGAAGCGACGCAGCTCTATATTGATCCGGATACGTGCATCGATTGCGGGCTGTGCGTGGACGAATGCCCGGTGAAGGCGATTTTCCCGGAAGAGGACCTTCCCGAAGAGTGGAAGGCTTATATCGAGACCAACGCGCAATACTTCACTAAGTAGCGTTTGGGCTGCCGGTTCGTGGCACAGGCAGAGGATTGGATTTCCCTCGTCGCGACGCTCGCTGTGCGCAGGCTGTGGCCTGACCTAAGCGGGCGTCTTTGCTGATGGGGCCAGGCGGGCATGGCTTTTACGGTGCTAGTGACGGAAGGATTGGATCCGGCGCCCGCGGCGTGGCTGGCGGCGCGCGCGACGGTGCTGACGTGCGCGCACGATCAGCCGGCGGCGCTGGCGGAATTGCTTCCCAAGGCGGACGGGCTGGTGGTGCGGACGTACACGAAGGTGAACGCCCCGCTGCTGGCGATGGGTTCGCGGCTGAAGGTGGTGGGGCGCGGCGGGGTGGGGCTGGACAATATTGATGTGCCGGCCTGCCGGGCGCGGGGGGTGGAGGTGGTCTACACGCCCGACGCCAACACGCAGGCGGTGGTGGAATATGTGCTGGGGCTGATGCTCGACGCGGTGCGTCCGCGGGTGACGATGCCGGACAACGTGACGGCGGCGCAGTTTCACAAGATGCGGCAGGAGTGCATCGGCAGGCAACTGGACCAGATGACGCTGGGGATTCTGGGATTTGGGCGCATCGGCACGCGGTTGGGGCGTGTGGCCAGGGCGATCGGCATGCGGGTACTGGTTAATGACCTCTGGCCGGAGGAGCGGTGTCGGGCGGCGGTGGAATACGACTTTGAATACGTGGACAAGCCGACGCTGTACCGGGAAAGCGACGTGCTGAGCATTCACGTGGACGGGCGGCGGGAGAACCGGGGGATCATTAATGCGGCGGCGCTGGCGCAGTTAAAACCGTCATGCATATTCATCAACGCGGCCAGGGGGATGCTGGTGGACGCTGCGGCGCTGGCGGCTTGGAGCAGGGCTCACGCGGCTAAAGGGGCGCAGGTGATTTTGGACGTGCATGAGCCTGAGCCGCCCCCCGCCCCCGGAAGTTCAACCGCTCCCGGAAGTAACCAAACCGGCCCCGCATTTCCATGCGGGGCTGAGGGGGCAAGTGGCAATGCGGGGGGGTATCCGCTTTATGGTTTGCCCAATGTCAGGTTGCTGCCGCACTTGGCGGCGCGCACGCCGCAGGGCATGGAGAACATGAGCTGGGTGGTGCGCGACGTGATTGGCGTGCTGGAAGGCCAGCGGGCGCAGTTTCCCGCACCGTAAGGGGGAAGGGGCGTTTGGCAGCGGCGGGTCGAGCCGCCAGCCTCAAATCAATGAACCGCCATGACGCCAAGGACGCCAAGTTACGCAAAGTCACGAAGCAACGGTTTTATTGACTCTAAAATAATTATCGGAACGGTTTTCTTGGCGCTCTTGGCGACTTGGCGGTTCAATGGGTCCGCAGCGTGTGGCGAAATCAGCGCCCTTGGGGGTATGATATTTCGCGTTGGGGATCAGGTTCTACGTAACGGACCGGGGCCCTGTCTTATAGGAGTGACAAGCGATGAGGACGATGCGCATGGCGGGCGTGGTGCTGGCGTTGGCGGGCGGGTTTTTGCTTTCGACCGGTTGCCAGGCTCCTAAGGAGACGCAGACCACCCTGACGCCCAACGCGGTGGCGGTGAAGAATTCGCCGTACAGCGGGCCGAAGTATCGGGTGGGACTGGGGAAATTTGAGAATCGCAGCCCGTACATGAACGGCATCTTTTCCGACGGCGACAAGCTGGGGATGCAGGCGAAGATCAATTTGGCGGGGCACGTGGCGATGAGCAATCGCTTTGTGGTGGTGGATCGCTTGAACATGGAGGAAATCGCGCAGGAAGCGAAGCTGGCCGGCGAGGCGCAGGCTTTGACCGGGGCCCAGGTGGTATTGACCGGCGCGGTGACGGAGTTCGGGCGGCGCGAGGTGGGCACGGTGGGCTTGGGCGGCATATTGCAGCGATCGCGGACGCAGGTGGCGTATGCGAAGGTGACGGTGAACGTGGTGGACGTGAAGACGGGGCAGATTGTCTATGCCGTGCAGGGCGCGGGGGAATTCGACCTGAAGAACGAACACGTTTTAGGCTTCGGGTCGGAGGCGGGCTACGACGCGACGCTGACGGACAAGGTGTTGAATCTGGCCATGATTGAAGTGGTCAACCGCTTAGTCGAAGGCCTGGAGCAAGGACAATGGAAACCCAGCGGCGAATAAAACGGCGGGCGGGGACGGGGACGGGGGATGCACCGCTTGCTGACGCGCGCGGCTCGTCGATGGCGGCGCTTCCGGGGGTGGGGGCGGTGCTGGGCTTGGTGCTGCTGGCTGGAGCGCTGGCGGGGGGAGGATGCGCCGAGACTTGGCAATACGACTGGGGCAGCTACGAAAAGAGCGTGTGGCTGATGTACGCGCCACCGTCGGACAAGGGCGCGGACGTGGGCCAGCAGATCGACAAGCTGGCCAAGGAAATTCATAAGACCGAGGAAAGAGCCAAGCCCGGCGAGGCGTCGCGCGTGCCGCCGGGCAAGTACGCGCACTTAGGCTACCTGTACGCACAGCAGGGGGACAAGATCAACGCCCGGCAGTGTTTGGAGGCGGAAAAACGGCTGTATCCGGAATCGACGCGCTTTATCGACGGACTATTGGCGAGGATGCCATGAACTACTACTTCCCCCGCTGGGTCGGGCTGGTGGTGCTGCTGGGCGTTTTGGGCGGTTGCGTCAGCCCCAAGCGCCCGGACTATCGGTCGTTCCTGGCCCATCAGCCCAAGTCGATTTTGGTGCTGCCTCCGATCAACAACTCGGCCAACGTGCACGCGTCGGACGCGTTTCTTTCCAGCGTGACCACGCCGCTGGCGGACTGCGGGTATTACGTGTTCCCGGTGGCGGTGGTGGATCGGCTGTTCAAGGACAACGGCGTGCCCACGCCGGGGGACATGCACTCGGTGTCGCTCAAGAAGATCGACGAGATCATCGGCCCGGACGCGGTGCTGTACATCACCATCAAGGAATGGACCACGACGTACATTTTGATCGATTCATCCACGAAGGTGACGCTGGCGTACAAGCTGGTGGACGTGAAGACCGCGCAGGTGCTCTGGCAGTGGGAGGGCGGGGCGGTGTACAGCTCGTCGGCGGGGCAGTCGGACCCGATCGCGGCGGTGCTGGCTGCGGGGATCCACGCGGTGGGGGCGGCGGCCTCGGAGGGCAAATACGAGCGCGACGTGGCGGTGACGGCTAATTTCACCACGTTCAACAATCTGAATCACGGGCTGCTGCGCGGGGCGCGCTCGCCGCAGTACGTCACGGATCAGGAACGGATCAAAGCGCTGATCGCCAAGGAAGACGCCAAGGCGAAGACCCCGGCCCAGGAAAGCGTCAAGCCGGGGGAGGAGTAGGCGTGGGGAAGCGGGCGGGTTGGTTCGGGGCGAGGCGCCGTGCGACATTTTGCGCAGCGGGGTGAATTAGCTGCCGGTTGAGGTGTAGTGGCGTACGCCGACGCGCCAGGCTTGCAGGGCCAGGAGCATGAAGATCACGCCCGCCAGCGGGCTGAGCCACTGGAAGAGCGGCGTCGAACCCAGGGGGTCCGGTCGGCCCAGCACGCCGACGACCGGGAAATAGCTCACGCAGCCCAGCGGGACAACGTAGGTGAAGAACCGCCGGAACCACGGCTGATAGATCGCCATCGGCACCTGGGCGGTCTCAACGCTGCCGTTGGTGATGATGCTCATTAATTCCAGGGTCTCGATGGTCCAGAAGGTCATGGTGGCCTGGAGGAGGAAGATGCCGTTAAAGAGGCAGACCCCGCCGATCACCGCGGCCAGGAACAGGCCGATGCGGTCGATCGTCCACGCCAGGTTCAGCGAGGTGATCGCCCAGGTCAGGACCATCACGGCCTGGAGGGTCCGGCCGAGGCGGGTCAGACGCACCTCATAACCCATCAGTTGCAGCACCGTGGTGCGCGGGCGCAGGAGGATGCGGTCGAAGTCGCCGGCCTTGACCAGCCGTTCGCAGATGTCGAAGCCGCGCATCGACGTCTCGGTAATCGAGAAGACCAGGTTCACCAGTCCGTAGAAGAGGGCCACCTCGGCCAGCGACCAGCCGCGGAGCGAGCCGAAGCGGGCGAACAGCGCCCAGATGGCCAGGATTTCCGTGGCGGTCAGGACCAGGTGGTTGACCAACTGCAGCAGGTAGGACGCGCGGTACTGCATCTGCCCGCGGATGGAGACGCCCACGTACTTGCCATACAGACGCATCGCATTGAGCATCGTCAGCCTCCCTGGACCACCAGTCTTCGCAGGCCGCTGGCGAGCATCCAGCGACCCAGCATGACCAACGCCAGCGTCCATCCCACTTGCCTTAAGAGCACGCCCGCAGCCTCGCCGGGTCCGACCTGGCCGATGTAGATGCGGAACGGCAGGTCGAGCGTGCCGGCAAAGGGCAGCCACTCGATCACGTGCCGGGCCGCGTCGGGCAGCAGCGGCAGGGGGATGACGATTCCCGAGAGCACCCACGCCAGCCCCGAGAGCAGCAGCATCAGCCCCTCGCCCGAGATGGTCCAGAGCATGGTGATGGTCAGCAGGGCTGTGATGACCGACGTCAGCGCCACCGCCAGCAGCACGGAGAGGGCAAAGAGTCCTGCCGCGGCGGGCGACGCGGGCGGCCCCAGGCGCATGCTCGCAGGCAGCAGCGCCACGGCGAACACCACGATGGGCAGGCAGCGCAGCATCGTCGGCGCGATGCGCAGCGACGCGGCCCGCATGCACCACGCCCAGTAGACGTCCCACGGCCGGGTCAGCTCGTAGGCCACCGTGCCGCTGCGGATCATGCCCGCTCCTTCGCCGTCGATCCGCATGGGCAGGAGGCCCAGCAGCGCCTGGCCGAGCCAGATGTAAGTGACGGTTTGCCGCAGCGTCATCGGCGCCTCGACGCCGGGCCGCAGGGAGGCGTAGAAGGCCGTGAAGACCATCACGCGGATGATCCCCCAGAACACCTGCGTGGCCATCCCCGCCAGCGCCGCGGCGCGGTATTGCAGGAGCATGCGGATGCGAGCGCCGAGAATGGCCCCATATGCGGTCATACGGTCCTCGTCAGAGGGATGATTTCGGTTTGACCACCGTCCCATAGCTGAACGTATGCAGCGACGGCCAGACGGTGTGATAATTCGGTCCCTTGTGTCGATAATCCCGTTGCAGTTCGCGGCGGACTTCTTTCTGCGCCTGTGCAGGGCCGACGCCATAGCTCACCAGCCGCTGCTCCCATTGAGCGATCTCTTGTGCATCGCTCGGCTGATACCCCATGCCTTCATTGCAGATGGCCTGGAAGAACGGCTGATCCTTGGCGCTATCCAGCGGCGGCAGCAGCAGTCGCACCGCGTCGGTCACCCGGCAGGCCACGTCTTTCAGCCCCGCATGGTGCAGCAGGATAGGCATGCGGGCCCCGATGTTGTAGTCGACACCGCTGCGCTCGCGGACGTGTCGGTTCATCGTCTGGAACAGTTCCAGCGGCGCGTTGTCCAGCTCATTGGACTCTTCGATATGCAGCAGGGCGGTGACGGCATTGCGATTGCCCTCGCACGCGATGACCATCCCGCCGTCGCGAGTCACACGCACCATCTCGGCGACGGCCCTCCGCGGCTCCGGGACGTGCATGAGCACGGCGTGGCAGAAGGCCAGGTCGAACGAATCGTCTTGCAGCGGAACGTTGCGAACGTCAGCCTGGAGGAACCGGGCTTCGTATGGCTTCTGGGCATAGATCTGCCGCGCCTTGGCCAGCAGCGGGCCGGAGGTGTCGAGGCCCGTGTAGGTGCTCCCCTGCGGCAGCAGTTCCAGGAGCACCAAACCCCAGCGCCCGTAGCCACAGCCGAAATCGACGATCCGACAGGGCCGATCAAGCCGCCAGACGTCACGGACCAGGAACCGCCAGTAGTCGGCGTTGTGGTACAGCCACTGACTGGCACACAGGTGTTCGTAACGGTCGTCCCAATGCCCGCTCATGGGTGTCTCCTCATGACTGGTTCGAGGATTCCAGACGTCCATACAGCCGCGCGATGATCTTCTCGATCGGCGGGTTCTGGACGAAAAGGTCTCGGATCGCATGCTTTGCCGTCACCCGCGCAATCAGCTCCGCCGGGGAGATGTGCTGGGGGTCGAAACTCAGCTCCACGCGGCGGCCGGTGTGCTCGATCACCAAGGCGTCCGGATCGCTCACGCCGTCGCCGTCGTTGGCCAGGTCGACGATCAGCCAGCGTTCGCTGGTGACGCTTCGTCGTAGCGCTTCAAGCGAGCCGTCGGAGAGGATTTTTCCCTGGCCGATGACCATCACGCGGGAGCAGAGGGCCTCGATGTCGTCCATGTCGTGGGTGGTGAGGATGACGGTGACGCCTTGGCGGCGGTTAAGCTCCTTGATGAATCGGCGCACGGCCAGCTTGCTCACGGCGTCCAGGCCGATGGTCGGCTCATCAAGGAAGAGGACGTCGGGCCGGTGCAGGAGCGCCGCGGCCAGATCGCAGCGCATCCGCTGGCCCAGGGAGAGTTGGCGGACGGGGGTGTCCAGGAGCGGGGCGAGGTCCAGCAGGTCGACCATTTCGGCGCGGTTGCGGCGGTAATCCGCTGGGGGCACGCGATAGATGGCTGCCAGGAGGTCGAAGGACTCGATCACGGGCAGGTCCCACCAGAGTTGCGTCCGCTGGCCGAAGACCACGCCGAGGCGCTGCACGTGGGCGATGCGGTGCTTCCAGGGCACGCGGCCGTTGACGGTGCAGACCCCGGAGTTGGGCACGAGGATGCCCGAGAGGATCTTGACCGTGGTGGACTTGCCCGCGCCGTTGGGGCCGATGTAGCCGACGAGTTCGCCGGGCTCGATGGCGAAGCTGATGCCGTCCAGCGCGTGGACGGTGCGGTGCTGTCGGTGAATCAGTCCGCGTACCGCGCCCCACAGGCCGGGCTGCCGTTGGGCGACTTTGAACGTCTTAACCAGGTTTTCGACGACGATCAGGGACATGGTTTTGGCCGCCTTATGCAAGGAATTTTCACTAGACGCGCGCAGGCGCACGCCAACGCCGACGAAAAAAGGGGGCCGGCGCGGCCGACAAATGCCTGAAGATAATGCGGAGTATAGGCCCTTTTTATGCGCCAAACAAGAAACCATCAGCCGTTTGCGCGGGGGGAGTAGGCGGGTGGGCGGCGGCACGATGGGCCGGGAAAGATTTCAGATGCAGGCTGACGATGTGCCAGGGCCCGCTTAAGGCGAGGCGTTTTTGTTAAATAAGCTGCCTTGCTGGGCGTCGGTGTTTGTTTCAGCCAGAACGTGTTGGATCATTTTCTGGACCTGGGAATTGGCGCGTAACACCTCGATTTTTATTTCCGGGTGTTGGCGTTGAAAGACGCGGAAGATTTCGTCGGCAAAAGCTTGGCCGATTTCGTCTATGCCGGTAAAGTCCAGGGACACGGTCTTAAATCTCTCAAAACGGGTCAGGACGCGCTTGGCCTGCGAGCGGGAGACAAGTTGCTCCTGCCCGATGCGTGCCAACGCCAGCGGAACATGAGTATGCGAAAAGCCGTAGTCATCGCCTGGGGAAGCAAAGGCGTCAAAGACTTGACTTACGGTTCGCTCGGACCAGGGGACGATGCTCATATCCACACGGGTTCCAGATACTTCCTGGGTTTGTGATTCAATCAGCCAGTCGTTGTCGGGCTTGCGATGAAGAAAGACGAATTGGCCGGAAACAATATGGAAGTCGTCAAACATGCGGGAAGTGAAAAAAATGCCTTCACCCGAGTGTCTTGTCGGGTCTGTAGTCAACTTGCCTTTGGATAGTTCGAGGATAGCTTCGCGCGGATCATCGAGCCCGCACTCTCTTTTGATTTTGTTGAAAATGCCCACGCCATCGTCTTCCACGCGTAACAACACCCCTCCAGCTGAATACACCAACGAAAACTTAATGGTTTTGCCTTCGGAGTGCTCAATGGCGTTATTGTAAATTTCCGTAAAGCCATGCTGACAAATCTGCCGGACATTGTCCGGTAGATTTTTTAGCGTCGGTTCCACACGTTGGCGCCAGACTTGGTCTTCGGCAAGGTTCGACGAAATGGCGTCCTCAAAGGTTGTGCCGGCCAGAGGCAGTACGCGCCAGTTTTTCTTTCGCGTCCTGCCCTGTGAGGTTAGCCAACCTTTCTTAACCATATGGCGCAGGTGTTGGCTGACGGCCTGACGAGTTACGCCAAATTGCACAACTATTTCACCGACGTCGACATGGCCGAGACGGTGCAATTGCTCTAATAGAGCTTTCTGGATGGGGTGCAGTTCGATGGGGTCCACAAAACAATTGTAAACAAAACACAAGGCAATTGACAACATCAAGCACAACTAGTGTTGTCAATTGCTATATGCAGTAATTACAATAGTTTAAAGATGATTTTCGCCTACGGAAGTTCGCTTAAGCGGGTGGCGGAGGCCAATTGGGGGCAGAGGTCGGCGATTTTGATGGGTTGGCCGGTCTTGAAGGACTGGTTGGCGGCGATGCCGATCAGGATGGAGGCGGAGCCCTGCCCGTGCTGGGCGGAAAGGTGCCACTGGTCTGGGGGGGCGGTGGGGGAGAAGATTTGCTCCTGGAGGAGCGGGTCGCCGCCGCCGTGTCCGCCGGTGGCGGAGGGGATGGGCACCTTGTAGGGTTTTTTGAACATCGGCAGCACCACGCACTGGCTTTCCCACTTCATTTCTTCGCCGAGCTGCTGGTCGCCTTGCCCGGCGATGATGTGCGATTGGTGGATTTCCTGGTATTCCAGGCGGCCTTGGGTGCCGTTGAAGGCGATGTGGAAGCCCTCGCGGGGCAGGTAAGCGTTGAGCGAATAGTTGAGCACGGTGCCGGTCTTGTATTTGACCAGGGCGGACATGGAGTCCTCAATGTTGATCGGCCCGCCGAAGACGTTGCGGTCGCGGCGGTAGCCGTCGAAGTCCTTGGCTTCCCAGTAGAGCTTGCGGCCGTCGGCGCCGATGCGCGTGAGGTCCATGGCGAAAGGATCGCCGGCGGTCTTACCTTCCTTGGCGGCTTCGGTGTAGTTTTCGTAGGCGACTGTCAGCCCGCGTTTTTCGGCGTTTTCGCGGCCATAGAACCCCAGGCGGCCCCAGCCGAAGACCTCGGCGGGCACGGCGTCCAGCCACCAGTTGACCAGATCAAAGTGATGCGTGGACTTGTGGACCATCAGCCCGCCGGACTGGTCCTTTTCGCGGTGCCAGCGGCGGAAGTAGTCCGCCCCGTGGTTGGTGTCCAGGAGGTATTCCATGTCGGCGTGAATGATCTGGCCGATGGTGCCCTTACTTAAGAGCTGCTTGACGAGCAGCGCGCCGGGCCCGTAGCGGTAGTTGAAGGTGACGCGGAGTTTCTTGCCGGTCTTTTCGATGGCGCGCCAGATGACCTGGCATCTGTCGGCGTCGATGGTCATGGGCTTTTCGGTGACGGCGTCGCAGCCGAGCTCCATGGCGCGGGCGATGTACTGGTGATGAAAGGCGTCGACGGTGCAGACGATGACGGTGTCGGGCTTGGTTTCCCGGATCATGCGGTCAAAGTCTTCGGCTGGGAAGGTGGGGACTTTTTCGTATTGGAAATTGTCGATCAGGCGCTGCTGGTGGTGAGCGAGGCGGCCGGGGTTGGTGTCGCACATGCCCACGAGCTGGCAGTGTTCTTTGAAGCGGCTGGCGATCGGATCGAGGAACATGGGGGCGCGGCCGCCGACGCCGACGATGGCAAAGCGCGTGGGGCGCGTCTTGGGGGAGCAAGACATCTTTGAGGAACTCCGGGAATTGGGGAACAGGTAATTAAGGACGGGCCATTAAACCCAGGGGGGGTGGATGATGCAAATTTGCCTTTTTTTGCTTATTTATCGGAATGGCAGGATTAAGCTTAGGCGGGCGAAGGCGGCGGAGTGAGGCCCCAGGTGGTGGGCGTGGCGGCCAGCTCGTAGCGCAGCGTTCCGCCGGAGGCGATTTCCGCGTGGCGGAGGCGACAAAGAATCAACCGCCTGTAATAGAAGCGGATAGGGATTTAACGGCCAATGCAGGGGAATCCCCAGCCATCAAAGCCGTTAAAAGCAAATGATTAAATAGGTCAAAATCAGTATTGACTTCATGGCTTAGGCAAGGGACATTAGTGGATAAAGGCGGGTTTATAAGCACAGTGGTGTGGACCGCCCGTAGTGGCTCATATCTGATTCGCTAGAGGAGGAGAAAATCATGATTAGGAAAGGATCGGTGGTATTGGTTTGGCGCGCTGTTGCTCTGCTGGTGTTGCTGGCGGTGGCGGGATCGGCTTGGGCACTGCCTTATTCCGCGGATGAGATTGTGCCGTTGCCAGCACCCAATCCCAACTACACCAACGCGGCTTCGGGCACGGTGATTCTGGGGGCGTACCCTGATGAATACATCATCATGGTCGAGAACGAGCTGCGGTTTGATCACTGGAAAGAGTGGATGATCATTTACACGATCACGCCGCTGGAGCCCAACGACTGGTTGGCGGATCTGCACGTGGATTATTCGATGCTGATCAATCCCGGCGGCGGGCCACCGCTGTTTGAGAATCTGCAGATGGGCCTGGACACGGCCTTCTGGCAGACGTACTACGGGGGCACGGGTTCGCTGATGCCGTTGACGTGGACAGTGGTGGGGTTCCCCAACACGGTGGTGCCGCTGAAGGTCAATCCGCTGCAGGCGGATCTGGTGGTGTGCACGGATCCGTTTAACTGGAATCCAGAGTGGGTGAGTCTGGAGTTCGGGGGAGCGAACGTGCGGATTGACTATCAGTTTGTGGACTGGTGCATCCCCGAGCCGGGGAGTCTGGCGCTATTGGCGGTGGCGGGGTTGGGGTGGATGGTCCGGCGCCGATAGACGGGTGATGAAAGAGCGGTTTATAGCCAAGCCCTCGCTCCGCGGCGGGGGCTTTTTTTGGATTGGGGGCGGGCGGGAGAATGGGAAGGCGATCAGGGGCGGTGGCAGAGCCGGGACGTGGCCCAGGGATTTCTTCCCTGGGCTTTAGTAATGTCCGCTGGCAGCGGAAGCGGGAGGGATATAAACCTTGCCAAGTCATCATGGAGTGTTAACATGACCGGGCTTGGGAGGCAGCCAACCCATAGCCTACCCATATTGCCGGCGTAGCTCAGCTGGTTAGAGCGAGGGATTCATAAGCCCTAGGTCACTGGTTCGAGTCCAGTCGCCGGCATTTTCTTTGGTTACAGGGGGCCTTCCTACAGCACCGATCAGGCTGCACCCTCACCCCACCCTCTCCCTCCGAGAGGGAGAGGGGGTTGTCTCCCGGGGGAACTTGCGGGGGGCACCGCTTGCTGACGCGCGCGGCTCGTTGATGCCGGTACTTCCGGGGGCGGGGGCTTCCGGGGGGGGGTGCGGGGAAGGGCGGTTTGGCATAGATTGAGGGGATGTCGGCCGAGGCCAAGAACGATCCGAGTCAGACGCCTGCCATGCGGCAGTACCATCGCTTTAAGAGCGAGCACCCGGACTGCGTGCTGTTCTTTCGCATGGGCGATTTCTACGAGATGTTTTTCGACGACGCCAAGCTGGCGCACAAGGTGCTGGGGGTGACGCTGACGCAGCGCACGGCCGGGGTGCCGATGGCGGGGGTGCCGTATCACAGCGTGGAGAATTATCTGCGGCGGATGATCCAGGCGGGCCATCGCGTGGCGGTGTGCGATCAGGTGGAAGACCCCGCGCAGGCCAAGGGGTTGGTGGATCGGGACGTGACGCGGATCATCACGCCCGGGACGTTGACGGATGAATCGCTCCTGGAGGAAGGGGCGGAAAATCCGCTGGCGGCGGTGGTGCTGGTTGAAGGCGAGCCGAAGAGTGGCGCGGTGGGTAAGGGGAGTATCCGCGTCGGGGACGACGCGGCTCACCGAGGGACAACTTCCGGGGGCGCTTCCGGGGGCGGGGGCTTCCGGGGGGGGTATGTGGCGTGGGTGGAGTTGAGTACGGGGGCGTTTGCGGTGGCGCATTTTGAGGCGGGGGAATTGGTGGATGAATTGGCGCGGATTCGACCGCGGGAGTTGCTTTATCCAGCGGGGGATGGGCTGGACGTGCCGGCGGAGATTAAGCGCTTGGCGGCAGCGGTCGGCGGGGTGCCGACGGCTCGGCCGGGGTGGCAGTTTCGTCAGCAGGAGGCGATCGAGGCGCTGCACAGGCAATTCGGCGTGCAGAGCATGGCGGGATTTGGATTTGAGGATCACGAGCCGCAGTTAGCGGCGGCGGGGGCGGTGGTGCAGTATTTGCTTGAGACGCAGCGTGCGGGGGACGGATCGGAGCGGGGGCGGATCGCGCATCTGCGTCCGCCGCGGCGGTTTGAGCGGCAGGATTATCTGGTGATTGATCAGACGTCGCTGCGCAGCCTGGAAGTGGAACAGACGATGCGCTCGGGCGGGACGGAGGGGAGCTTGTTGGGGGTGCTCCAGGACTGTGTGACGGCGATGGGCAAGCGGGCGCTGCGGCAATGGTTGTGTTATCCGTTGTGTCGGCGGGAGGCGATCGAGGCGCGGCAGCGGGTGGTGGGGGCGATGGTGGAGGACGGGCGGTTTCGGGATGAATTGCGGGGGATGCTTGAGTCGGTGCAGGACGTGGAGCGGATCGGCAGCCGAATCGCGGTGGGGCGGGCCACGCCGCGCGATCTGGTGGCGTTGGGGCGCAGCGCGCAACAGGCGGTGGCGCTGGCGAAATTGCTGGCCCAGCGCCCGGCGGTGAAGCCTTATTACGATTTGCTGATTGAGCTTTGCGTGGGGCTGGCGGAGCTGGGGCAGGCGATTGTCAGCGCGTGCGTGGAAGCGCCGCCGCAGCATATGCGCGAGGGGGGACTGATTCGGGACGGGGTGGACGCGCAGCTGGATGAATTGCGGGGGCTGCAGCGTGACAGTCACGCGTGGCTGGCGCAATATCAGAAGCAGTTGAGCGAGGAGACGCGCATCCCGTCGCTGAAGGTGGGGTTCAATCAGGTATTCGGATATTACATCGAGTTGACGGCGGCTCATCGGGAGAAGGCTCCGCCGCAGTGGAGCCGCAAGCAGACACTGAAAAATGCCGAGCGATTTGTCACGCCGGAGCTCAAGGAATTTGAGGCCAAGGTGCTGTCGGCCCAGAGTCGCGCGGTGGCGCGGGAGCAGGCGCTGTGCGCGGAGTTATGCGCCAAGGCCCAGGGGCGCTTGGGCGAATTGGCGCGGTATGCGGCGGTGGTGGCGGAGCTGGACGTGCTGGCTGGTTTTGCCAAGCGGGCGGCGAAGCATCGATATGTGCGGCCGATGATGGTCGATGACCCGGTGCTGCGCATTCGCGGTGGGCGACACCCGGTGCTGGATGAGATTTTGGGCGATCGGTTTGTGCCCAACGACGTGGATTTAGGCGCGGGGGGTGAGGCGGACCTGCCGGATGCCTCGTACCCCCCGGCACCCCCGGAAGAGCCGGGGGCCAAGGCACACAGCACGCTGCGCGATGCTGTGTGGCACCCGACGGGGGAACTTCCGGGGGCGATTCCGGGGGCGGGTAAGACGCTGGCGCTGATCACGGGGCCGAACATGGCGGGCAAGTCGACGTACATTCGGCAGACGGCGCTGATCGCGCTGTTGGCGCATACCGGGTCGTATGTGCCGGCCGACCAGGCGGTGGTGGGGATGGTGGATCGGATTTTCACGCGTATCGGCGCCAGCGACGAATTGCACGCGGGGCAATCGACGTTCATGGTGGAGATGACCGAGACGGCCAACATCTGCCATCACGCGACGGAGAAGAGTCTGGTGATTCTCGATGAGATCGGGCGGGGCACCAGCACGCTCGATGGGTTGTCGCTGGCGTGGGCGATCGCGGAGTTTCTCTGTGCCCGGCGGTGTCGGACGTTGTTCGCCACGCACTATCACGAATTGACGACGCTGGCGGAACAATATTCGAACGCGGGCAATTTGAACGTAACGGTGCGGGAGTGGCAGGACCAGATCGTGTTTCTGCATCGGATCGTGCCGGGGTCGACGGATCGGAGTTATGGCATTCATGTGGCCAAGATCGCCGGCTTGCCGGAGGCGGTGGTGGCGCGGGCGCATGAGTTGCTTGGGCAACTGACGGTCAGTCACGAAGGAGCGGTGCCGGCGGGCGGCAACGTCGCTTCGGGAGCGGGGAATTTGGATCAGACTTTAGAGGGCCAATTTTCCTTATTTAGCACTTCTCAAGACCATCCCGTGCTCCAGGAGCTGGCTAATCTGGACCTGACGGGGCTGACCCCCATGCAGGCATTCGACCTGATCCGCCAGTGGCGCAGCCGGACGGACGTCCTATAAAAACAGCCATATTTGTGCGCAAATATCGTAAAAATTGCCTTTTCGAGGGGGCATCAGGGGTCGACTTATCAACAAAAAATAAGAATGGACCAAGAAAAATGTGGATAGATTCGGTCGGTCAGACAGTCAGGATAGTTACGATGATCACACTAAGTTGACTTCAAAATATTCTGAAACAAGGGATTAGCGCAAAACGTTGATTAATGAATACTTCTGTCAACATAAGACGAAAAAATCAAAATTAGATATGGGGTGCTTGACAAAGGGACGACTTTAAGTGAAGTTTGGTGTAGAATACGAGTAGAGAACAGACGGAAGCAGTGAAAAGTTAAAATAGTCAACTCCACCCCCCCTCACGGCCCGCATGGTGTTCCCCCCTGCACCAGCGGGCCATTTTGTTTCCAGATTTAATCTTGGCGCTTCTTCGTATAATATAATCTGTTCATCTTTTTTGACGTTTGTTGATTTTTCCCGTCAACAGAATTTCCAGTCTGTTTGAGTCCTATGATTTGCCGCTTTGCCCGCTGTCCTAGCGTGCAGATTTTCTTATAAGGCAAAAGACCTAGAACTCCAGGATGACGCTTGAATCCTTGTTCAACGCGACGCTGATCTACCGCCAGGACCTGACGGAAGCGCTTAGCATTGTTCGGCTGCGGCTGGACGACGCGGGCATTTCATCATTCCAGGCTGGGCAGTTCTGCACGGTGGGTTTGCCTAAGGAAACTCAAGTCGACGGGCTGCTGGCGGCGGATGATCGGCGGAGACTGGTGCGGCGGGCGTATTCGATCGCTTCGCCGCCGCGCTGGCGCGAGGCCATCGAGCTGCTGGTGGTGCGCGTGGAGGAAGGCAAGCTGACGCCGCGTTTGTGGGAACTGAAGCCGGGGGCGCGGTTATACGTGGACCCGCATTTTCGCGGGGATTTCACGCTCGAGCGCGTGCCGGCGGGGCGGGACCTGGTGCTGGTGGCCACGGGCACGGGCATCGCGCCGTACGTTTCCATGTTGCGGACCTATTGGCCTTGGCCTGGCGAAGGCGCGGGGGTTGGCTCGGAAATGAATCTGTCGCCGTGGCTGTGGAACCGGGTGACGCTGGTTCACGGCGTGCGCTATGAGGCGGAGCTGGCGTATCGCGTGGAGTTGGAGGCCCTGGCGGGCGGGCACGCTGAATTTCGCTACCTGCCGGTGATTTCCGGGCCGAGCGCCGGTTCGCCATGGGGCGGCTTGCGCGGGCGGGTGCAGGTGGCGCTGGAGCCCGGCGGCTATCGCCGCTACGTGGGCGCGGAGCTGGACCCTAAGAACACGCACGTCTTTCTTTGCGGCAATCCGGCCATGATCAACGACGTGGCAGCGTTGCTGCAGGAACGGGGATTTATCACGCATACCCGCAGCACTCCCGGCAACCTTCATTTTGAGCGATACTGGTAGCCAGCTAAGCGGCGGGTGGAGTAAACTCACGCGACACCACGCGGAGAGGAGCAGGGATGAGCAGCTTGACTGGTTTTCGCTTAACGCAGGCGGCCTATTGGCTTTCGCTGGGTTTGTGGGTGGGGGCGCTGGTGGCGGTGGCGATCGCCGCGGCGGTGATCTTCAAGACGATCCGGGCGCATGAGCCGACGATCGGCATTGAGCCGTATCGGCAACTGCCGGAGCGGGCGGGGGACATTTTAGCGGGGGCGGCGGTGGGGCAGACGCTGCGGGCGCTGGCGATTCTGCAGCGCGGTTGCGCGGTGGTGCTGGTGATCTGCGTGGTGCTGCAGTGCGCGTTTTTCGCCGACCGGTTGGCGGGCGGGGCGGGGGGCTGGCGGAACGTGCTGCGGGTGGGGCTGCTGGCGTTGCCCATGATGATTTTAATGGTGGACTTGTGGCTGGTTTCGCCGCGGATCTGGACGCTGCGAGGAGCGATGTACGATCCGCAGCGCACGCCCGAGGCGCGGGCGTTGTTTCGGGTGCGATTCATGTTCTGGCACCAGACCAGCGAGCGGCTGGTGGGATCGGCGGCGGTGCTGCTGGTGGCGGCGACGGTGGCGTCGAGCTTCGCGTTTCACGTGGGGGTTGAGCCGGCGGGCCCGGAGCGGAACATCAGCGAGGCGGAAAGTGAAGTTCTGCCATGACCGGGGCGCGAGCGACGGCGAAAACACGAGCTAAAGCCAAGCCCGGCGGGCGGGCGCGGGCGACGAAGAAAGCCGCGGCGTCGGCGGCTGGCAAGCGATCGAAGCGCGGCGCCCCCAAGGCGAATCATGCGGCGGCGGAGCGGAAGCGAGCGCAGGATATTCTGCGGCTATTAGAGGCGCAGTATCCCGATGCTCATTGTGCGCTGGTGCATCAGGATGCCTTTGAGCTTCTGGTCGCCACGATTCTCTCGGCCCAGTGCACGGACGTGCGGGTGAATATGGTGACGCCGGCGTTGTTCGCGCGTTATCCCGGCCCGGGACCGATGGCGCAGGCGGACACGGCGGAACTCGAAGGGCTGATTCGCAGCACGGGGTTCTATCACAACAAGGCCAAGTCGCTGTGGGGGGCGAGTCGGCGGATTGTTGCGCAGTTCGGCGGACAAGTGCCGGCGACAATGGAAGAACTTTTGACGCTGCCGGGCGTGGCGCGCAAGACGGCCAACGTGGTGCTGGGCAACGCGTTCGGCAAGAACGAAGGCGTGGTGGTGGACACGCACGTGGGGCGGTTGGCGGGGCGAATGGGGTTAAGCAAGGAAACCGATCCGCGCAAGATCGAAACGGATTTGATGGCGCTGTTCCCGCGGGAGAAGTGGACGCTGTTGGCGCATCAGTTGATTTTTCACGGGCGGCAGGTGTGCGCGGCCCGCAAGCCCAAGTGCGCGGAGTGTCGGTTGGCGGAATTGTGTCCGAAGGTGGGGGTGTGAGGGGATTTGGTGATTTGGTGATGTGGCGGGGGCATAGGAAGAGGCGGGGGCGCGGGGGGATTGATAAGACTAACCGGCGGGCTTCCGCCCGCGGCTGTTTCGCTTGGAATTGGTTTGTTTTTCCCTAACTCCTAAACCCTAACTCCTAAACCCTAATCCCTAACTCCCAACTCTTCTGGTTCGATAAGATGGCGGGATGAGTGCATTACGGCATGCGGTCAGCGGGCGGCGGAATCGGCGGTTCTATCAGTGGTGTCTGACGGAGAACTTGCCGTTCATGGTGGACGTGGGCGGGTCGGCGGGGGCGTACCTAAAGACGGTCGAGGGCCAGCGGATACTGGATTTCGCCGGGTATTACGGCAGCAAGTTCATCGGGCACAATCATCCGGGGCTGTATGAGAAGGGCTATGTGAAAAAGCTGGTGCGGGCCGCCAACAACAAGGTGCCCAACCCGGATTTTCTGACGCCCGAATGCTACGAGTTTTACCGCTTGGTTTACGGTTTGCCGCCGGCGGCGATGCGCGGTTCGACGCAGCGCGAGGTGTACGCGGTGAATTCCGGGGCGGAGGCGGTCGAGAACATGCTCAAGTACTTGATCGCCAAGCACAACGAGATTGTCGGCCGGACGGATCGTTTGGAGAGGCGGCGGTTTATCTGTTTTCGCGGGGGATTTCACGGGCGGACGGTTTTCGCGTTGTCGATCACCAACGTGGCCAGCCGGGTGACGGTGGGGGATTTTCATCCGCTGTTTGAGTCGAGTCTGCTGGTGGATTTTCCGTCGGCCTGCTTCAGCGGGGCGGGGGAGGACGCGATGGCCCGCTACAACGCGGCGACCAGCGAGAAGTCATTGGCGCAAGTTCGCCGGCACCTGCGCAAGCACGAGGCGGAAATCGTGGCGGCGATCATTGAGCCGATCCAGGGCGCGGGGGGACATAATCTGGCGGTGGATGATTTTTACGCCCAGTTGTCGGAGCTGGGCCAGCGGCACCAGGTGTTCATGGGTTTCGACGAAGTGCAGACGGGCATGGGCGGCAGCGGGAAGCTGTATTACGTGGATCACTTAAAGCTGGCGCGTCCGCCGCAGGCGGTGGCGGTGGCTAAGAAGATGGGCGTGGGGGTGGTGCACATGCTTGAGCGTCTAAAGAGCGTGGGCGTGCTGGATTCGACCTGGGGCGGGCCGCTGGTGGACATGGTGCGGTTTGTGCAGGAGTGGAAGATCGCCAAGCGGGAGAAATTGATCGCGGCGGCGGCGGGGAAAGGGGAATTGCTGCGGCGCGGTTTGCTGGCGCTGGAGGAGCGCTATCCGGATTGCGTGTTCAATGTGCGCGGGCGGGGGCTGTTGCAGGGATTCACGGTGTTGCCCAACGACGACGGGCGGGCGCGGGATCGGCTGGTGGAGAGGTTGCTGGAGGAGCGGCTGGTGCTGGTGCTGGGCGCGGGCAAGGCGTCGGTGCGGCTGCGCCCGAACCTGAGCACGACGGAAGAGGAGATCGCAAAAATCCTGGAGCTTCTGGCGCGGGGGATTAGAGATTTTCAAAAGTCGCGTCCGCGTGGGGAGGCGCGGCAGGCTTTGGCGCAGCGGCGCGGGCCGCTGGAGCGGTTGATGGCGCAAGCGTAAAAAATCGGGCGGATTCGGCTGGAAATCCCTCCGCACAGGCAGGGCGGCGGCGGATGTGTTATGGTGTTGGGCCACCCAAAGAAAAGCGGTTCCAGAAAGGAAAGACAGATGCAGTACGTCAAGCTCGGCAAGGCGGGGATGCAGGTCAGCAAGCTCTGCCTGGGGACGATGAACTTCGGCAAACCGACGGAAGAAAAAGACGCCCACGTGATCATGGACAAGGCCCTGGAGGCGGGGATCAACTTTTTCGATACGGCCAACGGGTACGGTTTTGAGATTTATCCGGGCCGAACCGAGGAGATCATCGGCAACTGGTTTGCGCTCGGCGGCGTGCGGCGGGAGCGAGTGATCATCGCTACCAAGGTGTTCTGCCCGATGGACAAGAACTGGAATCCGAACAAGAGCGGTCTGTCGGCCCGGCACATCCGCGAGCAAATCGAGGCGAGTCTGCGGCGGCTGAAGGTGGACTACATCGACCTGTATCAGATGCACCACATTTCGCGGGGCACGCCGGTGGACGAGGTGTTGCAGAGTTTTGAGACGCTGGTGCGGCAGGGCAAGGTGCTGTACATCGGGTCGAGCAATTTCGCCGGCTGGCACGTGACGCAGTACGCGGAGCAGGCGGCCAAGCGGAACTTCGTGGGCTTGGTCAGCGAGCAGTGCCACTACAACCTGGCGCAGCGGTCGGTGGAGGCGGAACTGTTGCCGGCCTGCCGGCACTACAACGTCGGGGTGATCTGTTGGAGCCCGCTGGAGGGCGGATTGCTGGGCGGGGTGCTTAAGAAGCAGAGTGAAGGTCGGCGCGCCAAGGACTGGATGCAGAAGCAGATCGAGGCGAATCGGCCCAAGCTCGAGGCGTACGAGAAGTTGTGTGCCGAGCTGGGCACGGAGCCGGGGACGGTGGCGCTGGCGTGGCTGCTGGCGCGGCCGGGCGTGGTGGCGCCGATCATCGGTCCGCGCACGGCGGCGCAGCTGGAAGCGGCGCTGCCGGCGGCGGAATTAAAGCTCAGCGACGAGACGCTCAAGAAGCTGGACGAAATCTGGCCCAGCCCCTGGGGCGGCAAGGAAGGCCCGGAAGCGTGGGCGTGGTAAGCGCCGGGCGCGGCTGGTTCAGGGACCAGGGACACTTAACAACATGAACCGCCAAGTCGTCAAGAGCGCCAAGTAAGCAGCCAGGGCGGATAGTTTAAGACAGCAAACCGTTGCTTCGTGACTTTGCATCGCTTGGCGTCGTGGCGGTTAATCATTTTTTGGTTGGCGGCCACAGTCAGTCAACGTTTACGGCAGGCAGCGAGCCTGCCGTTTTTTTATTTCATTGTTTACGCCCGGACCTCTTGCCACCAGAAGCCGTCGGCCCGATAGTGATAGCAGCCCCCCCGGACCCCCGGAAGCCCGGAAGCCAAGCCCGGAGTAGATTATGGCTGCACCGCACGTAAACGACGCTTCGTTGCCGTTCCTGGAGCATGGGCGGATGGTGTTGGCGTTTTCCGGGTGGATGGACGGCGGGGACGTGTCGACGGGGACGGTGGAGTGTTTGATTGCGAAGCTGGACGCGCAGCCGCTGGCGGAACTGAATGGGGAGCACGCGTATTTGTGGAGTTTTCCGGGGCCGATGGAAGTGTCGGCGTTGTTTCGCCCGCTGGTGACGATTGAGAACGGGCTGATCACGCATTTTCAGGCCCCGGCGAGCCAGTTTTATATCTGTGCGGCCCAGCGGCTGGTGTTGTTTGCCGGGCGCGAGCCGAACTTCGGGTGGGGACGCTATGCGCAGGAGCTGTTCGGCTTGGCGCAGCGGATGGGGATCGAGCGGTTTTACTTTATCGGCAGCATCGGCGGGGCGGTGCCGCACACGCGCGAGCCGCGGCTGTTCGGGTCGGTGTCGGACGAAGAGATGAAAAAGGAAGTGGAAAAGCTCAGCCCGAGGTTTTTGAATTATGAGGGGCCGGCGAGCATTGCTTCGTATCTTTGTCGGCAGGCGCAGGAACGCGGGCTGGGGATGGCCAGCCTGGTGGCGGAAATCCCGGCGTATATTCAGGGGCGGAATGTGCGCTGTATTGAGTCGATGTCGCGCCGGATCGGGGCGTTTCTGGGCCTGGCGCTGGATTTAGAGGACCTGCGGCAAAGCAGCGACGAGCAGGAGAAGCGGCTGGGCGAGACGGTGGCGGAGCGGCAGGACCTGGCGGAGCTGATCGCCAAGCTCGAGTCGGACTACGACAACGAGATCTTCAACACGGAGATGGGGGATTTTAAGGTCTGGCTGGAGCAGCACGGGCTAAGGCTGGACTGAGCGGCGGCAGTCGGGGCGACAGGCGCGAGCTTGCTCTTGGCGGCGTTTAGTTGCCTGATTGGCTGGGCGGGCCGACCTGGATGTAGTGCATGTCCTTGGTGGTGACATTGCGCCAGACAAAGCGGGTGCCCGAGCTGCTCATTTTGGACCACAGTTTGGGCAAGAAGATTTCGGGATATGCCTCAGACAGGGGTTTGGTGGCAGCGTAGGGCGTGTCGCGGTTGACCTTTATGCGGGCGACGTGGCCGTCGACAAAGGCGAAGGACAAGCTGCCGGCCTTGAGCTGCTCCAGATCATCCCGGGTGCCGCCGGTGTACCAATTGGCGGCGGCGATGGTGTGTTCGAATTGAGCCACCGCGGCCAGGGGCATGTCGGGCTCCATGACCATCGGGCAGCGGGAAGTGTCCTCGGCGGTTTCCGGGCGTTGGAAGATCGCATAGCGATTTAAGACATAGTCGATGGTCCAGGTGCGTTTGGCTCCGCCGTAGACTTCCTGGGGGAATTTGCGGTGATTGTCGATTACCGGGCAGTCGAAGGCGGCGGGATCGTCCGTGACATAGTCGCCTTTAAGAAGCTGGGCGAACCAGGTTTTGTCAGCTTCCTCGGGGGTCTGCGGAGGATTGCGTACGCCCCAGTCGTTGGTGTAAGGCGGAATGTCCTTGGCATTGGTGCGCCGGTCCGGAGGCAGGTAGCCGTCGTGGTCAGCGGCGTAGCTGAGGTTGGCCTGAGCCATGCTGCGGGAGTTGGCCTGGCAAGCAGTGACCTTGGCGCTAAGGCGCGCTGAGCCTAGGGAAGGCAGGAGAATACCGATCAGCAGGGCGATGATGCTGATCACCACCAGAAGTTCGATGAGCGTAAAGGCGCCGGTGCGATGCGAAAGTGACCTGGTGGGCATGTCGACCTCTTTTGGATAACGGGCGACGACCAATGAAAACCAAAACCTACGCAGTCGCAGCTTACGAAGGGCTGCCGAGATCACTGCGCCCGGAGATAAATGGAGATACCCGTCTAGGTTAAATGATGCATCGCTAAAAAAGAAAAATCAAGGGGTTTTTGTGAAAAAGCAGGAATGTGTGTGTATATCCCAAAAAAATAGAGGTTACATGCGCGTTTTGGCAATTGGGCCAGGCTAGTCGGCTGAGGTTTATATTTCCGCGGCCAGGGGACATGCCATTGGCTGGGGGGGCTATTGTTTAGCGGCGGGACGGGGCGAAAAAGGCTTTATTCGTCCGTGGGGAAAGGGAAAGCCGAGAGATGGGGACAAGGAGGCAGTTGTGACTATAGGAAGTGCCACAGGCAAACCCTTTAAGGTGATGGTATTAGCCGGCGGGCCGGATCGGGAACGCCCGGTGAGTCTGTTAAGCGGGGCAGAGGTGTCTTCCGGGTTGCAGGAAGCGGGCTACGAGGTAATTCAGCGGGACATCGGGCCCGACAAGCTGGAGGCTTTGGATGAATTTGAGAAGTGGGGGGGGCAGGTGGTTTTTCCCGCTCTGCACGGGTCCTGGGGCGAGGGCGGTCCGCTGCAGAAGGAATTGGAGAAGCGGAATCTGCACTTTGTCGGCTGCCAGGCGGAGGTGGCGGAGCGGTGCATGAACAAAATTCGCACCAAGACGATCTGGGCGGAGAAGGGTCTGCCTACCCCGCATTGGGAGATGGTCGAACGCGGCGGGCGACTTTCGTTGCCCGTGCCGGCGGTCATCAAGCCGCCCTGCGAGGGCAGCAGTATTGATGTGGCGATCTGTCATGATGCCGAGCAGCTTAAGGAAGCGTTCGGTCGGCTGAGCAAGGTTCACCATCAGCTCCTGGTGGAGGAATTTATTACCGGCAAAGAGCTGACGGTGGGTATCATCGGGGAACAGGATTCAGTGACCAGTGAATCCGGATCATCCGGGGGCAGGCTTAGTGAGCTGCAGGGAAAGCGCGGCAAGAAGGTCTGGTCCTTGCCGGTGATTGAGATCGTCCCGGCCACGTCGTTCTACGACTATCAGGCCAAATATCAGCGCGAGGACACGCAATATCGATTTGAGATCGATCTGCCGGCCGCGGTGCTTAAGGAGGTTTCGGACTTAGCGGTGAAGGCTTATGCCTGTTTAGGCTGCCGGCATCTGAGCCGGGTGGACGTGATGGTGGATAAGCAAAATCGCCCGTGGCTTTTGGAAGTCAATACCATGCCTGGGTTTACCAGCCATTCTCTGTTGCCTAAAGCGGCGGCGAAGGCGGGGATCAGCTTCAGTCAGTTGGTGGATCGGCTGGTTCGCTTGGCGGCGGCGGAACATGTGGGCGAACCGGCGGGCTCCGGCAAACGGTAAGTCAGTGGCGGCAGGGAGTCTGGGGGGATTCCGGGGAATTCCGGGGGGGGGCGGGTTAATGGGGGGTTTGGAAGTGATTTGCCGATAAATAGAGACCTGGGCGGGGTTCTTAGAAGGATGGCAGGAGGACGATGTTCAGCGGATGGTTCTTCAAGTCGAAGAAGGGCGCCAAGAAGAGCAAGAGTGCGCGATCGGTGGGCCCCAAGTGGGACCCGGCCAAGACGCTTAAGACGTTGCAGGCGATCGGTGTCGGCTGCCTGGCGGTGTTGCTGGTCGTGGGTTGGTGGGGCGGGGAAAAGCTGCTATTGGAGTATCAACACGAGCGGCAGGTCGGGCGGGCGCCGACTTTGGACGACGTTCGGCTGGCGAATCCGCCGGGTTGGATGAGCCCGCAGGTGGAAGCGGAATTGCGGGTGTGCGTGGCGGAGCAGCTTAGTGCCGATCCATTGGACCGGGCGAGTCTGGTGCGGAGTTTGTACGCTTTGGCGGCCAATCCCTGGGTGGAGAAGGCCAACAAGCTCGAACGCTGGGGTCAGAAGGTATGGGTGACGGCTGAATATCGCCAACCGGTGGCCCTGGTGGAGCAGGACGGGCATTACCTGCTGGTGGACGGCATGGGCGTGCGCTTGCCGGGGGATTATGGTCAGGAACAGTTGAGCATGGTGGGTTTGCCGGTGTTGTGGGGCGTCGCGGAGCCTTCGCCGCAGGAAGGCATGCCCTGGCCGGGGGAGGACCTGCATGCGGGGCTGGATTTATTGGCGTTTTTGCGGAACGAATCATTTTTAGAGCAGGTGCGCGGGATCGCGGTGCGGGATGAGCAAGGGCAGGTTCGGCCGATGCTGCTGACCAGCAGCCAGGACGGGCGTGTTTTCTGGGGCAAGCCGCCGGGCGTGGAATCGCCGGTGGAAGTTCCGGCGGAGGTCAAGCGTCAGCGTCTGGCGGCGGTGTATCACCAGCGGGGGTCGATTGATTTGGGCGGCAAGCGGGTGCATGTGTACGGCCCGGCGATTTTTGTCGAACGTGCCGAGCCCGTGGGGGACGAGATCATCGATCTGCCCAGCGGGAAAAAGCCCTTTTCCAAGACGCCCACGTCCACAGCTTCTCGAACGCGGTAGGAAACCACAGCCCTGGTAATTTAGGTAAAGCCCGGAGAGAACTACCGGGCGGGTGACTATTTGGAGGGTTTGGGATTGTTGCCGGGGGCGAGAAGAATGCTGAATGCGGAGTGTTGAATGCCGAATGCGACCCCAAAACCTGGGCGTCAACCCCGAATTCCTGCTCCAGACTCGAGCCCGTGTGCATTATTCGTCATTCGCCATTCGCCATTCGGTATTCGTCATTATTTGCTTCCGGGGGGTACTTCCGGGGGGTTATCGGGCGCGGAAGGGGTTTTGGGACTGGGAGGGGACAGTATTTGGATGCAGAAGTCGGGGTGGGTCGATAGGATCAGATAGGTGACAAAAGTATTCGGTACAGCCCTTTAGGTCGGGCTGGACTATAGTTTTACGGGCGGAAAGTAACGACAGGGACGACAACCGGATTGGCGCAGGGCCAACCCGGTGGAGAACTGTTTGCAGCGGACCTGGAGTTGGAAGGAAAGACGATGGAGTTCATTACCGCGGACGAGAAGAAGACGTTGGAACAGAAGCTTACGGATCTGAAGGCGAATCGGCCGGTGCTGACCAATCGCATCGCCGAGGCCCGGGCCCTGGGCGATTTGAAGGAGAACGCGGACTATCACGCCGCGCGCGACGACCAGGGCTTGAACGAGGCGGAGATCCGCCGGCTTGAAGAGCGCTTAAAGAGCGCGAAGGTGGCGGATGAAAAACAGGTGCCCAAGGACGTGGCGTTTTTAGGTTCGGTCGTACGTCTGCGGGACGTGGAAGACGGCAGCGAGGATTCGTACAAGCTGGTGGGGGAAGCCACGGGCCGCTTTGACAGCGACGACGTGGAAGTGACGGTGCAGAGCCCGATGGGCGAGGCGATGATGAAATCGCGCGTGGGCGACGTGATCAAGGTGGACTTGCCGCGCGGGATCAAGCGTTTTGAGGTGGTGGAGATCCGTTAGGAAGGCTCCCCCGGTCAACCCGGGCTACGGGAAGGCGGGGAGCGGTTAAAGGCAGATGAATTGGAAAGGGCCAGCCATGAGAACAAACCATGTGGGATGGATGGCAGCCGTGATGCTGACGTGGGCGGGCGTGGCGTGGGGTCAATACGCCGTCGGCGACGGGCGCGGGCTGGACAACAATCTCCAGCAGGGCAGCGGGGGGGCTAATCCCAATGCCGGGCCCCGGACGTACGGCGCGGTGGGCAATTCGATCGTGACCGGCAACGTGGCGGGCCTGGGGTATTTCCGCGGCGACGTGGGGTACGGCGGGGCGGGCGATTTCCGCGGCGAAGTGAGCGGCGACAGCTCGTTTCGTTTTCGGGCCAACAGTCTGGGCGCCAGTTTCGGGCGGGCCCCGACCGGCGGGATGGCCAGCACGCCGTTGCAGGTCTATCGCGAGTCGTCGACGCCCGGCGCGGGCACGGCTGGCGCGTATCGCTTGGGCTCGATCAGCCCCAGCACGGTGATGGGCGGCGGCCTGCAGGTGGTGCAGCCGACCACGGGCCTGCTGAGTTCCGAATCGTTGACGGGGGAGGCGGCCAATTCGCTGGGCTATGTTTCGCAGGGTAACGGGCAGTTGATGGAGATCCGCGCTTCGCCGCTGCTGGGCGTGCGCGGCCGGGCGATGACCATCGGCCCGACGGCGGCGGATGGTTCGAGCGGGACGATCAGCGGCTTGGACGCGCTTTCCGCCCAGGCGTTGGAAGATCAGCAGAAGCAAGATGACCGGACGCTGTCGTCCACGCGCCTGGACAACCAGTTAGGCGGCGGGCAGTTGTCTTCGACGCTGGTGCAGCCGGTGGCGCCATTGGATGAGCAGGTGGCCCGGATTCAGCAGCAGGGGGCCGGCCCGGAAGGAACGGTGCACGCCAAGCCCGGCGGGGACGTGTACATGGATCTGCTGGCCCGCATCCAGCAGCAGCAGGCGGGTGGGGCTGAGGCGGAAAAGAAACCGCTGGAGGAAGGCCAGACGCGCGTCCAGCTCAAGCCTACGCCCGAGCCGGTGACGGCGACGGAGGGCGAGGCGGCCCCGCCTTCGGAAGAAGAAGCGGCTGCCCAGGCGGAAGCCAAAGCCAAAGAGGAGCAGGCGCGGCGCCAGGCTGCGGGACTGCCTTTGCCGCGTGAAACCGCCAAGACAGCCAAGGGCGAGGACCAGGCCAAGACCGAGGAGCAGCCTAAGGCCAAAGAGCAGGCGGGCGGACTTGCCCTCAAATACGATTTGCCCGCCATCCACACCATGGCCGGCGAGGAAGATACGCGGATCAACCATTTCTTCCGCCAGGCGGAAGGCTTGATGGCTGAGGGGCAATACTTCCGGGCGGGGGACGTCTACGTGCAGATTCTGAACCTGCGTCCCGGCGAGCCGATGGCGCGGACGGGTCAGATCCACGCCCAGATCGGGGCGGGGATGATCCGCTCGGCCGCGTTGAATCTGCGCCGGTTGTATGAGGATCATCCGGAACTGATCGCCGCCCGCTACGAAGCGCGCCTGCTGCCCAGCGGCGAGCGGCTGGAATTGTTGCACAACGAACTGGAGGAGATGATCCAGGACGGCAATAACAAAACCCTGGAAGCGCCGCTGGTTCTGGCGTACTTAGGTCGTCAGACCGGCCAGCAGGAAGACCTTGATCGTGGCCTGGCCCTGCTGGAAGGCATTGCGCCAAGCGATTCGCTGGTGGTTTTGCTTAGGACCATCTGGATCGAACCGGCGCCGGCTGCCACGCAGCCGACCACGCAACCCGCGGCGGAAGAAAAGAACGCGGGCCCTGACGCGGCACAAACTCCCCCGCCCCCGCCCCCGGAAGCGACTCCGAAGGCTACCCCGGAAGCCACCCCGGAGGCCACGCCCAAAGCCACGCCGGAGAAAACCTCGGAGGGTGCCGCGGAGACAACGCCGCAAGTAGCCCCGCCGACCGCGGAAGACATCGAATTCTGATTAGCAGGCAGGCTTACGTCACCGGCAAGGAATGCCAGAAGGACGAATCCCGTGGACCACGGCCGGTCAAGCGGAGCGATGGGAGCCAAGGGCGGCGAACCTGCGTCGGCAGGTAAGGATGCAGGCCCTGCGCTGCCGGGGGTAATACCGGGGGCACTTCCGGGGGCGGGAGCGATTCCGGGGGCGATTCCGGGGGTGGAGAGTGGGGGGAAGTTGGCGCTGACTGATTTTGTCGATCTGGCCACGCTGCGGAACCTGCAGGAAGGGTTCGCGGAGTTAACGCGTTTAAACACCACCATTCTGGACGCCGGGGGTCAGCCTTTAGTGCCGCAGTCGGACCCGGCGGAGCGTGAAGCCAGCTACCAGGTGTTGGATTTTCTATTGGGCACGGAGTCCGGCGATGCGGGCCAGCGTTATGTGGCTCCGATCGTGGTTGAGGACCAGGAGCTGGGCAGCATCGAGGTTAAGTCCGACAGCCGGGAGGAAGCCGAAGCGGAATGGGGGCAGTTGCGGCAGGTGGCGCTGAAGCTGGGCGTGGCCGAGGGGAGCGTTAAGGACTTAGTCGAAGCGGCGGAGTCGGCCAGTCGGCCCAGCCGGTCGGCGGCGGTGCAGTTTCTGTATCTGCTGGCCAATCACATCACGCGGTTGTGCTATCAGGAATATCAGCTGCGGCAGCGGGTGGAGGAGCTCAGCTCGCTGTACCGCTTAAGCACGCTGCTATCCAGTCATCGCGACTTAGGGCAATTGCTTGAAGCGGCGGCGCAATCGGCCGCGGAGGTGCTGGGCGCCAAGGCGGTGAGCATTCGCCTGTTGGACACGCAGACCCACGAGTGGGCGGCCCGGGCGGTGTCGGGGTTGTCGCGGGCGTTTCTGGAGCGCGGGCCGGCGCTGACCGGCCGCAGTCCGACGCTCAGCAAGGCGCTGGCGGGCGAGGCGGCCTGGCTGGCGGACGTGCGCGAGGACCCGCGGATCATGACCCGGCAGGAGGCGGATCGGGAAGGCGTGGCCTCGGTGCTGTGCGCGGGGTTGCTGTATCAGGGCAAGGCGCTGGGGGTGATCCACTGGTTTACCGCTGAGCCCCGGCAATTTAAGAAGGCGGAACTGAAGCTGGCGGTGGCGGTGGGGCAGCTGATCACCGCGGCGGTGGTCAACGCCCGGCACGACGCCCAGCAGGAAGAGCGGCAGCAGGTGCAGAGGCAGCTGCGGCTGGCCTCGGAAGTGCAACAGAAGATGCTGCCGGCCGCGGTGCCGCAGGTGCCGCCGTTCGACATTGCCGGGCGGTATGTGCCCAGCTACGAATTGGGCGGGGACTTTTACGACTTAATCGACTTAGGCGGCAGCGTGGGCGTGGTCATCGGCGACGTGGTGGGCAAGGGGGTGGCGGCGGCGCTTTTGATGGCCAGCGTGCGGGCGGCGATTCGGGCGTTTGCCCAGGAAGTTTATGACTTGGATGAAATCATCACCCGGGTGAACGTGTCCTTGGCCCGGGACACGCGGGACAAGGAGTTCGCCACGCTGTTCTACGGCGTGTTGGATCCGCGCACGCTGCGGCTGACGTACTGCAATGCCGGGCATGAGCCGGCCCTGCTGCTGCGGGCGGGGGAGATCATCCGCCTGGAGACGGGGGGCATGGTGCTGGGCGTGGACGAAAAGCAGCGCTACGAGCGCGGGCTGATGGACCTGCGTTCGCGTGACACGCTGCTGTTCTACACCGACGGCCTGGTGGACGCGATGGACGGCCAGGGCCGACGGTTCGGGCGGGAACGGCTGATCGAGACGTTCCGGCAGACCGAAGGGATGTCGGCGGCCAACGCCATGCACCATCTGCTCTGGGCGATGCGGCGGTACATCGGGCTAAACCGCGGCGTGGACGACACGACGCTGGTGGTGGTGCGGGTGGATCCGAACGTGGCGCGGATGGGGCTGTAAGGGAGTAAGACCGCGGGGGCTTATCCCCCGGGTGGCTCGCTGGCGGCTGGGGGCATTCGAACAGAGTCAGGCGGTGGCGTAAACTGTGCCGTGCATGAGGGATTCCCAAGGGATTTTATTCACGGCTTTTGAGCCCAGCGGCGACACCATCGCCGCGGCGGTGATCGCGGAGTTAAAGCATCGCTGGCCGGACCGGCCGATCTGGGCCCTGGGGGGGGAGAAGATGGCGGCGGCCGGCGCGGAGCTGATCGAGCACACCACCAGCCATCCGGTGATGTTCGCCCAGGTGCTGGGGCAGGTCTGGCAGCACCAGCAACGGTTAAAACGCTTAAAGCGCTGGCTGAAGGATCATCCGGTGGGCGCGCTGGTGCCGGTGGATTCACCGGCGGCCAACTGGTCGGTGTGCCAGATCATTCGCAAGCAGCAGCCTGGGGCCAAAGTGGTGCACCTGGTGGCGCCGCAGCTGTGGGCCTGGGGGGCGTGGCGGATCAGGAAATTGCGCCGGCTGACGGATCGGGTTCTGTGCCTGATGCCGTTCGAGGTCCAGTGGTTTCAGAAGCGGGGCGTGCCGGCGGTATTTGTGGGCCATCCGATCCTGGACTGGGCGAAGGCGGCGGGGCCATTGACGGCGGAAGAAAGACAAGCCCGGGCGGAGCGGAATATCCAGGCTCAACCGCGTCTGGCGCTGTTGCCCGGGTCGCGGGCGGCGGAGATCAAAGCCAACTGGCCGACGATGCTGGCGGCGTACGGGCAACTGCGTGCCCGCTGGCCGGGCTTAAGCGGGCAGGTGGCGGCGATTCACGCCCAGGCGGCCGACCAGTTGCGGGCGATCACGGAAAAGTCGCGGAAGAAGCAGGGGGCGGACGCCTGGCCGGCGGGGTTGGAGATGATCGTCAGCCGGCTCGACGCGGTGCTGGAGGATTGCGATCTGGCTTTGGTGGTGTCCGGCACGGCGACGCTGGACGTGGTCCGTCACCGCCGGCCGATGGTGGTGCTGTACAACGCCAATTGGCTGGCCTGGCAGGCGGTGGGGCGGTGGCTTTTGACCACGCGGACGTTCACGCTGCCGAACTTGATCTCCGAATGGCAGGGTTCGGGCCGGGCGGTGGCGGAGCTGGTGCCGCATTTCGGGCAGGTCGGGCCGGTGACCGAGGAATTGGCTCGTTTAATCGCCGAGCCGGGGCGGCGGAAAGATCAGGTGCGGGCTTTGGAGGCCGTCGCCAAGCCGTTTGAGGGCCAGCGCTTCGCGGTGACGGCGGCGGAAGAGATCGGCCGGATGGCGGGGGACCTAGAACTCTTAACAACATGAACCGCCAAGTCGCCAAGAGCGCCAAGACAACAGCCCAGGTGAAGCTCGGCAGAAAACACCAAGGCAATCAGAAGACCATAAGTGGGTCGGCCATCTCAGCCGACGATGATCCTGACGGGCCGGACGCCCGTCCCACCATAGGGTATTCCACTGAAAATCCATGTTTTTCCACAGAGCCCCAAGGCGAATATTTTGAAGCCATCAAACCATGGATTCGTGACTTGGCGTCATGGCGGTTAAGTGGTTTTATGTTGGCGGTTCTTAGTCAGCGTGCAGATCGGGTCCAATAAACAAGCAAGGCGCCTCGCGTGGGAGGCGCCTGCCTGATGTTTTGCTCCGTGGCGCTTAGGTGTTGTTTGGACGCGAGGGCTGAAGTTTCGGAGCTCAGCGTCGCGTCAATCTTTCGGAAACTGCCGGCTTCTGCCGGCGGATACAAACGATCGAGGTGAATCTTGGAGAGACTTACTTCCTGGACTTTTTCTTCGCGGCCTTCTTCTTGGTGGCTTTCTTCTTGGTCGCTTTCTTCTTTGTCTTCTTCTTAGCCATGGGCTGGTCCTCTTCAAGACGCCTCGGAGCTATTGACCACTTTACGTTACAAGTGAAAAGCAAGTCAACTGCAATTCACCAGTAATCACGATCTTTATCGGCCGCGTCGCATGGGCATCTTGAGTCGAAGTTGGCAAAGAGCCCCCGGCGGAGGGTTTGGCGCGGCGCGGCGCGCGGGATGGAAAAGTGAAAAACGCCCTTGTTTTCCCGAAGAAAATCGTGATTTTCTAAGCCGGCGCCGGGGTGGTCGGGGGAGCGGGGGAAAAAACGACCACGTCGTGCGGTGCCAAACCCAGTTCGACGGCTGCGCCGGCGCGTGTGGATAACGTGGGACGAATTTCCAGCCAGCGCAGAGAGAATGTCGGATCGCCGGCGGCGGCGGGCACCAGCCGGTGCTCGCAGGTGGCCCCGAAATAGAGCTGCGCGACGCAGCGCAGAGCCAGGCAGTTGGTCGTCGGCGCGGGTTCGGCGGCCGCGTCGCGCAGGTGCAGGGACTCGGGCCGAATGCAGCAGACCACGCTCTGGCCGGGCGCCAGCGCCGGGGGAAAAACACCCGCCCGCAACGTGCCCAAGGGCGATTGCAGCCGCAGGAGGCCGTTCTCCACCGCCTGCACCGTGGCGGGGACGAAGTTGGCCGCGCCCAGGAACCCGGCGACGAAGGCGTCGGCGGGCCGGCGATACAAATCGCGCGGCGGACCGACCTGCACCAGGCGTCCGTCCTTCATCACGGCGATGCGATCAGCCACCGCCAGGGCCTCCTGCTGATCGTGGGTGACGTACACGGCGGTGATGCGGCGGCGGCGGCATAAATCGCGGATTTCCTCGCGTAATTGGGCTCTTAACTGGGCGTCGAGGTTGGCCAGCGGCTCGTCTAAAAGAAGCAATTGCGGCTCGACGACCAGGGCCCGGGCCAAGGCCACACGCTGCTGCTGACCGCCGGACAATTCGTTGGGCTTGCGCTCGGCCCAGGCGCGCAGATTCACGGCCTCGAGCACCTCCTGGAGCCGTCGTTCCTGTTCGGCGGCCGGGACTTTGCGCACTGTTAACCCAAAGGCCACGTTCTGGCGCACGGTCATGTGCGGCCAGAGGGCGTAACCCTGAAAGACCATGGCGGTCTGGCGCTGATTGACCGGCAAGCTGGTGACGTCGCGGTCGCCAAAGTGCACGGTGCCGGCGCTGGGGGGAATGAACCCGGCCAACAGACGCAGCAGGGTGGTCTTGCCGCAACCGCTGGGGCCAAGAAGGAAGAACAACTCCCCGGCGGCGATGTCCAGGGAGACTTGATCCAGGGCGACGGTGGAACCGAATTGCTTGCTTAGGTTGCGAAGTTGGATGGGCAACATGCCCAGCAGATTACCATCCGTTGTCCATAAGAGTGCGGCAGGGCGCGGCGATCTTCGATAGCCCGCTAAACGATGAGGGAACGTTCCGCGGGTACGTCGCGGGTGTTTACGTCCGGGGGGTTTTACTTGCGGGGGCGGGTGATTAACTTCCGGGGGCGGGGGTGATGGCGGCGAGCATGCGGCCGGTGCAACCGTGGTCGCGGCGGTGGCTGAAGAACTCCTGGCTGTCGCGGAAGGTGCAGCGATCGGTGCGGTCGACGTTTGGGGGGAGAATTCCCAACTGCTGTAATTGCAGGAACGTAGCTAAAGCAAGATCCACGTGGGGCTTGGGCGTATGGGCGGTGTGGATGACCTGGTTTAAGCCTGCTTGGGCGAATTGGGCAGCCACTTCCGGGCCGACCTCAAAGTGGGCGGTACTCAGACAAGGTCCGATGGCGGCGCGCAGGCTTTGGGGGTGCAGGGAAAACCGCTGCTGCAGCGTGCGCACGGTGGCGGCAAGCACACCAGCGATCAGGCCGCGCCAGCCGGCATGAACCGCCGCGACGACCCGGCCGTCGTCGCTGGCCAGCAGGATGGGGACGCAATCGGCAACGCGGATGGTCAGCAGCAGGTCGGGTTGAGCGCTGACCACGGCGTCGGCATCCGGCGATGAATCGATAGACGCTGGGGAGCAGGCGGGAACGAGCACCTCCGCGCCGTGCACCTGGCGAAAAGCAACGCGGCGATGGTCCGTAAAGCCCACGGCGGCGCAAAAGCGGGTGAAGTTTTCGGTCAGGGCGTCGGGGGCGTCGGTTTTGGGTTCCGGCGTGGGGCTGGCCAGATTAAGACTGTGGTATGGGCCGCTGCTGACGCCGCCGGCGCGGGTGGAGAAGGCGTGCTTGACGCCCAACGCGGTTAAGAGCGGCGATTGGTAGGTGACCAGGCCAAGAGGGTGGGCAATGCGTTGGAGCATGGGGGTCAGGGGTGCTATTCTGAAGTTGGGCCGACCGATCGGGGTAAGGGTCTTAAAGGTATCAGGCGATGTTTGAGATCACCGTGACCGGACAATTTACAGCCACGCACGCGATTCGTCTCTACGACGGGTCGTGGGAGCAGCCGCACCCGCATCTTTGGCGCGTGCGGGTGACGGTGGCGGCTGAGCGGTTGGACTCTATCGGGGTGGTGATGGATTTCCACGAATTAGAGGGCATGATCCGGGCGATCGTCCAGCCGGCGGAGAACGGGAACCTCAATAAGGTCGCGCCGTTTTCCGGTCCGGGCGGGGTGAATCCCACGGCCGAGGAAGTGGCCGGCTGGATCGGCCGGGAGATTCACAAGCGCTTGCCGGCCGGGCGGTTGCTTAAATCGGTGCGCATCCGGGAGGCGGAAGGGTGCGAAGGGGTGTATCGGCCGTAAAAAAGGGCGAAAGGCGTCAGAAAAACATTGGCGCTGGGGGCGGTAAGCCTTTATGATGGCTGGGCCGGGGGAGCGGGTGGCAGTCTGGGCACAGGGGGGCAAATCCCGGCGGGGGTGGTCATGAGGTCGTCGGGTCATAGGAGACGGGCCGCATGCCTGACCGCTGGGATGTGACTTGGCTGTTGGCTGCAAACCTGTGCTACGTGCTGGCGGTGGCCTACGTGCAGGGCTTGGTCAATTTCTATGACCGGCACCTGCCGCGTTGGGGGCGGGGGATCTACAGCGGAATCTGGTTTGGCGCGATGACCCTGGCCAGCATGATGGCGGGGATCGAGGTCACCAAGGGCATATGGCTGGACGGGCGTCTGCTGATGCTGGCGTTGGCGGGATTATTTGGCGGGTGGCAGGCGGGCTTGACGGCCGCCGCCATGGCGGGGATCTATCGTTTCAGTTACGGGGGCAGCGGCTTGGCGGTGGGCATGGGGGCGATCGTGTCGGCGGTATTCCTGGGTTGGGTGGTGCGTCAGATCAAGCCGGCGCTGGTGGATTCCTCGCGGTGGCGCGACCTGGGGTGGCTGGGGATGCTGCTCTGGGGGATGTCGGTGGCGTGGACGTACGGATTTCCGGGGCACATCGGCTACGAATATCGCCAGGCGTGCCTGTGGCCGATGGGCGTGTTCTACCTGGTGGCGACGCCGATGCTGGGGGGATTTTTTCTGCTGGAAACCCGGCGGGCCAAGGCGGACGCGGCACAGCGTGACAACCACCGGCGGCTGCTCTACGCCCTGGAACACGGGGTGGACGGCCTATGGGACTGGGACGCGGCCAGCGGCAAGCTGTTTCTCAGCCCCCGCTACAAGACCATGCTGGGGTATACGCCCCATGAAATCGCGGATAACTGGCAGAACGCCTGGCATGATCTGGTCCACCCCGACGATCAACCGAAGGAACGGGAAATCGCCCGGGCGCATTTTGCCGGCAAGTCGGAGATCTACGAGGCGGAGTACCGGATGCGGAACAAGGCGGGGGGGTGGCAGTGGATTCTGTCCCGCGGCCGGATGATGGAAAGGGAGGAGAACGGCCGAGCCCGGCGCTGGATCGGCACGCACACGGACATCACCAAGCGCAAGCTGGCGGAACAGGAAATCAGGCGTCAGCGTGATCTGGCACAGATGTATCTGGATCTGGCGGCGGTGATTTTCGTGGTCCTGGACACCGACGGGCGGGTGATTTTGCTCAACCGGTTGGGCGGCGAGGTGCTGGGCGTGACCACGGCGGAGGCGGAGGGGCGGCCATGGACCGCGTCGTTCGTGGCCCCGGAGGATCAGCCGCGGGTTCACCAGTTATGCACGCGGATGTTCAGCGGACAGGAACAGGAGACGGTCAGTTGTGAAGCCCAAATCGTGCGCCAGGATGGCACCCGGCGTCAGATCGAATGGCACATGGCGGCCCTGCGGGACGAGGAGGGCGGGGTGCGGGGGGTGATCGGCTCGGGCCTGGACGTGACGGAGAAGCGGGCGGCGGAATATGCCCTGCAGGACAGCGAGAAGCGCTACCGCACGGTCATCGAATCCTCGCGGAGCGTGATCGTGTGCCTGCAGCCGGACCTGACGATCTCGGAATGGAATCCAGCCATGGAGCGCCTGACGGGGTGGACCCGTGCCGAGGCGCTGGGCAAGGATTTTGGGGCGCTGGTGGCGCCGGAGGAATTCCGTGCCCGGCTGCCGGCGCAGATCGGCTGGTTGCTGGAAGGCAAAGCGATGGAGAACGCCGAGATGCCGGTGCTGACGCGGGATGGGCGGCAGCGGTTCATGCTCTGGAGCGTCACCCGGCTGACGGATCAGGCGGGGCGGGCGGTGGGCGTGGCGGGGATCGGGCACGACATCACGGAAATCAAGGAGACTCAGGACGCCCTGCGGGAGAGCAAACTGCGTCTGGATCAGGCCATCGAGGGCACCAACAGCGTGTTCTGGGATCTGCATTATCCCACCGGGCGACGGATGTTCGGGCCCCGCTACAAGGAACTGCTGGGCTATGAACCGGACGATCCGGTGGACGTGGCCGGCATTCCCTGGCACCAGCTGCTGCATCCGGATGATTTTGAGCCGGAGCTGAAAATCGCGCGCGCCCACCTGGAAGGCAAGACTCCTCATTATGAGGCTGAGGTGCGGTTCAAGGGCAAGGGCGGGCGTTGGATCTGGGTGCAGATCCGCGGAAAAATCGTCGAGCGCCGGGAGGACAATCGGCCGATCCGCTGGATCGGCACGATCACGGATGTCACCCGCCGCAAGCTGGCTGAGCAAGCCCTGCGGGAAAGCGAGCAGCGCTATCGCGGGGTGGTGGAAGCCACGGGGGATCTGATTCTCCGGCTGGACATGAAGGCACGCCTGACCTTTGCCAATCAGGCTTTCTGCCGCATGTTCAGCCAGCCGCGGGACGCTATTCTGGGTAAACCGATCACCATTCAGCTGCATGAAAACGAACGGGCCGCGGCCGTGGAAGCCTGGACGAAGGTGCTGCGCCCCCCGTTCCGGTCGGCTGCGGAAGTCCGCCTGTCGACCGCCTTGGGCTGGCGGTGGTTCGCCTGGGACTTAACGGGCATCGTCGGCGAGCAGGGGCAGCTGCAGGAAGTGCAGGCGGTGGGCAGGGACACCACCGAGCGGCAACAGGTGGAAGCGGCCATGCGCCGGCGTCTGCTGGCCTTGGCGCAGGTGGCGCGGTTGAACACGGTAGGGGCGATGGCGTCCAGCTTCGCCCATGAGCTTCGCCAGCCGCTGACGGCGATCATTAATTTCGCCAGCGGGGCCATGCGGAGGTTTGAATCAGCCGAGGCCGCAGCGCACGCCACCGAGGGGCTACCGGGCGGAGCCCCCGGAGGAACCGCCGGAGCGCTGGGCGTGCCGGAAGCGATGCAGCACATCGTCACCCAGGCCAAGCGCGCCAATGCCATACTCAGCCGCGTGCGCGATTTCGTCGGCCAGCGTGAGACGGCCACCAGTCAGGTGGAGATCAATCAAGTGGTGGAGCAGGCGGCCGCGTTGATTCGGCCCGAGGCCCAGCGCACGCGCGTGCGGATCGAGCTGAATCTGGGCGCGGGTTTACCCGTAATTGAAGCCGAAGCCCGACAGATCGAACAGGTGTTGGTGAATCTGATGCTCAACGCCATCGAGGCGATGGTGGACGGCGGGGGCGAGGAAAACCGCCTAACCGCCCGGACCCAATGCGCCGATGGGCAACTGGAAGTGGAGATCGCCGACACCGGTCCGGGCATTCGCCCCGAGGAGCGGGAGCAGGTTTTTGAGCCGTTTCACACCACCAAATCGCAGGGCATGGGCCTGGGGCTGAGCATCAGCCGGTCGATCATCCAGGCCCACGGCGGGCGCATGTGGGTGGAAAATGGAGAGCAAGGCGGCGCCCGATTCCACTTTACGCTGCCGGTGCCGCCGGAGAAGAAATGAAATCAGCAGGATGCGTGAAAGCGATTCAACGGAGCAGGGAATTCCGGGCGTCGAGGGCAGGGCAGGTCAGGGAAATACGAAAAAACTATTGTAGATAATTGAGGGGTTCGATATAATACTTCGACTGGTGTATAGGCGGCATATTTTTCGCCATGTCTTGGTATTTTCGTCGCGTTTGTTCGTAAGAGGTTGCGTTTCCAGGGTAGCTGTGGAATGACGGCAACAATTTCCAGGGTAGCTTATGCAGCAGCAACCGACGGTTTTTGTGGTGGATGATGATCCGGCCATTCGGGAATCTTTAACCTGGCTATTGGAAACGGTGGGGCTTAAGGCCGAGGCCTATGACTCGGCCGGGGAGTTTCTGCGGCAGTGGACTTCGGCCCGGCCGGGGTGCCTGCTCCTGGACGTGCGCATGCCGGGCATGAGCGGCGTGGAATTGCTCGACCAGCTGCGGCTGCGCGGCGCGGTGATTCCGGTGATCATCATCACCGCCCACGCGGAAGTGCGGCTGGCGGTGCGGGCGATGAAGGCCGGGGCCCTGGACTTTATTGAAAAGCCCTACAGCGATCAGGTGCTGCTGGACCGGGTGCAGCAGGCTCTGAAGATGGATGCCGACGAACGGCGGTCCGAGTCGTTCCGGGCCATCATCCAGACCCGGGCGGAGCAACTGACCCCGCGGGAGAAGCAGGTGATGAGCCTGGTGGTGGAGGGCTTGTCCAACCGCCGGATCGCCAGCGACCTGGGCTTAAGCGAAAAGACCATCGAAGTGCATCGTTCGCACGTGATGATCAAGATGCAGGCTGAGTCCCTGGCGGAACTGGTGCGCATGGCCATCCAGCTCGACAGCCAGCTGGCCCTGCCCAGCCAACCGGTCAAGGAAGTCTAAGCAAGGAACGGCCTGATTGGCGCGCGGCGGGCGCAGGCGCGAGCGTACGCCGGGCTGTCAGCTTGCTTGCGGGGGTACTTCCGGGGGCGCTTCTTGGGGTACGTCCGGGGGTATTTCCGGGGGAAGCCAGGGATGGCAGTTAGAGGCGAAGTGTTTTAGGGCGCCGCTCTTGATGACGATCGCCTTAGGGCGCAGGACGGTGGCGTACATGTTCAGGAGGGCGATGACGTCCAGCAGGGAGCGATAGCCGGAGAGTCCGGACATGTCGATGTAGATTTTGGTGAAGGGTTCGCCCAAGTCCAGGGCGGCCCGCACGTCAAAGGCGTCGAGCACTTCAAAGCGGATGTCGGGGTGACTGGTACGGGCCCGGGCGATGCACTCGGGGCTGATGTCTGTGCCGATCACGCGTGGGCAGCGTTTAGCGAGCAGCGTGGTGGTGGTGCCCCATTCGCAGCCGATCTCCAGGACCACGTCGTCGGGCGACACGCAGGCATCGATGCTCTGGCGATATTCTTTGACGCCGCGTGTGGCGATGAAGCGCGTGGAACTTTTGAATTGCTTTTCGTTGGCCATGGCAGGAACTCGAACGGAAGGGGGCTGAGGGACGAATGACGAATGACGAATGACGAATGACGAATGACGAATGACGAATGACGAATGACGAATGACGAATGACGAATGACGAATGACGAATGACGAATGACGAATGACGAATGACGAATGACGA
>JADZCD010000064.1 GCA_020851735.1 Phycisphaeraceae bacterium
CGTTGTTCGCACACCGGCAGGTTCCTCCAAGGCATGGGCAGCCTCCGCACAGGGGGCCCCCAGTATGGCCCGCAGTGTTACCCATGTCCCTTGTACACCTGTTACCCATGTCCCTTGAATGAACACTTCGCTCAGCCCCAGCCACCCGACCGTTTAGCGGGCGATCACCCCCCGGACGATCGCCGCCTCCATCTTGTCCCTTAAAGCCCACCCATTCCTTGGGCGGGCTTTGGTTTTTCATTGTTATCCCCTATTCCCTAGCTCTTCTTCCCTAACTCCTAAATCCCAACTCCCAATTCCTCTCCTCCTCCCTCCCCTCGCGTTGCATTTCCGCCCGCCATCCCCGAATATGTCTTAACCCTTTCAAGAGGATTGCGATATGTCAGCCCCACTACCTCAATTGCCCCAAGTCCTTATCTGCATGTACGCCGACGACCTGGCCAAGACGCCCCGCTATGAGCTTCCGCCTTCCTATACCTTCCGCTCTTATCGCGAAGGCGATCGCGATCACTGGGTCCGCATCTGGAAAGCGGCCGAGAAATCCGACACCATCACCCCCCAACTCTTCGATCATGAATATGGCCTGGACCAGCAGGTCCTAAGCCAGCGCATGCTTTTCCTGCTCGACCCCGCCGGCCAGCCGATCGGCACCTCTACCGCCTGGTTTGACAACGACTACCACGGCAAGTCCATCGGCCGCGTCCACTGGATCGCCATCCTCCCCGAATGTCAGGGCTTGGGCCTGGCCAAGCCCCTCTTGGCCGCCACTTGTCAGCGCCTAAGCGAACTGGGCCACAAGGACGTCTACCTCTGGACCCACTCCCACCGCCTGCCCGCCTTAAACCTCTATCTCAACTTCGGCTTCATCCCCGACATCAAGGACCACAACCAGGCCGCCGCCTGGGCCTTATCCCTGCAAAGCCTTAAGCGCATCTCGCCGGTCATCCGCCGCTACGACATCACCAAACCGCCCCCGCCCCCGGAAGTGCCCCCGCAACCCGCCCAGGGTCAGCCCGCCGGCGCCAGCGCTGCCGCCCAACCTCCCGCTGTGCCGACCCCCCAGGCGCCCAAGCCGCCGCCGACCTGCTCGCCCTCCTTCGTGCATCAGCAGATCATGAAACGCACGCGCCCGACGCTGACCTTCAAAGGCAAGAACGTCCGCGCCTGGCAATCCTCTCTCCGCCGCAAGCTCCACGACTTGATGGGCATGAACCAGATGCCCAAGCCCGCCAAAACTCCGAAAGTCCAGTCCCTCTGGAAGCGCCAGCATCCCCTGGGCACCATCGAAAAACTCCTGATCACCGTCGAGCCCGGCGCCGACATGCCCGCCTATCTCTGCCTGCCCAAGAACGCCCAGCCGCCTTACCTGCCCTTCATCTGCCTCCAGGGTCACGCCCCCGGATTCTTCTTCTCCATCGCCGTCGACCCCCGCGATGAAGTCACCGGCATTCCCATCGAAGGCGATCGCGATTTCGCCCTCGGCTGCATGAGCCGCGGCATCGCCGCCCTGTGCTTGGAACAGCGCTGCTTCGGCGAGCGCCGCGAATTGCTCCAAGCCGCGCGCTTTGAGCACAACACTTGCCACGACGCCGTCATGCGCGCCCTCATGCTCGGGCGCACCATGATCGGCGAGCGCGTCTACGACGTCGATCGCGCCATCGACTACCTCGCCTCCCGCCCGGACATGGACCTTGCCCGCTTAGGCGTCATGGGCAACTCCGGCGGGGGCACCATCAGCACCTTCGCCGCCGCTCTCCTCCCCCGCGTGCGCTTCGCCATGCCCTCCTGCTATTTCTGCACCTTCGCCGATTCGATCATGTCCATCTACCACTGCGCGGACAACTACATTCCCAGCCTTTATCTCCACGCCGAAATGTACGACGTCCTGGGCCTGTTCGCGCCGCGCCCCGTCGTCGTCGTCGCCGGGCAGACCGACCCGATCTTCCCCATCGCCGGCGTGCACAAAGCCTTTGCGGCACTTAAAAAAATCTATCGCGCCGCCGGCGCCCCGGACAATTGCAAGCTGGTCGTCGGCCCCGAAGGCCACCAGTTCTACGCCGCCCCCGCCTGGGCCGAGATGATGCCCCTGCTCAACTCTCCCCCCGGAGCGGTCAGCCTCAACGAGCCGCGTAAGTCCGTAGGCCGCCCCCGCGTCTCGCGCAGCAAAACCGCGGGCAAAAAATCCTCCAAGAAGACAACCACCCGCCCCCGGAAGTAATGGCCTTAACGAGCCGCGCACGTCAGTAAGCGGTGTTTCTCGCCCCCCGGAAGCAGCTCCGTTCAGCCCCCGGCTCTGCCGGGGGGCACGCCGCCGCCCCCGGAAGTAATCGGGTTCCGTGTCTCGCGTGTCGGGAGTGGGCGCCACACATCGCTTCCGGGGCCGTAGGGTGCGGTGTGCTCTGGATGTCCTGACGTTCCGCGCTCATATAAAGCCCAGGGAAGTAATCCCTGGGCATCTTCGTGTTTAGCGGGCTATTCCCCATCCCTTGCCTTCCCCTGATTCTTGTTTTTTTCCTAACTCCTAATTCCCAACTCCTGACCCCTGCCCTCACCAAATCCCTCCCTCCCGCCAGCCGATCTTGTTTAGGTTAAGCTGTCCGCTCCTTAACCTGGGGATCGCGCTATGACCCAACAGGCTGAGCCATGGGAAGACCCCCAGGTCTTGCAGTCGCTCCTGGATCGCTGGCTCCAGTGCCTCCACGAGCAGGGGCCGATGACCGACGACGAAATCGCCCGCTTCTGTGTGCGCCCCATCGAACTCTCCGCCCTGCTGCCCGACGCCGACCGCTCCGCCCTGTCGATGGACACCGCCGAGGCCTTCGCCGATTTCCTCGCTGACGAAGGCTCTTTCTCGCCGTTTGCCAAGTCTTTTCACGATTGGCGCAAGTTTCTTTCCATCATCCGCTGGTCGTTTAAGTGGACGCAGTTGTCGCCCCGCCTGCGCATTCTCGCCCAACGTCGACGCGTGTCGCTGCTCACGCACGCCCAGCATCAGCAATGGATCCAGCGCCCCGCCAACGAGTCCCGCTGGCATATCACCCCCGCCGGCATCAATTCCTTGAACGACGACGTTTCTTCCTCCGAATCCTCCTCCGCGCAATGAACCCGCCTCCCCAGCCGCAACCTAAACCGTCTGCGTCCCCACCGATTCCCGGCAAGCTTCCCGCCCCAAAATACGCACTGGGGCAATACCTCAGGCGTGAAAAGAAAAGCCCGGCCGCTCCGCCGGCCGGGAAACCAACTGTTCGTTCGCCGCCGCGATTACCGCCATCCCGATAACCACGTCCCTGGCCGGCCGCCCCCCAAACCGCCCCAGCCCACAAACAGCAAACGCGCCGGCACGCGGCCACTCTTATCGGATATTCAATGCCGTGATTTCCCACCTTCGGATGCATCATTAGAACCAGTCAACAACAGTGAATTCGCCCGGAGTTTTTCACCGCTCCAGGGAAAACCCAATTAGTGAAAACCCGCATGTTCAGCGTGAAAACTTAAGGCTTCTAAATGAACTTTGAGTTTATGAGCGCTAGGGCGATCGACGAACTAATCTTCCCTCCCAGCCAGTCCGATCAACGTCAAAAGCGACGGTGATCTGTATCCGCAGAGCCATCCGTGTCTCTGTGATCCTTTGCTCCGCGGCTCCGTCCACAACGCAAGGTCGACATCGATCTCGCGAACATTTCCCTTCTTTCCTTTCTTTCCGGGAACGCGTGATCTTTTTTGGGGTACGAAACGTCTACGGGCAATCATTCAAAAGGACAAGGTGCAACGATGCTCAAGAACATGAAGCTGGGAACGAAGATCACCGCGGGATTCGCCCTGATGATCATCATGGCCGTCTCCCTGGGCACGCTGGCGATCGTGAAGATGGCCGGCGTCACCACCGGCGCCACGCAGTTGGCCCAGGAGTCCGTCCCCATGGTCAAAGGGGCCAACGAAGTCGAACGCCAGTCCCTGTTGACCATGTACGAGATGCGGGCCTACGGGCTGTCGGAAGAAGCAACGTATCTAAAGAACGGCAACGAACGTCTTAAGCAGGTCGACGACGCCCTGAAGGTCTGCCAGGATCTGGCCGCCAAGGAAGGTATATCTGAACTGGCTGCCGCGGCGACCAAGGCTCAACAGGCCGTCGATGAATATAAAAAGCTCATCGCCCAGACGACGGACATGATCGGCCAAATGGACAAGTTCCGCGCCGGCATGGATGAGTCGGCCGGCGCCTACATGAAAGAGTGCTACACCTACCTGGATTCCCAAAACGAGAAACTCAAGGAAGAAGTCACCGCCAACGCCGGCGCCGAAGCCATCAGCGATCGGCACATGAAGATCACGCTGGGCAACGACATCATTGACCTGGGCAACGAGTGTCGCATTACCAACTTCAAGGCCCAGGCCCTCCGCGAACCGGAACTGATCGACAAGGTTCTGCCGAAATTCGACTCTATCGACGCCAAAGTCGAACAACTGCGCAAGGCCACCAAACAACAGGCGAACCTGGACCAGCTTGCCCGCTGTCAGGAGGCCGGCCAAACCTACAAGAAGAACATGTTGGGCTTGGTCCAGACGTGGCGTCAGCTCAACGACCTGGCCAAAGTCCGCGCTCAGGTGGCCGAACGAGTGCTTGAAGAGGCCAAGAGCACGACCGTGCGCGGCATTGACGAGACCGACCAGGTGGCGCAGGACGCGGTGTCGTCGCTGAACGCCGCCACGCAGGTGATGGTGGTGGGTCTGACGGTGGTCCTGGTCTTGGGCGTGGTGATGGCGATCGTGATCACCCGCAGCATCGTCAAGCCCA
>JADZCD010000065.1 GCA_020851735.1 Phycisphaeraceae bacterium
CGGGGGTGGTTGGGGGGGCGGGGTCGGCGGCTTCGTATCCCCCGGCGGAGCCGGGGGCTGCCGCGATGGGATGGGCGGTGGGACTCTCGGGGGTAGGGTTGCTTGCGGGGGTGAGGGGTAAATCACCGCTTACTGACGTGCGCGGCTCGTTGAGGACAGCACTGTCGGGGGTGGGTTTGCTTGCGGGGGTGAGGGTTCCGGGGGCGGGGGCGGGGGTGGGAGTGGTTTGGGGGGGGCCGAGCCAGAGGGTTAAGAGGAAGAGCAACCCTGCGAGCACTACGCCCAGCACCATTAGCAGCGATCGTTGGCCCATGCTTCCAGTGTATCGACTAGCCGGTTTCCTCACCCGCCCCCGGAAGCGCCCCCACCCCCGCGGGCGGGAGTAGCCGTGGAAGCCATCAAGCCGGCCCCGCATTTCCATGCGGGGCTGGGGGGGGTGCGGCGATTTCGGCAGGGCCAACCGCGGGCTTCCGCCCGCGGCTATTTTTATTGGGCATGCGCGGGATGGGTTTGCGGCTATTTTCAGCGGGCACTCGCGGGGGCGTACGCAAGCCGGTATCATCCAGCCGCCAATTCCCCTGTTTTATGCGGGGGATTCCCCTTAATTCCAACCGTGACGAGGTTTTCATGATCGGCAAGATTTTTAAGGCGTACGACGTACGGGCGACATATCCGAATCCCTTGGATGAAAAGGCGGCCTGGAAAGTGGGCTACGCCACCGGGCAGTTTCTGGTGCGCGCCAGCGGGCAGGCCAAGGCGGGCACGGTGCTGGTGTCGCGGGACATGCGTCCGCATTCGCCGTCGCTTTGTGCGGCGCTGGTGGAAGGCTTGCGGGCGGCGGGCCCGAGCGTGATTGACCTGGGGATGTGCGACACGTCGTTTATGTACTTTGCGATCAACCAGCAGAACGCCATCGGGGGCATTCAGACCACGGCCAGCCACAATCCGGTGAACTACAACGGCTTTAAGATTTCCGGGCGCGAGGCTCGGCCGATCGGCGCGGACACGGGGCTAAAGGACATCCAGAAGACGGTGGAAAGCCTGCCGGAGAATATCGGACCCGGCGCTTTGGCGGCCACGGGCAAGTATCAGCAGATGGACCTGTGGGAGGCGTATCGCGAGCACATTCTTAAGTTTCTTTCGCCGCTGAAGCGGCCGCTGAAGGTGGTGATCGACGCGTCCAACGGCATGGCGGGCAAGCTGGTGCCGGCGGTGTTCCGGGAGATTCCCAACCTGGAGATCATCCCGATCAATTTTGAGATCACCGGGTCGTTCGTGCACGAGCCGAATCCGCTGGTGGCGGAGAACATGAAGCCGACGCAGGACGGGGTGCGGCAGCACAAGGCGGATTTGGGGGCGTGTTTCGACGGCGACGCGGACCGGTGCATGCTGACGGACGATCAGGGCCAGATCATCGGTTGCGACCACCTGACGGCGTTGCTCTGCAATCACTTTTTGTCCTTGTCGCCCCACGCGACGGTGATTTACGATCTGCGTTCGAGCAAGGTTGTTTCCGAGCAGATTCAGGCGTTAGGCGGCACGCCGCGGCGCAGCCGGGTGGGGCACGTGTTCATGAAGGCGTTGTTGCGGGAGACGCAGGGGGTGTTCGGCGGGGAGCTGTCGGGGCATTTTTATTTTCGGGATAATTTTTACGCTGATTCGGGGGCGATCGCGTTCGCGGCGGTGCTCAGCGTGCTGGCGGCGTCGCGGCGTCCGCTGTCGGAACTGATCGAGCCGTTCCGCAAGTATCCGCAGAGCGGGGAGATCAACTTCCACGTGGAGGATAAGGCGGCGGTCTTAAAGGCCCTGAAGGACCGCTACGCGGCGGGGGCGGAGATCGACGAGCTGGACGGGGTGACGATCGACGCGTTCGCCAAGCAGGGCTGGTGGTTCAACGTGCGGGCGAGCAATACCGAGCCGCTGCTGCGCTTGAACGCCGAGGCCCGGGATCAGGGCGGGCTTGATAAGCTGCTGGGGGAGATCAAGCCGATGCTGGGCACGCCGGTGGAGGGGCACTAGGCCGGGAGCGGGGCACCGCTTGCTGACGCGCGCGGCTCGTTGAGCCGATGCTTCTGGGGGGGGCCGCGGTTGTGGGCGGGGCGTGGGCTCGGTAATTTTGCGTTGGTCCGCTGAAGGTCGCATTCCAGGAGCCGGCCCATGACCCCCAAGGACGTGCTGAAACTCATCAAGGATCGCGGCATCGAGTTCATCGATTGCCGGTTCATGGATTTCCCCGGGCTCTGGCAGCACACGACCTACCCGGCCAGCGAGATCAACGCCGACAGCTTTAAGACGGGCTTCGGGTTCGACGGCTCGTGCATCCGCGGCTGGCAGGCGATCAACGAATCGGACATGATCCTGGTGCCGGTGGCGGACACGGCCAAGATCGACCCGTTTTTCCAGGCTCCGACGCTGTCGATCATCTGCGACATCAAGGACCCGGTGACCAAGAAGGAATACTCCCGCGACCCGCGCTCGATCGGGCGCAAGGCGGCGGCGTTTCTTAAGTCCTCGGGCGTGGCGGACACGGCCTACTTCGGCCCGGAGATGGAGTTCTTTATTTTCGACAATGTCTGGTACGACCAGGACGTGAACCGGGCGTCGTATTTCGTGGACTCGGCGGAGGGCATCTGGAACCGCGGCAAAGAGACGCCCACCAACCTAGGCTACCAGGTGCGGCTGAAGGAAGGGTATTTCCCATGCCCGCCGATGGACACGCTCAGCGACCTGCGTTCGGAGATGGTCCGGGCGATGATCCAGATGGGCATCGCGGTGGAGTGCCACCATCACGAAGTGGCCACGGGCGGGCAGGGCGAAATCGACTTGCGCTATCAGGACCTGCTGCACATGGCGGACACGTGCATGTACTACAAGTACATCGTCAAGAGCGTGGCGGCGCGGCACGGCAAGGTGGCGACCTTCATGCCCAAGCCCCTGTTCCAGGACAACGGTTCGGGCATGCACACGCACTTTTCACTCTGGAAAGGCGGCAAGCCGCTCATGGCCGGGCGGCGCTACGCGGGCATGTCGCAGATCGGGCTGTACTGCATCGGCGGCATCCTTAAGCACGCGCGGGCCCTGATCGCGCTGACCAATCCGACGACCAACAGCTTTAAGCGCCTGGTGCCCGGCTACGAGGCGCCGGTGAATCTGGTGTATTCCTCCCGCAATCGCTCGGCGGCCATCCGTATTCCCACCTACCAGGACAATCCGGCCACCAAGCGCATCGAGTTCCGCTGCCCGGACTGCTCGTGCAACCCGTACCTGGCTTTCGCGGCGATGACGATGGCGGCCATCGACGGGGTGCGGAATCAGATCGACCCCGGCCCGCCGCTGGACAAGGACGTGGTGGACTTGGAGCCCGAGGAATACGAGGCCATGCCGCTGGCGCCGACTAATCTGGAAGAAGCCCTGGGGGCGCTGGAGAAGGATCACGATTTTCTCTTGGAAGGCGGCGTGTTCACGGAGGACGTCATTCATTACTGGGTGACCTACAAGCGCCAGAACGAAATCAACGCCGTCAACATCCGCCCGCACCCCTACGAGTTCTGCATGTACTTTGACATTTAAAGGTTCATCCTTCCGGCCCGGCGGCGCGTCCGCCCGGAGCAATGCAGGGAAAAACGCTTATGCCGCAGACTCTTTCCATCGTCATTCCCGTTTATAACGAAGCTGCCCTGCTGCCGCGGCTGTTGGCGCGCGTGGACGAGGTGCTGCTGCCCGAGGGCATCCAGAAGCAGATCATCCTGGTCAACGACTGCTCGACGGACGGCACGACCGAGGTGCTCGGGCGGCTGGCGGCGGAGCGTTCGGATCTGGTGATCAGCCATCACCAGTTCAACCAGGGCAAGGGGGCGGCCCTGCGCACGGGGATCGCGGCGGCGACGGGTGATTTTGTCATTATTCAGGATGCCGACCTGGAATACGATCCGCGCGAATATCCCCGCCTGCTGGAGCCGATCCTCGACGGCCGGGCGGACGTGGTGTTCGGCTCGCGCTTCGTCGGGCAGATCCATCGCGTGCTGTATTACTGGCACTACCTGGGCAATATGGTGCTGACCACGCTCTCGAACATGTGCTCGAACCTGAACCTGACGGACATGGAATGCTGCTACAAGCTCTTCCGCCGGGAGGTGCTCAGCCAGATCACCATTGAGGAGAATCGCTTCGGGTTTGAGCCGGAGATCACCGCGAAGGTGGCAAAGCTGAAACTGCGGATCTACGAGGTGCCCATCAGCTACTCCGGACGAACGTTTGCCGAGGGCAAAAAGATCAACTGGAAGGATGGCTTCTCCGCGTTGCGCTGCATTCTTAAATACAACCTCTGGGCCTGACCCCCCCGGAAGCCCCCGGAAGTGCCCGGAAGGGCCTGGAAGGGCCGGACGCCCCGGAAGGGGCCGAGCCGGCCCCGCATTTCCATGCGGGGCTAGGCGAGGCGGGTGCTTTTGAAAGTCGGATTTCCCATTTTGTAAGGATTTATGGCGTGGCCACCGATCTGGATTCGTACATTCCGCTGGTTCGCCAACACGTCAGTCGCGATTATCACCTGATGTATCGCCAGCCGAACAAGGCGCTGAAGCACCCGTATCTGACGCCGGGCAGTTCGGCGTACGCCAACGTGCTGTGGGATTGGGACTCGTGGTTGAGCAACGTGGCGCTGCGGCAGATTCTGGCGGAAGTCAATGACCCGGCGGAGGTGGAGAAGGCGCGGCCGTTCGAGCGCGGGTGCATCCAGAATTACCTGGAGCCGCACGGCCCGCCGGGCTGGGTGCCGATTGTGATTGAGCCGCACGGCGCCTGGCCGGCGGAAAAGAGCATGGCGGAGAACATGCACAAGCCCTGCCTGGCGCAGCACGCGGCGTTTTTGGTGCAGCAGGACGGGGGCGACGCGACGTGGCTGCGGGAAAAGATGTTTCCGCTGCAATCGTTCCTGAACATGTATCGCAATCATTATCGGCACGCCTGCGGGCTGTATTTCTGGCAGACGGATTGCGCCATCGGCGTGGACAACGATCCGTGCACGTTCGGGCGCCCGGAGCGCAGCAGCGGGTCGATTTACTTAAATTGCCTGATGTACCGGGAGCTGTTGGCGCTGGTGTATCTATTGCAGCGCGTGGGGCTGGACGAGGTGGCGGGGCAGTATCAGAAGGATGCGGACGACTTGCGGGCGGCGATCCAGGAGCATTGCTGGGACCCGTGGCTGGGCTTTTTCTACAGCGTGGACTTTAATCTTAAGCCGGTGCCGACATTCACCAAGCCGGAGCTGCACTACGGCCAGCCGCGGGATTGGCCGTGCTTGATTCAGCGCGTGGGGGTGTGGTCGGGGTTCCTGGCGATGTGGGCGGGGATCGCCACGCCCGAGCAGGCGCAGCGCATGGTGCGGGAGCACCTGCTGGACGAACGGACGTTTAGCGCGCCGTTCGGCGTGCGCACGCTTTCGAAGATGGAGAAGATGTACAACCTGCGGGCGTCGGGGAATCCGTCGTCGTGGCTGGGGCCGATCTGGGGGGTGGCGAATTATCTGACGTTCCGGGGGCTGGTGCGCTACGGGTTTAACGAGCAGGCGCGGGAGCTGGCGGAGAAAACGGTGCGGCTGTTCGGGCGGGATTTGGAGAAGCACGGGGCGCTGCACGAGTATTACCAGCCGGAGAACGGCGAGCCGATTTTGAATCCGGGTTTCCAGAACTGGAATTACCTGGTGCTGAACATGATCCGCTGGCTGGAAGGCCAGCCGGCGGTGACGGAGTTTTAGGCCAAGGGGGCGGGGGATGGTCAGCGTGCGTTCTGGCGATAGGCGTCGATGATTTCCTTGACCGTTTCGGGGTGGGGCATGCCGCTGACGAGGATTTCAAAGCCCGGCTCGCCGGCGCTGGAAATGCCGATCGTGCCCACGTGCATCAGCCGCTGCGAAAAGGTCTGCTCCAGTTTGATATTGCACACTTCCCGGTGCCAGACTTCGCTGAGCGCGCGGGAGAGGATTCCGGTGCGCAAGGTTGAGCGGCGATTGGTCACTTCCAGCAGAACGCCCTGGCAATGCAGCCACCACCAACCTAAACAAAGCAGGCCGACGCCCGCGGCGCAGAGAATCAGGCAGACCACAAACAGGATCGGCCGATTGCCGAACATGGCCGGGTGCTCGTGGTAGAGCACTTCTTCGTCGTCGGTGGCTGCTTGGGCGCGGACGGCGCGCTGCCGCTGGGCCATTTTGCGGCTCAGATTTCCGCGCGGGGATTCTGGGAAGGATTGGGACATCGGACAGGCTCTTAGGCCGCGTCGGAATCCAGCGGAGTTTCCGCGTTTTCGCCGGGCGGCGGTCCGCCGGTAATCTGCGGCATGTAGTCGTCACCGAGAATCTGCCCCTGCGTGTTGCGCACCTGCGGCGCGGGGTGGGCGGCTTCGTGCTGGCGATAGGCTTCGTCCAGGGCCTTTTGCTTGGGCTCTTCCACGGCGGACCACGCCACGCGGCCGCGGCACTTGGGGAACGTCGAGCAGCTTAGCCAGTAACCGCGCTTGCTGGTGCGCATATTCAAGGGCGACCCGCACTTGGGGCAAGGGACGTCGGTGAGCAGGGGCGGGACCTTGGGCAGCACCAGCGTCTGCTTCTTGGGGTCCAGCTTCAAAATGCCCTTGCACTTGGGGTAGTTCACGCAGCCGAGGAAGGGCCCGAAGCGCCCGGTGCGCCGGGTCATGCCCGAGCCGCACTCGGGGCAGACGATGTCGGTCATCTCCGGTTGCAGGGGGTTGCCTTCGGCGTCGATGGGGGCGGCGAATTCGCACTTAGGATACGTGCTGCAGGACAGGAAGCGCCCGTTTTTGCCGAAGCGATAGACCGTGCCGGCGCCGCACTTGGGGCAATCAAAAGAGGCCGGCTCGCTCTCGGCCTTGGCGTGCACCATTTCCAGGTGGGCCTTGGCGAGGTTTTCCTTGAACGGCCCGTAAAACTCGCGCAGCATCGTCACCCAGTCGTGATGCTCTTCCTCGATCTTGTCCAGCTCGGTTTCCATCTGGCGGGTGTAGTCCACGTCCATCAGGCGGGGGAAGGCTTCGACGAGTTTGTCGGTCACCACCTTGCCCAGGTCCGTGGCCCGCAGGCGTTTGTCGCGCGGGGCGACCGACTCGGCGTATTTTCGGTCCTGAATGGTCTGGATGATGGCGGCGTACGTTGACGGCCGACCGATGCCGCGCGATTCGAGTTCCTTTTGCAGGGACGCTTCGGTGTAGCGCGGCGGGGGCGAGGTGAAATGCTGGGTGGGGTCGATCTGCATCGGCCCAAGTTTCTGATTTTCCTTTAAGGGCGGAAGCATGGCTTCTTCGCCGCTTTCGGGCACGCCGGTGGCTTTGTAGCAGCCGTCGAAAATCAAGCGGCGGCCGTTGGCTTTAAAGAGGGCCTTAAGCGCCGCGGTTGCCGCTTCGATCATCGCCACGGTGGAGTCCCACTGGGCGGGCACCATCTGGCTGGCCAGGAATCGTTCCCAGATCAGCCGGTAAAGTTTGTATTGCTCTTCGGTCAGGGCGCTGCGCACGCGCTTGGGCGTGATGTTCACGTCGGTGGGGCGAATGGCTTCGTGCGCTTCCTGGGCCAGCTTGTTGCTGCTGGTGTAGACGTTGGGCTTATCCGGCAGATATTGGGGGCCCCACTCCTTGCCGATGTAGTCGCGGGCCATGCCCAGGGCTTCGGGCGACAGGTGCGTGGAGTCGGTACGCATGTAGGTGATCAGGCCGACCTGGCCTTCGCGCCCGTGGATGTCCACGCCTTCGTAGAGCTGCTGGGCGATGCGCATGGTCCGCTGCAGGGGGAAGCCCAGTTGGTTAGCGGCCGCCTGCTGCAGGGTGCTGGTGATAAAGGGCGCGCCGGGCCTGGAGGTGGTGCGCTTGGTCTCAATCGACTTGATGCGATAGTCGGCTTGGCTGCCGACATGCCCCAGCACGCGGATGCGGAAGCGGGCCATGCCCTTGGCTTTGGGCTCTTCCCACTCGTCTTTCTTTTCGATGGTCAGGCCCAGGGCTGCGGCGGTGGCCAGGGCTTCTTCGTGCCCGCCGGGACGAAAGGCCTGGCCGTTGACTTCCGTCAGTTCCGCACGCAGGCAGCTGTGTTCGCTGAGCCAGATCAATTTTTCGCGGACGGTGCGCTCTTTGCCTTCCGCCACGTCGGCCAGGAAGGCGCGCCATTCCTGGGCCAGGGGGTTGGTCTTGGTTGGATCGGTGGCGAAGATGCCGGTGATCTTCCAGTATTCCTCGGGGATGAAGGCTTCGATCTCGCGTTCGCGCTCGACGACCAGGCGGACGGCCACCGACTGCACCCGCCCGGCGCTTAGGCCGCCGGCCACTTTCTTCCACAAGAGCGGGGAGACCTGGTAGCCGACGATCCGGTCGAGCACGCGGCGGGCCTGCTGGGCGTTGACTTTGTTTTCGTCGATTTTGCGCGGGTTGGTGAAGGCGTGGGCGATTTCGGCCTGGGTGATGGCGTTAAAGACCACGCGTTTGGCGTCTGCCAGTTCCACGCCCAAGGCGGCGGCCAGATGCCAGGCGATGGCTTCGCCCTCGCGGTCCAAGTCCGTGGCGAACCAGACGTCGGCGGCGTGCTTGGCGGCTTTTTTGAGGTCGGCCACGGTCTGACGCTTGTCGGGCAGGATTTCGTAGGTCGGCGCGAAGTTGTTTTCCAGGTCCACCCCGGGCACTTCCTGCTTAACGCCCTTGGGCGCCCGCCCGGGCAGATCGCGCACGTGGCCGACGCTGGCCATCACCACGTAGTCGTTGCCCAGATATTTGTTGATGGTCTTGGCCTTGGTGGGGCTTTCCACGATGACCAGGTGTTTGCCTGTGGCGTCCTTGACTTGGCGAATCCCACCCCGCCGGCTGGTCTTGGCCTTCGTACCGGTCGCGCGGCTTGATCCGGACCGTCCTTTTCCGCTGCTCTTGGCCATAATTCCTCAATACTGCGTGCTCTTTATGCCATCCCGACTGCCCTTTCCGCCTAACGCCAAGGCGGCCGCTAACTTGAGCACTATCAGCGGCGGTTGTCAAGTCTTAATCGTAAGATCATGGTTATACGTCGGTTGTGTCCTGCCCCCCTATGGCGGCCAGGGCTTCGTCCGCCAATTCCTCGGCTTTTTTGCCCGCGGCCTGTAGCCAGTGGACCCCTCGAAACCGCTTTAGCCAGGTCCGCTGACGCTTGGCAAACCGCCGGGTTTGGATCTTGGTCTGCTCGTAGGCTTCCTCCAGGCTGCATTGGCCGTTAAGGTAGGCCAATACCTGCTTATAGCCCAACGCTTCGCGGGCCTGACGACCTAATAAGCCTTTGTCGTTCAATTCTTTAACTTCGTCCACCAGCCCCCGGCCCGGCCAAAGTTCATCCTCGGACAGCCCGTCCTGCGCCATCGCCTGCTGGGGGTAGAACATGCCCTTGACCCGCAGGTTGATCCGCTTGTTGATCATTTCCGTCGGCCAGGACAGGCCCAGGAGGATGGCGCCGTGTCGATACCCACCCCCGGAACCCCCGGAAGCCCCGGAAGTAGTCAATGACGAATGGCGAATGGCGAATGACGAATTAGAGGCAGGGACTGGGGTCGCATTCGGCATTCGGCATTCGACATTCGGCATTTTCTCTCCCCCACCCCCGGAGGTGGTCAATGACGAATGACGAATGTCGAATGGCGAATTAGAGGCAGGGTCTGGGGTCTGGGTCGCATTCGGCATTCGGCATTCGACATTCGGCATTTGCCCGTCGGCGGCGCCCGGCGACGGTGGGTTCTGGATCGTCCACTGCTTCTGCCAGGTGGAGATGGGTTGGCCGGTTAATTCAAACACCTCAATGGCGCGGATCAGCTTTTTGCGATCGTTGGCGTGGATTTTTCCGGCTGCTTGGCTGTCCACAGCGGCAAGGCGGGCGTAGAGGGCGCTGCCGTCGAGCTTCTCCAGCTGGGCCCGCAAGTCCGCATCCCGCGGCGGGCCGGCGAATAAACCCTCTAAGAACGCCTGGATGTACAAATTCGTGCCGCCCACCACGATCGATCGCACTCCGCGGGCCTGGCCCTGGGCAATGAGCTGATCGGCCTGGGTGAGCCAGTCGGCGACGGTGAACGTCTGCGTCGGGTCGGCACAATCAATTAATAAATGCGGCACCCGAGCCCGCAAGGCAGGCGAAGGCTTGGCTGTGCCGGCGTCCATCCCCCGGTAAACCTGCATCGAATCAGCGCCCAGGACCTGACCGCCGCCCAAGCGCTCAGCTAACAACACAGCTAATTCGCTCTTGCCGCCCGCGGTAGGGCCAAGCAGCACGATCGGACGAAGTCGAATTGGATCGCTCTTGCCAGTCATAGCCAGGAGATTCGGATTGTACCCCCGGAAGCGACCCCGGAAGTGACCCCGGAAGGGATTGATGGTGAATGACGAATGGAGAATGGCGAATGGCGAATTAAAGGCAGGGTCTGGGGTCTAGGGTCTGGGGTAGGGATTTGGGGGGCTGGGGTCGCATTCGACATTCGGCATTCAGCATTCGACCTTCTCCCTCCCCCACTGCTGTCGACTTTTTTGCGGGTGGGGAGGCGGTGGCACTTGGGGAGATTGGGGGACTAACCGGCGGGCTTCCGCCCGCGGCTGTTTCGCGTGGAATTGGATTGGCTTTCGCGTTGTCGTCGTTGTCCGCGGCTGCGTCCGCGGCTGTTGCTCGTGGAATTGGATTGGCTTTCGCGTTGTCGTCGTTGCCCGCGGCTGTTTTCTGTGGAATTGGATTGTGTTTCGCCAATTCCGGATACCCAAGGCCAGCCCCATGTTTCCACATGGGGCTATCCGTGATTCCACCTCAGATCGCTTCGCCGTCCTGATAGCCTTCGACGGCGGTCTGCTCGTTGCGGATGGCCTGCAACAGGCGCAGCGCTTTGCGGTCGGCCACGCGGTAATAGACCTGCCTTCCCTGGCGGTGCGGAGCGAGGATCCCTTGCCGGCGAAGCACGCCTAAGTGCCCGCTGGTGACGGCCAGGGGCAACTGAAGCAACGCGGCCAACTCGGCTACGGACAGCCTTTGCCCGTCGAGCAGCTCGAGAATTTTCAGCCTCTTGGGGTGGGCTAAGTCAGCGAATACCGCGGACCAATGCTGGAGAACGCCGGCGGGCAGCCCCTTGGAGAATCGTGGTCGGATGGCCATTAATAGTTATATATATCGAGAACTTTAGATATTTCAACTAGACGCAAGTGTTTTTATGGTAAAATCTTAGGCAATATCAATAATAATAAAGCGAGTTGATTGAAGTCACGATGCCTAGTCGTTACTATCCTTAATAGAAATACGCCAATCTCGCTTGAGGTTTGGTCTTACAGGTTCAAAAAGAGCCTATCCGAACAACTGGGCGTTGGACCAAGCCCGCGGCGGGGCGGATCCAGACGGTCTATTGCAGAACAGGTTTTACGCCAGGAGGCGGCTATGTCGGAAGATCAGAACAAAAACAAACCCACCGGCCGGGCCATGCGCGCGGAGCAATCCGCTGTCGAAGTGGCCAAGAAAAACAGCCACCACCTGCGCGGCTCGATCCAGGAAACGCTGACTGGAACGCAAAAGTCCTTCGGGTCGGACGATGTGACGCTTCTAAAATTCCACGGCATCTATCAGCAGGAAGACCGCGACGCCCGCGCTAAGGTCAAGGAGACCGGCATCGAGCCCGAAACGTGGTTTATGGTCCGCACCCGCAACCCCGGCGGACGCATGACCGCGGCCCAGTATCGGGCGGCGGACGACCTGGCTGAGCGCGTGACCTACAACAAGTCCCTGCGCATCACCGTGCGCCAGGGCTTCCAGTTCCACGGCGTGGTCAAGAGCAATCTGAAGTCCGTCATGGCTGGGCTTAATAAGGCCCTGATCTCCACGCTCTCGGCCTGCGGCGACGTGAGCAGGAATGTCATGGCGTCGCCCGCGCCGCTGGCGGACGAAGCGCACCAGGCGCTGTTGGCTTTCGCGCGGCAGATCGCCACGGAGCTTAGCCCGCAGACCAAGGCTTACTATGAAATCTGGCTCAACGGCGAAAAACATTCGGACTCCAACGGCGGCGCGGGCGAAGAGCCCTTCTACGGCGACCAGTATCTGCCGCGCAAATTCAAGATCGGCATCGCCCTGCCGGAGGACAATTCCGTCGACGTTTACACCCAGGATTGCGGGCTGATCGCCATCGTTCGCGACGGGCGGGTGGCGGGCGTGAATCTCCTGGCGGGCGGGGGCCTGGGCATGACGCACCGCAAGGAAGACACCTTTGCCCGCATGGCGTCGCCTGTCGGGTACGTGGACGCCCAGCACGTGGTGGCGGCAGCGAAAATCGTGGCTTCGATTTTCCGCGACCACGGCAACCGGGCGGATCGCCGGCACGCGCGTCTTAAATACGTCATCGAGGAATGGGGCGTGGACAAGTTCCGCGAGGAATTCAAGAAGCGCGCGGATTTTGAGCTTAAGCCTGCGGTGGACGTCGGCCCGATGAAGCTCAATGACTACCTGGGCGCCTGGCCGCAGGGCGACGGCAAGTTTTTCTACGGCGTGTGGGTGGAGAACGGCCGGGTGATCGACACGCCGACATCCCGCCCCAAGGCCGCGTTCCGCAAGATCGTCGATCGATTTAACTGCGACGTGATTCTGACGCCCAATCAGAGCCTGCTCTTTGCGGATTTATCCTCCGCCCAGGTGACGGAGCTGGAAGCCATCCTGCGCGAGCACGGGGTGAAGCTGCTTAAGGAGCTTTCCCTCGTCCGCCGGTATGCGATGGCCTGCCCGGCCTTGCCGACCTGCGGGTTGGCGCTGGCGGAGAGCGAGCGGTCGATGCCGGACATTCTTTCGGAACTGGAGACGGAGTTTGAACGGCTTGGGCTTCTGGACCTGCCCTTAACCGTGCGGGCCACGGGCTGCCCCAACGGGTGCTCGCGGCCATACACGGCGGACATCGCGTTTGTCGGGCGGAAGGACGAGGTCTATGACATTTTCGTCGGCGGGCGTCTGGCGGGGGATCGCTTGGCGGAGCTTTATGCCGAGAACGTCGGCCGGGCGGAGCTGGTAGCCAAGTTAAGGCCGCTGCTGGAACGCTGGTCCAAAGAACGACGGGGCGAGGAATCCCTGGGTGATTATTACGATCGGGCATTCTGTAACGGTCAGGTGCGCACGATCTTGACGGGAAGCAAGAACAACCCGTCGTCTGAGCGCGTAAGCTCTAGTTTTACAACGGCTTAAATAAACACGGCTGCATGCCGAGATGGGCTGGCAATTGGTTTGGCCAACAAAAAACGGCCAAAACAATTAAGTGCTTTTTGCTTGCATCCAGACCTCATAGGGGTATGCTTAAATGACCCCCGTAAGTGGGGGGGGTTGTTTATTATTCCGGGTCATTTAGCCAAGGATGGGACGGTAGGACAGGGTGGACGGACTATCCATCGCGGGCAGTTAAGGAGAGGAAATGAACATGAGTAAGACTTTCGCCTGGTCGGTTCTGGTTTGTGTTCTGGCCACGGCCATTATTTCCTTGACAGCCTCCTCCGCCCGGGCGGAACTGGTCACCCGCGAGACTTCGGCGCCGCTGGCTGAGGATGATGTGGCGCTATATGAATTCGTCCTGCGCATACCTAAGCCTGGAATCTGGCCGAGCTATGGCGTGTATGGCCTTGGACGGATCGACGATTACCGCCGGGCGATCGTCTCCAGCGTGTACGGCTTCCGCACGATGCGCAGCAATTTTGAGGGCAACGGCAGCGGCGGCTCGTCCTACAACCCGTACATCTGGAACGCCAACGAAGAGGAACTGCTGGGTCTATTGTCGCGTGAACTGCTTAAATCCTCTTCCGTCAACCCTGTCACCAATACGGAGAGTCCGGAGTGGATGATCAACGGTAAGTTCGACTACACGGATGCTGGTCACTGGCTTGAGGTCATCCTGGACGAAAATGTCCGTAAGACCGTGGTCGCCGAGAACGACCTGGCCGACGACATTCATTGGCTGGACATCAATACCGACGGCCGAATCAATTCTTTCGACTGGCGTCTGCTGCAATTTTATGTGTATGTAGGCGGGATGCCCGAAACCCCCCCGTCCAATCCATTCTTTGTCAGGCTTGCCCATTCCTACGCGGTGGCTCTTGGATTTGAGAATCCCGATTTCGACGACTTGTTCAACCTTGACGAATTCGGCATTGGTGCCAGCACCTCGGTCGACTCATCGTCGTCCGCTTCGCCGACGATCATCCCCGAGCCGGCGTCGGTGGGTCTGCTGTTGGCCGGCGGCCTGATGCTGCTGCGCCGGCGGGGGTAAGAGACGGGCTTTGATCTAGAGAAAAATGGTCCTTTGGCCGCGGGTTTTTGCCCGCGGTTTTTTTATTGCCGCCGATCGCTGGGATTGCTACGATCCACCGCTGTACGCCGCTATACGGGATCGACCGGTAAATCCCACCATGGACCCTGATTTTCGCACTCGGCGGAGAACTCTTGCTCATGGCGCCAAACACTTCCGATCCCTTCCACGCCCGCGCGACCATCGACACGCCCCTGGGCCCGCGGACGATCTATCGCCTGGACGCGCTGGCCAAGACGTTTGCGAACGTTTCGCGCCTGCCTTATTCCATGCGCGTGCTATTGGAAGCGGTATTGCGCAACTATGACGGGCGGGTGTATCCGCGGGAAGCGGTCGAGGCGCTGGCCCGCTATGACGCTAAGAACGTTGGCGAAGTGGAAATCCCCTTCATGCCCGGGCGCGTGGTGCTGCAGGATTTCACGGGCGTGCCGGCGGTGGTGGATCTGGCCGCCATGCGCGCGGCGATGGTGCGCATGACCGGCAAGCCCGAAAGCGCCCGCAAGGTTAATCCCCTCGTGCCGTGCGATCTGGTGATCGACCATTCCGTGCAGGTGGACGCCTTCGGGTCGGGGGCGGCTCTGAAGATCAACAGCGACCTGGAGTTTGAACGCAATAAGGAACGCTACGAATTTCTTAAGTGGGGGCAAAAGGCCCTGTCCAACTTCCGGGTGGTGCCGCCGGCCACGGGCATCGTGCATCAGGTGAACCTGGAAAACTTAGCTAAAGTCGCCTGGGACAACGGCAAGGAACTTTACCCCGACTCGCTGGTGGGCACGGACAGCCACACCACGATGATCAACGGCCTGGGCGTGGTGGGCTGGGGGGTGGGCGGCATCGAGGCTGAGGCGGTGATGCTCGGGCAGCCGATTTACATGCTGATTCCGCAAGTCGTAGGCTTTAAGCTCACCGGCCAAGCGGCCGAGGGCGTGACGGCCACCGACGTGGTGCTGGTGGTCACGCAGATGCTCCGGGCCGCGGGCGTGGTCAATAAATTCGTGGAGTTCTTCGGGCCTGGCTTGGACGACATGCCCCTGGCCAATCGCGCCACCATCGCCAACATGGCGCCGGAATATGGCGCCACCATCGGATTCTTCCCCGTGGATGAGCAGACGATTCGCTACCTGCGGTTGTCAGGGCGCGACGAAAAACTCATTGCGACCGTCGAGCAGTACTACAAGCTCCAGGGCTTGTGGCGCCAGCGCGGCGAGAGCGGGCAGGACATCACCTATTCGTCCACGCTGGAATTGAACCTGGCCACGGTCGAGCCATCGCTGGCGGGGCCCAAGCGTCCGCAGGATCGAATTGCCTTGACGGGCATGAAAAAGCAGTGGCAAAAGGACCTGCCGACGACTTTCAGCAAACCCGCGGCCCAAAGCGCGACGCTGGAGCTGGATGGCAAAACCATCGACCTGCGCGACGGGGCGGTGGTCATCGCCGCCATCACCAGTTGCACCAATACGAGCAATCCCGAAGTGATGATCGGCGCGGGGCTGGTGGCCAAGAAGGCCCACGAAAAAGGCTTGACGCGCAAGCCGTGGGTGAAAACGTCGCTCGCCCCCGGAAGTAAAGTCGTCACCGACTATCTGGCCAAAGCCGGGCTGACCGAACACCTTGATGCGCTGGGGTTCAATCTCGTCGGTTACGGCTGCACGACGTGCATCGGCAATTCCGGGCCCTTGCCGGAGGCGATTTCCAGGACCATCAGCCAGCACAATCTGGTGGCGGCGGCGGTGCTCAGCGGCAATCGGAATTTTGAAGGCCGAATTAATCCGGACGTGCGGGCGAATTACCTGGCTTCCCCGCCGCTGGTGGTGGCTTACGCCTTGGCCGGCACGGTGGACATCGACTTGACCACCGATCCCCTGGGCACGGACAAACAGGGTAAGCCCGTGTTCCTCCGCGACATCTGGCCGAGCACGCGGGAAGTGCAGGAGGCGGTGGAGCGTTGCGTGACGCGGGCGCAATTCATCCAGCAATACGCGGACGTTTTTGCCGGCAGCGCCGAGTGGAAGGCTGTGCCGACGACGACCGGGGATCTTTATCGCTGGAACGAGAAGAGCACCTACATTCAGGAGCCGCCGTTCTTTGTTGATTTGAAACCCACGCCGCAGCTGATCAGCGCGATCCGGGGGGCGCGGTGTCTGGTGAAGGTGGGCGATTCGGTGACGACGGATCACATCAGCCCGGCGGGATCGATCAAGGCCAACGGACCGGCCGGCAAGTATCTGGTCGAAAACGGCGTGCCGGTGAGCTTGTTTAACAGCTACGGATCGCGGCGCGGCAATGATCGGGTGATGACGCGCGGCACTTTCGCCAACGTGCGGGTGCGCAATCAACTGGCCCCCGGCACGGAGGGCGGGCTGACCACGGACTTCACCGACGGGCAGGTTAAGCCGATTTACGATGCGTCCGTGAACTACAAGAGCGCGGGCGTGCCGCTGGTCGTGCTGGCCGGCAAGGACTACGGCATGGGCTCGTCGCGCGATTGGGCGGCCAAGGGCACGTTCCTTTTGGGCGTCAAGGCCGTGATCGCCGAAAGCTACGAGCGCATCCACCGCTCGAACCTGGTGGGCATGGGCGTCTTACCGCTGTGCTATCAAGAGGGTCAGACGGCTGCGAGCCTGGGCCTGGACGGCAGCGAGACGTACAGCATTGAAATCGACGATCGCCTCCAGCCGCGGCAGGAGGTGACCGTGCGGGCCCGCAAGAGCGATGGCAAAGAAATCGCCTTCTCGACCGTTTGCCGGATCGACACGCCGGTGGAGGTTGATTACTACCGCAACGGCGGCATTCTGCACACGGTGCTGCGGAAGATGACGTGACCCCCGGAAGCGCTACCGGAAGTTTCTCTTCAAAGTGTTTCATCCATTTCGATAATTCCCTGCGCAACAGCCGCCGGCGGAAGCCGGCGGTTAGTCTCCCAATTACACTGTGCCACCTTTCCCCCAGCGATTAAACTGAATTTCTAATGCCTGTCTATCTGTTCACCTTTCACGCCTATCGAAGCTGGATGCCGGATCATCCGCGCGGGTTCGTGCAACGCGACCGCGGCGTGCAGCCTCGCAATTCCAGATTGGCGGACGCTTACGATCAGGCAGCCCAATACCCGCCGGTGGTGTTTGATGATTCCATCCAGAAAGCGTTGGTGTGGATAGCGCATGACGTTTGTCAGCGCCAGGGTTGGCGCCTGCACGCGATGGCTACAGACCCCACGCACGTGCATCTGGTCGTCAGTTGGCGCGGCGATCCGTCGTGGCAGAAAGTGGCTCGTCGGATCAAGAATGTGGGAAGTCTGGCGCTAGGGCGGCGGTTTTCTAAATCCAGCGGCCATTGGTTCAGTCGCGGAGGCAGTCGCAAGAGGGTAAACGACCGAGCACACTTTGAGCACTTGGTTAGGTCTTATCTGCCCAGTCATCGGGGACGTTATTGGCGCGAAGGGCAAGACGCGCCTGCGTTGTGATGGAATGGGAGGGATAGGCAATACTTCGATAGTCTAACCGCCGGCTTCCGCCGGCGGCTATTTTCCCGCGTGACTTTGAATGACCGGTGGCTTACCGACCTTCAGGACTCAAACGAACTCTTCAGGTTCGCCTGAGCCGTCAGGCCGCGTTGCACGGCGATGAGCAGGTCGTGCACGCTGCAGATGGCTGGCTCGAATTTGCCGCCGGCGCCGTCGGCGCGCATCCGCTGGGCCTTGGCGATCAGCGGCTGGATTTGCGCCCGCACCGCTTCCCGATCCCGCAACAGCACCTTGCGCAAATCTTCCAGATCTTTCTTGAGTTGATCGATCTCTTGTTGGGTAATCATGCGGGCCTGCCTTTCCTAGTCTGCCCCCGATTTTTTCCCCCTTTGCCCTTGCTTGGCCGGCCCAATACACGCGGATAACCCGGCCAAGCAGCATCGCTGGGCGCAATGAGAAACCTCGCGCCCACTGGCAAAAAGTCGGCTCAAAGGACGGGTTGGCACTATTTTTTCGCCCTGGCGGCATCCCGTAAGCCCCGCGGGGGGGCTACAATGTCGCTTTCCACTTTTTCCACGGAGTCAGACATGGCCAAGACCAACCTGCCCCAAGTTCAACTGCAGACCTCCGAAGGCGACATTCTTGTGGAGCTTTGGCCCGACGTGGCCCCCGGCCATGCGGAGAATTTTCTTAAGCTTTCCCGCCAGGGTTTTTACGACGGGCTGACCTTTCACCGCATCATTCCGCGTTTTGTGATTCAGGGCGGCTGCCCGCGTGGGGACGGCACGGGCGGGCCGGGCTGGCAGGTTAAGGCGGAGTTCAATGAGCGCCCGCACGACAAGGGGGTGCTTTCCATGGCCCGGTCGGCGGATCCGGATTCGGCGGGGTCGCAGTTTTTTATCTGCCTGTCCCGCGAGCACTGCCAGCACCTGGATCGCCAGTACACGGCCTTCGGCAAGGTGGTCACCGGTCTGGAAGCGGTGGACAAGATCGCAGCCACGCCGCTGGCGGATCCGCGACAGGGCAATCCGCGCAAGGCTCCGCGCATTGTCAAGGCCACGGTGGTTGAGGCGCAGGCGTAACGGCGGGGGCGACGACATTTCCATAGGCGCAAAAAAACACGGGAGCCTGGTTGGGAGCTCCCGTGTTTTCTATGGAGAGAATAGGGTGAGAGCTAAGTTAGAGGTAGTTGCTTTCGAGCGTCTGGCGGATCTTGTCCAGGGCTTTATTCTGGATCTGCCGCACGCGCTCCTTGGTCACGCCGATGATCTGCCCGACCTGTTCTAGGGTCAGCGACCGGGCGGCGTCTTCTTCCGAGCCGATGGCAAAGCGATGCTGGATCACTTCCTGTTCGATGTCCGACAGATCGGCGCGGTTTTGCTGGAGGATCCGCCGCAGTTCATCGACGCAGCCGAGCTCGTCGTCTTCGCGTTTGCGGTCGAAGTAGTCGGATTTTTCGAGTTTGGGGTCAAAATCGGTGGGGAACATCTGGCGATACTTGCTGAGCTTCACGCCGCTGCGGCTGAAGGCCTTGAGAATCGCGCGGCAGGCGTAGGTGGAGAACTTAAAGCCGCGGGCCACGTCGAACTTATCGACCGCCCGCAAGAGGGCCATGTTGCCTTCGCTGACCAAGTCGGCGAAATCCACTTCGCTCATCCGCGTGCGCTTGGCCATGGCCAGCACCAGGGCCAGGTTGGTCTGGGCGATCTGTTCGCGATAGCCCTCGGCCCGACGATGCCAGCTGAGCATTTCGCGGGCGGGATCGGAGCGCACCGAAGCGCTGCCGATCTCGACCTTCAGTTGGCAGACGCGGAAGCGGCAATAGTTGAATTGCAGGAACAGGGCCCGCTCTTCCACGGCGGTCAGCAGCACCGTGCCGCCCGCGCGGGCTTCGCGGTGATCGGACAGGTTGTCCATCACCGGATGGTACCAGCTGGTGTCCGGGCGCTGAATGGCGGGCGCTTCCTCAAAGATCTTCTGCTCAGCGTCCGGCTGATGGAAGCTGGCGTGATCAACGAACTCGTATTTTTGGGTGAGAATCTGACGCAGCGTGGCCTGATCTTCATCCGACAACTGGGCCACGGAATCCACGAGCGCAACGCGACCCGATCGACGGGCCTTTTCCTGCTCCAAAGGAGAGTGCCTGTGGTTCAATACATGCAATTGTGTCATCGCCTCCTACCACCCTTTCCTCTTAAAGAAAAAAACCCAGCCCTACGAATCTTTCTTCCCCTCTCTCTCCTACGACTCGCGAAACACAAACCGTACAGCTGCAATTGAGCCTGTTTGTTTCCTCCGGTAGTGCGTCCAAATTTCTAGTGGTTGATAACCACGTAATACTGTACCGAGAGTGACCGATAAAATTCAAGCGCATTTATAAAGATTCTAAAAAAAAACTAAAATTGCAGTTTTATTGTAATTGATTTAGCGTCAAATCCAGAATCCTCTCTATTTTGACTCTTGACCATACGACCGGCCCGTCCTAGCATCTGCCGTCGCATTTAACGGTGGCGCAAGTCACGTTCCCGCTTGATATTGGAACTAAACAGGAGACATTCTATGGCTTTTATCCTTCCCGATCTGCCCTACGCTTTTGAGGCTTTGGAGCCCCACATCGATACCCAGACGATGCAGATTCACCATGGCAAACACCACAATGCCTACGTGACAAATCTCAATAAAGCCATAGCCGGCAACGCTGGTTTGGAGTCCAAATCGATCGAAGCCTTGATTTCCGACCTGGCGGCGGTGCCTGAGAACATTCGCGGCGCGGTCCGCAACAATGGCGGAGGGCACTTTAATCACTCGCTGTTCTGGCAACTGCTGGCCCCGGCGGGCAAGGGCGGAGGCGGCGCGCCGAGCGGCGATTTGGCGAACGCTGTTCAGAATGATTTGGGCGGGTTCGACAAATTCAAGGAGGCTTTAACCACTGCGGCCACGACGCGATTCGGGTCCGGCTGGGCGTGGCTGAGCGTTAAGCCTGACGGCAAGCTGTGCGTCTGCTCCTCGCCGAACCAGGACAACCCGCTGATGAAGGGCGTCTCGGAATGCCCCGGCACGCCGATCCTGGGCCTGGACGTGTGGGAGCACGCGTATTACCTGAAGTACCAGAACCGCCGGCCGGACTACATCGCCGCGTTCTGGAACGTGGTGAACTGGAAGAAGGTCGAAGAGAACTTCAAGAACGCCCGCCCGCGGAAGTAGAACTCCCGGGAATAGACCCCCGGAAATAGACACCCGGAAGTGGCCCCCCCGGAAGTGAGCTTCGGAAGTGAAACGCCCGCAGGTGCTGGCGCAATCTCCTCTCCCTCTCTGAGGGAGGGGGCAGGGTGGTGGTGTATCTGTAGCAGCGTTGACCAACTCTGACCATAGAGCCAGATGCCGAACCGCCCGCAGGTGTTGTCTGCGGTCTGGTCTGGTCTGGTGGTTGACGTGGTCTAGGCGGTCTGTTCGGCCAGCTTGAACTGGCTCACCAGGCTCCGCAATTGCTCAGCCTTGTTTGACAGGTGCGCCGCGGCGGCGGCCGCCTGCTGGGCGCCCTCGGCGGACTGCTTGGACACCGCGTTGATCGACTCCACGTTCTGGATCACCTGTTCACTTGCGGAGCTTTGTTCCTCGGCCGCCTGGGCGATCGCCTGGATCATGTCCGCCACCTGCCGGGCCTTGCCGACGATCTGCTGGAGGCTCTGGCCCGCCTGGGTAGCCCGTTCCGCGCCGGTCTGCACCTGGGCTGTGGCGGCGGTCATGCGTTCGACGGCCTGGCTGGTTTCACCCTGGATGGCGGTGATGCTCTGGGCGATTTCTTCCGTGGCCTTGGTGGTGCGGTCGGCCAGTTTGCGAACCTCGTCGGCCACGACCGCGAAGCCGCGTCCGTGTTCGCCGGCCCGGGCGGCTTCGATGGCGGCATTAAGCGCCAGCAGATTCGTCTGGTCGGCGATGTCATTGATGACCTCGACGATCTTGCCGATCTGCGCGCTGCGTTTGCCCAGTTCGCCGACGCTGGCGGCGCTGCCGCTGACCGCCTGGTTGATGGCGGCCATATCCTCGATGGTCTGGCTGACCACCTGGCCGCCCTCGGTCGCCACCTGGCCTGATTCGTCGGCCCTGGCGGCGGCCTGGCTGCTCTGGTCCGCCACCTGGCGCACGCTCTGGTTCATTTTTTCGATGGCGTCGGAGATCTGATTGACCTGGCTGGTCTGTGCGCGCAGGCCGGCGGCCATTTCTTCGCTGGAGGCGGCGATCTGCGTCGAAGCGCCGGCCACCTCGCGGCTGGATCTGATGACTTCGGCGATGATGTCGTGGATTTTCTGCACAAACGTGTTAAACCACGTGCCCAGTTCACCCAGCTCGTCCTTGGATTGGACCACCACCCGCTTGGTCAGGTCGCCTTCGCCCTGGGCGATGTCGCGGATGCGGGCGACGATGTCGTGCAGCGGGCGGGTGATCGCCCGCGTGGTCAGCAGGCCCAGGCCGATGGCCAGCACAATGCCCAGCCCCACGGCCACCCCGGCCAACATCTGGGCGCGCTGCGTCACCGCCAGGCCCGAGTCAACCGTCTGGGCCGCCGTTTGGGCGTGCAGGTCCGCCAACTGCGGCAGGACCTTTTCGACGGGGGGATACAACTGCTGGTTGACGTTCATCTGCTGTTGCATGGCGTCATAGGCGGCCGCGGCGCGAGCCGCTTCGGCGTCCATGCGATCCAGAATCGCCAGCATCTGCTCGACCGCCGGCTGGAGTTCCTCGGCGAGCACGGCCTGGGCGGCGGGTATCTTCTCGGCGTGGGCGCCGGGGCCGGTCAGAATCCGGCTGATCTGGGCGCCGCCCTGATGGATGCGCTGATGCGGTTGGTCAATGTCCGCAAAGCTTTGGCGCAGCACGGGATTCTCGGTCTTAAAGGCCGCCATCCACTTGCCCAGGCTGCACGCCTGCGGATCGAGCTGGCCTGCAAACGCCTTGCCCGCCAGGATGGCCTGGTTGAGCTGATTCAGCCACAGGTAATGGGCGGCGCGGACGCGGGCGGTCTCACGTTCGACCAGGTTCGGCTCGCGGATCTTGATCTGATCGAAAGCCTTGGAAAGCTCGACCGAGCGTTCGATGCCCGCCCGCAGCTTGGGCCAGACTTCGGCGATGGTCGCATAGAGTTCGTGTTGCGCGGGCGTGTGCGCGAGGGCTTCGTAGGTTGTCTTGGCTTCATCCAGCCGCTGCCAGGCGTCGTCGATCAGGACGTATTGCCGCTGCACGCGTTCGGAGCTGAAGCGTGGAATCATCAGGTTGCGGTCGGCGGCTTTGATGACGTTGAGGTTATCCTTGAAGGTCAGCAAGGATTGGACGCCTACCAGGTCGCCGCGGCCGATCTGCTCGACGTGGGCGCCGATCTGACGCATGCCGAAGTAGCCGATGCCGCCCACCGCGGCGGTGATCGCCGCCACCAGCAGGAACGAGCCGACGGAGCGCGTGCCGATTTTAAATTGATTGAGTCGGAATCTGCGCAGCATGGTTTGTGGCCTCGTTGAGATGATCGCCGCCCCGGTGCGGCGGTTGCCCGTTCCACAGGTCAGCCGCCGTCGTTCCAGAAGGATCAACTCCCTGCACGGGAACGAACGGGAGAATAAAAACGGCTAACTGGTTGTGGTATCGACCTGTGGGCAGGTCAGGTTAAAACCTCAGGGTGCTAATAACTGAAGTTCCATGGGTGTTTGCATGGATATCGCAAATCGCTTTCGAGTCTGAACGCCGCCCGCCCCGGAACGGAACAGGCCAAGCAAAGGCATAGGCCAAATCATGGGCAACATCGCTTGCGCCCGGGCGCGTGCCCTTTGCCCCTGGCGTGTCCGTGGGTCATTCCCGCGGCGAGATGTATCATTGACCCTAAGCCCCAACGCTCAACTCCTAACCCTCAATCCCTAGTTCCCAACCCCCAGGATTCTTCCATGGCTTTCCTCTGGCAATCCGACCTGAGCACTGACGAACCGGTCATGTTCATCCAGAAGCCCGGGCAGCTGCCGGTTGCGCGGTTGCTGTTTCCCGCTACGCAGATTCTTTCGGCCACCGATACGTCCGGCACGCGGCGTTACGAGCTGGGCCGGGATTTTTCGCTTGCGGCTGACGGCTGCACGCTGCAATTAACCGCAGACTCGCGCGTTCCGGTCACGCGGCAGGATGAGCTTTATCCTTTGCCGGGCGCGCCTAATTCCATCGCTGCCTGCCGCGACAGTGAGCGTCACCTGCTCTTTTGCGAACTAGAGCTGTTTCCGTCGCGCCAGATTCGCATCACCTATCGCCATAGCGGCTGGGATGGCCCGATACCGTCTGGTCCTACTTCGTATTTGCCGCGCACGCGTGAGCTTCTCCAGGCCGGCCATGCGCTGCGCCTGGTGATTTTCGGCGACAGCATCTCCACCGGGTGCAATGCCACCGCCTGCGTGGGCATTGCCCCGCATCAGCCGGGCTATCCGCAGCTTTTGGCCGGCTATTTGAAGCAGGCGTATCCGGCGGCCCGCATTGAGCTGGCCAATGAATCCGTCGGCGGGATGTGCGCCCGCTGGGGCGTGCAGAACATCGCCAAGGCGGCGCGCCATTTGCCCGATCTGGCGATCCTGGCCTGGGGTATGAATGATGTCTCGGGCCGGCGCCCGCCCGGCGAATTTGCCGGCTACCTCAGCCAGCAGATGGCCGCCATCCGGCAAGCGCAGCCCGACTGCGAATTCATCCTGATTTCCAGCATGGTCGGCAATCCGCAGTGGACGCTGGCGTTTGCCGAGCTGTATCCAGCCTATCGCGACGCCTTACGAGCCCTGCAAGGCCCGGGCGTAGCGGTGGCGGACATGACCACGCTTTGGCAATTTCTGCTGACGCGCAAGAGCTACGTCGACCTGACGGGCAACGGTGTGAATCACCCTAATGATTTCGGGCACGTTCTCTACGGGCAGGTCTTGGCTGCCACGCTGCGGGGTTAGCGCCGCTGGCGGCGCAGGGCTGCGGCGACGATCCCCACGCCGAGCATCAGCACGCTGGCGGGCTCCGGGGCCAGGGCGATGTTGAAGATGTCGGTGTTGTCGATGATGCCCGAGACCATCTGGGCATTGACGCCCCAGGCGTAGACGGGCACTTTGGTGGAGGTATGTTCGGTGCTGGACCAGCTGACCGTGGGCATCACGTCCTGGCCGAGGTTGGCCAGCACGTGCAGTCCGCCGGTTTCGTGGTCGGCGGTCACCAGGACCAGCGTGTCCGTTCGCCCGGCTGCCCAATTGAGCACCAGTTGCACGGTGTTGGAGAATTCCACCGTCTCCAACACAGTCTGGGCGATGTTGTTGGCATGGGCGGCGTGGTCGATCCGGCCGCCTTCGATCATCAGGAAGAATCCTTGCGGATCGTTGTCGAGAATGTCGATGGCGGTAGTGGCCATTTCCGAAAGGTGGGGCAGGGCGCCTAAGCCGTTGGCTTCGTAGGGCAGGGCGTCATTGCCGAAGATGCCCGTCAGGTAGGTGGTCGTCTGGGTATTGACGGCCTGCAACTGGGTGCGATTGGCCACGGTGGTGTAGCCGGCTGCCTGGGCCATGGTGTTGGTGATGTAGCCGCCGTCGCCGCCGCCGAGGATCACGTTGACTTTGTTCTGGGTGAGAAAGCCGTTGGCGATGATGGCCCGCTGGCTGCGGGTCATGGCATGAGCGCCGAACGCGGCCGGGGTGGCGTCGGTGATCTGGGCGGTGCTGACCAGGCCGCTGGATTTGCCCTGGGCCATGAGGATTTCGAGCATGGTGGTCATGGGGTCGCCCCATTTAAGTCCGCTGCCGGCCGGGGGCGGCTGGGCGGTGCTGATGGCGGCGGCGATGACCTTGTGGCCCGTGGCCATGGCGGTGGCGGCCGCGGCGGAGTCGGTCGTTCCGCCGCTGACGGTGTTGGTGATGACCTGGCCCTGATAGGGAAGCTGTTCGAACGACAGCGTGCCTTCCGCGCCGCTGGCGTAGATGCTGGCGGCCTTGACGTGTTCAAAGCCCATGCCGTCGCCGATGAGGATGATCACGTTTTTCGGCGGCGTGGCCCAGGCGAAACCGGGGTACAGAGCCACCACCAAGGTCAGATGGACCACAGCGACAACGAACTTTCGTCCTGGAAACATCTCCCGCTCCTTCCAGACGCTCGCGTTTGTGCCCGCCGCCACAGAAAGCGTGCTGCAAAAAAAAATGAGGTTTTTAACGAAAATCTCGCTAAATATTAACAGACCATGGACACTTTTATGCGGCGAAATGATGAATTTTTTAGAAATTCGCAAAAGCTGGAATACAGCTTCTGATTTTATCGGCCCCTGGGCGTACCTTCCCCCGGGCTGGCGTCTTTGGATACCATAGAGCCAATTGTCGGCGTAAGCCTGTGAACCACGGGGCTTTGGGTTGCGTAGGAACAGGCTGCCGGCGGTGTCTTTCCTTCTGCCCGACAGGATTTAACGCTCTCTGGGAGGTTCCCAACCGTCATGGCCCACGACTTCGTTAAGCACGACCTGCAGATCAGCGCCCAACAAGGCAGAATGAGCCTGAAAATTGCCGCCACTCTCCTGGGGGGGACGCTTCTGCTGACGGCGTTCGCAGCCCGCTTTTTATTCGCCACCCCGCTACACGCTTCCCTATTGGCCGGCGCAGCGGCGCTGCTGCTGGGCGCGCCCCTGGTGATCTCGGCCGTCCGCGACCTGCTCCACGGGCACACCCACTTCAACGAACTGATCGCCCTGGCGGTCCTGGCGGCATTTGCCAAGGGCGACTACTTAGAGGCTGGCACCGTCGCGTTTTTCACCATCATTTCGGTGCTGATCGAAAGCCGCACGGCGTTGGGCGCGCAGGCGAGCATTGAATCGCTGATCAAGATCACGCCGACCCGGGCCCGGCGGCTGACGGATGGCCGCGAGGAAGAGATGGACGCGGCGCTCTTAAAGCCCGGCGACGTGGTGCGCGTGCTGCCCGGGGACAACATCCCCGCCGACGGGCTGGTGCTTAAGGGTCAGAGCACGGTCAATCAGGCGTCGATCACCGGTGAATCCCTGCCGGCGGACAAGACCGAAAGCGACGAAGTCTACAGCGGCACGATCAACCTCACCGGGGCGATGGACATCAAGGTCACCAAGGCTGGGGCTGACACCACGCTGGGCCGGGTGAAGGAAATGATCGTGCAGGCGGAAACGACGCGCATTCCGCTGATGCGGGCCATCGACCGCTACGCCGCCTGGTACACGCCGACGATCGTCATGATCGTGGGCATCGTGCTGTTTTTGACCCTCAAGCGCGATCCGGACAGCGCCTGGTCGCGGGCCATCGCCATGCTGGTGATCGCCTGCCCGTGCGCTTTGATCCTGGCGACGCCCACCGCGATGGTGGCGGCGCTTTCCGCGGCCGCCCGCCTGGGCGTGCTGGTTAAGAGCGTGGTGGACCTGGAATCGGCCCGCAATCTGACGGCGATGATTTTTGACAAGACCGGCACGCTCACCACCGGCGAATTGGAAGTCACGCGTCTTTCCCCGGCGGCGGGCGTGGAGCCTGTCGATCTGCTGCGGGCGGCGGCGGCGGCGGAACAAAGCAGCCGTCACCCGGTGGCCCGGGCGTTGACGGCGGTGGCGCAAAAGGCCCGGCTGGACCTGCCGCAGCCGACCTCCTTCCAGGAAGTGCCCGGGCGCGGCGTAGCGGCGATCTGCGACGGCCAGCGGGTGCTGGTGGGCCGGGCGGAATGGCTGCTGTCGCCCACCGACGTGCCGGCCGCGGAAAAGCCCAGCTCCGCCACCCAGCAAGCGGTGCGCGCCGCGGCGGAGAGCCCCGAAGCGGAGGGCTTGAGCCTGTTGTTCGTGCTGCGGGCGGGCAAGCTTTTGGGTTGGATCGGCCTGGCGGACAACACCCGTCCGCAGGCCGCAGCCGCGATGGATCGCCTGCGCGACTTGGGCCTAAAACGCCTGTTCATCGTCACCGGCGACCGTGAAAGCGTCGCGCGGCGCGTGGCGGCACAGATGCACACGGAATACAAGGCCCAAGTGCTGCCCCACGAAAAGCTGGAGATGGTCGATCACTTAAAAGCGGCTGGGCACCGCGTGGCGGTTGTCGGCGACGGCGTGAACGACGCCCCGGCGCTGGCGGCCGGCGACGTGTCGATCGCCATGGGCGCGGCGGGGTCGGACGTGGCGATTCACTCGGCCACCATCGCGCTGATGAACAACAACCTTAATCGTATTCCGTTCCTGATTGAGCTTTCCCGCCGGACGTTCGCGGTCATCATGCAGAACCTGGTCATCGGGCTAGGCTTTATCCTGATTTTCGGCGGCCTGGCCCTGGCCGGGTGGATCGCGCCCTGGCTGGCGGCGGTGTTGCACATGCTCAGCGGCTTACTGGTGATCTTTAATTCCGCGCGTCTGGTCCGCTCCGGCGAGGACATCGAGCACGCCGAGGCCCATGCCGCCCGCCGCGTTCCCTCGGCTACCCGCCCCACGCCCCAGATTCCCCCGGCGGCGACGGCCGCGGCCCTTCATTGGGGAGCCTCCAGTTAAACAACGTTGTGTAAGCGGATGGTTCCTGACGTGACTGCTTGTTGATCCTGCCAACCCTTAGCCTCGCCCACCATGACCCATGCCTTCGCCAGCCTAGCCGATCTCTCTTTCCTGAAAGAGAATCACCGCCAACAGCAGCAGGGCGGCGCCATACAGCAGGCTGTACCCGGTGACCGACCCGACGAACTCCAGCGGGATCACGTGCCGCTGCTTGAGGGCGTCGGCGACCCACAGAAGCTGGAGGTTGGGCAGCAGGTTGTAGAGCGTGGTCAAGCCCAGCCACTGCGCCACTTCTCCGGGGCCTTTCAGCGAGGTCCAGGCGTGCGTGCGCAGCCAGGGCCCGCAGATCGAGTCATTGACCAAGCCGCCCAGGAACACGCCCAGGCAGACCAAGAGGGTCATGACCTGCTTAAGCCGGGTGGAGGCCGCGATGGCCGTGGCCACCAGGATCAGCGTGGCTTGAAAGACCAATCCCAAGGCCACCAGCAATTGCCCCAAGTCGGTGTGGTGGATGTCCTTGGCGTGGGCCTGGAACTCGGTCAAAATGCCCTGGAACTGCCAGTCGCGATTGATCAGGAGCACCAGCCCGTACGCGCTGCCGAGGAAGCCGAGCAGGGCCCAGATCAGCGTGGCGTTAAAGGCCCAGCGGTAGAGGTAATTGCCTCCCGTGGCCAGCAGGAACGCCAGGGCCAGCGCCGCCAGGCCGAACACCAGCACCGGCCCGTCGAAATGCTCCGAGGCCGTCTGCATCACCTGATGGCGGACCGTCAGGAGAAAGGCCAGCGCCAGGATCACAAACGCCACCGCCAAGCCGCCCGCCACGCCGGCGAATTTGCCGGCGACGAATATCGGCCGACGCACGGGCTTGCTGAGCACGGTCAGGGCGGTGCGCTGCTCGATCTCTTCGGACACCACGCCGGTGGCGGTGAAGGCGGCCAGCAGCAGGCAGACCAGCCCGATCATGCTCAGGCCCATGTCCAGCATGAACAGGTTGTCGTCCTCAAGCGTGTAGGCGGCCAGCGTCGGGTTGAGCACCATGGCCAGCAGTCCGATCAGCACCAGCACGGTGAAGATCGGCTGGCGGATGCTCTGCGTGAAGGTGTTGCCGGCGATGCTGCGAAATTGTGCAAACATGCTTCGTTCCTCAAAGCCCGTTTTCGCCCCGCCGCGTCCGGGCGGCTGGGTATTTATGATACGGCCCAACCGATCCGCTGTTCATCCGCCGGCGGGAATGGTCCTGCCCTGAGGATATCACCTGCCAAAGAGGTTATCGCATGACCGGTCCGCAGAACCAGCAAACCTATCAGCGTGCCGTGGTGGCTGCTCTCATCGGCCTATTGATTCAGGTGGGCCTGTTGCTGGCCTCCGCCTTGGTGGGGCTCTGGTCGCAAAGCCCTGCCGTTTACGCGGTGGTCTGGCATATTCTCGGCGGCCTGCCCATCTGGGTGGTCCTGCTGTTGATCTATCAGCAGCACCGCCTGGAACGGGCCGAGACCTTGGAGGCTGAGCAACTGGCCGGCACCGACGTCCAGGGCGCGGCCATTTTTCAGGAAGCGGCTGACGAACTGGGCTTGGCCCGCCGGCGGCTGGAGCGGCTTTACGGCTGGGGTTTGAATCTGGTCAGCCTCCTGCTGGCGATCTATCTCCTGGCCATCGGCGGCTGGCTGGGCTATCACCACTACGGGCTGCTGGAAGCACAGGCCAAGACCGTGGCGGCGGCGGCGGTGGGCGTGGGGGCCCAGGTCGGCCCGGCTTTGACGGCAGCCAATCTCTCGGCCATTGCCGTCGGCCCGCGGGCGGGGGCGGTGGGGTTGGGCGTCTTCGCGGTGGCGGGGGCTTTTATCGCCTTCGCTTCGGCCCGCTACATCGCCGGCATGACCCGCATTAAGGAATGGCGCCTGCTGCGCGGCGGGGCCAGCTACCTGATGGGCCAGGCCCTGCTGCTGGCCATGCTCCTGGTCAGCGCCGCTTTGGGCTACTTCGGCAACATGGTGCTGGTGGGCGCGTTAGCGCTGGTCATCCCGGCCATCATGATTCTGGTGGGCCTGGAAATTCTGCTGTTTCTGCTCCTAAGCGCCTACCGCCCGCGCCTGCCCGACGAAGTGCCGCAGCCGGCCTTTGAAAGCCGGCTTTTGGGCTGGCTGACCAGTCCCGAATCGCTGGCCAAGATCATCAATGACACCATCAACTATCAGTTCGGCTTTGAGGTCTCCCGCAGCTGGTTCTACCGCCTGCTGGGCCGGGCCGTCACGCCGCTGCTCTTTATCGCGGTGGCGGTGCTTCTGTTTATGAGCAGCATCGTCATCGTCGAGCCCGATCAACGGGCGGTGATCACCCGCTTTGGCGCGCTGGTCGATCAGGTCGGGCCCGGCCGACATTGGAAATGGCCCTGGCCCATCGGCGCGGCGCAAAAATTCCCGGTCGATCAGATCAAGCAGATCACGGTCGGCACCGAGTCCGCACACAAACCCAGATCCGATCATGAGCCGGAGACCGCGATCCTCTGGACGAATAAACACACCGAGGCGGATGAGGCTTTCCAGATCGCGGCCCCCACACCCCTGCCGGCGGACCTCGATCAATCCCCCGCAAGCGCCCCCGCCCCCGGAAGCACCCCCGCCCCCGGAAGTGAAAACGCCCTGCTGGCGCCAGTGGCGGCTCCGCCGGCGGAACACCGCGCTCCGGGCATGACGCTCGTGGCTGCGGAGGTCATCGTCCAATACCGCGTCCGCGACCTGGAGACTTACGTGGCTACGGTCGACGACCCCGTCCGCCTGCTGGGCGCGTTGGCCCAGCGCCGGGTGCATGAGGCCTTTGTCTCCACCGACATCGACCAGCTCCTAAGCAAACAACGCCTGGACTTAGGCGACCGCCTGCGCGGGGAGATTCAGGCGGACGTTGATGAATATCGCCTGGGCCTGGAAGTGATCTTCGTCGGTGTCAACGGCGTCCACCCGCCCCAGGCCAGCGACGTGGCCAAGGCGTTTCACGAGCAGATCAACTCGTTGCAGGAAAAAGAAGCCCTGATCGAAAAAGCCCGCAAGGACGCCACCGCCACCCTCGCCGGCGTGGCGGGGTCGATCGACAAGGCTCTTTCCCTCGATCAAGCCATCCGCCAGCTTCAGAATTTGACCGACCAGCTCACTTCCGCGCAGGCCACGGCCCCCAAGAGCCCCGCGACGGCGTCTTTGGCTGGCCAATTGGCTGAGCAACAGGTGCTGGTGGATCGCCTGCTGACCGAGGCCCGCGGCCAGGCGGCCGAGCGGCTCTACGACGCCCTGGCTTATCGCTGGGAACGCGAGCTGACCGAACGCGGCAAGGCCCATCGCTTTTTCGCGCAGATCGACGCGTATCGCCGGGCCCCGCAGTTCTATAAAGCGCGACTCTACCTCGAAGCGCTCACTGAAGTCATGCCCCTGACCCGCCGCTTTATCGTGCCCGACACGGCGCAGTTCCCCGGCTTGACCGGCGTGATTCGCCTAAACCTTCACGATCCCCAGTCGGGCCTGAGCACCATCCTCCAACCGGAGCAACCGTAGAAAACGCATCCACCCACACTTTTGCTGGACGCCTTGACCTGGCCTTTAACTTGACGTTTTCCTGGGTTTAACTTGTCGGAGCTTTCTGGATATGAAAAACGCCTTCACCGTCGCCTTGGGACTCTTAATCGCCCTGATCCTGCTGACGTACATGTTTGCCTTCACCGTCCGCTACGATCAGATGGCGGTCCTGACCACCTTCAGCAAAGCCACGGACCCGGTCGTCGACCTGGCGGGCCAGATTCTCGAGCCCGGCAGCGTCAAACGCGATCCGGGCCTTTACTTCCGCTGGCCCTGGCCCGTGCAGCAGGTCCAGACCTACCCCACCCGCATGCAGATCCTCGAGGATCAACTCGAGGAATTGCAGACGGCCGACGCGTTCAGTTTGATCGTGCGCACCTTCGTGGTCTGGCGCATCGACGATCCCCTGGCCTTTTTCCGCCGGCTTAAAACCATCGACGAAGCCGAGAAGCAACTCCACTCGCTGCTGCGCAACACCAAGGGCGTCATCAGCAAATATCGCTTTGAACAACTGGTCAACACCGACGCCTCGGCCATCCAGCTGCGGCCCATCGAGCAGCAGATGCTCGAACAGCTCCGCCAGCGCCTGGCTGAGGCGGGCTACGGCATCAGCGTTCAGCACGTGGGCATCCGCCGCATGATGCTGCCCGAGGACGTCACCGAAGGCGTCTTTGAACGCATGAAGTCCACCCGCCAGCGCATGGCGCAAAAGGCCCGCACCGAAGGCGAAGCCCAGGCGGCGGCGATCCGCAGCGAAGCGAATTCGGCCAGCAAGCGCATCCTGGCGTTTGCCGAGGAACGGGCCCTAAAGCTCCGGGCGGACGGCGATTCCCTGGCGGCCCAATACTACGACGTGTTCGGCAAGGATCAGGACTTAGCCTCTTTCCTCCGCCGCATCCAGACGCTCAAGGCTGCGCTGCCCGGGGCCACCCTGATCGTCCCGGCTGACCAGATCGCCCCCGACGGCCTGATCTCCCCTGCCCCCGGAAGTGTCGCCCCCGGAAGTTCCGCCCCCGGAAGCCAAGACAATGGGCCTCGGAAGTAATCCTCCTCCTGCCGCACACCCTGATGATCCAGGTGCCAGATTATGACCGTTAATCAACCCGATCCTCGCCTGACGCTTGCTCCCACCGACGCCGCGGCGCCGCCGCTGGGGGAGGAACAGGCCCTCGACCCCGCGCAGCAATCGCTGGCCGACGCCATGCGGGTGATGTTCGTGCTCCTAAAGCTGGTCATGCTCGGCGTGATCGTCGCCTTCATGGTCAGCGGCTGCTTTACCGTCAAATCCCAGGAAGTGGCGGTCCGCCTGCTCTTTGGCCAGATCGTCGGCGATGGGCCTTCCCAGCAGGTGCTGCGTTCGCGCGAGCGGCCTTACTTTGCCGCTCCGTATCCGATCATGCAGGTGATCAAAATCCCCACCACCAGCCGGCGGGTGGACGTGAATGACGCGTTCTGGTTTCAATTGCCCGAGCAAGCCGCCGGCGTGACGGCCGCGGACCTGCAACGTTTTGCCGGGCCGTTGAACCCCGAGTTCATGGGCTCATTGCTTACCGGCGATGCCAACATCGTCCACGCCCGCTGGTCGGTCACCTACTTCATCGAAGACCCCGTGACGTTCATTGCGCACGTGGCGGACCTTTCGGCCACGGAACGCAAACGCCTGGAGAACCTGGCGGACTTCGCCAGCCCCCAGCGTCTGGAAGCCATGGCGGACCAGATGGTGCGCCTGGCGGCGGAACAGGCGGTGGTCTCCACCGTCGCCCAGCTTACGGCCGATCAGATCCAGAAGGGCTTGGGGGCCGCGGAGTTTGAAATCACCCGCCGGCACCTGCAGGCCACGCTGCAGGACATGGACAGCGGGCTGAAAGTGGAAAACGTCTCGGCGACCAACACCATGTTCCCCCTGGCCACGCGCGACGCCTTCCAGGAAGTGCTCCGCGCGGAAAACGAAAAGGCCCGCAATATCGAGGACGCCCAGAAGGAGCGATCCTCGATTCTCGGGGCCGCGGCCGGCGAAGCGTATGAACCGCTGCTTCGCCTGATGGACGCCTATCAGGAAGCCTCCACCCGCGGCGATCAGCAGCGCGTGGCGGAGCTGGCAGCGGCGCTGGACAAAGCCTTCACCGACCTGCAGGTGCCCCGCTCCGCGGAGCCTGGGGCGGCGTCCCTGGCCATCGGCGGGCGGGTGTCGGAAGTGATCAATGACGCTAACGTTTATCGCACCCAGGTGGTCAAACGCACCCAGTCCGAAGCGGACTACTTCAATCGCCTGCGCGCGCAGCCGATGGCCACCCGCGTCATCACCCTCGACCGCCTCTGGCAGGACGCCGTCCAGGACGCCCTGCTCCGCGATGTGGAACTGCTCTTGGTTCCCCCCGGCTGGCAGCCTTACCTGGATATCAACCGCGATCCCCAGAAGTGGCGCCAACGCGAGGAAAAACGCATTAAAATGCTCGGCCTGCCCCAGCCGGCCCGACCACAATAACCCCCCCCCGGAAGTGTCCCCGGAAGCGCCCCCCGGAAGATAGCCACCGGAGTACCGCCGAATCGCCTCCCGGAGAACTCCTTGGAATTCCTGACTACAAACCAAATCCCGCCGGGCCCGTACCATGACTTCCACCACTGCTGATCCCGATCTCCGGCACGATGCAGCCCCAGCCTCGGGGGATCTGGTCGTGCAGTGCGCCCGCCTGACCAAAATCTTCCGCGACTTCTGGCTGCGCCATCGCGTCCGCGCGGTGGACGGCGTCGATCTGGCCATTCCCCGCGGGCAGGTCTTTGGCCTCTTAGGCCCCAACGGCTCGGGCAAGTCCACCACCATCAAGATGATCCTGGCCCTTTTGCGCCCCACCTCCGGGCGCATCGCCGTGTTCGGCAAGCGGCCTGACGACGTGGCCACCAAAAAACTCATCGGCTATCTGCCCGAGGAGTCCTACCTCTACCGCTTCCTGAACGCCCGCGAAACGCTGGACTACTACGGCCGGCTGTTTCACCTCGATCGCCGGCAACGCCAAAAACGCATCGACATGCTCCTGAACATGGTCGGCCTGGAAGCCGTGCAGCGCCGGCCTGTCGGCGAATATTCCAAGGGCATGCAGCGGCGCATCGGCCTGGCGCAGGCTCTGATCAATGATCCGCAATTCCTCATTCTCGACGAGCCGACCACCGGCCTGGACCCCATCGGCACGCGCCAGATCAAGGACCTGATCCTGGAACTGGCCCGCCGCGGCAAGACGGTGCTGCTCTGTTCGCACCTCTTGGCCGACGTCGAGGACGTCTGCGATCGCCTGGCCATCATGTTCGGCGGGCGCATCCGCCTGGAAGGCACGGTCGACGAGCTCTTGGTCCGCCAGGATCAGACCATCCTCCAGACCCGCCAACTGGATGCGGCCACCATCGCCGAGATCGAAAAAGTTCTCCAGCGCCGCGGCCAGGCCATCGAAAAAATCGATCGGCCCCGCCAGCGGCTTGAATCCCTGTTCCTGGAGATCGTCCATCGCGCCCAGGAAGAAGGGCTGCAGACCAGCGGGGCCACCTCGGGCGGGGAATTGGCTGCCTTCCTCCGCGTCCAGGACAACGACCCGTCCCAACCTCCCGCGGCTGCCGTCTTAGCGCAACTGCTTAAGCCCCAGCCGCCGCAGCCCCCGGCGGTGGAACCAACCCCTGCCGCGACTCCGCCGCCGAAGACCGAAGACCAATCCCTTATCCGCCATCTGGCCGATACCGCTCCAGCGCCGACGGGAAAAAACAAACCCCGCGCACCGGCCAATGACATTGACCGCAGCGTCATCGACCAACTCCTAAAACCCCCGCCCCCGGAAGACCCTAACTCCTAAACCCCGCAAGCTCCCAATTCCTAACCCCTAACCCCCAGCCCCCACTCCCATGCCTTACTTCCGCACCTGGATATGGACTCTCCTGGCCTTAGCCGCCGGCGGCGCCCTGGTGGCGACCGTGGTGGCCATGCAGGGGCTTTTCCACGTGGCGGGGTGGATCGGCCTGGGCACGGGCGCGGTGATATTTGTCTGGCTCTTGCGCGGCCTGTGGGTCTGGCGCGACGATCCGCGCGTGGCCCGCGCGGGAACCTTCACCGTGCTCACCGTGCTGGCGGTCCTTTTGATCCTGCTCTTTGCGCTGACCGCCCGGCCCGGCGGCGCCATTGCCGTGGCGGGCATCTGGACCATGGGCGTGACGCTGCTGGCCGGCATCTTCGCTCTGCGCTTTGTCTTCCGGGGCAACAGCCCGATCCTGGCCGTCGCCCGCACCCTCGTCGACGAAGCCCTGCGGATGAAGATCGCCCTGGTCTTTGTGATTCTTCTGTTTTTCTTAGTGCCCAGTCTGCCGTTTCTCCTAGACGCCAAGGAGCTGCTGCACTACCGCGTGAAGTTCTTCCTCACCTGGGCGCTGACGGCCGTCAGCGTGCTGTTAAGCCTCATGACCATCTTCCTGGCTTGCTCGTCGGTCAGCGGTGATCTGCACGAGCGCCAGATCTTTCTGACGCTCACCAAGCCCGTAAGCCGCAACGGCTACCTCTTAGGCAAGTGGCTGGGCGTGGTCGGCCTGAATCTTCTGCTGATCACCGTCGCGGGGCTGGGCATTTTCGCTTTCACCTTGATTCTGCAGACCTCCGGCTCGCAGCGCGATGACGCGGACCTGGCCATCCTGGGCAACGAAGTGCTGGTGGCTCGCCAGGCGGCTGAGCCCCAGCCCCCGCCGGGGATGGATTTTGACGTTCTCTACCAGCAGCGGCTCGAACGGCTCCGCCGGGAATTCCCCGAGGAATACGTGCAGATCACCCCCCAGGTGGAGTCCACGATCCGGGCCGCCCTGGTGGCCCAGTGGTACAGCATCGAGCCCCGCAATGCCGAGGGCTATCTGTTCACCGGGCTGAGCCCCGCGCGGGATGCCGGGGCGGAGCTGCAGCTGCGCATCAAGCCCTGGGCCTCGAGTTCCCAGGTCGAAACCGTCATCACCGTCGCCCTGCGCCTCAACCAGCGGCTGTACAGCGAAGCCCCTTTGCGCCTGGCCAACAACGTCTTTAGCGTCATTCCCATCCCGGCGGGTTTCGTCGATGAACAGGGCCAACTGCTCGTGGAAATCGCCAACCTCGACGACGCCAATCAACCCGTAACCGGCAGCATCAGCTTCACCCGGGCCCGCGGCCTGGAAGTGCTCTATCGCACCGGGTCCTTTACGCCCAACTTCTGCCGCACTTTGGTGATGCTCTGGGTGCGCACCGCGTTCCTGGCGGCCTTGGGCGTGGTGGCGGCCGCGGCGCTGGATTTTCCTGTGGCGGCGCTGTTCTGCCTGATGGTTTACGTCGGCGCCTCGGCCAGCGGGTACCTCCAGGAATCCCTGGCCTTCTTTGCCGCCCTGCCCCGCGAGGATCTTTCCGCCTGGCAGAAGTTCCTAGGCGTGTTCCAGCTCTTCGCCCAGCACTGGGGCGAGGGCGATTACTACGAAGCCCTTAAGCTCCCCGTCCGCTTGTTCGGCGAGGCGTTTGTGCTGCTCATTCCCTCCTTCAGCCGCTTCAGTCCCGTGCCCAGTTTGGCTGACGGCCGGTTGGTCTCCTGGTCCCTGTTGGGCCAGGCGTTCTTCTGGGTGGGCCTGGTCTGGACAGGGCTTTTGGCTGTGGCCGGCGCGTGGATCTTCGCCCGCCGGGAGCTTGCCCGGGTGACGGTGTAAGCGTCGCGGGCAGGGATGATTCGCTTGGCCGGCAGCGCTTTTGCCGGGAGTTAAACGTTTGCCATGACGCGCAGTCGCTGGGTACAACTTCTCGCCGCTCTGCTGCTGGTCCTCTGCCTGGGCGCGGCGGGGCTTTTGAATGCCGCCAGCCGCACGCTCTATGCGCGGCACGGGCTGGGGCTGAGCGGGACGCAGGTCCAGAGCCTGCCTCCCCAGATCGCGGTGGTCACCACTGCCTTAGGCAGCTTCCGCGGGTTGTTTGTCAACATCCTCTGGTACCGGGCCCAGAAGCTTCAGGACGAAGGCCAATTCTTTGAGGCCAACACCCTGGCCCAGGCCTTAACCACCCTTCTGCCCGGCGCGCCGCGGGTCTGGTCCTTCCAGGCCTGGAACATGGCCTACAACATCTCCGTGGCCACGTACACCCCCCAGGAACGCTGGGACTGGGTGAGCAAGGGCATCGCGCTGATTCGCGATCAGGGCATACCGGCCAATCCCGGCGCCATCCTGCTCTACCGCGAATTAAGCTGGATTTTCTTCCACAAAGTCGGCGAGCGCCTCGACGACATGCACTGGTTCTACAAGCAGCAACTGGCTTACGAATGGCAGGAATTGCTGGGCACTCCGCCGGAGGAAACCGCGGACGAGTCGCCCCTGGCCGCCATCAGCCGCATCGCCGAAGCGCCCGGCAGCCTGGACGAACTGGCGCCAAAGCACCCGAAGCTCGTCGAGTTGCTCGCCCGCCTGGCGGAAATGCACTATCAACCTGACGAAGCCTTCGTCCGCGCCGTCGGCCGGGTGCTGATGTATCGCGCCTCGATCGACGTGAAGATCCTCAACATCGATCCCCAGCAGGTTGGTTACGATCCGCGTTTGGCGGACTTAATGGATGACCCGGCCTACCACGATGCGCTTGGGGCTCTCCTGGCGTTCTGCCGCAAACAGGCTTTAAGCAGCCACTATCACATGGACGCCTCCCTGATGGCGGAGCTGATGACCCCGCAGGAAAAGGGGGGCTACGGATACGGGCCCTTGGATTGGCGCCTGCCCGCATCCCACGCCCTTTACTGGAGCGAGCTGGGCGTGCGTCAGGCCAACAAGGCCAATCAGCTCACCGAGATCGACCACATCAACACCTGGCGGCAGACGCGCTTTGCCCTTCAGCAGTTGGCCCGCTTCGGCCGGATCAGCTTCGACCCGATTACCCGCAGCTATAACCAATCCCCCGACATTCGCTTTTTTGACCCCTATGAAAAAGCCTACCTCCGCGACGTCGACCGCCTAAGCAAGCTGGAAAACCAGAAAGGCAACGAAGGCGTGCTGGAGAGCTTCTACATGGGCCACGAAAACCTGCTCTTAGAGGCTGTCCGCACCTGCTATCTGCTGGGCGACGTGGCCAAGGCCAACGAGTATTACCTCAAAGCCCAGCGCCTCTACAAGGACAAGCCCTACAGCCAGCGCCAGGGCGACATGCGCTACCAGGTTTCGGTGGAGGATTTCGTCTTAGCGGATCTGCGTCGCGAAGCGGGCAATCAGAGCATGGCCGCCATGCTCGAATTCATCAACGGCATGCTGTTACAGGCCTTCATGGAGGATTTAACCTGGGGGCGCGTTGACGTCTTCGAGCGCCGGCTGCAATTAGCCCGCAACCTGCACCAGGATTTTCAGGGGCGCTCGGTTCTGAATCCCATCGCCGCCCAGGGGCGCATGCGCCTCTTGCCCTTTAACCAGTTGGTGGAGGAAACCTTCATCAACCTGATGGTCAGCAACCGCATTGATCTGCTCTTGCGCGGGCGGATGTGGAACCAGGCTCCCCTGACGCTGCGTCTGCCGGCCTACGACCGCGTGCGCGGGCCGATCGCCGCCCAGATCGCCGACACCAACGTGGACATCGATCACTTCCTGCCCCCGCCGCAGGGCCTGGATCAGTACCGCAACCTGCAGGCCGCCCGGGAAAAACAGCCATCGTCCCCGCAATCCCCCGCCGGCCCGCCACCGCTGATCGAACGCAAATAGCGGCCGCCGCTTTGGAAAAAATCACATCCGCTCCGCGTGAATCGTCGCCTCCAGCACGTGCGTCTGGCCCGCTTCCACCCGCACCGCGTTCGGGCCCGCGTTGGCGGTTTCCACGCACAACATCCCCGGCCATTGCGTCGCCCCTAGGTCCTCTAATTTCCCGGCCCGCTCGGCCCAGGGGTTCCACACCACCGTGCTGGCTGAGCCGCGCTTTGCGATGACGATCCGCCGCCGCAGGCCCGGGTCCTCCACCACGCAACTGGCTGCGGAATCCGGATAAATCCGGTCGGTTTGGCCGGTAAACCGCAGCACTTGCTCTTCCTGCCGGGTGGCCGCAAAGCCTTTGGTCTTGTCCAGGAATGCCCCGCCCGCCAGGCCGCGTAAGCCCACGTTGCGGATGTCGCTGATCTTCAGATACGTGTGCAGCGCTTCGGTTATTTCAAACGCCTCGCGCCCGTCGTTGCGCACGGCCAGCGCCATCGAAAGCGCCTGGCTGACCGTCACCGTCATCGTGGCGGAGAACGGCCAGGGCCAATAGGGCGCATAGCGCGTCCATATTTCATTTCCGGGGGCGAACACAAAGCCCAACTCCAGCCGGACCGAACCATCAGCCTGACGCGATGCGTCTTTAACTTCCCATGGCAGCACGCGCACAAACCCGTGCTTGGGCGCCTTGGCGTCGGTGTGTTGCTCAGCGAACCACGGCAGACACACCGGCACGCCCCCGCGGATCGGCCCGCCGGGCTCAAATCGGCTCTTGTCACTGACAAACAGCACGGGCTCGCCGCCCCCCTCACCCCGCCCACCCCCTTCACCTGCCGGCTGATATTCCGTCACGTGCGCCCCTTGCAGATACACCTGGGCGGCGCCGTGCGGACTGCTGATCTCCGCCCGCGTCAAGCCCCCGCGCCCCTCGGTAAATCGCAACGCCCCCGGTACGCCAAATCGCTTCTGCAACTGCGCAATGGTTTGTATTTCACTCATAACCCGCATCCTAATGCCTTCCGCCCCGGACGTAACGAATGGCCAATGGCCCGTGACAAATGGTCAATAAAATCCAGGGTGTAAGATAACCGATAGGGGCGCTGGTTGGGTCGCATTCGACATTCGACACTCGCCATTGGGCATTCAACCTTCCCTGCCCATTCGTCTTCCCTTCCGCCTGCGGTTATTGTGTTGCCACCCGCACTCCGGCCTGGCTCGTGGCCACGCCTGGGCTTTTGCCTACATGATCTTTCTGCCCATCGGTACCGATCGCCGCCAGATCCATCGCCCCTGGGTCAATTGGACGCTGGTAGCCCTTAACGTGGCGATCTTCGTCGCCACCCGCCGGCGCGTGGAAGACCCCTTTGACGAAAACATCCGGGCGTTCCTCTTCGATCCTCTGCACCCGGCTCTCTACCAGTTTTTGAGCTATCAGTTCCTCCACGGCAGCTGGGCCCACCTGATCGGCAACATGATCTTCCTGTACGTCTTCGGCAATAACCTCGAAGATCGCTTAGGCAAGGCGGCCTACTTGGGGTTCTACCTTTCCGGCGGCGTGCTGGCGGCCTTGGGTCACGGGCTGATGGAGACGACGCCCGTTTTAGGCGCCAGCGGCGCGGTGGCGGCGGTCAGCGGCGCCTATCTGGCTTTGTTCCCGCTGGCCAACGTCACGATCGCCTACTGGTTTATGTTCTTAGGCTTTTTTGAAGTCTCCAGCCTTTACCTGATCGGCTTCTACATTGTCATGAACGTCTACAACCACCTGACGGGCGGCGGGCAGGTGGCGTATTTGGCCCACTTAGTCGGTTATGCGTATGGCTTTGGCATCGGCATGGGCCTGCTGCGCGTCGGGCTGTTGACCCGCGAGCCCTACGACTTCCTGTCCATCGTGGAACACCGCCGCCGCCGGGCCCAGTTTGCCACCCTTGCCCGCCAAGGATATCAGCCCTGGCAATCGCCCCCATCCAACGCTTCTTCCACCACCTCTTCGCCGCCGGGCAAAGAGCTCACCGAGCAGGAAAAACAGGCCCTGGGCCTGCGCTCCCAGATCGCCCAAGCCGCCGCGGCCGGCAACCTGGCGTGGGCGGCTGACCTGTATGGCCGGCTGCTGGAGCTGGCGCCGCAGGCGGTGCTCAATCAACAGCAGCAACTGGACGTGGCTAACCAGCTCATGTCGGCGGCGCACTACCCCCAGGCTGCCCGGGCGTATGAACTTTTCCTGGGCTGCTACAGCGCTTACCCCCAGCGCGAACAGATCGAGCTGATCCTCGGCCTGATCTATGCCCGTTATCTGCACAACGCCCCCCGCGCCCGCGATCTGCTGACCGCCAGCCTTAGAAGACTGTCCGACTCCCATCAGCACCGCCTGGCTGAGGAAACGCTCGCCCAGCTCCCCGCCTGACCCCCCGGAAGTAACGAATGACGAATGACGAATTGCGAATGACGAATTAAAACCGGAGCACAAAGTAGGGTTGCATTCGCCATTCGGCATTCAACATTCGCTTGATTCAGACCAATGCCGGGTGCCACACATCAGCCCGAAGGGTGATGTGTGCCGCTTTACCTTAACCCTCGACCCCAGACCCTAGACCCATTCGTCCGCGCCTCGTTGCGAGCCTAAATAAATCACTTGGTCAACGGCACGATGATTGCCGTGGGGTGGTTGAGCCTGCGTCTGGCCTCATTGGCACTGGTGTAGCTGGAGAATTGTCCGACCTGCACCATCCAGCCGGGCTTGCCGGAGGCGTCGGTGGCGATGACGATGCGCGGCAGGCCCAGGCGCTGTTGGGCCGCCAGGGGCGCTAAGTCCTCGGCCGCGTGACGGGCGTTGTCCTGCACGGAAAAGTAGCCGGTCTGCAGGGTGAAGCCCGTGGTGGCCATCTGTTCGACCACGCGTTGCAGGAATTCCCGGTCCGTGCTGGCGGATCGCGCTAAGGTGAAATCCGACCGGGCCTGGGACCAGCGGCCGAGCTTTTGCAGGGAAAGCCCCGCGTAAAAATACGCGTTGGCGCGTTCCTGCCCGGCCAAGGCTGCTCCGGCTTTCTCATAGGCGTTGGCCGCCTCGGCAAAACGATTTTCACTGGTGTAAATCATCCCCAGCGTGGCCAGGGAGTCGCCGGCCAGCTTGCGATCGGCACTGGTGGAGGCGATCGTCAGGTAGCGCTTGGCGGGTCCGAAGCTGCCTAAGCGATAGGCGCTTAAGCCGGCCATGTAGGCCGCCTCGCGCGAGGGCTGGCGGTCGGCTAAGGTGTGCGCCAGCTGGTAGGCTGAGGCAAAGTTGCCCTGGTTGTAGGCGTCGTAAGCCTGGCTGAGCTTGGGTGTGGCGGGCTGCTTGGCGGCGCAACCGGCCAGCAGCAACAGCCCGGCCAAAATCGGAACGATTTGTCCGCGATACGCTTGGGTCATGGCAGGCAGGTAGGTCATGGCGTTATCCTGTTCGCCCAAAGGCTGTGAGGTGGTTAGCTTACTCTATCAATTAAGGTCAGGGCGTCCACGTCAACGAGCGACTGGTTTCCATCCGCGGCCGGGGTTCAAGACAGGGGTGCATTTCAAATGAGTCTGATCTGGCCGATCGTCAAGCAAGCGCTCAAAGGGCCCGGTCACGTCGCCTGCGTCGATGACCGCGGCAAACTGACCTACGGCCGCCTGCTCGCCGGGGCCATGTACGTGGCCGAAGCCATAGAAAGCCGCACCGACCGCCCCCACGTCGGCCTGCTGCTGCCGACCAGCGGCGCCTTCCCGGTGGCGATCCTCGGCGCCTGGCTGGCCCGCCGCGTCATGGTGCCGCTTAATTACCTCCTGGCCAAGGACGAGCTGCAGTACGTCATCCAGGACAGCGGGATCGACACCATCATCACCGTGGGCCCCATGCTTGATTTCATCGGCGGGCGGGCGGTGATCCCCACGGGCGTCAAGCTGCTGCTCATGGAGGAAATGGACTTTAGCGGCGTGCCCCCGTTGCGCTGGCCGCCCGCGCCGGCCGACGACGCTCTGGCCGCCCTGCTCTATACCTCCGGCACGTCGGGCCGACCCAAGGGCGTGATGCTCTCGCACGGCAATTTCTCCGCCAACGTCCGTGACTGCATCGTCCACGCCGAGCTGACCCGGGCGGACGTTTTTCTGGGCGTTTTGCCGCAGTTCCACAGCTTCGGGCTTACCGCTCTGACCCTTCTGCCCCTGACCCTGGGCGCCAAGGTCGTCTACACCGCCCGCTTTATTCCCAAACGCATCATCGAACTGATGCGCGAGCACAAGCCCGACGTCTTCATGGCTGTCCCCTCCATGCACGGGGCCTTGCTGTCGGTCAAGGAAGCCGCGGCGGAGGATTTCGCCTCCATCCGCTACACCATCTCCGGTGGCGAACCCCTGCCCTTTGCCATTTACGAGGAATTTCAGTCCCGCTTTGGCGCCACCATTCTCGAAGGCTACGGCTTGACCGAAACCAGCCCCGTCACCCACTGGGCCACGCCCCGGCACCACCGGCTGCACTCGGTCGGGCGGGCCCTGCCCCACGTCACGCAGTTCATTCTCGACGACGACTTAAAACCCCTGCCTTACGGGCAAGATGGCGAAGTCTTCCTGGCTGGGCCCAACATCATGCAGGGCTACTTCAAACTGCCTAAGGAAACCGCGGCGGCGCTGATCGACCTGGACGTCACGCTCCCCGACGGCCGCCCCTTTAAGGGCCGGGCCCTGCGCACCGGCGACATCGGCCGCATCGACACCGATGGTTTTCTCTTCATCACCGGGCGCAAAAAAGAAATGCTTATCATCGGCGGGGAAAATCTCTTCCCCCGCGAGGTGGAGGAAGTCCTCAACCACCACCCGTCCGTCAAGGACTCGGCGGTGATCGGCAAGAACGACGGCATGCGCGGCGAGGTGCCCATCGCTTTTGTGGAAATTCAGGAAGGGGCGGCCTTCGACGAAACCGCCCTGCGCGCCTTTTGCCGCCAGCGGCTGGCTGGCTACAAGGTGCCGCGCGAAATCCACCCGATCGACGCCCTGCCCCGCAATCCCACGGGCAAAATCCTCCGCCGGCAGCTCAACGCCGGCTGACCCCGCCAAAAAACATTGGCTCGGGTGCCACACAGCAGCCCGCAGGGTGCTGTGTGCAAAGGCTGCCGTGTGCCATGGCTTTCGGCCGCGAAACGGATCCCACGCCCAACTTCTATGCCTCACCGCGCTGACCTCCCGCCAATTCCGTATAAAATGACTTCCATGGACCCCCGCCCCCGGAATCCCCGGAAGCCAGACCCGCGCCCCCGAAACCCAACCCGCCAAAGCCCCGCTATGCGCCAGGCCCTTTCCGAGCACCCCCGAAACTGGGAGGGCTTTAAGCTGGTCTATCCGGTCATCAGCCGCCGCGCCCAGGGCCTGTCGGTGGGGATTAACCTTAATCCTGACAAGGCCTGCAATTTTGATTGTGTCTACTGCTGCGTGGATCGCACGCAACCTGCCGCGCCCGTCAAGGTTGATCTCCACGACCTGCGGACCGAGCTGGATCACATGCTCAGCCTCGTCGGCAGTGGGGAAATCTGGAACCACCCGAAATTCGCCAAAGTCGACGCCGAATATCGCCGCTTAAACGACATCGCCTTCTCCGGCGACGGTGAGCCGACCAGTTGCCCGTGCTTCGCCGAGGCGGTGCGCCTCGCGGAGGACTTGCGCAGCCGCCACCATCTGCGTGAGGCGAAAATCGTGATCATCACCAACGCCACCCTGCTGGAGCGCCCGGCGGTGCAGGAAGGGCTGCTGGCGTTGGATTTTCAGCACGACGAACTCTGGGCCAAGCTCGATGCCGGCAGCGACGATTACTACCACAAGGTCGATCGCACCGCGATCCCCTTGCGGCGCGTGCTGGACAACATCGCCGCCTTCGGCCGCACCAACCCCGTGGTGATCCAGTCGCTCTTTATGAAAATCCACGATGAGCCGATCGCGGCCGAGGAGTTCGACGCCTATCTCTCCCGCCTGGAGGAACTGTTAGCCAAGAATTGCCAGATCAAACTGGTCCAGCTCTACACCGTCGCCCGCCAGGTGGCTGAGTCCTATGTCGCGCCCCTGGAGGATGAATACCTGGATCAGTTGGCGGAGCGCTTTCGCCAGCGCCTGCCCCACGTGCCGGCCAAGGTGTTCTACGGGCTGTAGCGGCTTGGTTTTCGCCGCCAGGGCTTTGCGCAGGCAAGAGATTCGTATTTCGCTTGCGTCCCGACGCGCATCGGCCCTATGATCCCCTCCAGCCTCCGGACCCCGGAACCCGAAATGCGGAACCCGCAACCATGAAAATTGCCGTCGCCTGCGATCACGGTGGTTACGACTTAAAAGCTCCCTTAGCGGACCTGCTCCAACAGCTTGGCCACGAGGTGCTCGATCTAGGCGCTCATCACTTAGACCCGCAGGACGACTTTCCCGACTACGCCCGCTACATCGGCCAGGCCATTCAGTTTAAACAGGCTGACCGCGGCGTGCTGCTCTGCGGCTCGGGCGTGGGCGCGTGCATCGCCGCCAACAAGCTTAAGGGCATCCGGGCTTCGGTTTGCCACGACGCCTACTCCGCCCGCCAGGGCGTGGAGCACGACGACATGAACGTCCTTTGCCTAGGCGCCCGCATCATCGGCATCGAACTGGCCCGCGTGCTGGTCAAGGCCTTCGTCGAAGCGCACTTCTCCCCCGACCCGCGCTTCCGCCGCCGCCTGGAAAAGGTCAAAGCCATCGAAGCCTCGCAGTAACCGGGCTGGTTATACCGACTCCACGCGTGCCATGATTCAACCGGCCGCGGCTGTGTCCCAAAGGCGATTTGGCCCAGGGTTCTGGCTCCGCACGGGTGACAAGTCGTTCGCTCCCTCCGCAGCGCTCCGCATTTTTACCTACCCTCATGTGACTCGCGCGCCAGCGTCCGCCTGGCCATCCGCCAAGCGCTGCCTGGGCCGTGCAAATACACGTCGCCGGGATTATTCGGTCTTAGCCCCGTCTTCCTGGCCGACAAAATAAACTCCCTCGCCCGGGCGGCGCGTAGACACGTCGGACATTTTCCATCGCCAGGAATTCAGAACTATCCCCTATGCAGCCGGCCGACTCAGCGGACGAATTTACCTTTAGAACAGCATGGGCGTCTGAAGTCCGCTTCGCAGATCCGGTGAAGGTTTTGTGCGGTCACCTCCAATTCCGGCTGCCGCGAAATTCCGCCCGGGCCATCGTTCGCCCGACGCATTCCCCGCGGACCACCATGCTCAGGGAGCCAAAATCATGACACTTCGTCGCAAAATCACCTTACTGAGCGTGACTGGTGTGGTGTTGACCGTAACGTCCGTCATCGGCGTGATGCTGCAGCAACAGGAACAGGTCAAATCCAGAGTCGTCGAACAGGTCAACGCCTTAGGCGCCTCGGAATGCGCCAAAATCGCCAAGGACGTCTACCTCATGCTGCGCACCCAGAACGAAGTGCTGCGCGCCCAACTGGAGGGCGATCTGAAAGTCGCCCAAACCGTTCTGGCCTCCGTCGGACCGATCAGCTTCTCCGACCGGAAGCTGGATTGGCAAATCGTAAACCAGCTCACCAGCCAGTCCGCCATCCTCGCGTTGCCGCAGATGCTGATGGGCGGCCAAGACGTGGCCCAGAAAGACGTCCCCGAAACGCAGGCCCGATACCTGGTCGATCGCGTTCAGGAACTCACCGGCGATTCGTGCACCATTTTCCAGCGTGCCAACCAGGACGGCGACATGGTCCGCATCGCCACCAACGTGCGCACCGCCGACAACCGTCGCGCCGTCGGCTCCCTGATCCCCGCCGTGGAGCCCGACGGCCAGGCCAACGCCGTCGTAGCCGCCCTCCTCAACGGCAAGCCGTGGTTCTCCAGGTCCTGTGTGCTCGACAAGTGGTACCTGACCGGCTACGCCCCCCTCCTGGATGAAGAACACAACGTCGTCGGGGCCGTCGGCATCAGCGTCGATCAGGAAAAAGCCGCTTCGTTGCGCCAAGGCATCATGAGCATCGTCGCCGGCAAGACCGGCTACGTCTTTGTTCTCGGCGGCAAGGGCGTGCAGAAAGGCCGCTACATCATCTCCGCCGGCGGCAAGCGCGACGGCGAAAATATCTTCGACGCCAAGGACGCCAACGGCAACTTGTTCATTCAGGAACTGATCGAAAAATCCCTGGCCACCAAGGACGGCACCAGCGACTTTATTCGCTACGCCTGGCAGAACACCGGCGAGACAACCGCCCGCACCAAGATCACCGCCACCACCTACTTTGAGCCGTGGGACTGGGTCATCGGCGTCGGCGCCTACGAATCCGACTATCAGGAGGCCGTCGGCCACGTGCACGCGAGCTTAAGGAAGCTGATGCTTTGGTCCAGCATGGCCGCGGGTGTGGTCTTCCTCGTCTGTGCCTTGCTGTCGCTGACCGTGGCCGGCAAGATCGCCCGCCCCGTCATCGACCTCACCCGCACCCTCCAGGAATTATCCCAGGGCCAGTGGGACTTAACCCGCCGCATTGAAATCCACAGCAGCGACGAGATCGGCACGCTCGGAAAGTGGTTCAACAATTTCATGCAGGAAATCCACAGCCTGATCTGCCGCATCACCACTACCACTCAATCCGTGGCGTCGGCCTCGGAAGAGATCGCCGCCTCCAGCGAGGAAATCGCCACCGGCATGAACCAGCAGAACGACCAGCTCACCCAGGTCGCCGCCGCGGTGCAGGAACTAAGCAGCTCCATCGCCGAGGTGTCGCAGAAGTGCGTGCAGACCTCCGCACAGGCCAAGGCCTCCGGCGATCTGGCCGGGCAGGGCGAGAAGGCCGTCGCCCAGACTGTGGACAGCATGCAGCAAATCAGCCGAATGATCACCGAAAGTTCCCAGCGTGTCACCGAGCTGGGCAAGCGCAGCGAGCAGATCGGCCAGATCGTGCAGGTGATCAAGGAAATCGCCGACCAGACGAACTTGCTGGCCTTAAACGCCGCCATCGAGTCCGCCCGGGCCGGCGAACATGGTCGGGGTTTTGCCGTGGTGGCTGACGAAGTGCGCAAGTTGGCCGAGCGCACCGCCCAGGCCACGCAGGAAATCGCCCAGTCGATCCAGACCGTGCAGCGCGAAACCAACCAGGCGGTGCAGAACATCGACGAAGGCGCCAAGCAGGCCGACGGCGGCGTGCAGCAGGCCGGCCAGGCTGGCCAAGGCATGCAGGGCATCGTCAAGGCCGCCGGCGAAGTCGCGTCGCTGATCCAGGCTATCGCCGCCGCGGCTCAGCAGCAGTCGGCCGCCAGCGAGGAAATCAGCCAGAGCGTCGACTCCATCACCCAGGTCACCCAGCAGTCGCGCCAGGGCACTTCCCAGGCCGCCCAGGCGGCGAGCGGACTATCACGCGACGCGTTGACCCTGCAGGAACTGGTCAACAAGTTCAAAGTCGACGTGGCCGCTGAAAAACAGGCCGCCTGACCAGGTTGGCCCAGGCGACCGGTGGAGCTGCACCGCCAACGTCCAGCACCATCCGGATTCGGTCCGGACGTTTCTTCCCAAAAGCCCGCCCCAGGAATGGACGGGCTTTTTTTGTGGGTGTCCCGGTCTGTGAGGTGGAAGGGCAGGGTTGAAAAAAAAAGCCCGCTGACTTGCGTCGGCGGGCTTGCGGTCCTGCGCGTCTAAAGCGACGACAGGGAGGGGAGGATGACGGTTTACTTGATGAACAGCATTTCCTGATAGGTCGGCAGCGGCCAGAGGTCGTCGGCGATGACGGCTTCCAGTTCGTCGGTGACCTTGCGGATAGCCAGCATGGCGGGCACCACTTCGTCGCGGTAGTGCTTGGCGTGGGCCAGCACGTCGCCTTCGGCCTTGTGGCCGAGGGCTTTGTCCAGACCCGCCACCGCTTTTTCCAGCTCGCCGACCAGGCCGGTGACGTGATCCAGGGCTGAGGTGTCCGACTTCTTGCCCGCGGCGTTGATCGCCGAGGCGGCGCCGGCCAGTTCGCCCTGATAACGATACGCGGCCGGCAGAATCATCCGCTTGGCGACGCTCTGGCAGAGCATGGCCTCGGTGTTGATGTCCTTGCAGTACCGCTCGGTGTAAATCTCATAGCGGCTGTGCGTCTCGCGCTCGCTGAGCACGTGATACTTAGCCAGCAGCTCGACGACGTCCTTGTCCAGCAGGTGCGGCAGGGCCTCGATGGTGTTCTTGTAGTTGGGCAGCCCGCGCTTCTCGGCTTCCTTATGCCAGGCCGCGGTGTAGTTGTCGCCGTTGAAGATGATCGCCTTGTGATCCTTGAGGATCGCCTGCAGCAGCTTCTGCACCGCGTCGTTGAGCTTCTTCGGATCGCCCTTGGTGGCCTTTTCCAGTTCCGTGGCCACGAAATCCAGCGACTCAGCCACCATGGTGTTCAGCGCCACCAGCGGGCCGTTGATCGACTGGCTGGAACCGACCGCGCGGAACTCAAACTTGTTGCCGGTGAAGGCGAACGGGCTGGTGCGGTTGCGGTCGCCGGCGTCCTTGGGCAGGGCCGGCAGGGTGTCCACGCCCACGTTCATAAAGCCCTTGGCCTTGGAGGCCTTGAGCTTGCCCTTTTCGATCTGCTCGAAAATGTCCGTCAGTTGCTCGCCTAAGTACGCGCTGATGATGGCCGGCGGAGCCTCGTTGGCGCCTAAGCGATGGTCGTTGCCGCTGTGCGAGATGGTGATCCGCAGCAGCTTGGAATACTTATGTACCGCCCGGATGACCGCGGCGCAGAACACTAAGAACTGGGCGTTTTCGTGCGGCGTGTCGCCCGGCTCCAGCAGGTTGGCCTTGGCGGTGCCCAGCGACCAGTTTAAGTGCTTGCCCGACCCGTTGATGCCCGCGAAGGGCTTTTCGTGCAGCAGGCAGGCCAGTCCGTACTTGGCCGCCACCCGGCTGAGCGTGATCATCACCAGCTGCTGGTGGTCGGCCGCGATGTTGGCGTTTTCATACACCGGGGCGATTTCGTACTGCGAAGGGGCCACTTCGTTGTGGCGGGTCTTCACCGGCACGCCCAGCTTAAAGAGTTCCCGCTCGGCCTCGAGCATGCAGGCCAGCACGCGTTCGGGAATCGCGCCGAAATATTGATCCTCGAATTCCTGGCCCTTGGGGGGCTTAGCGCCGAAGAGCGTCCGCCCGCAGATGGTCAGGTCCGGGCGGGCGAAATAGAAGTTGCGGTCAATCAGGAAATATTCCTGCTCCGGCCCAGCCGTGGCGAACACAAAGCCGGGGTCTTCGTGACCGAAGAGCTTGAGCACCCGCTGGGCTTGCTTGTTAAGCGCCTGCATCGAACGCAACAGCGGCGTCTTCTTGTCCAGCGCTTCGCCCGTCCAGGACACGAAGGCGGTGGGGATCACCAGCACCGTGCCGTTGGGATTTTCCAGAATGTAGGCGGGGCTGGTCACGTCCCAGGCGGTGTAGCCGCGGGCTTCGAACGTCGCCCGGATGCCGCCGGAGGGGAAGCTCGAAGCGTCCGGCTCGCCCTGGATCAGCTGCTTGCCGCTGAATTCCGTGATCGCGCCGCCCTTGCCGTCAGGCGACAGGAAGCTGTCATGCTTCTCAGCCGTGATGCCCGTTAACGGATAGAACACGTGGGCGTAGTGGGTCGCGCCTTTTTCAATGGCCCAGGCCTTCATGGCGTTGGCCACCGCGTCGGCCACGGCCACATCCAGCTTTTCGCCGCGCTCGATGGTGCGCTTTAGCGACTTGAAGACCGCCTTGGGCAGACGTTCTTCCATCACCGCCTGGCTGAACACGTTGGCGCCGAAGAAGCTGCTGATGGGCGTCTGGGCGAAATTCAGGGGGGCTGAGATCGGCTTGTAGTTGGTCACTGCCGATACGGCCTGGTTCCGAGCTGTGCTCCCGCTCATGTCTATACCGCTCCTCACTGGAAAAAGAGTTTGGGAAACCTTGTCGATGCGTCGCCCAAGAGGGTCGCTCTCCGGTGCGCACCGATGCAGGTTAGGGTGACTTGCAAGGGTTGTACCAATTATGCCCCCCGCCAGCCAGCTTTGAACCGCGACCAGATGATCCCCTTTCCGCTGTGCGTTCAAACCCGCCTAAAAGAACATCAACCACACTGCCGGCCAAGACCAAACATTAGGCGATCACCAGCCGTCAGAAAGCGCTTAAATGCCTTTTTTGTCGCGTCTTGCGGATGATCTGGTGACCTTGAATTGCCATTGGAATCAGCCAGATTTCAGGCACTTTCAGACCACCTTTTATGGCATAGCCAGGGATAAAAGGAATTTTTGGCTCGTTGCGACTTCCCCATGCACAGGCCATGGCTGAGCTTATTTAACAAGCGGAAAAACATTACCGCCTCTAATGCTGCCTGTTTTTTGGGCAATCGGCGGATAGGTCGAAATATGTGTTGATCTTCTGTGGAAACAGGGTGGTCGAGGCAAGTTCGCCAGCCCGCCCGACGGAAGTTAGCAGGCGAAAAAAGGTGGCCGGGCTCAGGGAAGGAATCCCTGGGCTCTTCCCCGGAAGCTGCCGGGAAAATTAACTTTGTCTGCCGGCGAAGCCGAGCATGTCGTCGAGCCAGTCGTCGGTGCGGAGGACGCCTTGGCGTTGGCGGTGGGCGATGTGCTGGGCGCGGGCTTGGGCGAGGTGAAGGATGACGCGGGCGATGGAGCGTGAGTAGCGGGTGGGCTTAAGCAGAGTGAGTTCTAAGACCTTAACCATAAAGCCCGGCAGATAGCGGCGGATCAGTTCGTCGTCGAGGCTGACGAACGCCACGGCGGATCCGGGGTCGCCCTGGCGCCCGGCGCGGCCGAAGAGCTGGCGGTCGATGCGGCCGGCCTCGTGGCGCTCGGTGGCGATCACGTGCAGGCCCCCCACTTCGGCCACGCCTTGGCCGAGCATGATGTCCGTGCCGCGCCCGGCCATGTTGGTGGCGACGGTGATGCGGCCGGGTTGGCCGGCGGCGGCGACGATGGCGGCTTCCTGTTCCTGGCGCACGGCGTTGAGGACCTGGTGCTCCAGCCCGGCGGCGGTTAAGAGCGTGCTTAAGTGTTCGGAGGCCTGGATGGAGCGCGTGCCGACAAGGCAAGGCTGATTTTTTTCGTGGCGGGTTTTGATCTCGGCCACTACCTGTTGCCACTTGTCGGCCACTTCGATGAACACCCGATCGGGCAGTTGCACGCGGATGCAGGGCTTGTGGGTGGGGATGCGGACGACGGGCATGCGATAGACCTGCCAGACCTCGTGGCGGGTTTCCCAGGCGGTGCCGGTCATGCCGGACAGGTGCTTATAAAGGCGGAAAAACCGCTGAAAACTGACGCGGGCGAGGGTGGCCTTGGGGGGATTGACGGTAAGCGTTTCCTTGGCTTCGATGGCCTGGTGCAAGCCGTCGCGCCAGGTGCGGTCGGGCATCAGGCGGCCGGTGAATTCGTCGACGATGACGACTTTGTCCTCCTGGACGATGTATTGCTTGTCGCGCAGGAAGATTTCGCGGGCGGTCAGGGCCTGGACGACCAGTTCCTCGCGGCGGCGCACGCCGTGCCAGAGGCCGCCCAGCGGCGCGGCTAAGTCCGCCAGCGTCTGCCGGCCCTGGCGGGTTAAGTCCACGTCGCGGAAGCGCTCGCTGACCAAGTAATCCCGGCCTGGCTGCAACTGGCTGGCCAGTTCGGCGGCCTGGCGGAAGCTTTCGACCTGCTCGGCGTTGGGCGCGTCGCCGGAGATGATCAGCGGGGTGACGGCTTCGTCGATCAGGAGCGAGTCGGCTTCGTCGACGATGGCGTATTCGAGGCTGCGCATCACCAGGTGATCCATGCGCGAGCCTTGGCCGTCGGCTAAGCGGGCGAGCAGCACGGGCGCCAAACCTTGCAGGCGGCCTAAGACCAGCCGATCGCGGAGGAAGTCGGCGGTGACTTCCTTGTTGGTGGCGTAGGTGATGTCCGACGCGTAGGCGTGGCGGCGCTCGGCGGGGTCCATCTTCTGCTGGACGTAGCCGACCTTCAGGCCCGCGAAGTGGTAGATCGGCTTCATGCCCTCGGCGTCGCGGCGGACTAAGTAGTCGTTGACGGTGATGACGTGCGCGCCTAAGCCGCGCCAGCCCCAGAGCGTGGCGCAGAGGGCGGCCACGAGCGTTTTGCCCTCGCCGGTGGCCAGTTCGGCCAGGCAGCCTTGGCGCATGGCCAGGGCGGCGGCCAGCTGCTCGCGGTGGGGCAGCAGGCCCAGGCGGCGGACGGAAACCTCGCAGAGAATCGCCAGGGCCTGGTCGACCTGGGCGTCAACCTCGCGCCCGCGGCGAAAGATCGCGTGCAGGTCGGCGAGTTGTTCGCGCAAGCGCGATTCAGCCAGATCGGAAACCTGCCGGTGCAGCTGCAGGATGCCCTCGGCCCGCTGGAGGAGTTTGGGCGTGCGCGGCCAATAGGCCTGGACGCGGGCCACCACGCCATCGACCAGGGCGTCCAGACCCGTCGGCAGCGCAGGGGGCTTGATCGGGCGGGCCAGCAGGCGCCAGGGGGCGCTGGGCGGCAAGACGTGGCCGGGGGGCGGGGCGGTGGGGGACGGGGTAATCATGGTTACACCCGGAAACGCTTCTGGAACAACTGGCGGAAGGCGTGCCAGACTTGAACGGCCAGGGGTTTGGGCGGCATGTGGAAGCGCACGACCACGCGCTGGCCGGAGAGCAGATGCAGGCCCTCGGCCAGCGGATCGGGGCGGATGACCACTTCAAAAAACGGCTCGGCGGCGGTCAGGCCCTTGGGGTCTTTCATGTCCACTTCCGTGGCGCCCCCGGCTAAGTAGCCTAAGGCGGCTGAGGGCAGTTGCTTTTGCCCGGCCGGAAGCAGCTTCTCCACGCGGCCGGTGAAGGAGATGTCCGGCCGGGCGCGCAGGCGCACGTCCACCTGGCTGCCGAGCCCGGCCTCCTGGGCGATGCGGGGGCCTAAGTTCTGATCAGCCACGACGCGGATCAACAGGTCGTCGGTGCTGGCCACCAGGCCGACCATGTCGCCTTCCTTGGCGAAGGACCCGCGCAGGGCGTCGATTTCCGGGGAAATCCACTCGCCGGCCACGGGCGCTTTGATCCGCAGCGATTCGATCTTGTCCTGCACAAAGGCGATCTGCTTGCGGAGGAATTCCAGGCGTTCGTCGAGGACCTGCACGGCGGCCATGTCCTTGGTGGACTGTTTGCGGCGTTCGACTTCGGTCTGGTGATATTCGGCCTGGAGGGATTTGTGCTGGGCGACCAGTTCCTCGTCCGCGGCGGAGACGAGCGGGCCGTCGTCGGCTTCGACCAGCGAATTGCTGGGCAGATAGCCGGTGATAAAGCCATTGGCTTCCATGTGGATGACGGCCAGGGAGCGCGGCTCAACGACGCCCTGGGCGCGGGCGCGATCGGGCACGGGAATGACGCCCAGGCTCAGGACCAGGAACGCCAGCCCGCCGAGCGTGGCCCACGCGGCCCGGGAGCGGACGCGGGACAGTTCGCCGTGGGTCAGTAAATAGCGGGAGAACTTGCTGAGGGGCACGAACACCCAGCCGATGACGGCGCCAAAGGCCAGGAGCATGCCGAAGATGAAGAACTGCTTGGCGACGAAGAGGAAGATGGCGATGGAGATAAAGACGCGGTAAATCGTGGAGGTCACGGCATAGACGGCCAGCCAGGCGCGTTCGCCGCGGCTGCGGGCGGGATTCATCGGGCGGCGCACGCCAAAGACATAGCGACGGACGAGGTAATAGAGGTAGTCGCGGCTGCGCTGGGAGAGGTTGGGGATCTCCAGGAGGTCGGCCAAGATGTAGTAGCCGTCGTAGCGGAGCAGCGGGTTGCCGTTAAAGAGAAGCGTGGACACGGAGGCGATGAACATGACGTTGTAGCTGATGGCGTGGACGGCGTGGACGAAGGCGGAACCGCCCTGGGAGGTTTGCGACCAGATGATAGCGGCGATGGCGGCCACGGCCAGTTCGACGTACATGCCGGCAGCGCCGACGACGGCCTTCTGCCACTTGCTGCGGAAGGCGGAGGCGGAGGAGGCGTCGACGTAGGGCACGGGCATGAAGACTAGGAACATCAGGCCGATGGTGTGCACCTCGCCGCCGGTGCCGGTGTCCACGCCGTATTTTTTGCAGGAAAAGCCGTGGCCCAGTTCATGCAGGGCCTTGACGACCGCGAAGCTCAGGTACAAGAGCAGGAGGTTGTTGGGGTCCAGGATGTTCGAGGCGCCGCTGGACAGTTCGTCGGTCCGCCCCACCAGGGACACCAAGCCCGCGAGCACCAGCAGGGCCCAGACGGCCAGGCCGGGCCAGGTGAAGGCCCAGCGGGCGATGGGCAGCCAGCGATCCAGCAGGTGGTCGGGGTCGACCAGGGGAATGCGCACGAACAGCAGGTTCATCATGAACCCGCCGATCTCGCGGCGGACGCGCTTGCGATAGCGCTCGAACATGCCCTGGGAATCGGGGGGCATGTCGCCTAGGAGCAGGTTGCTGGCGTAGAGCTGGCCGAGGAGCTGAATGGTTTCGCCCTGGGTCGGGGCGCGGTCGCCTAAGTGATCGTTGCAGGCCCGCCAGACTTCGGCGACGGTGCGCTTGCCGTCCAGGAGGGCGACAAAGTGATAGGCGGCGTCATCCACGCGGAAGAACTGGTTGTCCGACGGATCGCGCAGGACGTGATACATCTGCCCGCGAAAGGCCTGGCGATAGGTCTGCACCGAGGGGCGCAGGCGCGGGTGCAGATCGCAGACGCGGTACCACAGTTCACTGAATGTCGGGCGATCCGTGGGCATGGGAGACGCTCGGGGCCTGTTTTATCCGTTCCGCCTCACGCGAGGATCCGAAGCGGGGGATTGCCGATTGCCGATTGCCGATTGCCGATTGCCGATTGCCGATTGCCGATTGCCGATTGCCGGGGAAGTTTACGATAGTCTTTTGGAAGTCAAGAAAAACCTGGTTTTTTACATCGGAAATCGGCAATCGAACATCGGCAATTGTTTCACTTCCGGGGTTTCCGGGACTTCCGGGGGGGTTAGATCCACAGCCACATGCGCAGCCAGTTGACTAGGTCTCTGGTCCACAGGTAGGCGTAGCTGCGACGGCCGACGTCGATCTTGCCCACGCCTTGCATGCCGGGGCGGAGCCAGAGGGGGGCTTCTTCCAGGCGGACGCGCACGCGGAAGACATTGCGGCCTTCGACGACCTCGGCGACGGGGTTGATCCGTTCGACCTGGAAGGGGATGTACCAGCCCGGATAGGAAGCGGCGGCCAATTGCCCGCGCTGGTCGACCTTCACGCCTTCGATGCGATCTTCTTCCACCAGCAGGTCAGCCCGCATGGCGTCCTGGGGGGCGATTTCAAACAGGTTCTGCCCGCGGGTCACGGGGGCGCCGATCTGGCGGCGCAGGTCGCCCTGCATGACCAGGCCGGTCATGGGCGAACGGAGCGTGGCTTGCTGAATGCGGTAGGTTAAGAGGTCGATGGTGGGCTGGAGGGCTTCGGCTTTGCTTAAGGCGGTTTCGCGATCGTCTTGTTTGCCGTCGCGCATGGCGATGTCGGCTTCGTGGCGGGCCTGGGTCTGATCGAGCTGGGCTTTATGGAGCTGGAGGCGCAGTTCGGTGTCGTCCAGGGTGGCCAGCACGGTCTGGTTGGCCACGACTTGGGCGCCGGGTTCGACCTCGACGGTGCGCAAGGTGCCGTCGTAGGGGGCGGGGATGATCTGACGTTCGATGGGCTGGATGACAAAATCCGCCCGGGCCCGATCGGTGCCGCGCAGGATCATGGCCAGGAGCAGGGCGACGGAGAGAGTGACAGCGATGGCCTTGGCCCAGGTGTGGCGCGGGCCGACGAGTTCGGCCAGTTGGCGGCGCCAGGTCAGGGCGAAGCGCGAGCCGAACCAGCGGTCGTTTTCGAATAGTTCGCCTAGGCGGGCGGCGCAGAGGTCGACCGCAAGGCGGAGCAATTCGACTTGGTCAGGGGTAAAGGGCTGATCGGCCGGCCGCTCGAGCGTGACCACGGCCATGGCCCCGCCCTGGCGGCGCAGAGGCAGGCTCAAGATGGCCGAGGGACCGTGCCGCGCGGCCAACTCACCGACCGACCGGCTGACGTAGGTGGCCTCGGCGGGAGCGGGGAAGAGCACTTCCTGATCCTGATCGAGGCACTCTTCCATGGCGGATTCAAGGTCCTGCACCAGGCGCATCTTGCGGGTGAATTTTTCGGTGTGGGACATGGCCTGGAGGTGGATGTAGCGGCCGCGCAGGAAGCCTAGGCTGGTGCGGTGGGACTGGAACTTGGCGGCCAGGTCGTTGCAGAAGGCCATGGCGGCGGCGCGGAAGCGGAACTGCTCATTGATGGCGGCTAAGACTTCCATGGCCTGCTGCATGCGGCGGAGGTCCAGGCTGCGGCGCTGCAGGCTGACGCGCATTTCATAGAGGCCCAAAAGGCCGACGGTCAGCTCCAGGCGTTCCTGGGCGCGGGCGAGGATCTGGGGGTCGGAAGCTTCCAGCACATAGGCGGCTGACCCGCGGACGCCGCCGGCGCCGTGCAGGGGCAACATCAACAGGTGCTGGGCGGCCGGCTGGCCGTAGAGATCGCTGGCCATGCGCAAGGGCAGGATGGCGGACTTGGCCGCGGCCACCACGGCGGGCGTGGTCTCCACCGCCTGGGCGAGCCAGACGGGAGCGGTCTGACCGGCGGGCACGGGCGGGAAAACCGCCAGCAGTTCGCCGGGGCCCTGGCGACCGGCCCGCAGCAGCGCGCCGCCCGCGGCCGGGGCGATCCGGCACTGGGTGACCAGCAAATGCTGGACGAACTGTTCGGGCGGGCCGTCGAAACGAGACAACTGCTCGACCAAGTCGAGCAAGGTCAAGGTGCGGGCGGCGGTTCTGGTTTGTTCGTGGCCCATAGAGCTCGGATCGGCAACCGCTGGACGTTAGCTCTTGACCCGTTCCGCGGCGTTGAGCTTCAGTTCGCCAAAACGCTCTTCGTGGCGGCGGATCACCTGGCCGAGCAAGAGGGCCAGACGCTTGGCGGTGTAGTAGTTCATGACCACGCGGTTGTTGAGCTTAAAGAGGATGTCGCCCATCGGTTCCTCGGGGGCGCCACCGGGGCCAGCTCCGGGGGCGGGGGCAGGGGCGCCAGCGGGGCGATTGGAGGGCACGACCATGTTCATGCCGAAATCGACCATGACTTCCTCGGCCGTGGTGTGGGTGCGGAAGGCATTGGCGTAGATGGTGGTCATGTCGTGGTCGTCCAGGCGGAGGCGGACCTGCTGGGCGCCGGTCTGCTCGCGGGCCTGGGAGTCGATCTGGTCCTGGCTACGGAGATCGTGCTTTTCAGCCATGGGAACGGTTCCTTCCCTTAAGGGGATAAAGGCAGTGGCGGCTCGGGCTTATAAGTGAGTATACGTACGCAGAGTATACCCCGGCGCCCGGGCCTGCTCCAATCATAAGTAAAGCCCAGGCCGGCTGGAACCGACCTGGGCTTGGGATTCAATCCAAAGCGCTTACGCCAGCCACCGCAGGAGCAGTTCGGCGGTGTCGATGTTGCCGATTTCAAATTCCGTCGGCGTAAGAATCGCGGTGCCCAGCTGGTTGAGCTCATTGAGAGTCGCTGCGTCATCGGCGTAGGCCATCAGGCCGGGGCCGGCGTTGTAGGAGTTGGTGGTCAACACCGGGTCGCCGTTGATCAGTGCGGCGGCGGCGGTCTTGAGGATGCCCAGATCGGTGGCAGCGGTGGAGCCGTTGAGGGCGGTGACCCTGAAGGTCGAGCCGCCGGTGGAGGCGTCGGTCAGTGTGAGGCGGGCGTTGGTGGCGTCGATGGCGGCGGTGACCTGGATGTTGGCGGTGTTGTTGATCAGGTCCACCACGTCCTGGACGGTGAGGGCGGTGTCGATGTTGATGTTGAAGGTCGAGCCGTTGCGCTGGGTGATGCGGAAGTCGGCCAGGCCGGCGGCGTTGTCCACGCCGGCGCCGTCGTGCATGGCCGCAAGCAGGCCGTTGGCCGGATCGTCGCGGACCAGGCGGAAGTTGATGCCGTCCGTGGGCTGGTGGTTGAGGCCCAGGACGTGTCCCAGTTCGTGGGCGGCCACATTGGCCAGGGCGCGGCTGTATTGACTGAGTTCGGTGACCAGATCGGTATCGACCGCGTAGACCGTGAAGTTCTGCAGGAGGACGACGGCTTCGTCGGCCTTTTCCATGTTGGCCACGTCGATGTCGGCGGCGATGCCCAGGGTGCCAGGATCCTGCCAGCCGGTGTCGGTCTGGCCGATGAAGACGGTGGTGAAGTCCACGGCCGAGAGCGAGCCGAACCCGGCCACGGTGGTCGGATCGACGGTGGTGAAGATCAAGCCATCGGGCAGATCGTCCAGCTGGGTGATGGAGGCCAGGTCGGCAGCGTCAAAGCGCTGGACGTTGAGCTGGCCGAGCGGGTTGGTGGCCGGGGTGTCCTGGTAGATGGCCAGAATGTTGTCAACGATGCCGGTGATCGAGGTAATACCGACCATGCCGCCGTCGATCAGCACGTCCTCATAGCCGTCAACGTCGCCGTTAAGCAGGGAGGCGTCGAAGGCCTGGACATCGGTGTCGCGGCTGTATTGGGTGGTGCGGCCGCCGTCGAAGTTCAGATAGACCAATTGCTTGGGCTTGTTGGCGCCTAAGAGGTTGTTGTTCTGGCCGACGGTGTTGCTGACGTAGCCGACCTGCACGTCCGGATCCAGGCCGGTGTCGCCGTTGAGGCTGCCATCCAACTGGTCGTCGGTGGCGGCCAAGGACAAGGACAACTGGTAAGTGCCGATGGAGTTCACAAAGTAGGGCACCAGGGCCAGGTAGTAATTGCCGGCATAAGGCAGTTCCAGGGCCTGGGTGGTGGTGCCGCCAAAATGGAACTCGTAGCGGGCCATAGCCTCAAAGCTGTCGTCATCGATCAAAGTGGTGCCCTGGTCGTCCTGATAGAACAGGGCCATCTGCATGAACATATCGGCGGTGAACGAGAAGCTTAGGAACTGGTAAGCCGAGGCGGTGATGCGGTAGATGTCAATGTCGTCTTCGTTGCTGAAGGTTTCCGCCAGCGTCACCGGCTGATTAACGACCAAAGGCAGGGCGGCATGAGACGCGGCGGTCAGGAAGGAGCCGGCGCCTTCGAGCAGCACCGCCGCGGTGGAGTCGCCGCCTTCGCTGCCGTCGCCGTCGCCGTCAAGCACGGTGCCCAAGGGATCCTCACCCAGCACGGAGACGCCGTCCTGGTTGAAGTCCCGCAGGACCGAACGCAGCCCGGAGCGATCGACCAGGGTGGGACTGGCCGCGTTGCCCGCCAAGGTGACGTCGAGGGAAGCCACGGCGTTGTCTGGATCGAACCCGCCGATGCGAATGATCTTCAGGACGCCCTGGGTCTGGCCGTAGGCGTCGGTCTGGGTGACATATTCGAGGGTCACGTCGTCCAGCACGTTGCCCAGGTCGTCCCGCACGGTGATCGAACCCTGGACGTCGGCCGGGCCGTTGAGCAGGCCGTCGTTGTTGGTGTCCACCGACAGGGTGAAGAACGCGGTGTTCACCTCCTCGCTGAAGACGACCCAGAACTGCTCGTCGGATGCGAAGTAGGAATCCACCACGGTCGGCGCACCGATCGGATCGGCGTAGGTGCGTTGATAGAGGGTGCCGACAAACTTGCCGGTGACGGTGCCGATGGCATTGGCCGCCGCCAAGGCGGAGCCGGAGTTATCGCCGCGGACCGTGACCCGTTCGATCTTGCTGGGCAGGATGCCGCCGGCCTCAGCGGAATCGTATGCGGTGACGTCGGCGGGAGTCTGATCGCCGGTGTAGACCAGCGGCGACGAGGGAATGCCCGGGCCATAGGAGGCGTCGGGCAGGACGCCGGCGACCAGGGCGCTGTTGGTTAAGTCGCCCATGAAGGTGGCGTTGCGGATCGAGCCGCCGTAGATCACGTCGTCGGCGGTGTTGTACAGGCCGTCGGCGCCGATGGCCACGCCGGCGGAGATCAGCGAATCGATCACCGAGCCGGAGGCGGTGAAGGTGCCCAGGTCCATGCCGGCCATCAGGATGGCGTCCTGCATGGCGGCCACGCGGGCGGTGGTCAGATTGCCGCCAAAGGCGAGGGTGCCGCGGTGGGTGCCGCCGACGGTGAGCGTTGTGCCGTTGCCGCCGACCTGCAGGAGACTGCCCACGGCGGTGCCGCCGGTGAGGGTCGTCGTGCCGGTCGAGCCGGCGACCAGAACCTCGGCGGTGGCGTCCAGGAGGCCGGTGACGGTCAGCCCGGAGGTCAGGGAGCCGACTTCGAGCAAGCCGGCGAAATTACCGGTGAAGTAGACCGAGGTGGCCACGCCGCTGATGCGGATGGCGGCGGTGGCGGTGCCGTTGCCCGTAAAGCGCAGGGCCCCGGAGCTGCCAGCCTCGATGATACCGCCCATGGTCCCGCCGCGTTGATCCAGGGACGTCAGCGCCCCGCGGGCACGAATGAGGCTGCCGTCCTGGATGCTGCCGGCCATGATGGAGACGCGGCCGATGTTCTTGGCCGCGGACAGGGCGCCGCCGAAGTTACCGGTGCGCTGGTTGTAGGCGAGGATGGAGCCTTCGGTGGCCAGGCGGCCGGTGAAGTCGCCCTGGACGTCGACGGAGTCAAAGGTGTTGCCGGTGGTGGTGATCCGTCCGCCGTAGGCGCCGCCGGCGCTGCCCAGATTCAGCCGGCCGATGGAGCGGGCGGTGATGCCGCCGGCGATGGCTTCATATTCGGCCTGGGTGGTGGCCCGCAGATGCACCAGGGAGCCGGTGTCGGCCCGGAAGGAGATAAACCCGGGGTTCGGCGCCAGAGTCGGGTGGAAGGCCACGTCGCTGATGCGGGTGGCGTTGAGCACGCCCACGTCCGTCCGGGCGGTGGCCTGGGCGGTGGCGGTGTTGATGGTCACTAGACGGTTGAAGACTTCGTCGACGCCCACGAGCTCGCCGCCGGCGTTAAAGTCCAGGGCGGAGATGGTCAGGGTCGCGCCATCGCGGATATCGGTGATCAGGCCGATCGCCCCGCCGTTCTGCAGGTTGCCGTCCTGATCGTATTCCCACAGCTGATTGTCAGCGGTGAGCACGAAGACGTGCCCGCCGGCGCCGGCGGCCACCGCCACGTCGAGGACCGCGCTATTCAAAGCGGTGCCGGTGGCGTTGCGGGCGAGGGATTGGATACGGGTGAACTGACGGGTGGCGGTGTCAATGGTGCCCAGGGTGGCCACCAGACCGGGGTTGGTCAGGAATATGCCGCCGACCACGTCGTCGGTGTCATAGGCGTAGGTGGTGTTGCCGCGGATGACAAAGGCGTCCACGTTGCCGCTGATGATGCCGGGCGTGCCAATGACGATCGAAGAGCCGGGGGTGGTGGTGTCGATCTGCACGAGGGTGGTCACGCCGGCCACGTTGCTTAAGCCCACCAGATTGCCGTTGGCGTCGAAGCCCATGCCGACGATGTTGGTGGCCCCGCCGGCATTGACCACGCCCACCGAGGTCATGGTGCCGTCGAGGGCGATGGTGACCAGGGTGTCGTTGCCGCCGGAGTGGGTGATGGCGTAGAGAGTGCCGCCGCTGCTGACGGCCAGGGCGGTGGCGATGTCGGTGACGGCGCCGCCGTTAAGCTGCACGCCCAGATCGCCGCTGGGGCCGGTGACGTCGATATAGCCGTTGGAGTTGGTGTCGATGGATTCGATCTTCACCAGCGTGGTGGCGACGGCGGTCGGTCCGCCGGGACCGTCGCGGTCACTGACGAGGGCATAGAGATTGTTGCTGGCGTCAAAGGCCAGGCCGCGGAAGTTGTCGGTGTAGGTATTGGTGAAGACGTCGCGCAACTGGCCGCGGTCTTCGGCGATGGCGCCGGTGGTCGGGTTGAGGCGCACTAAGTGATCGATGCCGGCGACGGTCTGGATGGCGAACACTTGCCCGCTGCTGTTGACGGCCAGATGCCGCAGCGTGACGGCCACGTCGTCCAGGGCCCCCACTTGCACGGTGGTGGACATGTCCAGCAGCTGGGCGACGGCGAAGAGTTGTTCAGCCGCGAGAGTGTCGATGCCGAAGTCCATGCCGGAGACGGTCAAGGTGGCGCCGCTGAAAGCGTCGGTGACCGTGCCGGCCACGCCGATCAAGGCGCCGGTGGTCAGGTCCAGGCGGCCGAGCTGGCCGGTGGCGGTGTCAAAGGCCCAGGTCTGGCCGGCAGCGCTGACGGACAAGGAGCGGATAGCGGTGAAGGCTGCGGCACCCGGGTGCAGGGCTTCCAAGAGGCCGCTGCCGGCACTGTCGACAATGGTCATGGTGCGGACGGTGCCGCCGATGTACAGAGCGCCGCCGCCCTGGGTCTGGAAGGAGATCGTGCCGACGTCGCCGCCGATCTTGCCGGCAAAATCATCGCTGAAATCGCGGAAGGTCAGGCTGGTCATCGGGCCGTCGATCCACAGATCCGGATCGTCGCTGCCGTCGCCGGCCAGGTCGCCGTCGAAGGCCAGGGTGCCGACGACCGCGTCATCGGCGCTGAGGATGCGGCCGATGGACACCGCGCCGGGGGTGGAGGTGACGATGGTCACGCGCGTGGCGGTGGTGGTGCCGGTGAGGACCAGGGTGTCGATGACGTTGTCCGAATCGGTGCCGGCGCCGGTTTCGTCGTAGACCTGCACCTGGCCGGGGCCGGTGACGGTGATGGTGACAGTGGCGCCGCCGTTGGCGGTGAAGATGAGCTTGGCGGCCGAGGTGGCGGAGCCGACTAAGGTTTCCAGGGCGTTGTTGGCGGTGAGGTCGGCGATGGCGTAGGTGACGTTGGCGTTGGTGTTGACGAGGCCGGCGCCGGTGGCGGTGCTGCGCACGCTGCCGTCGGCCAGGATGTAGGACGCGGCGTCAAGCTTGCCGGTCAGCGAGCCGATCTTGCTGGCCCCACCGGTGAGCGAGGTGCTCACGACATTGTCGGCGGTGGTGGTGAAATCGCCGTCGCCGGGGTCAATGCCCGCGGTGATCTGGCTGGCGGTGACGGTATCGGCGCCCAGAGCGGTGGGCCGGCCGAAGCTGGCGGTGCCGATGTCGCCGCGATAGAGCACGGCGTTCTGGCGGGTAAGGATGCGGTTGCCGGCGATGGAGAGGTCCAGGCCGCCGACCACGCTGTCGATCTCCGCGCCGCCCAAGGCCAGGCCGCTGGAAATCGAGGTGTTGGCCACGGAGGTGGTGGCGTTGACACGGGTGATGTCGCCGCCGGAAGCGATGATCGACGAGCTGATGGTGCCCGCGGATAAGCCGCCTAAGGTCGCCATGCGGGACTTGCCGGCGGCGAAGGTGCCGTCATCGCCGCGGATGGCGCCGACCTGGATGAGGCTGGCGGAGATGGCGCCGGTGACGGTCAGGTTGGTCAAGTCCGAGCCGACGATGAGGGCGGCCGTGTTCATCGACGCGGCGTTGACACGCGTCGCCTTGCCGTCGACGAGCACGTTGCCGGCCAGGGCGCCGGTGACTTGCAGCATGGTCAGGTCGCCGCCGACGGACAGGTCGGTGCCCGCCAGCACGCTGCCGCGGGTGGTGATCGAAGCGTCGCCGGCGAAGGTAACGTCGGACCCGACGCCGCCCAAGTTGCCGCCGACCATCAGATTGGTCGCCCGCCCGCCGTTGCCGATGGTCAGATCGCCAGCCATGGCGCCGGTGACATTCAGCGTGCCGGCGGACCCGGCGGTAATGGTCGCCCCCGCTTCCACCGCGCCCTTGACGGTGAGGGTGGTTAGGGCTTCAAGCACGTCGATGACCGCGCCGCTGCGGATCGAGCCGTCGATGGTCAGGGAGCGCAGAGCCTTGCCTTCGAGGACCGCCAGGGGCCCCAGGTCCGAGCCCTGCACGCCGACGGTGCCGATGGTGCCATTAGGCGCCCGCACGGAACCTAAGAGGTCGCCGTTGCGGATGGTGACGGAATTGACGTTGCCCAGGGCGCTGGTTATTTCGCTGCCGGCAGCCAGGTCGCCGTTGGTGATCGTCACGGTGCCGACGTCGCGGCCGGCGATCAGATCCGCCTGCAGGTCACCGCCGGTCAGGCTAAAGCGAGTGATGCCGCCGGTGGCCTGCACGTTGCCGGTCACGTGCCCGTTGGTCAGCGTCGCCCCGCCGAGCGTGCCCTGCACGCTGACGGGCGCGCTGATTAAGTTGACCAGCCCGATGGCGGGATTGCGCACATTAAGGGTGGTCAGATCGCCCTGGACCAGCAAGGAGCCGGCGATGCGGCCGACCACGTCCAACATGCGCAGGTTGCCCTGCACGATCAGGTCCAGCCCCAGCACGGCGTTGAGCACGCCCTTGCCGGCCCCGACCTTAAGGTTATTAAGGTTGCCGCGGATGACCAGGGAATCGCCGCTGGATCCGAGGCTGGCGGCGGACTGGATGCTGTTGACGTTGCCCTGGATGTCCAACGAGCCGTTGGTCAGCGAACCGCCGAGGGTCAGGGAGTTTAGGGCGAAGTAGCGCTGATCGGGATTCTTGATCACGATGCTGCCGGTCAGATTGCCGGCGATGCTGATGGTGTTCACGCGGCCGGCGACGGTGATGTCGCCCGCCATGTTGCCGGCCACGGTGATGGAATTGATCAAGGCGCTGGGGCCGGTGGCGTTGATGGATGAATCGCCGCTGACATTGCCGCGGAAGATGAGGCTGGACCCTAAGCCGGCGAAGGTCAGCTGCAGGTTGTTGACGTCCTTGGCGGGCATAAAGGAATCGATGCGCCCGGTGACGACCGACAGGCCGTCGATGATGTCCGAGGTTTTGATGCCCGCGATGCTGTTGCCGACGCTGAAGGACGTCAAGCCGGAGGCGGATTCGGTTCCGTTCCTGGTGCGGATCTGGTACGCGCTGACGGTGCCCAATTTGCCGGAGAAGCGCAGATCCACGTCCTCAATGACGCCCGCGTCGGTCACGCCCGCGAGGGTGCGCTGGGTGGCCGAGGTGCCCAGGGCGTAATGCAGGTCGCTGAGCACGCTTAAGGCGTGCCCGAACTGCCAGGCCTGCCCCGTTTCGCTGCGGTATACCGAGGAAGTGAAGCTGGACGTGGAGATCATCTGGCCTTGGCCGTTGGCGGTGATGTTCCCGGCGTTGACGCCGCCGAAGATATCCATGCCGCGGATGCCGTAGCCGTCCACGGTGAGGTTGCCCATCGTGCCGTCCAGGCTCATCTTGATCCGGCTGTTGAGCATGCCGAAACCGCCGGAGACCTTGATGGAATCGATGTAGTGGCCGCCGATGAACGAGCCGATGATGCCGCCCTGGCCCTGCAGGCTGATGTCGCCGATGGAGGTGATCTTCACGCCGGGCTGGTTGATCCAGATCCAGGCATAGATAAGCGGGTCGATGACTAATTCCGAGGCGCTGAAAGGATCGCGGACGATCAAGATGTCGGCATTGATGATCGCCCCGTCCTTGAGGCTGACCTTGCCGATGGTGCGGGTGGCGATGATGTCGCCCATGATGTCTGAATACAGACCGTTGTTGATCACTTCGTTGATGACGCCGCCATCACTCTGTCCGGCGCGATCGATGTTGTCGCCGGCGTAAATGCCGGCCCAGGAAAACGCGCCCGAACCGCTGGGGGCGATGCCCTCGCCGATGTTGACCGTACCGATCACCGAAGAGTCGAACGCATCGTTGTAGATGTCCGTGGCCCAGATGGGGCCGGCGATGCCCTCGAAAATATTGTCGTTGGGTTTGAAATTCTTATCCCAATCCGCCCCCAGGCGATTGATGTCGCCGGCCACCAGCAGATTGCCGACGGCCTGCCCGGCGGCGATCCACTGCACTGCGGTGGGCGTGGCGTCGTTACGGGCAATCACGATGCCCGAGCGCTGGTCCTGGAAGGGATAGAGAATGCCGCCGTCTTCCCGAACCGTCAGGTATTCGGGAATGGCGTCGGTCATGATGTAATTGCGCAGCAACGCTTCGCTGAAGCTGCCCGTGCCCACGCCCAGATTGCCTTGGGCATAGAGATTCTCGACCGAGAAAATGTGGCCGTTGACGATGTCCCCAGCCAAGGTCACGCCGCTGAGAACCTTCCCGCTCTCGTTGAGGACCGATTTAAGGGCTTGATCGGGCGCCTGGATGTCAAACACGTCGATCTTGGCTTCGCCGATGATCTTGAGCGTCGGCCAGATCTGCACGAAAGTGGGGTCGTCATCCGACGGGTCGGGCAGGGCCACCAAGGGGGGGTTGACGAGGATGCGGCCGATTTCCGCGCGATCGCCGCGGACGGCTTCCACCAGCACGCCGCCGAGGGAGGAATACTGGACGCCGTTGACAATGACGTCACGCCCGCCCAAATCCACCGCCGCGACCACGCCACCACCGCTGCGCACGCCCAGATACACCACGGTCATGTAATTGGGCAGGAACTTGGGCGCATTGGGATTGGTCGTGGGGTTGTAGGCGGGGTTGGGCACATCCTGCAGGGGCGTGATCTTGATTTCCGCGCCGCTGTCATCCAGGAAGGTAGCCGACTCGCCGGGGAGGTATTCCTTGGCCGCCGAGTAGGTGCCGCCGAAGAAGCGGTCGTTATAGATCGAGAGAATATCCGTGCCGGGCAGCAGATCGATAAAGCGGATGTTGCCGCCCACGCCGGTGTCCAGCGCCGGCCCCCCGTTGGCAAACGAGCCCCAGTGGCCGCCGATGGTGATCAGGTCGATGATGCCGTCGGCGCCTTGCCGGTCGGAGTCGACTTCAAAGCTGGTGTCGATGTTGCCGGTGACGTCGCCGAAACCGTCGGTGGCGCGCAGCACGCCGATGCCGCCCTTGGCCCGGACATTGCCGCGGAAAAAGCCGTCGAAGGCACTCGCCGCGCCGTACCCCGCGTCGATCATCTGGATGTTGCCGCCAATGGGCGCGATGTTGTAGGAAATCGAGCCGGACGGCACGCCTTGATCGGCCAGGTAAACCACGTTGCCGATGTCGGCAAGGATATAGTTAGTCGCCCGAATCAGGCCGATGCTGCCGGCGATGACTTCGATTTCCGGATCGAGATAAACATCCGTCTCGTTGCCGGTGATGTCGTTGCCGACGAAGCTGGCGAAGATCGCCCGCAGATCGCCGGCGACCACCTGGATGTCCGCGTGGGCGCTGCCCGTCAGGTAAGAGTCCGTGAGGGGATCAAAATAGAGCTGGTTCTGGGCGACGATGGCCCCAACGTCGCCATTGACCACCTGCAACGTCGCCCGCGCGGTGCTGGTGCTGAAAATGTCCATGGTCGCCACCAGGCCGCCCAGGGACACCTGCCCGGCATTGGAGATCCGCAGTTCATAATCGGCCGTGGCGTTGGTGGACGCCACGGGGTCATCGGTAATGCCGTTGAAGTTCAGATCGCCATCGCGGGCCACGGCGAAGTAGTAGATGCCCGGCCGATCGGCCACGAACTGGAACGGCTGGTTCCAGAAATGGTCGTTCTTGACGTTGGAGTAGTCCGTGGCCGCCACGCGCCCATCCGGATCGATCAGCGCCACATGAAACAGTTGGCCGCTGAGCAATTGCACGGTCACGGCCTGGCCGGCCATCAAACCCAGGGCGTAATAGTCAACGTAATCCTGGTAGTCATCCGCCGCGTCCAGGCGTCCGAGCATCCGCACCGAACCCACCCCCGCGGCGCTGTTGCGCAAGGTGCCCAGGTATTGCGCGGTGTCCGGCGAATCGTTGGTGATGAATGCGAAGGAGTCGCTGCCGAGCACATAACCGAATTTGCCTTCGTCGGCGAACAGCGCGCCCAGCGCCGCGTCCGCCCCGACGCCCGTGGGCACGCGCTCTTCCAGTTCCCTCTGGTAGGAATACAGGAAGGTAAAGCCGTCCACGGAATCCCAATCTCCCACCGAAAGGGATCCCACAAAGGAATCAAACGTGCGCAGCGATCCCAGCCGCCCATCGACGACCATGTCAAAGCCCGTTAAGTAAACCGGGCGATGGTCGTCGGTGGTGGTCGACGGCGCGGCGCTGGTGCCGATGGCATTCTTGGTGACCAGCAGCTGCAGGTCGCCGCCGACGTGGAAATTACCGGCGTAGGTCGGCGTTCCTTCCCCTTGTCCGCGGCCGGAGCCGGTGATCAGCCAGCCGGCGTAGAACATCTGCATCGACCCGCTGATGTCGACTTTGCCCGTCACCGTACCGGCCCAGAGGATGCGGTTAAGGTCCTGGGGCACGGCCGAGGTGCTGGTAAAGCCCACCATGCGCATGAGCACAGCCGATTCGGCGTTGGGGGCAATGGTTTCGTTGGCGCCCAGCGCCAACTGGCTGGTGACGTTGTCCGCCACCAGGAAACGGTTGCGGCCGCGCTCGTAGGTGAACGCGCCCACCGTCGGGCGCAGCGACCCTGTCTCGGTGGCCACATACTTGCCCACGCGGGCGTCGGTGATGTCGATGTCCACCAGCCGGCCGTTGTGACGGTCATGCGCCAGGAGGAGAATCCGCCCGTCGGTCAGATCCGCTTCAAAATCCATCGCGCCGATGTTGCTCAGGTCCACGTCGGTGGCGTCGTCGATCAACAGCCCGATGGTCGCCAACGTCGAGCCATCCGCGGGATCGATCTCATAAAGCCGGCTCTTGCCGTCGGCTGCGACGGCCACCATGTACAGTTCCTGGGTGGGAGCAAAAGCGATGGCCTGCACCGACTCGATGGCGGCGTCCAACTGGCCTAAGCTGGTAAAGACGCCGGTGGCGGTGTTAATGGTTCCTAAGCGCAGCTCATTGACACCCGGGGCGACTTCCACGCTGTAGACGGCGTAAAGCACTTCGACGCCATTGAAATCCGGATCGCCGTAATCCAACCCCATGACATTCTGCAGAGGGTTGCCCAGATAAGTGATCGAAATCGGACTGCCCACGAGCTTGCCGGTGCTGGGATTGATAAAGGCCAGTTGATCCGCCGGCGCGCCCAAGGTGACACCGTCGGCGTCCTTGGCGTCGGTGTCAATGACCACCAGATCCGTGCCGTCGCGCTTGATGGACATGCCGCGGATCAGGTCCAGGTTGGCGCCCATGGTCTTGTCGGCCAGGCTGGCATTGTTCGAGACGTAGGCCAATAGACTCTTGGCGGTCTGCACGCCCGCCCACACCGTGCCCATGCCCGCGGGCAAGGCGCCTAAAGCGCCGTTGCTGTCCAGCAGCTCTTCCCGGATCGCGGCGGTGACCGTCAGGATCAGGTCGTCTTCGGTGATGTTGGGCCGATCCAGGGTGCGGATGCCCAGCAAGGCGCCGCCGGTTTCCGCCGGGGCCGAGATGGTGACGGTTGGCGTGGTGCCGGGATTGTTGGCTGGGAATATGCGGAACTGGCCGGCATCGCTGTCGAAAATCTGATAGGTCAAGATCCCGGTGGTCTCGTCAAACTCCGTCACCGAAGCGCTGATCCAGCCGTTGGGGTCGCCCTGGGTGACGTAGATCAGAAACGCGTTGGAGAAGGGGAAGCGTTGGCGGGTGTCGATAAAGAGCAATTCGTCGGTGCTGATATCCGTGCCCAGCATGACGCCGGTTTCGCCGGTGAACGGATTGGGCAGATCGTCGCTCCAGGCCAGGGCGCCGATATTTTCGCCGCGGACCGCGCCATCCTGGAAGGGAATGTCCGCGACAAGACCGCTGGCGTCAGGATCATTCGGATCGCTCAGCGGGCCCCAGTTTTCCGCTGCTCCGCTGCTTAAATCAATCTGCCACAGCGAGGAATCGCTGGTGCGGGCATTGACCGCGAACATGGTCGTCTCGGCGGCATTGGGATCATCCGGGCCGAATTCAATGCCCGTGATGTCCGAGATGATGTCAGCTTCGACGCCGACACCCGAGGTGCTGGCGTCGGTCACGGTGCGCCACACGGGACGCAGGTCGGTGCGAATGGTCGGCAAGGAACCGGCGGCACCGGTCACGTTAAAACGTACGACCCGTCCCTCCGGCTGCACTCCCCCATCAGGCTGGGGAGCGTTCTCCACCAGGTAGGCCCATAGGTAGACGTTGTTGGTGTAATCGGGCCCCGCCCCCACCTGGTCGAACACGATACTTTCCACGCTGACCAGGGCGGTGTCCGAATCGGCAAACGCCTCGGGCGTAAACACGCCGCCGATCGTTCGGCCCAGCGCCTGCACCAGGCCGGTGGTCACGTTCACGCGCAGCAGATAGTCGATGTCCGACGAGACCGGCGTGGTGATCCGAGCCACGAAGTACATCAGATCATCCAACGGATTGAAATCCGCGGCCGAGAGTTTGATAATTTCCGGGGCTGGCGTATCGAGGTCGCCGTCGTCAAAAATGCCCAGGAGCTGGGAATACAGGTTTCGCACGGGCGTGGCTTCGCCCGTGGAGGTGTCGAGGCTCAACAAATACACAAACCGCTGCAGGCCGAACAGACCGGGAACCTCGGCATACGTCAAGCCATAGACATCGCCGGCGGCGTTGGTCGCCAGGGCGTTGATTTCAAATTCACCGGGTGCTGCGATCCCCGGAAAACCCGCGGACTCCTGGATTTCGGTATGCGCCCCGGCCTGATCGTCCAGCGTGACGGGAATCACGCCCTTGGCGGCGCCGAATCCGCCCAGCACGCCGCCCAAACGCGGGTCGCCATTGGCGCCCCGCCGGCCGAAAGAGCTTTCGAAAAACTCCCCGGGCATCTGATGGATGATCACGTCGCCGTTGGCGCCCATCGTGGCCCCCAGCACTTCCACGATGACGTTGCCTCCCACCGAAATGTTGATGCGCTGACCTTCGGCATCCTGAAAGCTGAAGTTGTCCCCGCCCAGCAGCGTGGTCAACAGAAGACGTGGTTCGAGCGTTTCCAACTGAAAGCGGCTGTGGGACGACGAATCAAACCGCGCCTGCTCGCTGCGATCGGACATAACGTCTTCTCCTGCGCCAAAGGATTCACGGATTGTCAGGCGGCAACCGGCCGGGGCAAACAGAATAAACCCAAAATCGTCACTTGGCACCTTTTGACCAGTCGGGCTTTTTTCGTTTCTGTGGCCCCGCGGGCTTCGCGGGTACTTCGGGGGGCGGTGGGGTACAAAGCGGGGAGGGACAAAGCGGCTGTTCAAGTCGGCGTGGGGAGTATCCCCACATTTATAGGTGTATCACAGCTACCCCCCCAGCGTCAACACTTTTTCTGCCTTTGGCGCAATCTCTTTTTGCCTGTCCATTGCGAGGTTCCCTGCGCTGCGATTCCGCTTAAAAATCTTCGACCCACAGACCATCGGTTCCTGCCATCGCCCCGTCGTCAAACACAAGCGGAGAGGGTGGGATTCGAACCCACGGTAGCGCAAGCGCTACACCGGTTTTCGAGACCGGCCCTTTCGGCCGCTCAGGCACCTCTCCAGACACCTTAAGGACGCAGCCGCAGGACGTTGCGAACGCCCGCGGCCTCCAGCCGGCATGCTGGCCGAGCATTGTAACAGATGCTTGGTTCCTAAGCCTTCCGACCCCCCTCGCCCCCGATTGTTCCATATTCCAATTGTTTCTATAAGCTATCACCTGACCACTCGACCCTACCCAAGGAGCTTTGCCCCATGCCTGCCCTGTCTTTGCCTCCCCAAACCGGCCAACGGGTACGGGTGACCCAACAGATCCCCCAAGCGAATAAGACCTGGACGATCCAGATCGAAGGCCAGGTCCTTAGCTACGAACAAAAGAAGACCGGGTCCTGGTTCGCCCATGCCAAGGACGACAAACTCTGGCTGGATCGCCTGACTATCCGTAAAGACGATGGCGAAATGGTCACCCTCAACCTCGATACCTACTCCCGCCTGGACCTTTTAACGACTCAAAAGTGAATTTCTCGCCTGATAACGACCCCTTCGGGCACATCCCCCCGAAGCCCCCGAATTGAAATAATTGCCGATGTTCGATTGCCGATTTCCGATGTAAAAAACCAGGTTTTCCTTGACTTCCAAACGACTATCGTAAACTTCCCCGGCAATCGGCAATCGGCAATCGGCAATCGGCAATCGGCAATCGGCAATCGGCAATCGGCAATCGGCAATCGGCAATCGGCAATCGGCAATCGGCAATCCCCCACTCCTTCTTGATCTTCCCTGCGGATCATGGATCATCATTTATTGACCACGCTTGGCGTTCCCGTTCGACCTTGGGCATTCTTCATCGGCGTGAAAAGTTAGGAGCTGGCTATGCGTCTGGGATGTTGCGGCAGTATTCCACAGGCTGGGGAAATCAAGCAAGCGGGTTTCGACTTCCTGGAGGTCAACGTCCAACAAGTCCTGCGGGGCGATCTGGACGATCAGGCCTATCTCGCCGCCGCGCCCAAGCCCGACCAACTGCCGTTGCCCATCGAGGCGGCCAACTGCTTGGTGCCCGGATCAATGCCCCTGATCGGTCCAGCCCGGAATCTGGACCTGATCCGCCAGTACATGACCCGCGTGGCTGCTCGGGCCAAGCGACTTGGCATTGCCCGGCTCGTGTTTGGCTCCGGAGGGGCCCGCCGACGGCCTGAGGGCGTTGAGCCCCGCGTGGCGGACGATCACTTAGCGGAATTCCTGCAGATAGCCGGCGACCTGTGCGGCCAACAGCAGGTCATGATCGTCATTGAACATTTACATCGCGGTGAAACCAATACCCTTAATTCCCTGGCTCAGGCCCGCGAACTGGCCGATCGCGTCAATCACCCCCACGTCGCGGTGCTGGTCGACAGCTACCACTTCAGCCTGGAAAAAGAGGAAGACGAGGCTCTGCTGGAGCTGGGCAACCGCCTGGCGCACGTCCACATCGCCGAACCCGTCGATCGCCTCCAGCCCCTGGCCCATGCCGATACGCCCAAGGCGGACCAGGCTTATGACTTTGAGCATTTTTTCTCCCTGCTCTGGAAGATCGGCTACCAGCAGCGCATCAGTATCGAGTCGCAATGGTCAGCCCCCATCGCCCAAGTGGGGCCTAAGGTCGTCTCGTTCCTGCAAGAACAATGGGCCGAGGCCAAAAGCACCCAGCTCTAACCCCCCCTCCCCCTGGCCCCCCCTCAACCCCCCACCTCTACTTAACCTCTTTCACTGCCGCACCCCACACTCGTCCTTGCCAAAACACCCGGGAGATTGACTTTGATCATTCACGACTGGACTGCTCTGCACGCTAACCACTTTGCCGACGCCCGGATTCTGGTCACCGGCGGGGCGGGGTTCATCGGGTCGCACCTGACCGAAGCTCTGCTGCAGCTGGGGGCGGAAGTGGTCGTGCTCGACGACCTGTCCGGCGGGGCGGTGGACAACCTCGAACCATTCGCCTCGGCTGCCAAGGGACGATTCCAGTTCGTCCAAGGGTCCATCCTGGATGGGCGGTTGCTCAAAGAAGCCATCGCGGGCTGCCGGTTTGTCTTCCACCAGGCAGCCCTGGGCTCGGTGCCGGCGAGCGTGGCGGACCCTAAGGGTTACGCGCAGGTCAACATCATGGGCACCCTGTCGGTACTGCAGGCGGCCGTGGCAGCCGGGGTCCAGCGTGTGCAACTGGCAGCCAGCGCGGCGGCCTATGGCGACGACCCGACCGTGCCGAAGCTCGAGACCATGCCCACCGCGGCCCGCAGTCCCTACGCAGCCACCAAAATCGCCGGCGAAGCCCTGTTGGCGGCGTTCAGCGCCAATTCGGCCGTGGACACCGTTTCGCTGCGTTATTTCAACATTTTTGGGCCGCGCCAGAACGCCAACAGCGCGTATGCGGCCGTGATCGCCGCCTTTGCCAAGGACCTGTTGGCTGGGCGTGCCCCGCGCGTCTTCGGCGACGGGGAACAGACGCGCGATCTCACGTTCGTGCATAACGTGGTCCACGCCAACCTGCTGGCGGCCCGGCACGGGCGACGGCTGGACGGAATGGTGCTAAATGTGGCCACCGGGCAGGCCGTGACCATCAATCAATTAGCTAAAATGATGACGGACATGCTCGGCCGCCAGGACCTGGCGCCGGTGCACGAGGCTTTGCGGGCCGGCGACGTGCGCCATTCCCGGGCGGACCTGACGCGGATTCAGCATGTCCTGGGCTATAAGCCGGTGGTGGATTTTGCCGACGGCCTGGCGGCCACCGTGGCCTGGTACCGGGCGACGCACTTCTGAATCGCAGCGAAGGACAACCATGGCCCAAACCCCCACCACCCCCACCGGCCCGATCACCACGCGCGGGTACGAAGCCCCCATGAACACGCAGTTCAGCGTGTTTTTGTCCAATCGCGTGGGCAAAATGCTGGAGCTGGTCAACGTGTTCGACGGGCACGCCTTAAAGCTGGCCGCCATGTCCGTGGTCGACTCGGCTGATCACGCGGTGATCCGCGTGGTGACCTCGCGGGCGGAACTGGCCCGCCGCCTGCTTAAGCGCCACGAGCTGCCGTTCTCGGAAGCGGACGTGCTGCTGGTGGAAATCGACGAAGCACGCCACCACACGCTGGCGGACATGTGCGCCACGCTCTTGGAAGCGGAAATCAACATTCTGTATTCGTATCCGCTGCTGGTGCGGCCGCACGGCCTGCCGGCCTTGGCCGTGTGCACGGACGATCAGATCCTCGCCGGGCAGGTGCTCCGCCGCAAACTCTTTACACTCTTAGGCGAAAACGACCTGGGCGAAAACGCCACCGGCAGCTCGCCGTCCGGGCCGATCAATCACAATTAACCCCCGCCCCGGAAGCTGCCCACGGGAAGGGGTCCGGGGTCTGGGGAAGGGGTAGAGGCAAGAGGGTAGAGGGTAAGGGGTACGGGGTAGGGGGTAGTAGAGGGAAAATTGATAAAGCGTGAGGCGTGACGGATTAGGGGTGAGGGATTAGGGGTTTGGGAACGACAAACCAATTCCAATGGAAACAGCCGCGGGCGGAAGCCCGCCGGTTAGTCTTCAAAAACTAACCAAGCGCCATCGCCCCCCCAACTTTAGATGCCACACATCGCTTGCGGTGCCACTTGCGGGCGGCACTTGCGGCGGCGACTTCCGCAGGCAGTTCCGCAGGGCGTTTCCGGGGGCACTTCCGGGGGCCGACTTCCTGGGGGGGTGCCACACATCAGGCCGAAGGCTGATGTGTGCTGCCTCGCTTTACGCCCCCACGGCCGGCAATTCCGCCAACAGGCCCGCTTCAACCGGAGCTGGGGGTTGCGCGACTGACGCGTCAACATCGCCGAAGATTGAACGCCGCTGGGTGAAGAGGGATTTGCCGTTCCCCCGCGCTGAACGCCAGGAGGAGTCAATTACTGACGGCCATTGCGCCTCAACGAGCCACGACCGTAAGGGAGTGGAAGAATATTGTTTCCCTTGAATCAACAGAGCCGGCGACTGTGTCGCCGGACTTCCGGGGGCGGGCGATTGGCTGCTGGTGATTGTCAGAGCCGGGCACTGTGTGCCCGGTCCGGGCTCGCCGAGCCCGGCTCGGATAAGACTTTGACTACCAGCCCCCTGGCCTTCCGCCACGCTCAGTGATTGCCCGCTGCCGGCAGTCAGGAGGGCCTTAAAGGGGTTGATGTCCGACAGCGTCAGAACGCCATCGCCGTTGGGATCGATGGCCCAGAGGGGAACGCCGGGGTATTGAGCTTGCCAGGCTGCGGTATCACTCAACGCCAACTTGAAGGGATTGATGTCCGACAGGGTCAACGCTCCGTCGCCGTTGAAATCGCCGGGAATACCTCCCAATTCGTAGGCGCCGATGTCCACTTGCGCCCCTGCCATGCGCGGGCGGCCGTCAAGGTCAATCGTCAGCGGATTGCCGTCAGCGTCCACAGCCAGGGCGTTGTTTCCCGCATCAACGCAGGAGCTGTCCACGCGCAGGTGCAGGTCGCCTAAGTCGTCATCCCCCGTCCCCCAGATGCCGTCGAGGCCAGCCGTAGGATTGTCAATGAACTTCGGGTCGCCGCCGATGAAGCTGGAGGAGGCGGTGTAGGGGCCAAAGATGTCCGGGTCGGAATCGGCCGCGTTGAGCGCCACAATGGTGTTATTCAACGTCGCGGTATCCACCACGTACAATCCGCCGCCGGCGCCGGCGGAATTCCCGCTGATGGTGCAGTTGGTAAGTGTCAATGTTCCCGTAAGCGTGCCATTGTAAGTAACGACCAGTCCGCCGCCGGAATAGTCAGCCGAGTTGCCGCTCACCATGGTGTCGGTCAATATCGCGGTGCCGCCCGTGACATATAGCCCGCCGCCCCCATTATCGGCCGAGTTTGACGTCACCAAGCTATTGACCAGGGTGGCCGTACCGACAACGACATATAGCCCCCCGCCGCAACCGTCGGGGTAATCGGAGCTGACGGCTGAATTGCCGCTAATCAGGGTGTTGGTCAGCGTCACCGCTCCGGCAACGTACAATCCGCCGCCATATTGGCCTGTATTCTCGCTGATCGTGCCATCGGCAATCGCCACATCGCCGCCATGGATGGACAGACCGCCGCCACTGCCCGCCGAATTTCCGCTGATCGTGCTTACGTCCATGGTGACGACGCTTCCACCCCAGACGATCAGTCCTCCTCCCGAGGCTCCAGCGGAGTTTCCTGTTGCCGTGATATTCGCCAGCATCACCTCGCTGTCGATGATGTACATGCCGCCGCCCCAGTATCTGGCCAGGTTATCGTTTATCAGGCAGTTCGTCAGCATCGCCATGCCGCCATCAACATACAAGCCTCCGCCTTCACCAACCCCATTGGCTGAGTTCCCGCTGACTGTGCTGTTGGTCAGAGTCAGTGTTGTGGTGGTGTCCTCGACCATGGACAGCCCGCCGCCATACTTTGCGGAGTTCTCGCTCACCGTGCTATTGGTCAGGGTCACGGCACCATTTTTTTTGAGGCACACCCCACCACCATAGCCTCCCTGGACCGCGTTCCCGTTGACCATGCAATTGATCAGTGTCGCCACGCCTTCCTCATAGACATATATACCGCCGCCGTCGCTTTGGGCCTGGTTCGCGCTGATCGTGCAATCCGTCAGCGTCATGGTGCTTCCACCCCCGACGCACCCACCCCCGCCGTCCCAGATAGCGTAGTTGTAGCTGATGGCGCAGTGGGCCAGCGTTACATGGCTCCCGCCCGAGGAGTGAATCCCACCGCCGTCGCCATTGATATATCCCCCGGTAATCGTAAGGCCCGCAAGCGTCGCATCGACGCCGCTTCCCCAGATCACGAGCACGCGCGAAAGGCCGGCCGCGTCGATCGATAGAAGCTCTTGCCCGGGCCCGGTGATGGACAGGTCGCCGATGATCGAAAGCTCCGTGCCCGCGAGAATCAAATCCACGTGACCGCCGGCGAACAGACTGGGCGCGAACGTGATGCTGTCGGTTGCGCTGCCGCTGCCCGCCGCCGCTTCATTCACCGCCGCGTTGGTGTTAGCCGCTTCGATCGCCTCGCGCAAGGTGAGGTAGCCGTCGTCCGCGACGACATCCAGGAGTGAGTCGATCACGTAAGCGGTGCCGCTTAACAGCACCCGTGGCTCAAGCATCTCCAGACGCGGGCCGGGCGCGTCTTGATCGCCTGCCGAGGTGGCCAAAAACTTGCGTGCGCTGCTCTTCCACCACCGGACCAGACGTGCGCGGATTGCCATGATTTTTGTCTCTCTGGTGAGGGCCGAGCGCGGAAGTGAAGCCCTTCGCCCGCTTCGTGATTTCTGCGACCAAACAAACGAACCTTAGCTGCGAAACGGGCTGCCCGGCAGGCGGCGAACCCATCTTGCCTAAGTTAACTGCCATCCAAACATGATCTTTCTGAAGGTACCGAGTGCCATGAACAAAAACAAGACTTTATAAGGTGATTATTCGTGACCGTGCGGCCTAATCCCCGCCTAGCCGCAGCTTTCGCGTGCAAAATCGGTCTGTCTATCTTCTCCCAACATCGAAAAACCGACCCCGCATTTCCAGGCGGGGCTATTTCATGCTTCTTATCTTTCCCTAATCCCTAACCCCCAAGCCCTATCCCCCATCGCCCCTCCCCCGCTCCTACGGCAAGCGCTGAACATCGTAAGGGCCCCTGAGCTGATAGCGGTTGCCGCGCCAGCTCATCGTTCGGTTGCGCAGGGCTGACAGCACCAGCAGCCAGTGCACGCCCATGTACAGCGGCGTGGCCCAGCGCTCCAACAGCCAGACGCCGCGCAGGCGCGGCAGATGCTGACTTCCAAACGCACGCTCCACAATGCCTTGGCGGAAACTGGTGCGCACCTGATCCGCCAGCCATACGGTTAAGAGCGCCCCGGCCGGCACCCAGGCGGGCCAGCACGGCGAATCCATCATCAAGCCCGCGAGCAGGCCGACCGCGGCGGTTGCCCAGCCCAACGCATAAAAGCTGAGCATGCTCAAGGCCAGCCCATACAAAAACGGCGCGTAGACGCGGGTGATCAGATATTGACGGTGCCCAAAATTCCAGAAGGCCGGTCGATCCAGCGTCACGGCTGACGCCACCAGACAGCGCGGCACAAAGGCGATCTTCAGGCCCAAGGTCCGACACATGGTGGACATGGGGTAGTCGTCCGTCAGGGCGCGCTCGAGCTTTTCTTTCATGGCTCCGCGGCGGGCGGTGGCCACGCGCAGGGCCATCGACCCGCCCCAGGCAAAGTTAAGGCGCGTGCGCCCCAACTGACAGGCCACGGAACTGTTGATCACCGACGCCAAGTTCGACCAGAGCGAAGACCTCTGGCCTTCAACGGCCGGTTGCGGCACCAGCCAGCGATATCCGGTGGTCAGGCCATACTTGTCCGTTCGGCAGAGCGGGCCGACTAAACTCCCCAACCAGTGCAGGCCGGGCACCGCGTCGGAATCAGCGAAAACGTAGACGTCGTCGTCCTGAACGTCCGCCTCAATTTTGGTCAGCGCCGCCAATTGATTGTGCAGCTTCTGACTGCACGTCGGCGGAGCCAAGCCCGCGACCACCAACTCCGCCCGCGCCCCATAGGCAGCCAATTCTTTTTCCAGCACGGCAAAGGCCGGGTCGTCGGAGCTTTCGACCACCGCCAAGAGCTTGTAGTCCTCATAGTTCTGCGTGCATAAGCAGCGAATGGATTCGCCTAAGTCTTTTTCCAGACCCTTAAACGGCACGATCACCCAAGCCCGGGGACGATAGAAATCGTACGACCGCCGCCGCAAAAACTTGCCCGCAAACCACGCCACCTGACACGTGGCCAGGATCGCCTGCACAACCCACAAAACCCAGATAACCAGTAAGCCGACGCAGATGAATGAGTGCATAAGGTCTCGCTTAGTTTGACAGCGCGGGCCAAAAACCACGCAATGCAAGCATCTTAGCAGACAGACGATGGCCCGTGAGCGAACGGCTGCCGCTGTTTGACCTTTGCCGGGGGTTGGTTATCCCTTAGTCAATACGATTGCCTCTGGCGACTATGGAAGGATTCTCCCGTGACGAATTACCGTTTTCCCCTGGCTGGCGATTGGAGCCGGAGCATCGGCGGGCGGCAGATTGATTTTGTGCGTGTGCCGGGGTGTTACCGACCGGTGGGCGAATGCGTCTTGGAGTACGGTTTCGCCCGTCCCTGGCCGGCGCAGGCTAACCGTCGCTATTTTTTGGTCACCGAAGGCGTGCTGGCCAGCGCGGAGTTTACCTTCAACGGGCAAGCACTCGGCCGGGCTGGTCCTTGGACGCGGCAACGGTTGGAGATTCCCGCTGACCTGTGGGCGGATAAGAACACCTTGGCGGTGCGGATATGTGACGCGCAGGAATCATTCGGGCCGCCGCCGGGGCGGCGATTTGACGCGGGGCTGGTGCGCGCGATTTACATCGAAAGTCGGCCTACGGTTTTTCTGAAGGATTTTTGTTTCCAGGCGGAATTGAACGCCGACTGCACGCAAGCGAAATGCACGGTAGCGGTGGAAATAAACGGGGCCGATTCCGCAGCGGCCCAGGTGGTTCTGTCTGAGCGCGGAGGCGGGCGGATCATCGCGCGTGCGCAAGCGACGCCCGATCAACCGGCGCGCTTCAGCGTGGAATCGCCGCGTCTGTGGTCGCCAAGTGACCCTGATCTTTACACGCTAACCGTCACGTTGGAGGGCGCGCACGCGGACGTGCTGACGGAATCGGTGGGGTTTCGACGCATCGAGGCGCGCGGGCGGGACTTTTATCTAAACAACAAGCGTCTATTGCTCAAAGGCGTTTGCCGGCACGAGTTCACCAGCCGCAGCGGGTACAGCCCATCGGCAGCGGAAGTGCGGCGGGAGTTGGCGCTTATCAAGCATGCTGGTTTCAACTTTGTGCGTCTGGTGCATTCGCCGCAGGGCCCGGAAGTCAGCCGAATCGCCGCGGAACTGGGCCTGCTGGTCAGCGAGGAGCCGGGCACGTGTTTTCACGACTTGGCGGACCCGGCGATCTACGGTCCGGCGCTGGAATGCCTGGGGCGCACCGTCAAGCGCGATCGCAACGTGCCGTCGATCTTCGCCTGGCTGATCTACAACGAGTGCAACCCCAACAGCGAATATGCCATGCAGGCGGCCGAGGCTTGTCGCGCCCTGGACCCCGGCTGCCGGCTGGGGTTTGCCGATTGCTCGGGGAAATACGACGACATCAAGGCCATGGTGCAGGCGGCGGACCTGACGTTCTATGGCATCAACGTCTACGGCGCCTGGCCGGCCGAGTATGAGCAGCGGATGCGCCTGCTGGCGGATCGTCCGCTGGTGTTCACCGAATGGGGCGGGGTGACAACCCAGGGCAACTGGCGGACGGAAAAGACGCTCTGCGACATGTTCGTTCGCCACAGTCGAGTGGGCCAGACGCTGCGCCTGGCGGGGTGCAGTTACTGGGCGTGGGCGGATTATGAGGAGCGTTCGCGGCCCGGCCCGGCGGCGGTGAACGGTTGGACCATCGAGGGCCTGCTTGATCAAGACGGCCAGCCGCGCCCGGACCTGCACATTCTCTCGATGATGTGTTTTGAGATGGACCATCCGCCGCTGGCGAATTTGCCGCGCATCGAGGTTCTGGCCCAGGCGCCCCGGCGAACGAGCGCTTGGCAGGCGGTTGACTTGACCGGAATCGGCGGCGATCAATCCGCGCTGGAGAAAACCATCGACGAGCGGCGCTCCGCGCAGGGATGCGCGCGGCTGCGCTTGGGAAAGTTGTTGGTTAATGGAATCGAATTCGTTTGCCGCGACGTTGGAACACTCGCCCACCCGCTGCTTCTGGGCCCGGGACGAGAAGAAATCTACATCCCCATCGATCGGCCGGTGCGCTCGCTGGCGGTGCTTGGACACGCGGCCCTACGCGGCGGATTTCCGCGCTCGAGCATTCAAACGGTCTGGAGCCAGGACCACGAGCCGCCTCGAAATCCGGGTGATCCAGCCTCGGAGTACGAACTGGTTTATGCCGATGGATCGCAAACCGTGCCGCTGCGGCATGGGCTGGAGATTCTGCGCGGCAACGACATCTGCCGCTGGTGGTTGACCGAGCCGCGCGGACCAGAGACGCGCCCGGCTGTGCGAGCGATGCTTCATCCTTCGTACGAAGTGCTGCGGGTGGACTTGTGGGAGCTGACGCTGGATCGGCCGCGCTTTCTCAAGGGGCTGCGCTGGAGGTTACGCGACCCGGAATCCGTGCAAATGCTTTACGCTGTCAGCGTGGAAGTTGCCGCATAGACAATCATCGCTGAGGATGCCTCTTTGCATGACCGAGGGACGAGCGGTTGATTCTGACCTAGGGCCCGTAGCACGATCTATGATTAATGACCAAGGAGTCCAGCCATGGCCACCAAAACGCTTTACGACGGCAGCACCGCCCAGGCAACCAACCTCTGCCGGAGCATCGAACTTGCCGCGGGGGGAATTGTCAGCAAAGCTCTGCTGGACACGCCGGCAGCGCGACTGATTTTGTTTTCCTTCGACGCAGGCCAGGAGCTGACCGAACACCGCGCCCCGGTGATCGCCACGGTGCACGTCTTAGAAGGCCATATCGAGCTGACCATCGCGGATAAGACGCATTCCATGGTGGTCAATGACTGGATCGTCATGCCCGCCAACGCGCCACACCGCCTGCTGGCCAAGGAACCTAGTCGCATTCTCCTGACGATGCTCAAGACGCCGACGGCGCCTGGGACGTAGCCAAACAGCAAATATTCGGGTGCTACACCGCAGCCCGAAGGCTGCTGTGTGCGATGCTCTACCGCCCAGGGGGAGCTAGATACTCAAGTGGCCAGCTTCCGGGCACTTCCAGGGGCTTTCGGGGGGGACTTCCGGGGATTTCCGGGGATTCCCGGGGATTCCCGGGGATTTCCGGGGATTTCCGGGGGGAACTTTCGGGGGGTTATTCGCAGCGCTTTAAGTACAGCACGCTGGGGCCGGGGAACTGGGCGCTTAGGCTGTGGCGCTGATCGCCGTTAATGATGGTGCCCTGGTGCGTCTTGCCGGTGACCGGGTCGAACCACTGCACCTGAAACTTGCCCGCGTAGCCGCGCAGGGTCAGGCCCTCCGCTCCGCCGCTGGGGAAGTAGCACAGATACTCCCGGCCCGGGTCAGCCAGGCAATAGGTGCTGGTGCACAGGTGCCCGCAGGGCGTGCAGCGATTCAAATCCATCTTCAGAGCAAACGCGCGGGCGTAGCCTAAGTTGCGGCGCATTTCGTCGTAGCGGTAGTAATAGCGCTGGTTGCGCGTAACGCTGCCGTCCTGGTAGTAGCCCATCTCGCCGGGAATGCGAATCCACGGATCCATGAAGAGCACGTTCAGCCCGCGCGTAAAGCTCTTCCAGATCCACGGCGTTTCGCAGCCGTGGCCCCAGAGGTGATCGGTGTCGGTCACCACCACCTTGCGCCCGTCGCCGACCGGCGGGTTATAGCGGTATTCCAGCAAGGGGCCATTGCTGGGCGAAATCCAGTCCGCCGGGCAGGTAAAGAGATTGTCGTTCTCCTGGTCGCCACCCTCCGCCGTGATGCCCACGGGGTGCTGCTTGGGCAACGAGGCTTCCACCTCATGCACGAAGTCCGCCATGTGATTCATCCAATCGAACGCCTCCTGGCGGAACGGCACTTCGTTGCTGATTTCATAAAGGATGTGGTCCATGTCGTTGACGGTCTGGATGATCTTGCGGACAAACTCCTTCTGCACTTGCAGCAGCTGCGGGCAATTAAGCGAAAAATAATCCCACGCCCGGCCGCTGGCGATGATGGGATTGTCCGTGATGCCGTTGACGTTGTTAGCCGGGTGGCAAGGGTAAAAAGGCCAGGGGTCGGTGTGATCCTTGGCGCACTTGATGCCCCAGCCTTCAAAGAGCATGATCGAAGCGTAAATGCCCTGCTCAGCCGCCATCTCCAGGCGCTGGCGCAACCGTCGGAAGTAGGCGTCGTTCCACTTGGTCAGGTCAAACTTGAGTTGCCCGTCGCTGGCCACGCCCGGACCGGTGCGCAGGTACGGCTGGGGCGAAAAAGTGTTGGGCGTGTCGTTCCACGGGGCCACGCGCGTCTGTGGCCACTGCCAGAAGCGCATGAAGTTGTGCCCGCAGTCGGTCATCATGGTCAAAAAGCCGGGGTAATCGCTGACGATCGGCTTTTCGCCTTCGATCCAGATGTCCTGCATCACCGCCCAGGTGTGCGACCCGGTGAGGTAGATCGCCTGCCCGCGATCGTCGGTGAAGTAGCGGGGATTGATCTTGCTCTTACGCAGCGGGCCATGAAAATGCGCGGTGGACATGGGTAACTCCTGGAGGCAATCGAAAACGAACACAACGCCGGACGGCGAATCCGCCGGGCGGGCATTCTACAGTCTTGTGAAATGGATGGAAAAATCCTGCCCAAGGGACGCGGTCTATGACCCACGGCGCTTGGCACGGCAAAGTGATACGTTCAGCCCCTTACCCGCGCGGACTCCGCGTGCCCGTCCAGGCCCTCCGCCTCAGCTAAGCGCGCGATGTCGTCGATCGCCTGCCGGGGCATGGTCGCGCCGGGGTACTGCACAGTGCCGCTGCGCTTTAGGAATGTGTAGACGCTGATGCCGCTGGCAAAGCGAGCGGTGGTGCCGGTGGGCAGGCAATGACTGGGCCCAGCGTAGTAATCGCCAGCCGCCACGGGCGTGGTGTCGCCTAAGAAAAACTCCCCGCCGTGGACGATGCGCTCCAGCCACCAGGACATGTCCTTGGCCGCCACCGCCAGGTTCACGTGCTCAGCCGCCAGTTCGTTGCCCAGCTCCACCGCTTGCGCCCGATCCTTAACCAGGGCGACGATGGATTCGTTAGCCAGGGCTTTGCGGATGGCCTCGATGCGCCGGCGGGCCGGAAGTTGGCGCTCGACCTCCGCCAGAATGCTCTCGAGCACCGCGCGATCCCAGGACACCAAGAAACACTTGCCTGGGTCGTGCTCCGCCTGGGCGATTAAATCAGCCGCGACGCGCCGGGCGCTGGCGGATTCATCGGCTATCACCAGCACCTCGCTGGGCCCGTAAAATCCGCCGTCGCCGCCGACCACGCCGGCCACCTGCTGCTTGGCCAATTGCGAGTAGATGTTGCCCGGCCCGGCGATCATCTCCACCTTCGGTACGCTGGCGGTGCCGAAAGCCAGGGCCGCGATCGCCTGGGCCCCGCCGATGCGATAAAGCTTGCTGATGCCCAACAAGCGACACGTCGCCATCACGATCGGCGAGATATCCGACGGGCCATCCTTCTGCTCTCCCTTGCGCGTCGGCGGAGGATTGACCACCGCGATGTTCTCAGGCTTGACGCCCGCGACGATGGCGGGCACCGCCAGCATGATCAGCGTCGAGAACAGCACCGCCGCGCCGCCGGGCACGTTCAAGCCCACGCTGGGCACAGCGCTCCAACGCAGGCCCAATTCCGCCCCGCCGATCCGCACGGGAGCCGTCGGCTTGGGCAGAATGTGCTCCTGATACGCCCGCACCTGAGCGATGGCGCGCTCGATGGCGCCGCGCAAATCCTTGTCCAGTTGCTGCAAAGCTCGATCCAACTCCTCCGGGCCGACGCGGATTCTGGCGGCGCTGAATTGCGGATCCGTCCACTGGCGCATGTAGCGCACCACCGCCTCATCGCCATGCGCCCGCACGTCCGCCACGATGCCCGCCACGGTCCGCGCCGCTTCGCTGTCCGCCGCGGCGGTCATTCGCAGGCGATCAAGCCTATCTTTCAAACCCGCCTGGCCCGCGGGGGTCTGCAAATCCAATATCGCTAGTGTCACGGGGATACCCCTTTTGTCACCGATCAGTTTTACCACCGAGATCACGGAGATCACGGAGCCGATCCTGGCAGTTTAGTTAATGAATCTCTTGTCTTGTTTCTCTGTGTCCTCTGTGTTCTCCGTGGTAAAAACTTCTCCGCTCTATCGCTTGCCGACAAATCCCCCCGCTTGGCGCTTCACTAAGCCGCGAATTTCCAGCATCGTCAACTCGGCTCGTACCACCGCGACGGGCAATCCGGTGGCGATCGCCAGATCATCCACATCCGTCGCATCGTCAGCCGAGCGCTCCGCACGCAAGGCCGCGATGATTTTCCGGGCTGATTCCGTCAGCCCTTGCTCAAACAGATTCGCGTGCGATCCGACCGGTCCCTGCTCTGTATCAGCCCCCGGCTCTGCCGGGGGGTAGCTTTGGCCATCGTCACCCGTCGGCCCTTTCTTGCCAATGGCCCCCTGCAGCATGCGTCCGGTTTCACCCAGCGAAGCGAGGATGTCCTCCAAATTGGTCGCCAGATGGGCCCAGCCCTCGCGGATCATCAGGTGGCAACCGGCTGACGTCGTCGAATCCACGCGGCCGGGCAAAGCCATCACTTCCCGATGATGCTCTTCCGCCGCCAAGCGGGCGGTAATCAAAGCGCCCGAGCGCAGGGCTGCCTCCACCACCAGCACGCCCAACGACAAGCCGGAAATGATCCGGTTGCGGGCGGGAAAATTATCCCGCAAGGGCGGACTGCGCATCGGCAGTTCACTGATCAGCGCCCCGCGCCTTTCGCCTGCCCCCGCCTCCTCCGCTGCCCCCCCACTGCCGGCAATCTGGTCATACAACTCCGCGTGGTCCTGCGGATAAGGATTGAGCAGCCCGCTGCCCATCACAGCGATCGTCCGCCCCCCGTTGCGCAACGCGCCGCGATGGGCAGCCGCGTCGATGCCGTACGCCCCGCCGCTGACGATCGTCAAGCCCACCCCCGCGCACAGGCCCGCCAGCCGATCGGCCTGGCTGCGCCCGTAGTTCGAACATCGTCGCGACCCGACGACAGCCAGCGCCAGGGAGTCCTCCGCCTTCAGCGTGCCTTTGACATACAACAGTGGCGGCGGATCGTGGATGTGAGTTAGAAGTTTTGGATAACCCTCCTGCCCGTAGATCGCCAGCGTCACACCCGTCTGGGCTAAGAGTTCGTTTTCTTCTTCCACCGCCCGGTTACGCCGCAATTCGTCCAGGCCCCGGCAAACATCGTCAGCCACCTTCCGCCCGATGCCTTCGACCTGGGCCAATTGTTGCGCCGATGCCCCCACCACCGCCTGGGCGGACCCCAACTGCTGGATGCTCCGCAGCGTACGCTTTGGACCCATCCCGCCGACCAACGTTAAAAGTAATAGCGCGTCGCGCTCGAGGGCCAACATGCCCGCAAGTCTATCGGGTTTGGAAAAAAGTTGGGAGTTAGATGGTGGAGATTGGGGTTTAAGGTTTGGAGGGATTATCAGAGCCGGGCTCTGTGAGCCCGGTCCGGCGACACCGTCGCCGGCTCTGATAAAACACTGTAATTCCACGCCACAGCCCCACGTGGAAACGTTGGGCCGGCCTCTTAAATGCCCCGTGGCACTTCTACTCTTCCGGGTCGTCGCCCATGGCCGGCTGACCGGTGGCCAGGGTGTGCTTGCGGCGGACCAGCTCGCAGAGCAGCTCCGCTTCGCCGTCGGTGGCAAAAGTCCACACGCCCCAATAGGTCTGCACCGACCGCCGGGCCGCCTCCAGCCCGTCGCGCACGAACTTGCGCAGCCGGCGAGCTTTGAGAGCTTCCATCTGGGATTCGGTCAGCGGCACGCAGATCATCGGCCCGGTTTGCCGGGGAACCAGGTAGCAGAGCACCTCGGCCGGCTTCTTGGACGTCGAAGGCAACGAGTACTGCACCGTCCACTTCCACGACGGCCCATACCAGACCAAGGACGCATCCACGCCCTCGAGCTTGCCGATCCGCTCCACAAGGATCTTGGCGCCGCCGCGATGCAGGGAGCCGATCCCGTCAATCAGGTCCTTGACCGTCGGCTGGGACCAACGGTCCTGCCAGGCGGAACTACTTCTATTATGACTCGTGCTTGTGGCCAAGTTTGTCACGTTCTAATACTCCCGTCCCCCGAAAGCCCACGAAAATCAAATCCCAGCAACTTACCCCCGAAACTTTTCTGATGTTTAACACACACCACGATCGAACCGACGCTCAAGACTATACGTGCTTATCTGTCATGTAGTTCGCTCCATCGCTGCCCGGGCAGCGGCCAGTGCCTTTTCGTAAGTAAGCTTGGACTTATCCAAACCTTTCTTGCCTCCAGGCGTCTCAACTTCTTCCGGCAACGGAGGTTGCATGCCTTTTCTTAAGTAGTCCGCCAGCCATTGCAGCCGCGGCATGGCGTGGGCGAAAAACATCATGTACGACTCGCAAAGCACCGTGGCTTCCGGAACCTCGCCTCCCATCGACCGGTGCTTAGGACACCCGCCGTGACAGTACGGCTTCCACTGACAACTTAGACACTTGGCTGGCAAGGACTGCTTACGACCGGCAAACACCCCTAGCCGTCCCTGCTCCAAACGGTCAAACCATTTTAAATCAAATTGCCCACCCCCGGAAGTACCCCCGGCTGGAAAGGCGCTACTTTCACTGGAATCCTCCCTAACCGACCCGGTCAAAACCGCCTCCGATAGATCGCGTTCTGACTCTATGTTCTTTTCATCAATAGATTTATGTTTAATAAATCCTCGGCCATGAACGGTGATGCCAACCTGATCGCTGTTCACCGCCACGTCGTCTACGCCGATGGAATTCTGCCAATCTGGCTGGCCGATCTGTCCTAATTGCCACCGCCGTTCGACAAAATGATCGCATCCGAACACCGCTCCGTCGTGCTCAATGGTCAACTGACCATGGCAGGAACCGTCTAAAATGCAGAACGGCGTCTGACCTAAGACCAATTTGTTGAGCACCGCATCGAAGATCCGCACGCTGACCGTATGACGGTGCTTCTGAAACCAACGGTCAAAAACCCGGCAGAGAAACTCTCCATACGCCCGCGGCGAAGGCGCGAACGGTGCCAAGACGTTGTTCTTGCCCGCCGTCCCACTGGAGGTGTCTTTCACCCACTCGATGGCGGGAATAAATTGCAGCCAGCGAGCGCCCAAATTCATCAGATATCCAAATATCTCATCTGGGTGCTTGACGTTATGGTCGTTGAGCACGCACAGAATATTGTGCTCCACCCCGTGCTGCCGCAGTAGCTTAAACCCACGCATCACCTCGTCGCTGCTGCCCTGGCCGCGATGGCCCAGACGATAGTGATCGTGGAATCGAGGCGGACCATCCACCGACAGGCCAATTAAGAAATCTTCTTTTTTTAGAAATTGACACCAGTCATCCGTGAGCAGCGTTCCGTTGGTCTGCAAAGCGTTGTTCACCCGCTGCCCAGCCCGCAGATACCGCCTTTGAAACTCCATGGCCGACTTAAAAAAGTCCAAACCCGCCAGCGTCGGCTCGCCGCCCTGCCACGCCACCGTCACTTCGTTGGCAAAACGGGGCAAAATGCAGGCAAAAATCTCTTCGAGCGTCTTTAAGCTCATCCGGTGCTCATGACGCTCATAAATCGCCTTCGTCGGCAAGTAATAACAATAAGTGCAATCCAGATTGCACAAGGCTCCCACGGGCTTGATCATGATGGTGACGCGACTGGGCTGGATCACCGGCAAGGACATGGATGACCAGTATAACTTATTGACAGCCATTTGACAAATCAGACTTGCCTAACTTCTTATAAGATACGAAATTATGATCGCTATCGCCGTTTGATCCTCCACCTTTGTCTGCGGGCCGATCTCGCTTTGGATCGTGGCGATTTTTGAACTTTAACCGCCAGCCTTACATAAGATTGTTCTGGCTGGACCACTCCTCAACCTGCACAACACCTCCGTGAGCTAAGCGATTAATCTAATAACCTAAACACATCGGGATCGACTACGAATGCCTTCGCGGGTACCATCACCCCCGGAAGTGCCCCCGGAAGTAACCCCGGCCCCCGGAAGTAGACCCGGCCCCCGGAAATAGGCCCCGCCCCCGGAGATACCCGCCGGCCTCGTGAAACCGCTCCCGGCCACCGCAAGCGCAAACTGCCTCAGAAAGTAAATAAACAAAATCCCCGGACACGAACTCCGGAAAAGAACCATGACGAGCATGCCGACGACCGAAATGAGCTCCTCCTTGCCCCAAACTTCCTCGAAACCCGCCGGCGAAAGCGATGTCAGCCAATCGCTGATCCTGGTCGTCGATGACAACGTCCAGAACGTCGAACTCCTGCAGGCTTACTTAGAAGCCCTCAATTGCCAGACCATGTCCGCCTTCGATGGCTTAGAGGCCATCAAAATCGTCGAAAGCCATCAGCCCACCCCCGACCTGATCCTTTTGGACATCATGATGCCCAAGATGTCCGGCTTCGAGGTCTGCCGAAAGCTCAAGCTCAATCCCAAAACCCGCACCATCCCCATCATCATGGTGACAGCCCTAAACGAATTGGGAGATATCGAGCGGGCGGTGGAGTCCGGCACCGATGACTTCCTGACCAAGCCCGTCAATAAGCTCGAGCTGCTGACCAGAGTCAAATCCCTCCTGCGCGTCCGGCACCTTAAGCGCGAGCTGGACCGCACCATGGCCTATATCCACGACATCGAAGCCCGCCCCGTGATCCCTTCTTCCCAGACTCCCCCTCCGCCCCCCTCTTCCCCCCCGCCCGCGGCTTCCTAATTTCCGGCCCGCCCTCGTTTATCCCTCTTTGTCCGGCTATCCCACTTCAACTCTTGGCCTGCCAACCGACTCGTCTACACCGTGCCTATACCCTCAGGCGGCGCTGAAATGGGTCAGCGACCAGTCCGCTCCGCCAACCGGCGCCATGGCTCGACAGGTGTGTAAAGGCCGTGAAAACCGCCGCAACACAGGCGTTAGAGGCAAAAACAGGATGGGGCGGTGTCAGCTTGCTGATTTCTCGCACATTTTTTTGGACAAATCCAGATTTCCGAAAAACACTGCCTAATATGGAATCAGGAGTGGGGTTATTCCCAAAGAAAACCCCGGTTTAACCAAACGGTATTTGGAACCGTTGGAGTAGTAATATGCCGCGGCTGACAGCGACCTGTATAACCATAGCCCTGACCGTGTTGGCCACCCTGACTTCCGTGGGCAGTCCCACGGCCGTTGCCGATGAGGCAGCCTGCAGCAAGGACACCGCCGCGACGTCCGCTTGTCCCGCCGGCGCCAAAACAGATAAGGATTGTAGCTCCTGCCCGGACAAGTCGGCGGCGGCGAAGGCTGACATGGATTGTGCCGCCTGCCCGGCCAAAGCGAATTGCCCGTTCCCGAAGATCTCCTATCAGGTGGGCGATCAGGCGTTTGACAATCGGGCGGATGCCGACACTCAAGCCGCTGCCAGCCAGCAACCGGTGGTATTCGCCGTAGCTGATAAGACCTTTACCGAGGAAAGCCAGGCCATGGCCGCTCTGGCCGACGCCAGCGAATCTTTCTTAGTTGACTTTGTCACGATCAAGGCCAACGATCAGGATCTGAGCTATCAGGTCGTGGGCGCGGCTTTCGAGACCCAGGAAAAAGCTCAGCAGGCCGCCGACCTCGCCCAACAGGCCATGCTTGAAGTGGCCATGCAATACACGGTCGACGGCAAGGAAATCTGTTGTCCGACCATGGCCAAGGAAGCCAGCGACAAGTGCGGCAAGCCCGTGGCATACAAAGTCGGTGACGTGCAGACCAATTGCCCCTTCACCGCACGCGTCAGCCTTAATCAGGCCAAATACATGGCAGCCATCAAGGCCCTGACGGAAAAAGGATTTGGACAGGCCCCCACGGCTCAGACGACTTCGCCGCCAGAGCCTGCCGCCAGCGCCTCGTAAGAATCGACCTTTACTTCGCTCCTACCCCCCTCGGGCGGCCAACGGACGTACACCGTGGCCGCTCTTTTTATTTGCCTTCCGGGGACTTCCGGGAAAATCCGGGGGATTCCGGCGGATTGCGGCCCAAGTCCAGGGGGATTGCGGGCTGGCGGCCGCCCGGACCCCGACCCGTTCCGTTTATGCCGTCTGTGCGCTTTATGCCTCCGGGCCTATCGTCTGCGTGAACTTTGCCGCCGACGGTAACGGCTTTGCCGACCGGTGCGCTTAAAGCAGCAGCGCAAACTTTTCCAGTTCTACCGCCGGGCGATCCATCATCTGATCCCGCACGCGCCTTAACAGATCATCCACCTGTATTTCCGCGTCGATGCGAGCGGTGATGCGTACACAAAGACCATCTCCGAGCAGACTCGATCGGCAGGCCCGTTGCCCGCCGAACGACCGCTCGCCCCCGGCGTAGACGCCGCTTGGAAAGGGCTTAAGACACCCCAATCTTTCAAGCAAGTCCTAAGAGTCGACCCAAACATTTTTCCGTAGCAACGTTTCGTCGCCGGCAACGCCCCGCAACCAAAGCATGGATCCAGGACTGCCGCCGACGACCAGCCAATGTCAGGACCCCTTCAGGGGAGAAAGCCAACCATGAGTCGAATCAACACCAACATCACGTCGCTGATTGCCCAGCGGACCTTAGGTCAGCAGCAGGGCAATCTGACCAAGACCCTCGAACGCCTGAGCACCGGTTACCAGATCAACCGCGGTGCGGACAATCCCGCCGGCCTGATCGCCAGCGAACGCTTGCGGTCGGAACTGGCCGCCAGCACGGCTGCCGTCGGCAACGCCGAGCGTGCCGACCAGGTCATGAACATCGCCGAAGGCGGTTTGCAGGAAATCAACAGCATGCTGATCCAGATCCAGGACTTGGTCGGCCAGTCAGCCAATGAGGCCGGCCTGTCCCGCGAGGAAAAGGAAGCTAATCAGCTGCAGATTGACTCGATTCTGCAGACCATCGACCGTATCAGCCAGACCACGTCGTTTGAAGGCACCAAGCTGCTCAACGGCACCTTCGACTTCAAGACCACCGGCCAGAGCAACGTGGTCACCGACTTCCAGATCAACGCCGCCAAGCTCAACGCGGGCGACACCCGCCAGGTGCAGGTGGCGGTGACCGCTTCCGCCCAGCACGGCGCGCTGTTTGTTTCCGCCGGCGGCGGCACGGCCATCAATCTGGCCAACGCCTCCTCCACGTTCGTCTTTGAGCTCACCGGGTCCAAGGGCTCGCGTGCGTTCAGCTTCTCGTCCGGCACGACCCTGACCGCCATCGCTTCCCAGATCAACACGTTCAAGGACGTGCTGGGCGTGTCGGCGGTGGGCAGCGGCAATTACCTGGAACTCAAGAGCACCACCTTCGGCTCCAGCGAATTCGTGAAGTTCAAAGTGGTGGACGACGGCGGCATGACCGGCGGCGCTGTTTACGTGGCTTCGGCCCCCAATGAGAACGCCGTGCAGACCGCCACGGGCGCGACCACCTTCGCCAACGTCGGCGACGGCGTGGAAGATGAAGGCCAAGACCTGGGCGCCACCATCAACGGCATCAAGGCCACCGGCAAGGGCAACAACGCCAACGTGTCGACGGACTTCATCGACCTGAGCGTGACCTTAAGCGCCAACGGCGCCCAGACGCTGGGCTCCTTCAACGCCTTCACCATCACCGGCGGCGGGGCCAACTTCAACCTCGGCCCCAGCGTGGACATCATCAACAAGGTGTCCATCGGCATCAGCAACGTGACCACCCGCAAACTGGGCAACTCCACGGATGGTTACTTAAACGATCTGGCCCAGGGCGGCACGGCCAACGTGGTCGACGGCGACCTGGCTACCGCCCAGAAGATCGTGGCCACCACGATCGACCAGATCTCCAGCCTCCGCGGCCGTATCGGCGCGTTCCAGAAGAACGTCGTCGGCGCGACCATCCGTTCGCTGGGCGTGGCCATCGAGAACACGCGGGCGGCCGAGAGCACGATCCGCGATACGGACTTCGCCTCGCAGATCGCCGAATTGTCCCGTAACCAGGTTCTGGTGCAGGCGGCTTCGAGCATGCTGGGCATCTCCAATGCCCAGGGCCAGAACGTCCTGCAGCTGCTCGGTTAAACGAGCGGGTCTGACAACTTGAGTGTTCCTTGACGGCGGCCGATCACGGCCGCCGTTTTTTTGCGCCCAAGCCGACCACTTATCGGACGAATCTTTTAACGCCCGCGTTTGCTTCTGAACAGGGGCAGGCGGGCCTGGGATTCCGCCCCGGCCACGGGCGGACCGGCGCGACGGTGGGAAACAAAAAAATTTTCGGGGGCCGCCGGACAGCTTTCGGAACCCAGGCCCCGGGCGCAAAACCCCAGAGCTGGCCCGCGCCCATTAAGGAACACCACCCGGCTCCGGGACGGTCGGGGACGCCGGCGCCTGGCTGAAAAACCCTGCAAAACGCGGTTTTTTTCGCATGTTTGCCGCGCGGGATCCATCGAATTAACACCGCTTACGCGGACGTTGCCAGCCGGACGGCGGGCGATCCTGCCGGTCGTGCCGTCTGTAACGGCCGGGGGGGTGGGGTAAAAAAAAACGATTTTTCTGCGCATTCCGTTTAAGTCGGACTTAAGGCGCCTGCCTGCTTTGTCGATGCTGCCGGTGGTAACGATTAATCCGCCTAGGGAGCATCGCCGTGAAACGCTCGTCCGATAAGCCTCGCACCGAATTCCGTTGTTCCTCGCGGCACGGCCGCACCGAACAACAAGGTGCGACCCGCGTGTCCCCCCCGGCTACGCCCAGCCGCGTGGAGGCACGCCGAGCCGCGGCACGTGATCGGCCGCCCCCCGGCATTGCTCCTGCCGGATAAGCGCCCGGGACGACCGCCGTCGCCGGAGCTGAAGTTGAAGTTGAAGGACCTTGGATTGTGTGCATCAGTTTGAATCGAATTGGAGACCAAACATCAGGGGCATGAGGCCCGGCAACAGGTTGTGACTGCCCGCGAGCAGTTCACGGAGGACCCAACACCATGAGTCGCATCATCACCAACGTACCGTCCATCCTTGCCCAGCGCGTTCTGAACTTACAGAACGACTCCTTGACCAAATCCCTCGAGAGGTTGAGCACCGGCTATCAGATCAATCGCGGTGCCGACAACCCCGCGGGCCTGATCGCCAGCGAAAAGCTGCGCTCGGAAAAGGTGGCCATCAGCGCCGCCATCGCCAATGCCGAACGCGCCGATCAGGTGATGAACATCGCCGAAGGCGGCCTGCAGGAACTCAACGGCATGCTCATTGAGCTCCAGGACCTGGTCGGGCAGTCGGCTAACGAATCCGGCTTGTCCCGCGAAGAATTGGAAGCCAATCAGCTGCAGATCGACTCGATCCTGCAGACCATCGACCGCATCAGCCAGACCACGAGTTTTGAAGGCACGAAGCTGCTTAACGGCTCCTTCGACTTTAAGACCACCGGCCAGGACAACGCGGTGATTGATTTCCGCATCAACGCCGCCAAGATGGAGCACGGCGACACCCGCGACGTCCAGCTGGCCGTGACGGCCTCGGCCCACCACGGCGCCTTGTTCCTGTCCGCCGGCGGCGCCACAGCCCTTGATCTGGCCAACGCCTCCTCCACGTTCGTATTCGAAATCGGCGGAGCGGTTGGTTCACGCGAATTCAGCTTCTCCTCCGGCACGACCTTGACCGCCATCGCCGCCCAGATCAACACCTTTAAGGACGTGATCGGCGTGTCCGCGGTGGGCAGCGGCAACTACCTGGAGCTCAAGAGCACCAGTTTCGGGTCGGATAACTTCGTCTCCTTTAACCTCAAGAACACCGGCGGCCTGACCGGCGGCGCGGTGTATCAAGCTTCCGCCGTGAACGAGAACGCCGTGGTCGCCGCCGGCGGCAGCGCCTTTGCCACCCTCCAGGACATCGTCAGCGACACCGGCCGGGACATCGGCGCCGTCATCAACGGCATCAAGGCCACCGGCAAGGGCAACACCGCCAACGTGTCGACGGACTTCATCGACCTGAGCGTGACCTTAAGCGCCAACGGCGCCCAGACGCTCGGAGCCCTGACCGCCTTCACCATCACCGGCGGCGGCGCCAAGTTCAACCTCGGTCCGAACGTGGACATCATCAACCAGGTCAGCGTGGGCATCCAGAACGTGGCTGTCCGCAACCTGGGCAACGCGGAAGTCGGACACCTCGACGCCCTGGCCCGCGGTGGCTCGGCCGACATGATCAACGGCAACAAGGCGTCGGCCCAGAAGATTATTTCCTCCGCCATCGACCAAGTTACCAGCCTCCGCGGTCGCATCGGCGCCTTCCAGAAGAACATCATCGGGTCGACCACCCGTTCTCTGGGCGTGGCTCTGGAAAACACCAGCGCCGCCGAAAGCGCCATCCGCGATACGGACTTCGCTTCCGAAACTGCGGAATTGACCCGCAGCCAGATTCTGGTCAGTGCCGCTAGTAACACCCTGGCAATTGCTAACTCTCGTCCCCAGTCCGTGTTACAGCTGCTCGGCCAGTAATGAATTCATCACTCCTGGACGTCCGCTTCGGCGGACATCCCGATCACTGATGCAGGACGGCGGTCCCCCCGGACCGCCGTCTTTTTTTATCCCTGATCTTTATTTAAGAAAAATTGTCTCTTTTTCCATTATTACACGATCATTATCCGCCCCGTCGATGATTACAATAACTTGGTTATTTCTCCGCTGGCGCCTGGCGGATACGCACCTGCAAACGATTGGGTGGGTTGATTTATGGCTATTTCACGTCGTGAGTTCATGCTGGCTGGGCTCGGGCTGGTCGCCGCTGGTTGCACCCAGGGAGTCCAATCCTCGGTCCAAAGACCCAGCCCGCTGTGGCCGACCATCCCCCAGCGCCCGCAGGCCCACGGCTACGCCGTCGCCATCGCCCCGCCGGCCGCTTCGAGCTATGCTCCCGCCGCGGCCGGCTCCGGTTCCGCGTCCGCCAAGGTGGGCAATCTGCCGGTGTTATCCCGCTCGCAATGGGCGTCCACCGGACCGATCATGCGCCGCGTCAATCCCATGAACGGCATCAACCGCATCACCGTTCACCACGAAGGTTGGACCGCCGTGTGGTTCACCGATTCCTCCTCCACGGTCGAGCGACTTGATTCCATCCGCCGCAATCACGTCGATCGCGGGTGGGCGGACATCGGCTATCACTTTGTCATTGACCGCGGCGGCCGCATCTGGGAAGGTCGCTCGACCAATTACCAGGGCGCCCACGTCAGCGAAAACAACGAGCACAATCTGGGCGTGATGATGCTGGGCAACTTCGAGCTCCAGCAGCCGTCCGCTCAGCAGATGGCCACGCTCCGCCAGGTGTTGCGCACCATGATGGCCCGCTACAACGTGCCGGTCAGCCGGGTCTACACCCATCGCGAATTAAAGCCCACCACCTGCCCGGGCCGCTCCCTGCAGCCGCAGATGGTCACGCTCCGCCGCAACGGATCGCTGGCGTAACGTAAGTAATACGCACGGTGAAAATACCGCAGCCGTGAAAAGTAAAGCCCGGCCGCTCCGCCGGCCGGGTGAGCAGGCGGTCTTTCGCCTGCGCGACTACCGCAATCCGTATGACCAGAGACTTCCTCTAACGGCGGGGGCACTGCTTCCGGAGGCACCGCTTGCTGACCCGCACAGCTCGTTGACGCCAACACTTCCCGGGGCGGGGGCTTCTTCCGGGGGCGGGTGCTTCTTCCCGGGGCGGAGGCTTCTTCCGGGGGCGGGGTACTTCCGGGGGTACTTCCGGGGGTACTTCCGGGGGCGGGGAATCTGCCTTACAATGCTTCGATGGCCACCGTCGGAACACCATCGCGACAAGAGTCTTCCGCATTGCCGGCCGGCGCGGATCTGTCCCTGCAGATCGAAGCAGCCCTGCTGACCACGGATCGGCCGTTGCCCACCGCCCGCCTGGGCGAACTCCTAGGCGACGCCAGCCACAAGGCCGTCCAACAAGCCATCGCCCAGCTCAACGAGTTGTACGAAAAAACGGACCGCTCCTTCCGCATCGAGGCCGTGGCCGGCGGGTGGCAGATCATGACCCTGCCGCGCTTCGCGCCCCTGCTGGCTAACCTGCACCAGACCCGCCAGCAGACGCACCTGACCCCCGCCGCCATGGAAACCCTGGCGGTGATCGCCTATCGCCAGCCGATTCTGCGCGCCGACGTCGAAGCGGTGCGCGGCGTGGCGTGCGGCGAGGTGATTCGCAGCCTGATGGACCGCCACTTGGTCAAAATCGTCGGCCGAGCCGAGGAAATCGGCCGACCGATGCTGTACGGAACAACCAAAACCTTCCTGGAAGTCTTCGGCCTAAGCAGCTTGGACGACCTGCCCAAAGTCGAAGCCCTAAAATCCCAACCCCCCGCCCCCGGAAGTGCTCCCGGAAGCGCCCCCGCGAGTAACCCCGCCCCCGAAAGTAGCGCCGCCGCCCCCGCAAACGCCCCAGCGCCAAATTCAGATTCCGCTTCGCCCAGCGACAGCGCCTAAGTACGTTCCCGCCACACTACCCCCCCAAGCAACCCCACGTGAGTCACGCCATGATGAAATCCAACCGTTCCCTGGCAATGGGTTTGGCCTGTGTCGGTCTCTGGACCCTGGCGCTGGCCGGCTGCGCCCGCTATCAGATCGAAGGCCTGGTGGCCGAAGGCCGCGAGCCTTCGCTGGAGGTGGTCAAGAGCGACGATCCGAAACTTTCCGATCAGGAGCGTTACGGCCTGGCCAAGGCGGTGATTGAAATCACCATCGACCCCAACTCCGGCCGCCCCGAGCGCCTGCCCCCCATCACCACCGACGACAGCGGCCGCTTCACCCTGCCGATCAGCAAAACCGGCATGGGCATGCTCGAATACAAGCTGGGCATCCTGGTGCACCGCGACGGCTTCAGCCCGCAGTGGCGGGTCATCGATCCGCCCGGCAAGAACGAACGCCTGATCATCCTGATGCAGCCCGGGCCCAGCCGCGGGGCGCTGGAAGTCGACCTGCTCCGCCAGACGCTGCATGAAATGCCCAATTAACCCCAGCCCATACGCCACGCGGAAAATCACGCCAGGCTCAACGCCCACACTCTCGCGCCAAATAACGCGCCCTGTGGAATGACCGCGGCCGCGGAAAAGCCCGGCCGCTCCGCCGGCCGGGACCCACCTGCGGAAGCAGGCGGTCTTTCGTCCGCGCGCTTGCCGCAATCCATATAAAAAGCCCACCCTTTTGGGGGTGGGCTCTGTTTTTCGCCGTGTGCCGGCCGAACCGGCCCCGCGCTCACTTCTTTTTCTTTTCCGCGGCCGGCGGGGCCGGCGGCTGATAGTAATACACGCGGATCGACGAGAACGGCTGAACAATGCGCACGTCGTAATAGGCCTTTAGCTCCGTCTTGTGCTCGATCCACTCTTCCTGCTGGCCGCGCGTGGCGGACTCGGCGTGAAACACCAGCCAGGTCGGTTGCTGCCATTGGTCGATTTCCTCCGGCGATTTGGGCAGCGACACCAATTGATCCGTCTGCATGTAGTAGTAAGGCAGAACGTCCAGCTTCGCCGCCACCGCGTCGCCCGGCTGGCGATGCTTCTGCACGTAGTGCCAGGCATCGCGCCAACGCTCGCGCAGGCCGTAACCGCCGGTGTAGTAGGTGTGATCGAACAGCAGCAGAGTCACGATCAATCCCGCCGCCGGCGCCAACGCCAGGCTCAATCCCCACCGCTCCTTGACCAGGTCGTAAATTCGCTCCAAACCCAGCGCCGCCAGCACGATCCAGGCGTAAAGCGAAATAAACAGATACCGCGTGTGGACGTAGCTCAGCGGATAGGCGGCGATCATCACGATCAACGGCAGCACCGCCGCCAAAACCAGATAGATCGTCAAGCGCGGACGCTTCGGCCAAAGGCTAAGGGCGCACAACCCCGCCACCGCAATCAGCGTCGGATGCATCGAGTAAATCATCCCTTGCACCATGACCCACGGCGTATGGCCTTCATACACGGTGCCGAAAAATGCCTTCCAGCGGGGCCAGCTCCGGCTCATGTCCCAGCTGGCGATCCCTGTGGCCGCCACCACAAAAAAGATCGCGATGCCCCAGCCCATCGGGCCGATCTTGACCTTCTCGCCACGCAGGCGGGAAATGATCCAGTCAAAGAAAAACACCGCCAGGATCACGATCGCCGGCGGCTGAGACAGCATCCCCAGCACCGCGCAGGCATTGGCCGCCAGCATGCGCCACGGTGATTGCTCCGTGGTCGCCCGGTAGTACCAGACCAGCGCCAGATTGAAAAACAGGAATTGTTGCCCGTAGAAACGCGCGGATTGCGACCAGAATATGTGCCAGTTCGCTACCGCCAGCAGCAACGCCGCCAACAGCGCCGCCCGATCCCCGATCCACCGTCGGCTGATCCAGCACAAAATCGGAATCGTAAAGATCCCCACCAGGCACGGGCCGATGCGCGTGTTGAACTCCTCCACGCCCAGGCCTTTCCAATCCTTCGACAACCAGTGCTCTTGCATGTTGGCGTGAATCTTGCTGACGTCCACGCCGTCCAACTTCAAGGCCACATAAATCGGCAGATAGCCTAACGTCTTGATCCCCCACCTCTCATCCATGCCCGCCACCGAGCGGATCGAATACAGTTCGTCCGCCCAGAAACTCCAGCTGTCCAGCCGCCACAACCGCATCCCCGCGCCCAGCAGCGTGATCGCTATCAGCCCGAAAATGAACATCTTATTGGATATTGTCCGCCCACCCGCAATGGCACTCGGATTCATTTGCCCGTCCAAGGTCATGTTCCAGCTCCTCTTGCCTGTTCTTAGATTCTGCCGCCCCCACCAGCGCGTTCATAAATAGTCAGGATGCGATCCACTTTCCGTTCCCAGTCGAAAATTTCTTCCACTTTCCGCCGACCCTTTTGCCCCATCTCCTGCCGCAACTGCGGCGAGCGACCCAGCCGCGCCATCGCCCCGCTTAAGCTCTCCCGCAATGCCGCCGGCGAATCCGGCCGCACCAGAACCCCGCAGCTGGCATCCACATAATCCGCCGGGCCGCCCCATTCCACGCTGATCACCGCCAAACCCGTCGCCATCGCCTCCAGCACCACCGCCCCACCGCACTCGAGCACGCTGGGCAAAACCAGCACGTCCATCTCTCTTAATCGGGCCGCGCACTGCTCCTGCGATAGCCAACCCCAAAACGTCACCCGATCAGTCAATCCTAATTGCCCCCTCATCGCCTCCAGCCGCGCGCGCTCCGGACCGTCGCCGATCAGATGCAGCTGGGCTGCTAAATCCTTTGGCAGACCCGCAAAGGCCTCTAATAATATGTCCACACACTTCCAATCGACCAGCCGCCCCAGAAAAACAAACTTCACCCCCCCCCCGGAAGCACCCCCGGAAGTCTCTATCTGTTTAGCGGGCGATCGCAGATCGCCGCGTCCAAAACCTTCTCCCACGGAAATTTCACTCTCACCTTTCTTTTTCTCCCCTTCTCTATCGGCCGTCCCCGTCCGCGGCTGAAAGAGAGCAAAATCCACGCCGTTTTCCACCAATTCCTCCGCCCGTCGCTTGGCGCCCCAGGGCAGCCCCTTTTGCGTCCGTGGATTAGCCACCAGCACCACCTCCGCCTGGCGCTTGCCGGGAATCACCACATTCAGCCCGTTCAGCAGCCAGCGCCCCACGCGCTCCATCACCCGCGTGCTCAGTCCGCCTAAGTGACGAAAACCCCGCGGATACGACATCGCCCCATTAAGCGGGCCGATCACCACCGGCACGCCCAGCCCGAACAGCAGCGAAGGCTCCAGCGGCGACACCGGCATCGGCTGATGCACGATCGACACACCCTCCCGCTTAATCAACTCCCGCACGATCTTCCGCTGCTGTCCCTGCGTGAGCAGCCGCATCGCCAGACCCGTCGTGAAATACGCCAGCCGCGCCGGCAACACCTGCGAAATTTTGTACAACCCCCTGTGCCACCACCGATCCGCCACAAAACAGATCCGCTCCCGCTGCTCAGGAAACCGCTCCCTCAGCTCCCCACGCACCCGCTCATGCACCACCAGCCACGTCGGCACGCCGCGCTTGGTCAGCACGCGAAAATAATGCAACGGCAACGCCGCCTCGCCCCCAAATCGCGAGGACGCGTGATCAGCCACAATCGCCACCCGCAAACATCCCCCCCGTCGAGTCTGCTGCTCGTTCTGGTCCCGCTGGTCATGCACAGGCGCGTTCCTGATCGCCAAAGGCGTCCCCAAATCTCCCACCTAATTCACCCACCCTGGGGCGAATATAAGCATAGAGTCACAAACAACGTACCGCCGACCACCCGGAATCGACCCGCCCCACCCCCCAACATGAATAATCCCCCCCGGAAGCGGGCCCCCGCCCCCGAAAGTGAACCCAGCCCAGCCCCCCGGAAGAATTGGCATCCACGAGCCGCGCACGTCAGTAAGCGGTGTCGCCCCGGAAGTAAGCCCCATTCCCCAGCCCCCGGCTCCGCCGGGGGGTACTGGCACCCCCCCCGGAACTGCCCCCACCCACCCCCCTCGAAACCACCCAATCGTTTAGCGGGCGATCGCAGATCGCCGTGCCCGCCGCGCCCATTGCCCCCCCGCGCATGCCCCCACGCCCCCCCAACTCCCCCTAACCGGATACCCCGCAACGGTTTGCTGAATCTTTACCCCCGATCAGCCGATACGTCTCTTGAAGTAAGATGACTTGAGGGTATCCTTTAGGGCCGCCTGCTCGGACCGCCGAGCAGCCAAGTCCGGTTTCGACAATTTGCCGATCCGCTCATAATCCCCGATAGCTCAATCGGTAGAGCGAGCGACTGTTAATCGCTAGGTTCCTGGTTCAAGTCCAGGTCGGGGAGTATTTAATCTCGCTTCGCTCGCTCAACACGCGGGCGAAGCGTTTTTATTTCGACGCTGCCAAGGCCCAAGCCTGGGCAACGTCGAAATATCCTGAGCGAGCGCAGCGAGTCGAAGGATAACCCCCTGAGCGAGCGCAGCGAGTCGAAGGGCAACCCCCCGACCAGCTGGGGTGGCGGGGGCTAAGCGAAGCGTGCCCCCGTTCGTCTTCGCTCCGGCAAAGCGCCCAGCTGCCCTGCAGCCCAAGACCTGCAGCCGCAAATCCTTGTGAAATCAGCGGGCCATAGGTAACTTTGCCCGCCGCGATCCTCGCAAGGCATGGAGGTGCCCGATGAAGCAGATCACACTGCGCGGCTCATGGGTGATCCGAGCGCCACGCGATTCCGTGTATGCCATCATGTCTGATTTTGAGCGTATGCCCCAGCGTTTCCCCAAGGTCGCGCACTCCCTGCAAATCATCGCGCAGGCCGGCAACACGCTGAGAATCGCCGCCGAGGCCAAGTCGTTCGGCACGGTCATCCCCGTGGCCATGACCACCGTGCTACACCCGCCGAAGGGGTACATTTCGGACAACGTGAACGAAAAATTGGGCACCTTCGGGCACGAGGAATTCCTGATGGAAGAGATTCCCGAGGGAACTCGGATCAACTACACCTATGCCGTGACGATCAGAAATTGGTGGCTGGGCGTGGTCGCCACGCCACTGCTCAAATGGTACGCGCTGCGATTCTGGAAGCGAGCCGTAATCGACACGTTGAAAAACATGCTGGAACCACCGCAACGATAGCGGCATCGCCTCCTTCCCACGGCACTACCCGCAACAAGAGCAACAGCCCGAACTCTCTGACTCTCTCGTAAACAGCGGTCGCGCAGCAACAAACCGTCCGTACCGGAAACATGAGTGACTTTGGACTGCCGCCATCTTGTGGGTATCACGGCAACGTTCAGGTTGCCCGCGTGTCCAAGTGGTTGGTCAGCCAGCCCACTACGACTTGGCTGGTGTCCTCGTCAAAGAAATAGTAGATGCCAAGGCAGTACCGATCATCCTTGGTAGTACCCTTTCGGAGGTGGAGTTCCAGGAACTGCCGCTGGGTGGACCCCAGTGGGTAGCGCACGAAGTAAGTTTCCCCCTGTTCCCCTGCCCGCTCCTTGCTGATGGACTTGTCGAACCGTAATCCGAGTCGTGTCAGTCCAGCATCCCATGCCTTCTGTGCGCCGTCGTGGCCAAGGCGCATGTTCCGATACTCGCCGGCGAGCAGGAGCAGGGAGTGATACACCAGTTCGATATCCTCGTAGTTGGCCTTCTTGACTCCCTGAACCGCTCGTGGATGGAAGACCAGACGCCCGGCGAGCTGATGGTCCACCCAGTCGGGCATGTCGTCGTAGGTCGTTGGAATCACGACGGTGGCGTCGGCACTCTTGCCTGTCTTTTTCTCGATGGCCAGCCGTAGTGCATCGTTCTGAGATTGCAGACTTCGGTTCTCACGTGCAACGCGTTCCACCTCGGTCTTGTACTGCGACGACAGATCGTCGAACTCTTCTACATCCTTTTGGGCCTCGGTAAGCTTAGCCTTGAGCGCTTCGACTTCCTCTTTATGAGCCTGCTGCAGACTCTCGATCTGCGTTCGGAGTGTCGACGACTCATCTGTTTGAGCCTGTTGTTGAATCACCAGATTGATCTGTTCTCTGGCAATCTCCGCACGTCGAGCCCTTGCGTCGGCGAAGAATAGACATTGCCCCCAATCCAGCGGCTTGACGGCTGCATGTTCGGCGATTTTCTCGCTCAGGAATGAGGCAAACGCCGCCTCGCCAGCCTCACCATTGCGCCGCCAAAACACAACTCGCTCAAGCATCATGAGCGGATGCGACGATGGAGAATCCTCTTCGAAGTGGACCTTCGGGTAGTATGTTCGAATTGCTCCGTGAAATGCGGACCAAATCTTACCTACCCTCTCGGTCCAACGAAATCCTAGATCTTTCGGCATGCAGACCACATGAGCCATGGCCTGAGTACGCCGAGACAGGTCGGTCTCATCTATCACATAAGCCGAAAACTTTATCTGCCACTGACGGTGATCTGGTTCGGTCAACAAGACAATGGGCATCGTACGATTGTCACTCACCACCAATTCGTAAAGCGACTCCAAATCCTCTTCAGTCGAAAGCATCCATGGTCGACCATCCAGCGGTCTGATTTCGCGCAGGCCGAACTCTTGCGCAAGATCGATCACCACACGTGGGCGAGTGAGAGCGATGGGCTCAATCGCGTAAGGAGCCGACGCGCATAAAACACGCACCGCAAATCGCACGCCAACATCACTCTTATGTAGGGACAGTTCCGTCGTCCACGTTCGGCCTGCAACTGCAAGTCGTCTTTTGAATGGTGCGTCCGGTTGGATCAACCGAACACTCCATAGCCCGTGATCGCCAATGGATACGCCAGATACCTGTTGCTGTCCATGGTGATCCATGTCGAAATTTTCGAGATTGCGGGCCGACTTCGGCAACGTCTGCGGCAGTTTTTCATCTAGCCAATTCATCACCACGGCAGCCGCTCTCGAAAACACAGCGTCAACAGATGCTTCGCTCGGTATGTCGATATCCGCTGCAAGCTGATAGGTCGTACGTACGCTTGACCGGCCTGGACGGATGATGCGAGGAGTTGCGGTAGTTGCAGTCCGATACGTGCCCACTGCGTTTATGGCTGTCATGCTTTACCTGCCGCGTTTCGAGAGGATTGTTACTTTCGCGGGTACAGATGCTAAGAATTGTCCATACTTGTTAGCGATTTGTCCAGCAACTTAACATCCCTGTTCTTCTCGCATCCCACCACGATGTTAAACTCGATCCTGGCGTCGAGAGCTCAAACGCCCTGTTACGCCGCCCCCCCTCCTACCCCTTCGCCCCAAACCCCTCATGAAACTCCACCGCCCCCTGCGGCATCCGCCCGCCAAAGGACAACGCGAAAAACACTTCCGCCGGCACGCCCGCGTGGCTTAGCCCCGCCACGTTCTTAAATCCAAATCGCGGGTAATACTCCCGATGGCCCACCAGGCAGCACCCCTGGGCCCCCAGCGCCTTGAGCCTTTCAATTCCCTCCCGAATCAGCGCGCTGCCGATGCCCCGCCGCTGATACTCCGGCACAACCGACACCGGACCTAGCCCAAACCACCCCACGCTGCCGTCGGAAATCGTCACCGGCGAAAACGCGATGTGCCCCACCACCCGCCCGCCAATGGTCGCGCCCCGCGCCTTGATTTTGCCTGTTCCATATCAAGAATAATTGGATGTCATTTTCTACCGTTGCCCGGACGATCAAGGAACTGGTGAACCGAACATGGTCATATTACCCGAAATAGCTCTCAACCAGCCCCTTAGGCTCTACCGCGACCTGGCCGATTGGTATCCCCTGCTGACACCGGTGGGCGATTACGCCCCGGGAGCCGCCTTTTACCGGCGCTTGTTCGAGGCCCACAGCAAGCAGCCGCCTCGGACTCTGCTCGATCTCGGCAGCGGCGGCCACAATGCCGCGCACCTGAAGGCAACGCTGGCCTGCACGCTCATCGAGGTCGTCCACGACCGGCACGTTATGGGTCTGTTCCCCAGAACCGTGTGGCTGGACCTGATCGCCGCCGCCGGTTTTGAGCCGCTCGCCGTCCCCTTCGAACACAGCTCCTGCGGCAACAGCGGACTCGAGGTATTCCTCGGGCTGCGACCAGGCGCCGACGCAAGGGCATGACATGAACATACCCCCGCCGCGATTCTGGCCGATCTTCTTTGAGCTCTATGAATCGCTGCCCCGACAGGGGCCGGGCAACCGCGCCTGCGCCGCCAGAGCCTTTGCCTTCTGTCGTGATCTGCCGCCTGCCCCGGACGTGCTTGATCTGGGTTGCGGCGTCGGCGGGCAGACGCTCCATCTCGCCGAGCTTACCTCCGCGTCCATCGTCGCCATGGATAGCCATGCCCCGAGCATTGCGCGCCTGCACGCGACGGTCACCACGCGAGGGCTGGCGCAGCGGGTTCGACCTACGGTCGGCGATATGGCCAACCCTGGGCTACCGCCCGGCAGCTTTGACCTCGTTTGGTCCGAGGGAGCTCTCTACAACATCGGCATGGAAAACGCTCTGCGCGTCTGCCATGGACTGCTGCGCCCCGGCGGCTACCTCGCCTTCACCGACGCGGTCTGGCGCAAGGATAACCCACCACCCGAAGTGAAGGCGAGCTTCGACCTTGACTACCCGACCATGGGCCGAGTCCCCGAAGTCCTGGCGACCATCGCCATGTCCGGATTCGCGCTGCTCGGGCACTTCACTCTGCCCGACGAGGCCTGGTGGAATGATTTCTATACGCCCATGGAAACTCGCATTGCGGAATTGCGCGGCAAATATGCGAACGACAGCGAAGCACTGGCCATACTCGATCAACTCGCGCAGGAACCGACAATGCACCGTAACTACTCAGATTATTATGCCTATGAGTTCTTCGTAGGGCGCCGAAACGGCTGAACAAGACCCCCCGCCGAGAGCAACACGCCGAACTCGCCGACTCTCTGGCAAACAGCGGTCGTCCAGTTAACAGACCCGTCCGTACCGGGACCACGAGCGACTTCGAACTCATGGCTAGGCGGCTGCTCATCGTTTCTCCAGCACCCATCCGTAGTGGTACGGCGGCAGGTCGATCTCCTCCGGCAAGGCCAGTTGAAACCCGACCTGCTCGGACCATTCGCGGCACTGCTCTGGACGCGGACGGATGTCCATCGACGGCCCGCGCGGCGTCGTCGGATTATAGTTCCAATGCATGATGCCAAGCCGTCCGCCAAGCGACAGGATACGCCATGCCTCCCGAAGCAACACCTCCGGCTTTTCGCAATGCAGGATGTTGAACAGCATCACGTAATCGACGCTGCCGTACGGCAAGCCGGTGCCGTCGGCCACAAAGTCCCGCCGTTCGACGCGGACGTTGATCAGTCCCTCTTCCCTGGCCTTGCCGGCGGTCATCTCCACCATGTCGGCCTCGATATCCTGCGCGTGGACAGTGCCCCGCACGATCCTCGCTGCAGGGATGGTGAACGTACCGTAGCCGCAGCCGAAGTCCACGACATCGCTGCACGATCCGGTTAATCCCAGCTTCGCCAGCGTCTGGGCCGGCGAGAAGAAGCCCGACCACATCGTCTCATCCGGCATGCCGCTCTCGCGCGTCTTCATGGCTAACCGTTAAAACGTCAACACCTTCTCACTCTCCCGCACCCATTGCGACAATTCCGCCATCGTGGACTTCAGCGCGCCCTCGTAGTACGGGTCGCCCTTGCGGATGCCGCACCGCGCCTGGCAGGTGCCGCAGACCTTCACCGTCACGCCGGCGGTGATCAGGTCCTTGGTCATCTGCACCAGGTCGAAGAAACCTTCGGGCACGGGCACGCCGTCGCGCGCCAGGTCCACCGCGTCGTTCATCAGGAACAGCCGAACCTCAGCCCCGTCCTTTTTCAATTGCCCGGCCAACCTCAGCGCGTTCCAGGTCAGATCCGTGCCGTCGTAAGGGGCGTGATTCAAAATGAGCAGAATAGTCATGTGTTCCGGTTCCTTTCTTGACCGTTACGCGGCCGTTGTCCGCGCCGCCCTCTGGTTTCGCCTGGCGCCCGCGGCCCGCCGAATCTGCACAGCCGTCTTCGGTTCGCTGGGGTACTCGCGTCCAAGGAACCGCAGCAGATCGCCGACCAGCCTCGGACGCAGGATGTAGTAACAGCGAACGTTTCCGTCCTCGTGGTAGTCCACGATCCTAGCCTGCCGCAACATCGCCAGATGCTGCGAAACGTTGGCTTGACGCACCTCCAGCAAATCCTGCATGTCCGTGACGCACTTGGGAGCCTTGGACAGCTCCGCCAGCAGCGCCAGACGTACGGGATGCCCGAGCAGTCGCAGCCGGTCCGACGCCCCTCGCCATTGCCGTATATCGCTCACGTTGCGCCTCTTGCTATTGCAGTAGTATTCGAATATTCGAATACTACGTACCGTGGAACATGCTGTCAATGAGTAAGTGGAACGCGGAATCCGCGTCGTTAACCGCCACGTCCGCCTCGCACCCCATCACGCTTTCAAACTTGATTCAAGCGGTGAGAGCCAAATTCGCTGTTACGCGCCCCCCCTCCTACCCCTTGGCCTTAAACCCCGCATGAAACTCCACCGCCCCCTGCGGCATCCGCCCGCCAAAGGACAACGCGAAGAACACTTCCGCCGGCACGCCCGCGTGGCTTAGCCCCGTCACGTTCTTAAATCCAAAACGCGGGTAATACTCCCGATGGCCCACCAGGCAGCACCCCTGGGCCCCCAGCGCCTTGAGCCTTTTAAGCCCCTCCCGAATCAGCGCGCTGCCGATGCCCCGCCGCTGATACTCCGGCACAACCGACACCGGACCCAACCCATCCCACCCCCCACTGCCGTCGGAAATCGTCACCGGCGAAAACGCGATGTGCCCCACCACCCGCCCATCCACCTCCGCCACCAGCGACACCGCCAGCGCCCCCGCCGCCCGCAGCGCGCAAACAATAAATTGCTCCGTGTGATCGCTGATCGCCAACGTCTTAAACGCCGCCGCCGTCAGCTCGGTAATCGCCCTGACGTCCGCCGGCCTTTCGTCCCTGATGCGCACGCTGTCTTGCACAGGCAAACCTTCCTCTTCCATAAACAGCCAGCCATCCCCCGCCCCGCCGCGCACGCCCCCCTCCCCTCCGCCCTCCCCAGCGCAGCCCATTAAATCCGCCCCGCAATTATCGCAGCTCTATCGCCTGTTTAAAACAACCCCCCCTCCACCCCCCTCTCCCGCTCCACCCGCCAACGAGCCTAACCGCCCCGCCGGGACGAAACCTATGCCTCAATTCAAGTCGTCCAGGCATCTAGCCGCGGATAAACGCGAATGAACACCAGACATGAAGTTCATAGATCCCATCTGCGTCTATCAGCGTTCATCTGCGGCCATATTGAATCCTGATCTCAAATCATCGCGTTGCCGCATAACCGTCGGACTTGCTCGCCTCCCGACTTCCACCATCATCCTCACTCCACCCCAACCCATCCTCGCCGCGTTCCCCACCCGCCCGGCCATCGCCGCCCTTCTATTCCGCCATCCGCAACCGCAATCGGCCGTCCCCCGACCCACACTTGCACCCTAAACCCCTTAGATCCCCAATCACCACGTCCGCCGCCGACAACTCCCCCGCCGCATGCGTGCTGCACACGCCCACCGCGAACATCCCCCCAGCCTTGGCCGCCTTAATGCCCGACGGTGCGTCCTCCACCACCACGCAATCGCTCGCCGCCACCCCCAATCTCCTGGCCGCCAACAGATACCCCTCCGGGTCCGGCTTGCCCTGCCGCACGTCCTCCGCCGTCACCAGAACCCTCGGCAATGGCAGCCCCACGTACCGTAGCCGACTCTCCGCCGCCCTCTTCGCCCCGGATGTCACCACCGCCCACGCGCCGCCCGGCAGCGCCGTCACCAACTCCCGCGCGCCTTCAATCAGCTCCGTGCCCGAAGGATCCTTCGTCTCCGCGTCCGTGAATCGCTCCGCCTCTTCCTCCGCATTCAATCCCGGCGCCACCACGCGAATGGTGTCCACCGCCCGCCGCCCGTGCGCCATCGCCATCAACCGCTCAAAGTCCACCCCGCTCCGCCCACACCACCACCGCCAGTGCCGCCGCACACATGCCTCGGAGTCCACCAGCACCCCGTCCATGTCAAACAAAATCGCCCCGCACTCTCGCTCCCGCATCGCCGCGCTCGCTTTCTCCGCCGCCTGTTCCCCGCCTTCTGACCATACGCCCCGCCACGCAAAGGGGTTCGCAACCCCAGCACCCTGCAAAACCCGCCCCCGCCTGTCAATCCCATAGCCGCAAACCCGCCCCCCCCCCCATCCGCCCCCGACGCCTCGCCGTAAGACCAGCGCGCAACACACCAACAAATTTCCACTTTCCCGCGCCTCGCCAGGTCGTTAGTCGCCCCCGCCCCGGCTAAAGTAGGGGGTGGCCCACCTGTCGCCAAACCTCCGCTTCCCCCGGCAGCTGACGCATGCATGATCTTCCCCTGATCTCCACCCTCGCCGCCGCCTTCACCGCCGCCTGGGTGCTTGGGCTGATCACACAAAAGCTCCAGCTGTCGCCCATCGTAGGCTATCTGTTGGCCGGCGTGGTGATCGGCCCCCACACTCCCGGATTCGTCGGCGACGTGCATCTGGCCCAGCAATTAGCCGAGGTCGGCGTCATCCTGCTGATGTTCGGCGTCGGCCTGCACTTTCACCTCCGCGATCTCCTGGCCGTGCGCCACGTGGCCATCCCCGGCGCCGTCGCCCAGAGCCTGGTCGCCACCCTCCTCGCCCTAGCCGTCGCCGCCGCCTTTGGCTGGCCCCTAAAATCCGGCCTGGTCCTGGGCATGGCCATGTCCGTGGCCAGCACCGTCGTCCTCATGCGCGTGCTGATGGACAACCACATGCTCGACAGCGTCCATGGCCACGTCGCCGTCGGCTGGCTGATCGTCGAGGACATCTTCACCGTCATCGTGCTCGTGCTCATCCCCACCCTGGGCGCCGATGCGAGCGCAGCCGCCGCCGGCTCGCCCGCCAACCCCCTGCTCCTGACGCTTGCCGTCGCCCTGCTCAAACTCGCCGCCCTGGTCGTCCTCGTGCTCTGGGGCGGAGCCAAAATCATCCCCTGGGTCATGGTCCAGGTCACGCGCCTGCGCTCCCGCGAGCTGTTTACTCTCACGGTCCTGGTCATGGCCATCGCCATCGCCGCCGGGTCCGCCTATCTCTTCGGCGCTTCGATGGCCTTAGGCGCCTTCCTCGCCGGCATGGTCGTCGGTCAGTCCTCGATCTCCAAACAAGCCGCCGCCGACGCCCTGCCCCTGCGCGACGCCTTTGCCGTGCTGTTCTTCACCTCCGTGGGCATGCTCTTTGACCCCATGTTCATCGTCCACCAGCCGCTGCTCACCTTCGCCTGCCTGGGCGTGGTGATGATCGGCAAGCCCCTGGCCGCCCTGCTCATCGTCGCCGTCATCGGCTATCCCGCCCGCACCGCGCTGACCGTGGCGGTCGGCCTGGCCCAGGTCGGCGAGTTTTCCTTCATCCTCGCCGACCTGGCCCGCAAGCACAGCCTGCTCGGCCAAGACGGGCACAACGTCCTGGTCGCCTGCGCCCTGATCTCCATCACCCTCAACCCGCTGCTGTTCCGCTCCCTGTCCCACTACGAAGCCGCGCTCAAACGCCACCCCCTCCTCTGGCGCCTGCTCAATCGCCGGGCCGATCGCCGCGGCCAGCAGATCAACCTGCACGTCCACGACGCGCTGGCGCACGCCCACGACCCGCTGGCCGTCATCCTCGGCTTCGGGCCCGTCGGCCAGACCGTCGACGCCCTCTTGCGCCAGCAGGGCCTGGAGACCGTCGTCGTCGACCTGAACATGGACACCATCCAGAACCTTACCCGCCAGGGACGCAAGGCCATCTACGGCGACGCCTACAACATCGAAGTGCTCGCCCAAACCCTGCCCCGGGCCACGCACCTGGTCATCACCCTGCCCCACGCCGATAACCGCGGCCCGCTGATCGCCTCCGCCAAACTCGTCAACCCCACGCTCAAGGTATTCGTCCGGGCCCGCTACATCGCCGACAAAGCCGAACTCCTCCAGGTCGGCGCCGACAACGCCTGCTACGAAGAAGCCGAAGCCGCCGTCGCCCTGGCCAAACTCGTCCTCGAAGACCGCGGCGCCGACACCGCCACCATCCGCCACGAAACCACCCGCATCCGCCAACAATACGACTCCTCCGCCCCCGCGTGATTCATTCCCCGCCCGTGCCACCTAATCGCCCTGCCCTCTTTCTTAGCCGCCTGTTCTTCCTGATTGCACTGATAGCAGGCCCAGACTTCTATTTCGTATGTTGTTCGTCTAGTTGGAATACCTCATTTGCCATCATTGCCGGCACCTCGTCTGGAGTTTGAATATTTCGATAGTATTTCAACTGTCCGGTGACCGTCACGCGTTTGCCTTCATAGCCGGCTGGCCACTGCTTGCGAGAAACAACCATGACACGACTGCCATCTTCAAGGCAAACGACGGCCCCCTCCAAATAGTTCCACTCGGCCCGACCTGTCATGGTTACGATGCTGCCTGTGGCTGCTATGAGCGCTTGCCGGTTGAACGCCCTAGGAACATTGCCTTTGGAGGCGGTCCCGCAACAGCCAACAATCAGCAATAAATAGCCACCTATGACGATGGAGCTCCATGTTGTCCGCCGGTGGCAATAGCTCATAGTATGTCGCTCCCAACAATCGATAACGGTCCGCTGCCTGAGCCTATGGCGTACCCCGCACCCCAGATTCCGCCGCCCGCCAACCACCTGATTCCTCATCCTCTTTCAATTCCATCATCGCGGCCCTGCGTTCTAACATCCATTCGCCAATCAACGTCCACCAACCGAAACGAATCAGCTATCGCCCAGTTCGGTATCCTGATATTGCCCCTCGTCTCCACGCCTGATCTGGCGATTTCTTCCATGCCCGCATAAATGCCATACCAGAGTTGACACAACTCACACACAATCTCCCTATACACAGGGATACTCTCGCGGTCATAATCCGCGATCGAGCCGCCTTGATGTGCTCGGTCAGCTAACACTCCTATGGTGTTCTGCAATTCTGCCGCTCGCCGCGTCAAATCGGTTGGCGAATGGAATTGACGCGCACTTTCCCCCGCCACTCCACCCAGAGGCACAAGCGGCACAATCTCAAATCCAGTGTCCCACCTCGGAATACTTCGGCATAGCAGCTCGAATGCCTCCTGATTTATCCTGTCCACGCTGGCCCCATCCATCCATCGCCTGTGCCATGACAAACAGACTTCATTAAGAACAATCTCATACCGCACCGCGTCCGCCAGCAAACGAGATTGTTCGTCGCGCTTTGCCCGTATGTTTTGAATGATTCCCGCAATGTCACTTTTCGCGTCAAAGAGCGATTGTGCAACGCTCCAAGCATTAATATCGCCTGCTGGGCTCATTTACACGCCTCCAACTCAAAACACTAAGCGAAATCATGCAAACACCAACTTCACAACCGGTCAGCTGCCTGCGCCTAAGACGCAGCCGCACCCCAGACGCCGCCCCCCCTATCACCCCTGCCCCACATACTCAAAATAATCAAAATCCGCCGGCAACCTCTGCCCCGTCAAGTCCCACGCCGTCATGCCCACAAACGCCCCCGTAAACCGCGGGAACCCCGTCTCGTCCGACAGCCGCGTGGCATCTAAGTCGGCGGTGGCGTCGATAAACGTCTGGCCGTCCAGGCTGTAGCTAAAGCGCAAAGCCTGATGATCGAACGTCGCCCGCAGGTGCACGCACGTCGCCCCGCCGATGTCGATCGGCACGTTCGGCGGCTGCATGGTGTTACGGTTGATCGTCTTAAGAATCCCCAGGCAAGGCCCCAATTTTTCATCGCCCTGCAGATAGATGTAGTAGAAATCCCCGTCGTCGTAATACGCCACCAGGCCCGCCAACTGCGTGGGCGCCGTGGGCACAAACTCCACGCACGTCGTCACCGTCGCCTTAAAGTGCTGCAGCCGGTGCGCCACCAGACTCGTGTGATGCCGCGAAAACAGCGTCTCCCTGCCCGTCAGCCGCAAGTGCCCCGGCCGCGCCTTTAGCGACAGCCACGATTCCTCCGGCGGCGTGCGCAGGCAGGACAAATGCACGCTAAGCGTCGGCGAATCAAAGTCATCACGCGTTGGGCCCGTCACCGGTTCCTTAAATGGATGCGCCGGCAAGTTTGGGCCCGGCACCGTCACCCGCGCCAGATTCGACCCGCTGGGTTGCGCCGCCGCTCCTTCCAGAGCTTCCGGGGGCGTTTGGCGCAGCCAGCCATCTTCCGTCCAGCACATCTTTTCAATCGCCGTCTCCCGCCCCAGCACGCACCGTCGTGCGTCGCCTTCCACCTTCCCCGGCGCCGTCAGCGGCCGCGCGCACAAATGCACCAGGTACCACTCGCCCTTCTGCGTCTCCACGATCGACGCGTGCCCAGCCTTCTGCAGCGGCAGCTCCGGGTGTTCCCTGCTGGTCACAATCGGATTCGTCGGATCCACCTCATAAGGCCCTTCGATCTGTCGCGACCGCGCCATCGTCACCGCGTGCCCCCAGCTCGTGCCGCCCTCAGCACACATCAGGTAATACCACCCGTCGCGCTTATATAGATGCGGGCCTTCCGTCCACTTTAAATCCGTCCCCCGAAAAATATTCTTAATCGGCCCGATCAGCTTCCGCTGGCGCGCGTCGTATTCCTGCAGCACGATGCCGTCGAACACGTTGCGATTGGGCCGATAGTCAAACAGCATGTTCACCACCCACTTCCGCCCCGTGTCCGGATCATGAAACATCGACGGATCAAAACCCGAGGCATTTAAGTACACCGGGCCTTCCCACGGGCCCATGATGTCGCGCGCCGTCACCACGTAATTATGCACGTCCCAGAAGCGGTGAATGCACTGGCGCACGTTGGAATAAACCAGGTGAAATTTCTCCCCATCATGCGTCAGACACGGCGCCCACACCCCGTGCGACGCCTGATCGCCGATCAAGTCCAGCAGCTTGGGGTCCTTCAATCCATGCGTGAGCAGCCGCCAGTTCACCAAGTCCCGGCTATGGTGAATCTGCACGCCCGGCCACCACTCAAACGTGCTCGTGGCGATGTAATAATCGTCCCCAACGCGGCAGATGGACGGATCAGGGTTAAAGCCCGGCAGGATGGGATTGGTGATCGTAGCCATGCGCGCAAGTGTACGTTACAGGCGGCTCGGCGCAAATGGCAGCTCCCCTTCATCGCGCCTTATTCCGTGGCTCTGATTTGATCCTTTCCACTCTCGCCCCCTACACTTACCCGGACAAGTCCACCGCCCCGGCACGGGCGTGCTTCTGAGCGTCGAGTTGTTGTCATTTCACGTCAAGATCCATCCGCCTGGGCCGCGCTAGCCTTGGGAGTAAACCTGCCCCCGTGACCGAACCTTCGACTATCCTGACGCGACGCGATCTGCTTAAACTCACCAGCCTCAGCGCCGCCACACTCCTCTCCCAACGCGTGCTGGCCGCCGTTCCGCAAACTTCTTCCTCCCCTACTCCCGCCATGCCCAACACCCGCAAACCCAACATCCTGGTCATCATGGCTGACGACTTAGGCTACGGCGACCTCGGCTGCTACGGCAACACACAAATCCCCACGCCCCACCTCGACGCCCTCGCCGCCGGCGGATTGCGCTTTACCGACGGCTACGTCACCGCCCCGGTCTGCAGCCCCTCGCGGGCGGGCTTTCTCACCGGGCGCTATCAGCAGCGCTGCGGACACGAATTCAACGGCGGCGCCACGCCCGGCGCCACCATGCAGACCTATGGCCTGCCCGTCAGCGAGCGCACCTTGGCCGACGAACTCCAAGCCGCCGGCTACGTCACCGGCATCGTCGGCAAGTGGCACCTGGGCATGGCCGACCGCTTCCACCCCCTCCGCCGCGGATTCACCGAGTGCTACTGCTTCCTCGAAGCCTGGTTTTCGTATCTGAATCCCCAGGACGACCCGCGCATCATCTATCGCAACCTCGCCCCCGCGCAAAAAACCTCCGCATACCTCACCGACACCTTCGCCCGCGAAGCCCAGGCCTTCCTCCATCGCCACCGCGAAGAGCCCTTCTTCCTCTACTTGCCTTTCAACGCGCCCCACACGCCCCTGCAAGCCTCCGACAAATACCTCCAACGCTTCGCCCACGTCGCCGACGAAACAAAACGCACCTATATGGCCATGGTCTCCGCCCTCGACGACGGCGTCGGCCAGGTCATGCAGACCCTCCGCGATCTGAACCTGGAAGACAACACCCTGGTCCTCTTCCTGGTCGATCACGGCGCGCCCTCGCACGTCACCCCCGGCAGCAATTACCCGCTCCGCGGACACAAAGCCCAGGTCTTAGAGGGCGGCATCCGCGTGCCCTTCCTCGCTTCCTGGAAGGGCCGCATTCCGCCAGGCATCTGTCATGAACCCGTCATCTCGCTGGATATCTTCCCCACCGCCCTGGCGTTGGCCGGCCGCACCGTTTCTCCCAACCTGACTCTGGACGGCAAGAGCCTTCTGCCCCTGCTCCTGGAAAACCCCGCCCCCGGAAGCGCCCCCGGAAGCAACCCCGCCCCCGGAAGCAAACCCGCCCCCCGCCAGCCCCTGCACGACACGCTCTTTTGGCGCATGGGCCCGCAACAAGCCCTCCGCCGCGGTCCGTGGAAATTAGTCCGCTCTAAAGAAACCCCCTGGCAACTCTATAACCTGGCCGACGACCTTGGCGAATCCACCGACCGCGCCGCCGCCAACCCCCAAGTCGCCCAGGAACTCTTAACCGCCTATCAACACTGGAACGCCCAACTCCCCCCGCCCCGCGAACCCGTCGCCACAACCACGGATTGATGCGCACCGTGGGGAACGCCGCACGCGTGATAAGAAAAGCCCAGCCGCTCCGCCAGCCGGGTCCCACCCGCGGGCGCAGGTGGTCTTTCGCCTGCGCGCTTGCCGCAGTCCATATAAGTATGGATGCCTGTGCTCTCGCACCTCTGCAAACAAAAAAAAGCGGACCACCGTTGGTGGTCCACCCTTTGAGAAACGCAACTTTTGTTGCTTTTACTTACGCCACATGTCGACGCCGCAGCAGCGCCAATCCACCTATCGTCAGCAGCCCAAGGGCTGTCGGCTCGGGAACGCAGATCGTGTCGACCACAATCTGATCGACCATGATCGTTCCATCGATGCGAATGGTTTCGAAGGTGGGGTTCGGATAGATGCGCACGTTGTACGTGGTGTGCCACCAGTTCGGACCCGCCGGCAGCGCTTCGCCCGTCGGACCGATGTCGATCTGCTGGATCACCTCAATCGTCCCGCCAGGGATCGTGCTCAAAACCGGCGCCGACATAAACGCCTGCTTCGCCCAGGTCAACTGAATCCAGATGTCCTTGTACTCGTTGGGCGAAGCATTGGGAATGTACAGCTCAATGGCGCCCGACAGCGGCCAGACTCCTTCCCGGCCGCCCCATTCCTGCCACCAGCTCTGACCCGTCCCGGGCCAAACCTGGGCGCTGGGCACGCCGTAGGGATTCACCACCAGGTCCGCCAGCGGCTGGGGGTTGTCCGTCAGGAATTGCCATTCCTGCATCGTGGTGCGGTCCTGGCCGCGCCACTCCGGCGGGTTTAGGTCATCAGCCAATGCTGGACTGACCAAGGAAAGAAACACCACACCGACAAGAGATACCTTTGCGAGTAGTCGCATCAAATCCCCTCCTTCCTTAATCGAGTCGGCCAGCCGACAACCCTATGCCCTGCGACGCCGCAGAAGCCCAAGGCCGCCCAGCACGAGCATGCCGATGCTCGCCGGCTCAGGTACGCAACGCGTGTCAATCACCAGTTGATCCACGTCAATGCCGCCGGTGATCAGAATCGTCTCGATGTTCGGGTTCGGCTCCAGCCGAATGCTGAAGACCGAATGCACCCATGGCCCGTCCAGATCAGTCGTCTGTTCCAGCGTGCCGTAAACCGTGTCCGGGGCCGTGGTCAGCACGATCGGACTGGTGCCCGGCGCCTGCGGCTTCCAGGTCAACTGAATCCAGATGTCCTTCCAAGGCAGCGGCTGCGGACGATTGGGAATCGTCGCCCAGATCTCCCCCGACAGCGGCCACACGCCGTCCCGCCCCTCCAACGTCGCCCACCAGACTTGCCCCACCCCCGGATACACCACCAGATCCGTCACCCCGTAAGGGTTGTAGCCCTGGTCCGGGTCCGGAGTCGGATCCGACGTCGAGAAGGTCCACTCCGCCCACGTCGTGCCGTCCTGCCCGCGCCACGAAGGCGGGAAAAGATCGTCAGCCTGGGCAATTGAGGGAACTAGCAGACCACATAGCGCAACGATGACATGGATATGTCTCATCTCTCACCTCCAAGGGCCCATGCTAAAGTCGAATTGGAATAAGTCAACAAAAAAACGGGCCGAAAATAAAAATTTTATCAACTAATACAAATGTAGTTTCAAGATATTTGTCATCCATTTTGTTGATATAAAATACTTACCACAAACAAATAACGTACAAACAAACGTCTTGTAAATTAAATAATTGTTTGTCTTTTTAGCTTCCAGCCGCCTCTCGCCGCCCGCTGTACTCTTGACTTTGCCCCCCACAGGCATAGCTGTCCATGATTTACTAAAACTTGTCTCCAAAATGCTAAGAAAACAGCGCCCAGCCATATCCCCAGCCCTGCCAACCTTCGCCGCCCCCCTTGGTCCGCCTCGCCAAGGAATCCCGCGCCGCGCTCAACGAACCGCTTGAAACTTCCCGCCCTCCAGCCGATATTCTCATCCCCCTGGTCGATCGCTCGACCGCGCGTTGCTGGACCGCGTCCACATCCATCCGCCGCCGCCTCGTGGCGCGAACCTCTTCAAGGATTCCTTGCCTATGCCATTTCCCGCCTCGTTCCATTGGGGAGCTTGTGGCTCGTCCGTCTGCATGGAGGGAGCCGCCCAGATCGATGGCCGCAAACCCTCGATCTGGGACACCTTCGCCCTTCGCCCCGGCGCCATCGCCGACGGCACACAGCCCACCACCGCCTGCGATCATTACCACCGCTACGCCCCGGACGTAGCCCTGATGCGGCAGGTCGGCCTGCGCGCCTATCGCACCGCCGTCGCCTGGCCTCGCGTCCTGCCTGACGGCACCGGCCCGGTTAACGCCGCCGGCTTGGATTTCTACGACCGCCTCGTCGACGCCCTCCTGGCCGCCGACATTCAACCCTACCTGGACCTCTATCACTGGGACCTCCCCCAGGCCCTGGAAGACGGCGGCGGCTGGGGCAATCCCGACATCGTCTCCTGGTACGCCGACTTCGCCCAAATCGTCGTCGCCCGCCTGGGCGATCGCGTCCGCCATTGGTATGTGCTCAACGAGCCGCAGTGCTTCGTGCCCCTGGGATACCTCACCGGCGAACACGCCCCCGGTCGGCGCGGATCGCTGCGCGAAGCCCTCCAGATCACCCACACCGCCCTCCTGGCCGTCGCCCACGCCAGCCGGGCCGTGCGCGCCGCCGCCGTCAAACCCGTGCGCGTCGGCCTGGTCAGCACCGGCGCCATCCGCATTCCCGCCACCGACAGCCCCGCCGACCTCGCCGCCGCGCGCTGGGCCATGTTCGACGACCCCCGCAAACCGCTGTGGCGCTGCTCCTGGTTCCTCGATCCCCTGATCCTCGGCCGCTATCCCCAAGCCCTCGTCCAAGCCTTGGGCCAGGACAATCCGACCATCGCGCCCGGCGACCTGGAAACCATCCGCCCCGCGTCCGGGCCGCTGATCGACATGCTTGGCTTTAACTGCTACACCGCCGACACCGTCGCCGCCGCGCCCGCCGGCGACTACCCCGCTCAAGCCCTCCCGCATCCGCCCGGACACCCGCGCTCGGACTGGAACTGGCCCGTCACGCCCGCCATGATGTACTGGGGCCCGCGCTTCCTGCACGAACGCTATCAGCTGCCCCTGGCCATCACCGAGTGCGGCTTGTCCAACCTCGACTGGGTAGCGCTCGACGGCCGCGTGCACGATCCTCAGCGCATCGACTTCTACCAGCGCTACCTCTCCGAACTGGGCCGGGCCTGCGCCCAGGGCGTGCCCGTTGAAGCGTTCTTCGCCTACAGCCTGATGGACGACTGGGAGTGCGACCAGGGCTTTACCCGCCGCATGGGCCTGATCCACGTGGATTTCTCGACCCAGGCGCGCACTCTCAAAGACTCAGCCCACTGGTACCGCAACCTGATCCAGACCCACAGCCGCGCGCTGTGATCGCCGCAGCACCCTACACCCGCCCCAGCCCCAGCACTCGCCGCCAGGCCGAGATCTGCCCTAAGTGAATCGACTCGTGCACCAGCATCAAGTCCGGCAAGACGTGCCCGTTCCGCGGCATCTTTTCCTTCCACCGCGCCAGCGTCGTGGGCAGTTCCATCGCCGCGTCGCCGTCTTCCCGCAGCGCCTGACCGATCAAGCCGTGATACTTCTCAAACGACGCCAGCAACTCCTCCTTCGCTGGGTACGCCTGCGGATCATCCACCGCCGTGGAGTTAAATCCATAGCGATGGTCCTTAGGGTCCGCAAAACGCTCCCCGTGAATCATCGCCAGCATCACCGGGTGATACGCCCCTAAGTGCGCCAGCACCCAGGCCGGATGCGTCATGCCCGCCTGGGGCTGATGCGTCATCCGCGCGGCCGGCACGTCTTTGATCAGCTGCCGGGCGTATTCCAGATTCTCGTCCCAACCTTTTAAAATCCCGTCGATCACCGTCGACATGCGCCACCTCCCATTTTCAGTCCCCTCCTTACGTCGCCCCCACCTTTGCGCCCGCCGCGGCGCGCGCATAAAAAAACCTGCGACATATTCTAGTATGCCGCAGGCTTATCTTGTCACCGAAGCACTCGGTGTGGAGCAGTCTGCCGTCTACTTCTTCCGCAGCGTGCGACGCACGCCCAACCCCGACAGCAGCGCCATCCCCGCCCAAACCGCCGCCGGCAGCGGCACAACCGTGCCTTCCGTGTAGTGCAGGTTGTCGATAAAGCACCAGTCGCCAGCCGTGAAATCGATGCGGGCCGACTTGATCGCCGAAGCGTACAGGCCGTACCACTCGCCGTTGTTCGCGGCATTGACGATCGGCAGAGCCATCGATTCGATCGCCACCGTGCCCGCGTCATCGGAGTAAACCGTCAACGTCGCCGCGTTGTCCGAGGCGCCCCAGTTGAAGGCAAACGCGGAAATCGCGCTGTCGAACTGGAACAACAGCCCCGTGGTCAGCCCGTCACTGTACGTGCCGTTGTAAAGCGAAACGCCCGGGTTGTTGTAGTAGCCGCTGTAGTCCGTGCCGATCTTGTACGCGTACTGCCCGTTGGACGAAATCGTCACCGCGCCGACCGTCTGCGTCCAGAAGAAGCCCGTCGCCGCCGACGAGAAATCCTCCACCGTAGCGCCCACCAGCTGCGGCGCGTCAAACGATGACGCCGTCCCGGACATCTGCCCCGCCTGCGCCGGCGGGCACAAGCTTAAGAAGGCAGCCAATCCCACGAAACAAAGCAGTGATTTGTGCATAACCGTCTCCCTTTCGCCAGCCTAAGGTGATGTTCTTGATCTGAACGTGGCGGCGCGCGCCGCATGTGGGTGGTCCTGGCGATTTCCCACCACAGTCAGCACGCGCTAGGCACACGCTGAACCGACAAAAAATACGAAACCCTAAAAGCGTTTACCCTCCTGAACCGATAGATGGCACACCATCCCCCGCTCCCTGCGCACGGACGACCGAGCCCTAATATTAACATTAATACGTCCTATTTAACGTAAATCCAGCTCCCGCGCGATTTTTTTTCGCGCGTGCAACATCCTCCGGCAGCCGAATACTTCACGCCCATCCCCAGCCACGGTAATTCGAGCAATATGGGTAATCTGGATAAATTGGCTTCGCCCGCCTGCGCCGCTGACACGAACCTCCACTTCCTGCTGCTCATGTGCGGACACTTTTGCCCTGCCCAAAGCAAAACCCCGCCACGAGACGGGGCTGGAACGGATGGAGTCATGCAACGGAAGGTTCCTGTGTCCTCAATTACGCCGACGCACGATCTTGCCCGCGCCGAGCATGCTTAAGAAAATCACGCCGCCCCATACCGCCGCGGGCAGCGGTACGACGCTGATCTGTTCGATGCTGGCTTCGACGATGGCCCCGCACTTGCCGGGCCCCAGCCCGAAGCTGCCTTGGTTGAAAACCTCTTCGCCCAGCGTGATCTTGTCGTCTGCCCAACTCCTGCTCACACAGGCCGGGCCATTCCAGGTGACCTTGCCCGCCGTGACTTGCCCCATCGAAACCAAGCCCCCGGTCCGTGGCGTTCCCACGCGCTGACGTCAAAAAAAAAGAACCCCGCCACAAGGCGGGGTTGGAACGGACGGAGTAAGTCAACGGAAGGTATAAGCTGTTCAGTCGCGCCGACGAATGATCTTGCCCGCACCGAGCATGCTCAAGAGAGCCATGCCACCCCACACCGCCGCGGGCAGCGGAATAATGGTGATCTGCTCGATGGTGGCTTCGACGATGCCCTTGCCCTTGCCGGGACCGGTCCAGAACTTACCTTCGTTGAAGACCTCATCGCTGAGAGTGATCTTGTATTTACCCGAGGCCGTATCAACATAGACAGGGCCGTTCCAGGTTACTTTGCCAGCCTGGTAAAAGCCGCCCATCCCGACGGTCACACCCACGGTATCGCCGTTGACCGTACCGGAGCTCAGGGGCTGGCTGAACGCCAGCGTCGCGAAGATCGGCTTGGCCACTGTGTCCTCGCCGTCATTCACCCAGTCTTCCGTGGTCCAAATCTTAAAGAAGTTGAACGTATGGGTGTCACCAACGTTGTTGAGCACGAAGCTGTAGCCATTGGGCACGATGATGCTGGTGTTAATCAGCAGGCCGTCACCGCTGTTGTGAGCGCTGACGGACGAATTGGCCTTGTCGACCTGGTAAACCGTTCCTGCCTGCGCAGGTAGGGCCAGGGCAATCACCCCCAGCAAAGACACTATTGCGAATAAGTTTCGGACATTTTTCTTCATAAGTCTCTCTCCTTTTTCCGTTCCTCTTCCGTTCCGTTTTGGTTCCGTTCCACGATTGAACAAAAAACAACAAGCCTTACGCAGGCTGTTATACGCCAGTTGAATTTCTGGTCAGAGGGCTTAAACAGAAAAAATGAAACCCCCAACCGTCACCTAGCAGAGCGACCCCCTGTCAATAATGACATAAAACGTGCGATAAAAATTTACCGTCCCCTTAAAGACCTGAGCCCCTCGATCCAGTCCAAATACGTTAGGAGCATTCTTGGCTGGAAGCAATAGGCAATATGGGGAAAATAAGTAGAAAATTGTCAGAACCACAATAAGACCCTGCAAATCACATGGTTTTTGTGGTTCAAAGATTTCTCATCCGCCCCAAATTATCTATCTTTCCAATAAATACTCTAAAGAGTTATTAGCACAGCACACGACTTTATTATCTTAACTATTATTGTGTCATAAGTTAGGCTTATAGAACCAGTAAATATGTTATCGGACTACAGTTGCGCCGAGCCATGCTCAGCCTCCGTCGGACTCTCCAGCTCCGGCGGGGCGTGTTCGATCACCCGCATCGATTGCCAGCGCCCGCTCCAGAAGCGAACGAGCCAGACGAACGACATCGCCATCACGAAAATCGTGGCTGTGCTCCACATCACATACAGCCCGCCGCCTAAGCGATCGATCGTCCACAGCGCCAGGATATACATCACGTGCATCACCGCCGAGGCGATCAGCGACCAGCGCGTGTCGCCCGCTCCCTGCAGCGCCGCCATGAAGACAATATTCAGCGCATCCAGCAGGCAATACGCCGCCACGAAACGCAACAGGACGATGCACGTGCCGCGCAGGGCGAAATATTCCTCATGGCCCAGGCGGGCCTGATCCAGGAACGGCCCGACCAGCATGCCGGGCGCCAGCACGAACACCGCCGCCGCCAGGACCATCCACACTTCGCCCATCGCCAGGCCCCGCCAGGCGACCAGTTCCGACCGCTCAGGTCGGCCCGCGCCCTGGGCCTGCCCGACGAGCATCGCCAGCGCGATCGACATGCCGATCAACGGGAAAAACGCCATGCCGTTGATCCGCCAGACGATGTTGGAGGCTGCTAAACCCAACGCGTCCACGCGCCCGACGAACGCCAGGAAAATCGTCCAGGCGATGATCTCCACCACCAACCGCACGCCGTTGGGGAATCCGTAACGCACCAGCCGCAGCAACAGCGCTCGATCCAGCGGGCGATCCTTCCAGGTGCCAAAGTCCCGCCGATACTTGGCCCGCAGAAAGATCGCGCCCAGCAGGATCACGTCCACCGCGTGGGCGATGATCGTGGCCCAGCCCGCCCCGGCAATGCCCATTTCGGGGAATCCCCAGCGCCCGAAGATCATCGCCCAGGCCAGCACCGCGTTGATCCCCACCCCCAGCAGGTGGATCAGCATGAGCGTGACCGTGTCATGCCGGCCGGCGAAAAACCCGGAGATCGCCGCACTAAGCAGATAAAGCACGCCGCCCCAGCTGAGGATGCGAAAATAAGTGATCTCCTGGGCCATCACGGCCGGATCGTGGCCCATCCACGCAAACAGCGGCCGGGCCAGGAACGACAACGACGCGATGATCGTGCCCGCGCCCAGAGCCATATAAATGCCCTGCCACACCGCCGCGCCCACGCGCTCGGACCGCTTGGCCCCGACATATTGGGCCACGAAAGTGGCCGTGTACCCGCACAGGCCGCTGAACAAACCCAGCACGGACCAGAAACTCATGCCGGCCGGCCCGACGGCCGCGATGGCGGTCTCCGAATAGCGGGCCAGGAACAGACCGTCGACCACCTGCATCAGCATCACGCTGGTCTGCGAAAGAATCAGCGGCCCGGAAAGCAGAAGAATCTGCCGGTAAGATCCAAAATTGTCGGTCGATCTATCACGCATGGGCAAAACCGTAGGGAAAATGTCCACTCTTATACCAACTTGGCCCAGCGGCGGAGATTCTGCGCACCTCAGGCACACGGCGCGGCCGAAAACAGGCATCCCACCGAGCCCGCCTTCCTCCGTGAAGCCGCGGACTCTATCCGTGGATTGCCATCAAAAGCCCAGGAAAAAACTCCCCGGGCTCTTCCTCTTGTTTTGCGGCGGATTGTCCCCCCTCCCTGATCACGGCGGACCAAAGTCCGGCCGCTCTTGCCCGGATTCCCGCAGTTTCCGCTCGATCACCTCGCGGTAAGCCTGTTGCCAAAGCAAGTGCTGCCAATCAGACCACATTCGATACACCGTTAACTGCGGCCGCTTGGGCCGCGATCGAACACCTGTGTCGTGCATTTGGTCAAATCGGTCTATTTGTCTTGGCGTCAATTGCTGGAACTCTTCCGGACTGACATACCACCGTGCCTCAGACGCCGCCCATTCCTGTTCCGCCCATTGCCGTCCGTTGACTCGCTCGCGATGAAACGTCCAGTAATGATCCATGATGGGAGTGAGAATGGCTGACCCAAGAACGCAAACAAGGAACACCCGCGTCTTCCACGGCCGTGCCGTAAGTTCAGCCTTAACTTCTTGGATGTTTCGCATGGAGTCAAAAGACTGCCCGCATTCAGGGCAGATTGATTGAGTCACGTTGCTGTCACGGTAACCGCAATGAACGCAGGAATGGAGCGCTGGAAAAAGTTGTCGTATCAGCCGATAGGGCCCGCGCAGAATCCACGTCAGGAACAAGAAAATGAGAAAGAAGATGACATCAAAGAAAATAGAATCTCGCAGAGCTTCTAAAGCAGTCGTGTAACTTGGAATGGCCCCCACCAGACCGTAGGCAAAAATAAATCCAACAGCGATCGCATAGAGGCCAACGGTCCACCATCTCGGCCGGTCATCAAACACCAACGCTATGAGCAACGGTACATACCACAGCCACGCTGCTCCCAAATAGAATGGATCGATTTCCGGAAACCCCCTGCGCCCATACAGCGGCCAACAAAAAATAAAATAAGCCACCGCGCCCAGCGCCAAGATCAGCTTCGCCGTCCGCGGCCGTCTTAGAATCTTGTCCGCCGCCCAGAATTTCCCGTTACCCGCCGGCATGCATTAAGTTTAGCCAATGCCCCGACCTGATGCGTATCCGGGCACCCCGTAACCCGTAGTCAATGCCCCCTCATCCCCCGCCCCAACGGGGCGGCCGAATGTAGCCACGGGTAAAGCGTCCGCCCGCCCCAAGGCGGGCGCAGCGCAACCCGTGGTCCCCGTCCCCCTCCCCACCTCCCGCCCCAACGGGGCGGAGGACGCCTTCCCGTCGCTCATGGGCCTCCAAGCCGGGCCCTTCAGGCCCGGATTCACATCCCAACCAAACTTTCGTGGTCTGACCCCCGAAATGTGTACCAGGTAGGATGCGCGGGGTATTGGCCGAGTAGGGCCAGGAAGGACAGGGACCGATGCGTGGGAAGCGTCATCGTCCGGAGCAGATTGCCCGGAAGGTTCAG
>JADZCD010000066.1 GCA_020851735.1 Phycisphaeraceae bacterium
AGCCCCGCATGGAAATGCGGGGCCGGCTCAATGCCTTCCGGCTTGCCTGCGTTGCCTTGCTTGCCTTAGTGCCTCAAAAATAAAGCCCAGGGATTCCTTCCCTGGGCTCTGCATTACCAGTTTAACGGCCTGCCGTCTTAGGGCTTTAATTTCCACAGCGAGACGATCTGTTCGCGTGTGGTGGGCAGGATCTTTTGTCCCGCGGTTGTTCCGCCGGGGCTGGGCAGGGTGCGTTCGACCAGTTGGGACTTGGCGTTGTAGATGGACGTTTCGTTGGCGTGATTGGGGCTGGGCTGAATGACCAGCGCATACTGCTGGTTGTCCAGAGGCTTGACGTCCACGGTGCGATAGGCGATGGAACCCGTGGCGGGATAGTAAGCGTAGAAGCCCAGCTTCTGGGCGGAGTCGTGGGGGATCACGGCGGGGAGCAGGTAGATTTCCACCTGGCTTAAGTAGCCTTGCGGCGGGGTTTCCCAGGTGAATTTCTTGGCGCTGGAGGCATCCTCGCGGGTGATGGTGATCTGACTGCCGCTGCGCACGCCGGTTTCAGCGATGGTCTGTTTGCGTTCGGGGGCGGGGGAATCTTTGGGCTGCGGTTTGGCGTCGGCCACGCGCACGGTGGTGCGGGTGGACCAGATTTCATGCTGGCGATCGTCGGAGAGGAACATCTGGCCCAGGGAATCGACGATCTGCCCGCCGGTTTCGTAGTGGGCTTGGATCTCCACGCTCAGGCCGGAGTATCCCATCTTCTGGTCGCCCGCCTGGGTGACGCGCAGGTAGCCGACGTCCTGGTTAGCGCTGGTCACGCGGAACCACTGTTCGGGTATCACCGCCTGGCGAAGCTGGGTGGAGGTCAGGCTGCTGAGGAAGGATTGGCTGCGGGCGATCAGCTCCGCCCGCTGCTTGTCGCGCTGGGCGGGGTCTTCAATCTGCAGGCTGGCCAGCACCGCCTCGAACAGCGGCTGGACGGAACTGAAGCTGGACTGCAGGGCCACTAGGCGCATCATCAGGAACGACTGCCCGTCGATGAGCATGTACCCGTGCCCGAGCACCAGGGGCGCCTGCCCGGAACTGCCGGGCAGATTGAAGTACAGAATCGCTCCCGGCTTGCCGCCTAAGGTCGGGCGGCTCTGGGCCTGGGTGGTGGCTTCGGGGTGGGCGACTTTGACCTGCTTTAAGGCCATTTCCACCACGGCTTCAATATCCAGCTGCGGCGTGGCGGCGGTTTCTTCGGTGACGTGCGTCACTTTGGAGTTCGGGTCCTGCCCGGAGGTCGTAAAGGGCGCCAGTTCCTCGCCGGACTCGATTTTGCGGAGATACACCTCGACGGAATAATCCTTCCCGCCGGAGATGCGGAGCAGGGCTCCGTTGGCGGTGAATTGCTGAAGCTGCGAGCCCAGCGGCGGGCGCAGCGATACGCCGTGGTCCTGCTCCTGCCAGCGCTCGGTGGATAAGAGCTCGTCGGTCTTAGCCGGCGGCGCGGACTTGGCATCCTTACCAGCTGCGGGCGCGGAGTTATTTGCATTTCCGCTTCCTGGGGCGGGGGGACGGGTTTTCTCTGCCGGGTAGGCGGTGGCGGTGATCAGCAGCAGCAGCGCCAGGCAGGCGGCTGCCTGCAGGATGGTTTTGTGCGGCAATTGCTTTGCGATTTGGCCAACGGGTCGCTTAGTCATGGCTGGTCAATTCCTCTTGAGCTCGTAAGATCGCTCGACTGGTGTTGGGAAAGGCCTGCTGTAGTTCTTGGGATGTAGTCAGGCGTGTGGTGTGCCAGCGATCGCCGAAGCGTCCGTTGGGGTTCCACAACATTTCATATCGGACGACGGTCCCCTTGGAATCGAGCCAGTAGCGGGAAATATCCTGGCACAACAGCGGTTGAACTTGCACGACCCATAATGACTGAACCTCGGACGCCTGGGCAGGGGTCGCGGGGGCGGGAGGGGAGGTAGGAGGGGGGGCAGGAGCGGTGGAAGCGGCAGGCGGAGCATCCGCGGTGATCAGGCAGGGCAAAGGGCGAAGTGATCCGACGCTCATCCAGATCAGGCAGGGCTGGGCGGACGGCAGGGCGTCGATGGGCCAGAACAGGTCGGCCACGGGCGCCAGCAGCGGCTGCAGCCCGGGGATGGTCCAATTCCGGTCCGGCTGGGCGGGTTCAACGGTGAAGGAGAGTTTTTGGTCTGTGAATTCCAGTCGCTGCAGGGCGGCGGCGGACGGTTGGCCCTGGTCGTCGAGTTCCTGCAGGGCGACTTCCAGATGGAACGCTGACCCGTCGGTGGCCAGGGCCGCGGTGTTCTTGAACAGAAGGGTTCCGCCTAAGGCGCCCAAGCTGGACAAGCGTATGCGCGGCTCGTCGTTGTGCAGGGCTCGCTTGACCAGTTCCCAGCCGACGGGACTGCCGTCGGTTTCCTGAACGTAAGGCTGAGGTTGGGCGGCGGCGTTCTGGGCGAGCAGTTGCAGTTGTTTACGCACCAAGGTGCTGCCGCGTTGGGCCAGCTCAGCCAGCGGCACGCTGGGCGGTGGGGCAGCGGCGGTCGCTGGCGGTGGAGCGGTTTCGGCTGGTGGCTGGGCGAAGGATGCGAGCAGGGCTGGCAGGACGGTGGCCAATTCGCGCGAGGCGGCGAACTCGCCGGTTAACTCCACGAGCATGACCCGGCGCTGGGGCAGGCGGATCAGCCAGACGTGGCGGAAAATCTGGTTGCTCTCCTGGGTGTCCAGCAGGAGGCGATGGAACGGCAGGTTGTTGATTCGGCCGACCCCCAGCTCCTGGGCGGTGGGGGGTTTGTCGTGAAGGCTTTGGTAACGGCGGGCGAGAATCATGGCGGGGGAAAGTGGATCGTTATCGTCCGGCGCGTAGATGTCTTCGGTGACGCAGACGCGGGCCCATTGCAGCGCGGGGCCGGCCTGGGTGGGCCGAAAGTAGACCACCGGCACGGAGGGGATGGAGGGATTGCGCCAGGCGGCCAGATTCGGATGCGGCGCTCCGGTCAGGCCGGCGGCTTGATAGTCTGGGCTGTCGACAGGGAGGGCAGCTTTGAGGTTGGCGGAGGCGAGGATGGACTCAAAAAGCTGGCGGTCCTGCTGCAATTCCTGATTGACCTGGCGCAGGTCTTCCAGCGGCGCCTGCAACGATCCGGCCAGATCGATGATCCAGTAGCGCCGGCCGTCGAGGGTCAGGACAGCCAGGAAGTGCTTTTGCCCGCCGCTGGTGAGGATCATGGAGAATTCCGCGACGGCGTGATCCAGGCGCAGGCGCTGGGGCGTGGTGCGGCGCAAAGCGCCGGGCTCGAGATTGGCCAGGACCAGGCCCAGGGCGTGATTGGCCACGAGGCTGGGCGAGCGGAGCGGGCCGTCGGGCAGGCGCCCGGCGATGAGGCGGCGATGCAGTTGGTCAGGCTCAGCTAAGCCCAGAGGTTGGTGGAGTATCGGTGGGGCCAGGTCGGGCTGAGGCGTCCAGTTTTGCGGAAGGCTCAACTCCAACTCGCCGGCCTGGGTCGGCGTGAGAGTCAAGGGCGCCGGCGGGCGGCGGGAAAGGCTGAACCACCAGGCCAGGCCGAGCGACACGACCAGGAACATCGCCATGACCAGGGCCAGCATCAGCGCCCGGGCCGAGGGGGACAGCTGGAGTTCACGTTTGGGCATTTCTGGATTTTACGTTAGATGCGTCGGATAGACATCATTCATGGTGACTTCAGCCTGCCGGTGGGGAAGACGGCTGCAGATGGTCACGGTGCTTCCTGGGTCGGCTATGCCCCTTTAGGGAAGGGGAGGAAACGCGGCGATCTGCGATCGCCCGCTAAACCAGTAGGAAGGATTGTGCGGGAGAACGAGGCTGGTTACGCCGCGGCGGCCAGGGGCAGAGGCTCGGGCAGGGGCTGAACCCAGGGGCTGACGTCGGCGGTGCTGGACCAGCATTGCTCGACGTAGGCCCGGCTTTGCGTGCTGAGGCGTTGGCGGAGATTGGCGGAATACAGCAGTTGCAGACCACCCTGGACCCACTGGTCGAGGGTGTCGGCCAGGAGGGCTTGTTCGCCGTGGCGGATGACTAAGTTGTCAGCCACGTGGGCGGAGGCCAGCACGGGCCGGCGCATCGCCATGGCCTGGAGGATCGGCCAGCGGGCCAGCTCCGGCTCGGGCGTGGGCACGACCACCAGCGTGGCGTCGCGGAGCATTTTAAGGGCTGAGCGCGTGGAGTCGTTGGCGGTGACGCGCAGGCGGGCGGAGGGATACTGGCTTTGAATTCTGGGCCAGGCGTGGCGGAGGAAGTGGTCCAAGCGGGCGGGCAGAAACTGGCGCGACCAGTCGGCGTGCACCACGACCAGCTGGGGAGCGTCGGCTTTCGCGGCCGGCGGGGCGTCCTGCGGAAGGCGATCCAGATCGAGGGTTTCCGGCAGCCAGAGCGAAGGGATGTTGAGGCTGCGCAATTGGCGATAGGTGCGGCTGTCGGCCACGAGGGCGGTGTGGGCCTGAGCGCAGACGTCGGTTTCCCACTCCTGGCATTGGCGGGCCTGGCTGCGGTGCCAGCGCTGCAGGCGCGGGTGATTGCGACCCAGTTGATAATGGAGCACGCTGTCGGGGGTGTGCAGATCGCAGAGGCGGGCGACGGCCTGGGCGTGCATGGCCACGGGCCAGAGGGCGGGATGGGTGCAGAGAACGATGTCCCAGGGCTCGGCCGGGCGGACCTGATTGAGGCGGGGGACCATGGAGGCGACGTTGCCGGTGCGTTTGGCCAGGGCGGGATCGCAGATTTCCAGCACCGGGCTGAGCAGCCGGCGCCAGGGCGAGCGGCGGACGATCTGCACCTGCGCGGTCAGGGCCAGGAGGCGCTGCCACTGTTCAAAGTGGACCGGGTCGTCCTGCAGGCAGCAGAGCGTGACCCGATGGGTGCCGCGGGCGAGGTTGAGCAACTGCCAAGCCCTGGCCCGCACGGCGTTGCCCTGGGCGTCGGGCACACAGTGACTGACCATCAACAACTGCGCTTGCCGGGTGTCCAACGATTTCGACGTCATGGGCGGTTCCAAAAAGGCTTTCTCCCTCCGCCCCGTGTCGTTCGGCTTCCCGGGCTGCAAAACGCCCTCCGCCCCTATGTCCTACGCTGGGGTGGGCCCAGGTTCGATCCTTGGTTAACTGGCTTTGGAGTGATAGTAGTAACGACGGTATGAGTTGGAGCCATACTTGTAATATTTTCCATGCCCGCGCGGCTTCTGGTCGGTGGCGATCAGGCCGGAGACGGGGGCACGATAGCTGGCCAGGGTGCTTAGGGCCTGCTCGACGAGCGAGCGCGGCGTACGGTTGAGGCGGACGATCAGCAGGACTTCGTCGCTGAGGCGCCCGAGGATGCCGGCGTCGGCCAGGTCGATGATCGGCGGCGTGTCGATGATGACGTGGTCGTAGCGTTTGCGCAGCTCGGCGAGGAGCTTGACCATCGTGTTGGAGGACAGGAGGTGGATGGCCCGTTCGGCGGCGCGCGTGCCGGCGGGGATCACGTGCAGCTGGTTGGGACCGACGGGCTGAATGACGTCCTTGAGGCTGGCCTGTCCGTCCAGGTACGAGGCCAGGCCGGGGCTGGGCGGGAGGCTGAGCAGATTGGAGAACTGGGGGATGCGCAAGTCGGCTTCGATGACGATGGTGCGGCGGTTGTGCAGTTCGGCCATCGTCAGGCCCAGGTTCAGGCTGGTGAGGGTCTTGCCTTCCTGGGGCGTGGCGCTGGTGATTAAGTGCACCAGGTGGCGGCGCTGTTCCCAGCGGGCCAGGATGGTGGTGCGCAGGGCCCGGTATTCCTCGGCGATCAGACCTGTGGGGCGGGCTACGGCGACGATGCGGTCGTCGTAGATGTCCGGCGGGACGGCCAAGTCGGTGCTGTGCGAAGTATGGGCGACGACGTCCGCGTCTTCCTGGGAAAGATCATCCTGGACTTGATCTTCCGGGCCTGGATCGTCCTGCTCCGCATCGTCCTGGGACAATTCTTCCTGGGGAAGATCCGCGGGAGTCTGGGTCAGGCTAAGGGGAATCGTCGCGGGTGTTTCGTCATCGACTTCGGCCTCGAGCACGGGCTCGTCCTCTTCGGCCGGAGCTTGGGCTGGCGCGGGGGCTTTGAGCTTGGCTTGCGGCGGGGAAGGAGGCTGGGCGGCGGGGGCGGACTTGGCCTGGGCGGCGCCCTTCTGGCGCAGCTGGGTGAAGAAGTCGGTCAGGGATTGCGCGGTGGCGGAGCCGGAGACTTCGCCCTGGGCGTCGATTTCACTGTCGGCCAGATCAGGGTCGGTCAGCTGGGCGGTCTGATCGACGATCTCTTCCATGCATTCCTGCACGTCGTTCAGGATCTGCTCGATCGGGTGGCTCTTAGGCGCGGCGGGCGCGGCCGATTCCAGGGCGGCGTCCAGAGCGCCTTGGGGGGCAGCTTCCGGGGTCGCTTGCGGGGTCGCTTGCGGGGGAGGAGCTGGCACAGCCTGGAGGGCGTCTGTTTCCGGTCCGCTGGGGGACTTAGGACGCTCAGGCTTACCGCGATTTAGAGCATCAAATACATAACCCATTAGAAGTTCCCCGCCAGGCGCATCGGAGGATGATTGACCGCGGGGTCAACCACGACTTCTGCTTCAAAGTTTGGAACCATGTCCTGCACGACGCGGCGGACAATGCTGGGAGTGATCAGCCGGCACTCGCGGACGTAGCCTAGGAGCAGGCAGTTGTCGCAGACCACGTTGATCAGGCGCGGCGTGCCGGCGGTGATGCCGTAGATTTCATGAACCGCCTGGGCGTCAAACACCACGCCGGGGTGGTGCGGATTCTGGCTGGCGGCCTGGAGGCGGTGTTCGATGTAGGCGTGGGTGTCGGTGAGGCTTAGGGGCTGGATCTGCTTGGCCAGCACGATGCGCTGCCGCAGGGCGGCATGGCGCGGGGTGCGGAGGCGGTCGCGCAGCTCGGGCTGACCGACGAGGACGATCTGGAGCAGTTTGTCGGTGGAGGTGTCGAAGTTCGACAGCAGGCGCAGCTCTTCGAGGGCGTCGTCGCTTAAGGTCTGGGCTTCATCGACGAAGAGGATGATCGGCTGATTCTGCTGGAGCTTCTGGAGCAGGACCTGGCGCAGCTGGTCGAGCATGCCGGCGTGATCATCGCTGCGGCGCAAGGGGGCGCCTAAGTGGCGGAGGATCTGGCGGATCAGGCCGTCGCGTTCCTGGTGTCCCCAGCCGACGTGGATGATCGGGGCGTCGCTGCCGCAGCGCTGGCACATGATGCGGCCGACGGTGGTCTTGCCCGAGCCGATGGCGCCGGTGATGAGGACGAAACCCTTGCGCATGCGGATGGAGTATTCCACGGCGGCGAGCGCTTCGCGATGCTGTTCGCTGGCGAAGAAGAAGCGCGGGTCGGGCGTGTTCTCAAAAGGCAGGGTATGGAAGTTGTAAAAATCGTGATACATCGTCTCACTCCGGATCCTGGGCCTGGGCGACGGGGGTCGATTCGTCGCCGGCGAACAATCCCAGCAGGGATCCTGACTGGGCGGTGAATTTCTGGATGACTTCGGGCTTTTCCAGGTGCAGGTAAGTCAGGCTGACGGCGAAGATCAGCATGGCGGCCAGGGCGGCGACGTTGACCGGTCCGAGCACCAGGTGGCGGAACCGGCGCAGGCGCTGCTGCTGGATGGAGATCAGTTCGCTGACGGACCCGAGCACGGGCATGTCGAAGGCCTCGGTGACCTGGCTGCCGCGGCGGAAGGTTTCGTCGGAGCGCTGGGCGAGGAAGACGGCGGCGGCGCCCCCGAGCATGCCCAGCGCCAGGGCGGCCAAGAGCACCTGGGCCAGGCGCGGGGAGATCGGGCGGGAGAGCGGGCCGCAGGGCTTAAGCAGGTGCATCTGCACGCTGCGGTCGTCGCTGTCGGCGGTCATCACCATTTCCACGCGGCGCAGGTTGTCTTCCCAGAAGGACTGCTGGCTCTGCAGCTCGCTGATGTTGCGGGTGAGCTTTAAGTATTCGGCCCGCACGGGGTACATGCGGTCGGTCTGCTGTTCGATGTTGCGGATCTGCTGCTGGACGGTGTTCAGGCGCTTCTGATAGCCGTCAAGTTCGGCGGAGGCGGTGGCGATCATCACGTCCAGCTCGTTGCGCTTGGGATTGGCGGCGAATTCCCGCTGGGTGACCACTTCCGGATCGGTCTGGGCCAGGCGCTGTTTGAGGGAGTCGACCTTGGCGCGCAGGTCGACCACGTCCGGGTGCTGGTCGGTCATGCGCATGGTGGTCAGGCAGGTCTGCAGCTGGGCCTGGGCGGCGTTTAACTCCTGCTGGAGCTGGTCCAGCTGGGGATTGCGCTGCTTGATCATCTTGGGGGAGATTTCCGGGGTGTCGGAAACGGCCTTGCCCAGGGACTGGAGGGTGAGGGTGGCGTTGTCGCGCTTGAATTCCAGGGAGGTCAATTCCGCCCGCAGTTCCAGGAGCGAGGCCTGGAGGTTGTTGGGATTATCCGGCAAGAGTTCGGCGTGTTCGATTTCGTAGGCCAGCTTCTTGTTTTCCAGTTCCTCGATGGCGGCGCGGGTGGTCTCCACTTCCTTGCGGAAGAATCCGGCGCTCTGGCCGATGCTCTGCTCGAGCTGCTGCTTGGCCCGGCTCATGTAGTTGTCCACCAGGGTGTTGATGGCCCAGCGGGCGAAGAGCGGGTTGGTGCTGACGTAGCTGAGTTGAATCTGGTCCAGGTCGGAATTGGCGATCAAAAAGTGCAGGCTGAGCTTGCGGGCCAGGTCGCCGCGCAGGCCGCCGATCTCGTTGGGCTGGACGTTGAGTTCGGCCATGAGCTTAGGGGACTGGCGGAGCTGCTCGATGAGCTTGTCGAGGGCGGTTTCACCGATGACCTGGTTATAGGTGGACTGCTGGGTGCTCTTAAAGGAGGGGGTGGCGCCGCGGGTGACGATCTGGTTCATCACCGTGTCGGTGCGGGATTCGAAGATGGCCCGGCCTTCGAACTTGCGTGGCAGGAACAGGCTGCCGAGCATCACGCCCGCGGCCACCAAGCAAGCCGCCACCATGAAACGCCAGCGATATTGCAGCAGGACATCCCAGGCTTCAAAGAGCGGATCGGATTGTTTGGTTTTTCGACTCATACTTGGCTGCATCCATAGTCCCGGCGACAAGGCTGGGAATGGGGGCGTGTTATTCGTTGGAGGACGACGATGGGCCGTAAGCGCCCGCGGCGGTATCGATGTCGGCCGGGCCGCGCACCGTCTCAGCCACGGGGCGGATGGGCAACAGCAGCTGCTGGAACGCCAAGCCGACGGTGGCGAAGGGATTGGGCGGCACGTAGACCACGTCGCCTTCCACCAGGAGGGCGTTTAAGCTCGTGTCGCCGCGCTTGATCATTTTGTTGAGGTTCACGGTCATGCGCTTGACCAGTTGGCCGTTGGCGTTGGGGCGCAGGACCTGGATCTTGCCGGGGTCGGCCAGCCGGGTGGGCTGGGCCATGGCCATCATTTCCAGGAGGTTGTTGGACCCATCGTAGGTGTACGTGCCGGGATGGCTGACCTCGCCGAAGATGTAGAGCTTCTTGCTGTTGTAGCGGACGATGAACACGGAAGCGTCGGCGTCCTCGTAGTAGGAAGAGGCCAGGCTCTGGATTTCCGCGGCCACCTGTTCGCAGGTCTTGCCGGTGACGAAGATCGGGCCTAAGAGGGGCAGGGAGATCTTGCCGTCGGGGCGGATCATTTCCACGTGTTCGTTGATTTCGCGCACGCGTTTGGAATTGACCTTGATCACGTCCGGGGGGGCCAGCAGGTATTCGTTGGCGGAAACCAGCGGGCGGGGCTCGGAGATAAAGGCGCTGTAGTCGGTGTAGGTCGGGGCACAGCCGGCGAGGACCAGCAACAACACGACAGCCGCGGCGGCGGCGAACGACCAGCGACGGGTATCTGAAGATATGGCTTGCATGGCGGTTTACTCCGCGTCAGGCTCAAACTGTCCGGTCACATCGCCATCTGATCCCAAAGCCGGGGAAGGGTTTGCAGCAACAGTCTCAGATCAGCCCAAACGCTGGGCCGACGCAGATATCGAATGTCGTAGGCCAACTTGCGGCGCAGGCCGCGCACGTCGTTGGAGTAGCCGTTGCGGATCTGGGCGAGGCCGGTCAGGCCGGGACGGCCGGCCAGGCGACGCTCCAGGCCCGGCACCTGGGTGCGCATCTGGGCGATGATCTCCGGCCGCTCGGGGCGCGGGCCGACGAGGCTCATCTTGCCGCGGAGGATGTTCCACAGCTGGGGCAGCTCGTCGGCGTGGCTCTTGCGCATCCAGGCGCAGCCGGGGATGATGCGCGGGTCTCCGGCGATGGCGAACTTGGCTTCGCCGCCGCGTTCGGCGTCCTTGGCCATGGTGCGAAACTTGTGAATGCGGAACAGCCAGCCGTCCTGCCCGACGCGCCACTGGCTGTAGAGCACGGGGCGGCCGTCCATCGCCAGAATCCACAAGGCACAGAAGATCGTCACCGGAGCGGTGAGCAAAATGCCCAGCCAAGCTCCGGTGAAATCCAGAGCTCGCTTAAAGAGCAAGAAAGTCAAACTGGGCCCGAAGGTGGTCATAGACTTTAAGGTCCGGAGCCTGTTTCCTGTCGGTTCAAACTGAAGGCTTTCGCACGCCATGAACTTTCCGTCTCCGCGTTGGCACGACTTTCCAACGTCAAGTCACTTCAGAGCTATCGTCCTGAAATCTGTGCCACTTAATCCGCGTGGGGGGTTTTTGCGTCCTGCAACAGGTGAACGCGGACTAGCGTTCATTTGGTTTAACCGACAAGGCGAGGATTTTTGAGGGGGAAAATGGCCCGCAATAAGTTCCCGGGCTAATGTCCAGCCCGGGGCCAAAGCGCGGATGCGGGGAGGGGAGGCGGGCTTTTTTCGGACGTTGTCCGGCCGTTTGACCTGCGCTGCCCTACGGCTTACAGTCGCTTCGGCAGCGAAATGACCGTCGTGGCAGCGCCCGTAGCTCAATTGGATAGAGCATCTGGCTTCGGACCAGAGGGTTGGGGGTTCGAGTCCCTCCGGGCGCGTTACAGGACCCCCCGCCCCCGGAAGTGCCCCCCGGAAGTGCCCCCCGGAAGTGTGTCCCCTTAACTGGGGAAGTTTCCCTTGGCTCGCGGGAGTAATGTGTGGCTAGTAAGCGATCTGCCGTACCCCCCGGCGGAGCCGGGGGCTGATGCTGGTTTGTCAGTTCCTAGCGGCTGGTTTCTGATTTGCCTGGCGCGATGCCCAGGGCTTGCAGGATGGCCTGGGCTTTGTGCAGGGTTTCCTGATATTCGTTGGCGGGAATCGAATCGGCGACGATGCCGCCGCCGACGGAATAGTCGACCTTGGCGCCGCGCGGCCCGTGGCTTTCGAAGAGCATGGTGCGAATGGCTACGTTTAGGCAAAGGCTGTCGGCGGTGATCCAGCCGAGGGCTCCGCAATAAGGCCCGCGGCGCACGGGTTCGAGTTCGTCGATGATCTGCAGGGCGCGGACTTTGGGGGCGCCGGTGACCGAACCGGGGGGAAACGCGGCCCGGAGCAGATCGACGGCATCTTTAGATGAGTGCAGGCGGCCGGTGATGGTGGCTACGCCGTGGTGGATGGTCGGATGGGATTCAATGGCCCGGGCTTGCTGGACCTGGACCGAACCGTAGGCGCAGACGCGGCCGAGGTCGTTGCGCACCAGGTCGACGATCATGTGCAGTTCGGCGGCGTCTTTTTCGCTGTTTTTCAGTAAATCGGCGGCGGCGGAGGCGGGCAGGGTGCCCTTGATGGGGCGGCTGGTGACCTGGCCGGCGGGGGAGAGCTCCAGAAACAGCTCCGGCGAGGTGGAGGCGATGACGCGCTGGGGCTCAGGCGCGTTTGGGTCGGCGAGCAATTCCATATAAGCGCCGTACCAGGCGGGCGACGCGGCGGCGAGCGCGGCGTAAAGCGAGCGGTGGGCGAGGGGAAAGTCGCCCTGGAAGTCGGCGGAAAAGCGTTGGGCGAGGTTGACCTGGAAAATATCGCCGGCGCTGATGTAGTCCAGGGCCCACTGAATGGTGTTTTCGTAGGCGGGGCGGGTGAAAACGCTTTGCGGATTGGCGGACGCAAACGCGGCGCGGAGAGGGGGCAGGTGCGGCAAGTCGGGCCGATCCTGGGCGTGGGCGAAGCGGCCGTGCGCGGTCCAGGTGTTGCTTTGCCGGTCGTGCAAGAGGTAGTCCGGGCAATAAGCCAGATATATCAGCGGCCAACTTCGATCGTCGGCGGCTTGCTGGGGAAGACGCTCGATCCAGCGTCCTAAGTCGTAGGAGAGGTAGCCGACCCAGGGCCCGGGGGCTTGGGCGAGCAGGAGGCGCAGGTCGTGGAAAGGCTGGTCCGAGAACGAGGCGGTGAAATCGAGGTTGCCGCCCAGCCACTGGCCATGGGCGTGGCCGTTGGGCTGAGGGCTGAAGACGTAGGCGCCGCGCGGCTGGGCTAAGAGGGAATAGCGTGACCAGCGTGGGTGATAGCGTCCTGAATGGAGAAACATGACCGGTTGGTTTTTGGGAAAACGGGCAAAAGCGTCCAGGGGATCCATGGACCAGGGCAAAGGGCAGCCGGGGGCAGCGGTGGGGGGCAGGCTGGCGGTGAGGGTTGGGGGGGACATCGAGTTGATCTTAGCGGGCTGGCGGGAGATGGGCGAAGGAATGCGGGCGGGAGTTGGCGGTGGTCATTGGGCAGGGCCCGGGATTGGCCGATAAGGATTCGGGAAACTGTACTTTTGCGGACAGCAGAGGATTTAATATTTCTTGAAGCCTGAACAGGACCAGATCGCCCGGGCGGGTCCGAATCGGCTCATGGCGGGCCGATGGGGGATTGTCTGCATCGGGTCGAGCACGGGCGGGCCTAACATTCTTGACAAGATCATCACGGGCTTGCCGGCGGATCTGGGCGCGCCGATCGTGGTGGCGCAGCACATGCCGCCGCGGTTCACCGAATCGTTCGCGGCCAATCTGGATCGCAACTCGGCGTTGACGGTGGTGCACGCGGAAGACGGCATGCCGATTTACCCGGGCGTAGTCTATATAGGTAGAGGCAAGCAGCACGTGCGGGTGATTCGGCCTAAGACCGGTAAGCCGTACCTGGAGATCAACGATCTGCCGCCGGGGCTTTACTACAAGCCGTCGGCGGATGAGCTGCTGCGGTCGGGCGCCATGGCGTACGGCAAGGCGACGTTGGGGATCGTGCTCAGCGGCATCGGGCGGGACGGCACGGAAGGAGCGCGGGCGATCAAGCTGGCGGGGGGGATGGTGGTGACCCAGGCGGCGGAGACATGTGTCGTATACGGGATGCCCAAGAGCTGTGTGGAGGCGGGACTGTCGGACTTGGCGGCCGGGCCGGAGGAGATCAGGCAGATATTGCTGCGCCTGTCACCGGGCGTGACGGCGCCGGCGTAAGGTGTCAGGAGCGGGCGTTCTTCTGTCAGCTTGCGCGGGGGAGCGAGGGGGGGTTGTCAGAACATCAGGAATGTTTCTACCATAGCGGGCATGACCGCATCGTTGTCGGCACAGGCTGATTCGGGTCCTAAGGCGACGAAAAGATTTCTCTGGCCTTACGCTTTGGCGTTGCTGGGTGTCATCGGCGTGGGGATATGGTTCTGGGAAAGTGAGCTCAAGGATCGGGTGTACCCCAAGCGGTGGGGGGTGGTGGAAGCGGGGGCGGTTTATCGCAGCGGGCAGATTGCCGGCAGTTTGATTTACCCGGTGCTGGCGGAGCATGGCATTAAGGTCGTCATTGATTTTAACGGCGAGGAAACGGACAACCCGGATCAACGGGCGGAGCAGCGGGCGATCCGGCACATGAACATTGAAGGGTTGCGTTATCCGCTGCGAGGCGACGGGACGGGGAATATTCGCAGCTATGCCCTGGGGATCGCGGCGATGGAGCGGGCGCGGCAGGAGGGGCGGCCGGTGCTGTTGCACTGCTCGGCGGGCACGCAACGGACGGGGGGCGTGGTGGCGTGTTATCGGCTGCTGGTGCAGGGTCGGCCGGTGGAGGAAGTTGTCCGGGAGCTGCGGGCTTACGATTGGTCGGAAGAGGACAATCCCAAGCTGCTGCCCTATCTGAATGAGAACATGGCGGAGCTGGCGCGGCAGCTGGTGGAGATGGGCGTGATCGACCGGGAGCCGGACCCGCTGCCTAGATTAGGGCCTTAAGACGACAGCGGGGGTTCGAGCGCTGCGGCGCACTGGATAGATATAAGAAGACGCGGCGATCTGCGATCGCCCGCTAAACGACGAAGCGCCGGTGGCACTTTGTTTTCCCCCTGCCTCGCACCCTACGCCCCATACTCTGTGACAATGCGGCCGAGAGGATTTGAACCTCCAAGGGATATTACTCCCACCAGCACCTCAAGCTGGCGCGTCTGCCAATTTCGCCACGGCCGCGGCAAAGCGAGGTCGATTCCCCGAATCGTTTCCGGGGGTACCCGCAGAAGGAAGAGTATAGATTTCTTAGGCTTTTTGTCGACCCCCCCCTGGCTGGGCAAGTGCGCGGGCCTGGGGGAGCGGGCGCGTGACAGAAAGGCGCGCTGCGGTTAGAGTCTTGCCCGAAATTGGCAGGGTTTAACAGGTGCCAGGGGGGATGAGATTTATTGTCCAGCAACCATGGGTGAGGACCAAGCGATGGGGTTGAAAGTCTGCAAATTCGGCGGAACGTCCCTGGCGGATGCCAGCCAGTTCCGGAAAGTTCAAGCCATTATCCTGGCGGACCCGCAGCGGCGGTACGTGGTGCCGTCCGCGCCGGGCAAGCGGACGTCGGATGATCCGAAAGTCACGGACCTGCTTTATCTCTGCCAGGCGCACGTGTCGCAGAAGGTTCCGTTCGAGGACGTGTTCAATCTGCTATCGCGGCGGTTTCTGCAGATCGAGGCGGACCTGGGGTTGTCCATCGGGATGGACAAGCATTTAGAGCAGGTGCGCAAGGCGATCGCGGGGGGCGCGTCGGCGGACTATACGGCCAGCCGGGGGGAGTACCTTAACGGGTTGATCCTGGCGGCGCTGCTGAAGTATGAATTTGTGGATGCGGCCGAGATGGTTTTCTTTAACAGCGAAGGATCTTTGGACCGCGATCGGACGGATCAGGCGGTGGCCAGGCGTCTGCGCGGGGTCGAGCGGGCGGTGGTGCCGGGCTTTTACGGCACGGGCGCGGACGGGCAGGTTAAGACGTTCAGCCGGGGCGGCTCGGACATCAGCGGGGCGGTGGTGGCGGCGGGGGTCAAGGCGGAGGTTTACGAAAACTGGACGGACGTCAACGGGCTGCTCATGGCGGATCCGCGGGTGGTCAAGAACCCGCACACCATTGACGTGGTGACGTATCGGGAGCTGCGCGAACTGGCGTACATGGGCGCCAACGTGCTGCACGATGAGGCGATTTTCCCGGTGCGGCGGGCGGGCATTCCCGTGAACGTGCGCAACACCAACGACCCGAGCGCGGCGGGCACGATGATCGTGCCGGAGGAGGAGTTGCGCGGGCGGACGATGGGGGCGATCACGGGCATCGCGGGGCGGCGGGATTTTACGGTTATCGCCCTGGAAAAGTCGCTGATGAACAGCGAAATCGGCTTCGGCCGCAAGCTGCTGACGGTGCTGGAAAACCACGGGGTGAGCTTTGAGCACTGTCCCAGCGGCATCGACACGATGAGCGTGGTGGTGGCTGACGCGTCGGTGAAGAACAAGATGGACAAGGTCCTGGAGGACATCCGCGCGGCCTGCCAGCCGGACGCGATGGAGACTTATCCGAACATGGCGCTGATCGCCACGGTGGGGCGCGGCATGGCGCACACGCCGGGCATGGCGGCCAGGGTGTTTACGGCGTTGGCGGGGGCGGCGGTGAACATCCGCATGATCGACCAGGGGTCGAGCGAAATCAACATCATCGTCGGCGTGGAAACGGCTGACTTTGAGAAGGCGGTGCGGGCGATTTACGAGGCGTTTGTGAAGTAAGGTCGCCCGCGGCGCCCCTGGGGGACGGCTGCGGCCGGGGCGCGGTGGGCAGGCCTTGATGGTCCGATGAGCCTACATGGAACCGCGAACCGTTAAATTCGTGCTGTTTACCGCGGTGTCTTTGGCTTGTCTGTTGGCGGGGTATCTGTGGCGTCGGCGGCGGGGGATCAACGAGCAAAAGCTGGCGGGTTTGAGCGAGCGGGTTCACTTTGTGACCGTGGTGGTGATTTTTCCGTTGGCGGGGCTGATCAGCCTGTGGAATCTGCCGATTCAGCCGGCGTCGTTGTGGCTGGTGGTGATTGAGCCGGTGGCGGTGGCGGCGGCGGGGTTCGGGATGATTCCGCTGGCGCGCCTGATCCGGGCGGAGCCCAGGCAGCTGGGCGTGCTGGTGGCGTCGGGAGGCATGGGGAATCTGGGGTTTACGCTGGGCGGCTACCTGTGCTATGTGCTGATTGAGCCGGCCAACGCGGCGCTGGCGTACGCGGTGGAGGCGGTGTCGCTGATGCAGATCGCGGGGGTGATTTTTTTCAACCCCATATTGATGCACTGCGGGCAAGCCGACGGCCCGCGGCGCTCGCTGGCGCGGATGCTGTACGACAGTTTTGTGGATTGGCGGGCGCTGATGCTGCACACGGCGGTGCTGGGGGCGGGGCTGGCGTATTTTAAGGTGCCTTACCCGGTGCAGATTGACAGCTGGTGGATCAAGGACGGGTTGTTTTTCTTAGGCGGCGGGACGGCTTACTTTGGCATCGGCCTGCAATTGCGGCTCAGCGACGGCGGGGCGTACCTGCCGCAGCATGGGCTGCTGGCGGTGTTGCGCTTTGCGTTTATTCCGTTGCTCACGTGGATCATGCTCCAGGCGATCGCGGTGACCTGGGGCCCGCTGGACCCGGTGGCGGCCAAGGTGATGATGGTGGAAAGCTTTATGCCTGTCGCGCTGGCGACGGTGATGCTGTCGAATTTGTTCAATCTGGACGTGCGGCTGGCGTGTTCGCTGTGGCTGGTGAATACGGGTTTGTTCATGCTGGTGGTCCTGCCGGGGCTGGTGTGGTGGCTGCGCGGGTAAATTTGATTTTCACCCCCCCCCAAAAATGAACCGCCAAGTCGCCAAGAGCGCCAAGAAAACAGCCAAGAGGAATGCCGAAGGCAATTAAAACGTTGATTCAGGACTATCCAAAACTTGGCGTCCCTGGCGTCATGGCGGTAAGAGTATTTTTTATTGGCGATTTTTGGACGGACTACGAAAAATCAGGAGGGGCATTAGAATGCCTTGGCGATGAAGACTTCGATTGCCAATTTGATGGAAAGCGCCAGCCAGGCGTTGGCGGGGATGGAATACCTGGCGTGCGAGTCGCTGTGCCTAAAGGCGTTGGCGGCGGCGCGGGAAGAGGAGGACTGGGACGGCTATGCCCGCATACTGCTGCCGCTGCAGGAATCCCGCCGGCAGAGGAGGCAGATCGCCGCGGACGGGACGGTACGCTTAGGTACGACGCAATTGGATGGGCCCATTGAGAAGTGGTTGGGCACGCTGGCGCCCGGATGCGTGGTGCTGACAAGGCCGTGGACCACGCAGGATGCGGCCAAGCTGGCGGAAGTATCCCGGCGGCAGGGATTGTTTGTCGAATGGCTCTGCTGCGAAAATGAGTCGGACGCGGCGAACTGGCGCTTAAGCGCGGCGGAGGGATTGGAGTTGAACTGCCAGCGCCCCGCGCCGGCGGCGGAATTATGCGAGAAGTGGCTGGCAGGGCCCGGCGCACCGGCGGCGACGGAGTGGTTTTTGACGACCTGCGAAGTGTTGGGCGATCTGGCGCTGGCGCAAGTGGACGCGCCCTTAGGCAGCGGCGAACGCGTGGCACAGCTCGAAGCTTGCTTAAGAGTCGTCACCGATCATGAGATTCTCCACCAGCGTCTGTGGGAGGCTGCCCGCGCCCTCCCCCGGAAGTAGCCCCCCGGAAGTAGCCCCCCGGAAGTAAGCCCCCGCCCCCGGAAGTAAGCCCCGGGCCTCGGAAGAGGATCGCCGGTAATGTTTTGGAGGACTGCACGCGGTTCTGCGAACCGCCGCTAAACGGCCTCCCGGAACCCCCGGAACCCCCGGAACCCCCGGAACCCGCCCCCGGAACCCGAACGAAAAAATTTCCCGCCACGTGTGGGCTAAATGGGAGAGAGCAGATTGCGACGATTCATGGCGGTTTTCGCCTGGTTTCTTAAGGGTCGACTCGGGCAGCGCCTGCTATTGGCGGTGTTGGGGCTGGTGTCGGTAGGGGTGGTGGGGCTGGGGATTTTAAATTACCTGTGGAATTGCGAGCCGGCGTTCTGGCAGGAGACCCGGACACGTCTGGAAAGTGTTTCTATTGCGCAGCACCATCAGCGGGCTGTTGGTTTGGAGCAGCATCTGCTGGCGGCGGCGGGGAATGGCCCGGCGGGAGAGGTTTTAAGCATCACGCAGGATGAAGTGAACGGATGGTTGCGCACACGCCTGTCCCGCTGGCTGAAGCACCTGCAGGAGGAAAATCAACCCATCGCTGAGCTGGAGAAGATGAGCGATCCGGTGGTGATTTTTGAAGAAGGCAGAGTGGTCGTGGCGTTTGAGGTTCGGCAGGGGACCGCGAAACTGGTGATGGCAGCTTATCTGGACCTGACGTGCGAACCGGAAGGTCTTTTGAGGGTGAATCTGCAGCACGTCACGGTGGGGCGGCTGCAGATACCCGCGGTGATGGTCCGCCATCACCTTAGGGCTGAGCCTTGGCTGCATACCCCGGCGACGCAGTGGTTGTATGAGTTATTGACGCAAAATCGCCCGCTTCAGCTCTGGTATCCGCCGTGGGAGGAGGGGCAATCTCAGGCCCGGCAGGTGACGGATCTAAGGATAAGCCCGCAACGGGTCGATCTGACGTTAAGCGATCCCAAACCTTGATTGTTTGAGCGTTTCCAAGGATAGGGCGAGTGGCCTGAATAGGAGGATCGCCTGGGCGATGCCATGGAGTTGAGGAAGGTGCCTGATGACAGACCTTAAGCGCGAAAAAATCTGGACCATCATCATTTGTGCCGTGGGAGGGATGGTGATCCTGGGGATATTGGCGGTGGTGACGGTGGTGGGGGTGGGAGTCTGGCTGTGGAAGAGCGAGCCAAGCTATTGGACGGCCCAGGTGGCCTGGCGGCAGTCGATGACGCCGGCCCAACTTAAGCAGCGATCGGTGGAAGTGACCCAACGCTTGGACGGCTGGATGGCGATGCTCAACGGGCCGCCGAGCGCGACGACGCAGGGCAGTGGGGGGGCGACAAGCCAAGGGGAGACGGCTGGCGCGGCTGAGGGGCAGGGGGGGCAGGCGAATGCGCAGCTTCCGCCTGGGGTGACGATCGACGAAGACGGGTCCTGCCGGGTGACGATGTCGTGGGAGGACGCCAACGCGTGGATATCCGAGGAGGGCCCGGAACTGCTGCGCGAGGCGGGCATCTCCGGGGCGGAGAGCGCGGCTAATTCGGTCAGCGATCCGATGATCACCACCGAAGGCGGACGGGTGGTGCTGGCGGCCCAGGTGCAGGCGCATGACGTCAGCCAGGTGGTCAGCGCGGTGCTGGACGTTCGCGCGCAACACGATGGGCGGATCTGGGTGCAACTGCAGACGATACGCGGGGGGAAACTCTCCGTGCCCGGCGGCGTGGCGAAGGACCCGATGGAAGTGGCGGCGTCGAAAATGAGCGCGGAACAGAAGGCCCAGTTGGATGAAGTGGTCAAGGGCAAATCATTTGAGGCTGGGCCGATCCTGGCGCGCCTGGGGGCGAAACGGCCTATCCAACTGACGGACGCTAAGTTCGGGCCCGAAGGCATTGAGCTGGCGGCTAAGCCGCAGTAGGCACGCCCCGGAAGCCCCCCGGAAGCCCCCCGGAAGCCTCCGCCTCCGGAAGCGCCGGGAAGTTTTCGGTGCTTGGAGTGGTTGTTGGAGGTGGGGTGGCGGGACGTGGGGTGGGGGACGTGGGATGCGGTGGCTCAGGGGAAGTTTGGGGGACTAACCGGCGGGCTTCCGCCCGCGGCTGTTTCTTGTGGGATTGCGGGGTGCTTCTGTTAATTTGTGAGTGGCGATACAAAGCTCAAACGACTGTTCTGAAGCCTCTACCCTCTACCCTGTACCCTGTACCCCATACCCTAGACCCCAGACCCAAGACCCCAGACCCTATTTACTTCCGGGGGCACTTCCGGGGGGCGATCCAACCTGTTCTGGCCGCTAGAATATGCGGCGATCAATATGAAACCGACCAAACGCATCATCTTGGGGATCAGCGGGGCCAGCGGGGGGCTGTATGCGCGGCGGACGTTGCAGTTGCTGTTGGAGGCGGGGGTGGAAACGCACCTGGTGATTTCCCCGGCTGGGCAGCGGGTGTTGCATGACGAGTTGGGTGTGGAGGGCGCGGACGTGGCGTCGATCTGCGGGGATGATCGTCAGGCCCGGGCGGCGAATGTGATCGTGCACCACTATCGCGACGTGGGGGCGCCGATTGCCAGCGGGTCGCTGGCGCATGACGGGATGGTGATCGTGCCATGCTCGCTCAATTCCCTGGCGAGTGTGGCCAATGGTCTGGCGGGCAATCTGCTGCACCGGGCGGCGGCGGTGGCGCTGAAGGAGCGGCGGCGGCTGGTGCTGGTGGTGCGCGAGACGCCGCTGAGCCTGGTGGATATTCGCAACATGGAGCGGGCGACGGAAGCGGGGGCGATCGTGTGCCCGGCGAATCCGGCGTTTTACATGCTGCCGCGGACGGTGATGGACGTGGTGGACAGCGTGGTGGGGCGGGTGCTGGACCTTTTGGGCGTGGAGCACCAGTTGGCGGTGCGGTGGGGACAGGTGAGGGATGAGGCGATGGAAGGGGAGGAGTAGGAGAGGAATTAGGAGTTAGGAGTTAGGAGTTGGGAGCCAGGGAGGGGCGGATCGGAATAGCGAATGCCGAATGCCGAATGTCGAATGTGACCTTGGATCCCAGGCTCTGAATCCAGGGTATTTCCGGGCTGACAAGTTCCTTGATCAAAACCATGCCGACCGCTGACCTGCCCATGTCCACGTTGTCAAAAATATCGCAGCGGCTGTTTTGGCTGGGGCGGGACATTAAGATCAGTCACTCGGTGTTTGCGTTGCCGTTCGCGTTGTTGGCGACGTTTTTGGCGGCTGGATCGAGGGGGCAATGGCCGGGGGTGGTGCCGCTGGGGTTGGTGGTGTTGTGCATGTTTTTCGCGCGCACGATGGCGATGGCCATCAACCGGTGGGCGGACGCGCGGCTGGACGCGGTCAATCCGCGCACGGCGGGGCGGGCGATTCCGGCGGGGCGATTGTCCGAGCGTTTCGTACTGGGCGCGGCGGGGATGTGCGCGGGGTTGTTGGTGGTGTCGGCAGGGGGATTTTGGCTGTGGGAGGGGAATGTCTGGCCGGTGGTATTCTCGCCGCTGGTGGTGGCGTGGTTGGCGGCGTACAGCTTTGTGAAACGAGTTTCCTGGCTCTGTCACTTGTTTTTGGGCGGGGCGTTGGCGTTGTCGCCGTTGGCGGCGGTGCTGGCGATTGAGCCGGGGTTTCTGGGGCAGGCTGATGCGTATCTGTTGGCGGGGATGGTGATCTGCTGGGTGGCGGGGTTTGACGTGATCTACGCCTTGCAGGACGTGGAGGCGGATCGGGCGTTGGGGTTGTTTTCCATGCCGGCGAAGTTGGGCGTGGAGCCGGCACTTTGGGTGGCGCGCGGGCTGCACCTGCTGGCATTTCTGGCGTTGGTGGAGTTGGCGCGGCGGAGCGAGCTGTTAGGCAACGGATTTCGCTTGGGGCTGGTGATGGTGGCGGGGCTATTGGTCGTCGAACACGTGCTGGTGTTTCGATCGAAGACGCATCACATCCATCTGGCGTTTTTCACGCTCAACGGGGTGATCAGTTTATTGTTGGGGGCGGCGGGGATTTTCGACGTGGTGCGGAAGCTCTGGTGATTGGGCGTGGATCGGCGCATCACCCCATCGCCAAAAATCACTAAATTTCCGGATGTTTACACGCCGTCCTGGCGGCCCAGGTAAAGGGGCAGGGGGCACCACTGGTCGAGGACGGCGGCTTGGGGGGGCAGGGGCATGACGAGGGAAGGTTTGAGAGGTCCAAAGAGCAGGCGTGTCATGGTCGGGCTGTCGGCGGTGAGATCGGGTTTGCGGTCGGTCGGCTGGCAGGTGGCTTGGTTGCCTTGGACGGATAGGAGCAGGGGTTTATTTTGTCCTTCGATGCCCAGCACGACTTGGCCGGGGGCGAGGGTGCGTTGTTGGGCCTGAGCGTTGGATAGGATGTCGAGCACCTCTTGCCAGTTAAAAATCTGCCAGTTGCCGGTGCCTTCGACGGAGACGTATTCAGCGGTGTCGACGATGGTTTTGTGGGCTGGGGACATCATCGGATCGAAGCTCATGCCCACGTCGCCTTCGGTTTCGATGATGCCGCGGAGGAGGCCCATGGTGGCGGCGGAGTCGCGGCCGACCAATTCGTCCACGCCTTTGCCGCCGGCGCGGATCACGGCATAGGCGATCACTTGCCCGGATTCGTCGGCGGCGTAGACGGGCCGACAACTCCATTGGAAGAGATGATTGAACAACTGGTCCAGCGGGCGAATGCAGTGGCGTGGCTGGGTGTCGTGGAGGGCCAGGATTTGTTTGAGCAGGTCGGGGTCGTTGATGACCGGCTCGTATTTAAGGGCGGGGATATTTTGCCAGAGGGGATCGTGAGTCAGGTTGGCGCGGTTCAGGCGAATCTGAATGCCCGTGCCGGCCCGTTCCCAGCCCCAGTAGCGGTAGCGCTGGCGCTGCCCGCCGAGCCAGGAGATGGGGTAGCCATCCTGACGGATGTCCGCCACGACTTTGGCCATGATCTCCCGCATCAGGCCGAGTTTTCGGGCCCAGGGGGCGGTGGAGACGCCGCCGATGCCGGCGATGCGCCAGGTTCGGCCGGCGAGGGTTTGTTCAAAGGGAAACAGGCCCACGACACCGGCGATTTTGCCGTCGATGCGGATGGCGTAATTGCAGCGCATGCATTCGTCGGTGGGCCGATATGCCACGGGCAAGTTGCGGGCGAACCAGTCGTCGGGGCTGTGCCCGAAGGCGTTGGCCAGGTAGGGGAGCAGCTCGGCGTAGTCGGCAGCGGTCAGGCGAATGATGGTGTGGCTCATGGCGGACCTTAGAGTGCGGGGTACATATTTAAGAAGGAAGGGAAGAAGATCAGGGGCTGGGGTATGGGGTAGAGGGTATGGAGTCTAGGGTCTGGGGTCTGGGGGGAATTGTCAGCCGGCGAGGGTGTGGCTGGTCCGGGCTCACAGAGCCCGGCTCGGTTAAGAATACGGATTATTACAGCGGGTGAAGCTCGAAGTCGCAGTTCAGTTCGTCGCAGAGGCTTGCGAGGTCGGCCCGCAATTGGCGGACGGCGACCTTGGGCGGCACGGTCATGCGCAGTTCGAGGCTAAAGAGCGGCGTGCCGGAGTGGGCGGCGGCGTCGAGGTGGGTTTTAAGATCCTCGACGTTGATGCCCATGCGGTGCAGAAGGTGCGTGATGCGGTGGACGATGCCGGGCTGATCCATCGCGGAGACTTTGAGCAGATAGGGCACGCCTTGAACCGTCAGGGCGCGCTCGGCCGAGAGCGGGACGACGGTGGCGGTTAAGCCGCTGCGTTCGGCCGCGCCCGGCACGGCCTGGCGGATGGCGGCGGCGCTGCTGTCGGGGGCTTCCACGAGCATGATCACCGCGAATTGCCCGCGCAGGTTGACCATGCGGGCGTCGGCGATGTTGGCGCCCTGTTGCACGAGAAAACCGGTCAATTCGTCGACTAATCCGGGCCGATCGGGCCCGACGGCACTGATCACCATGGACTGTTTCATAAGCTCACCGGCAGAACAGTGTACCTGCGTGAGCGGCGGGCTTCATCTACTCATTGGTTTCTTGTTCTCATGTTCTATCACCCTACAGCCACGCCCACGGCGTCGCAGCGGCGGTCGACGGCTTGAGCGACGCGGGCGAGGCTGGGCATCAGGTCAGCCAGGGCGGCGGGGGTGATGGACTGGGCGCCGTCGGTTAAGGCGTGTTGGGGGTCCTGGTGGACTTCGATGAGCAGGCCGTCGGCCCCGGCGGCGATGGAGGCGCGGCACATGTCGGCCACCAGGCGGGCGTGGCCGGTGCCGTGCGAAGGATCGCTGACGATGGGCAGATGGGTGCGGTGGTGGAGTTCGGGGATGGCCGAGAGGCTTAAGGTGTTGCGGGTGTGGTCCTCGAAGGTGCGGATGCCGCGTTCGCAGAGGATGACGTTGGGATTGCCTTCGGCGAGGATGTACTCGGCGGCCTGGAGGAATTCGTCGATGGTCATGGCCATGCCGCGTTTGAGGAGCACGGGTTTGGGTTGCCGGCCGCAGGCTTCGAGGAGTTTGAAGTTCTGGCTGTTGCGCGTGCCGATCTGCAGGCAGTCGGCGTAGCGGGCGACGAGGTCCACGTCGGAGGTGCTCAGGACCTCGGTGATGATGGGCAGGCCTGTTTCGGCGCGGGCCGCGGCGAGATATTTAAGGCCCTCTTCGCCTAAGCCCTGGAAGCTGTAGGGATTGGTGCGCGGTTTGAACGCTCCCCCGCGGATGGCTGAGGCGCCGGCGGCTTTGATCATGCGGGAGACTTCCAGGAGTTTATCCTCGCTTTCGACGCTGCACGGCCCGGCGACGACGGGCACCTGCAGGCCGCCGAAGACGCAGTGGGGGCCGAGGCTCACGAGGCTGCGCGTGCGCTTGGATTCGAGGGCAGCCATTTTGTAAGGGGCGAGGATGGGCACGACGCGATCGACGCCGGGGGCTTGTTCGAAGACGCCCTTATCCTTGCGGCGGTCGTCGCCGATGACAGCCACGACGGTCAGGTCGGTACCGACGATGGGGTGATCTTTGAGGCCCTGTTCGCGCACCAGCATTTTCACATGCTCCACTTGGGCGGGCGTCGCGTCGGGTCGCATGACGATGATCATGAGGGGGTCTCCTGTTTTGTTCCGTCCGGTTGGGAAGTCACTTCCGAGGTTCTACTTCCGGGGGGTCACTTCCGGGGGGGAACAAAAAACCCCGACGCTAGCCGCATCGGGGTTTTGGGGTTTCGTACGCTTAATGGCGTTCTACATCCATCCCGCTGCGGCTTTGGGCCGGGGAAACCAATAAAAGCCATAAAAGCCAAAATGCCGGGGGGTGGTAGCCATGACTTGTTAAATATCGTCCACGTAAACCTGAAAGTCAAGTTTTTGTTGTGAAATCTTGTGGGGAGGGGAGGGGATTGGTGATGTGGCGACGTGGCGGTTTGGCGAAGAATTATGCGTTAAGGTTCGAAGAACAAGGGGAACATGCTTGGTTTACATTGACAATCAGCACACAGCACGCTGCGCGCTGCTGTGTGGCACCCCCGTCGTGGTCGGCATACCCCGTACCCCGTACCCTGATTCGAATGCGGGCGAGAGGACTTGAACCTCCACGGGTTTTACCCCACCAGATCCTAAGTCTGGCGCGTATGCCAATTCCGCCACGCCCGCGGCTGGGATTTCATGATAGCAGAGGAAATGCTCTTGGTTTTGGCGGCTGCCCAGGGGAGCTATTTTGCTTAGAGGCCCAGGAAGTCGCGGCGGGGGGCGGTGGCGGTTAAGGCGTTGATTTTGGGCAGGCCGTATTCGCGTTCGGCCATGGCCAGGCCTTCAAAGCGGCCGGGGAGGCTGTCGGGCAGGTGGGTGTCCAGGGCCAGGAAGCGGTAGCGGTCCTCGGCCAGGAGTTGGCGGACGAAAACGTCGGCGACGTAGCCCTCGGCCCCGGTGAAGCAGTTGGCGTTGCCTTGCAGCCAGACGCCCATGGCTTCCAGCTCGCGGAGGTTTTCGTCCAGCTCGTCGGGGCAATTGAGGCGTTCGGGGTGAGCGAGGATGGGTTGATAGCCTTGGTCGAGGAGCCATTGGTAGGCGGGCTTGGCCCACTTGGGCCAGCGGCTTTCCCACATGTCGGTGAGGACGCAGCGTGAGCCGGCGAGGGTGGGCACGCCGTGGCGCGAGAGCCAGTCGATGACGCCTTCGCGGATGCGCAGCTCGCCGCCGGCCCAGAGGGGATAGTCCTCGCCGGCCTGGCGCAACTGGTCCTGAAGGTCGGCGACCCACATCTGGACGTGGGTGGGGGTGTTTTGGGGCGCGTCGTCGTGGCCGGCCATGTGCGGGGTGCAGATGGTGGCGACGTAGCCGTTCTGGCGGAGCAGGCGGACGCAGGCGAGGGATTGGTCAAAATCCTGGCAGCCGTCGTCGACGCCGGGCAGGAGGTGGCTGTGAAAGTCGATGCGCCCGGGTGGGAGGGCGAGGCCGATTGGAGTGGGGGAGTTTGAAGCCTTGGGGGAGTTAGGCATGACAACTCGCGGGGGGGGACAGATTAGCACACAGCACCCTGCGGGATGCTGTGTGGCACCCAAACTAATTGCCGGCGTTAGCGGGCGCGGCGATCTGCGATCGCCCGCTAAACGATACGGCGATGTTGGGGATCATTTTAACTTCAACCAGGTGATTTGTTCGATGGGGGCGCCCAGGAGGTGGAAGCGGAGGATTTGGAGGGCGGTTTTGGCGGCCCGGTCGCGGATGATGGGGCGATCGCCGGTGAGTGCCAGGCGATAGGTATGGACGTTGACGGCGCCGCTGTTTTTGACAGCCAGACCGACCCAGACGGTGCCGACGGGTTTTTCATCCGTGCCGCCGTCGGGTCCGGCGATGCCGGTGATGGAAAGGGCGGCGTCGGCGTCGGATTTGACCAGGGCGGCGTGGGCCATGGCGTGGGCGGTTTGGCTGCTGACGGCGCCGTGGCGATCAAGGATGTCGGGGGGAATGTCCAGTTGGGATTGTTTGAGCTGGTTGGCGTAGGTGACCCACCCGCCGAGGAAGCAATCGCTGGCGCCGGGCACATCGGTGAGCATGGCTGAGAGCAGCCCGCCGGTGCAGCTTTCGGCGGTGGCGATTTTTTGCCCTGTCTGGCGAAGGAGCTTGAGCAGTTCTTCCTGCAGGGTGACGTCGTCGCGGCTGTAGACGAAAGGGCCGAGGATTTGTGCGATGGCGTGGAGGGTTTGATCCATGTGGGCGTGGGCTTCGGCGGCGGTGGGGAATTCGCTGCGGACGCGGGCGGAGACGACGCCGGCGGAAACGGTGGTGCCGACCTTGGGATTGCGGGCGCGGTCCATGAGATCGCCTAAGCGGGCGGCCAAGTCGCTTTCGCCCAGGCCGAACGTGTTGATTTTGGCGGTGAGGATGACGTTGCGAGCGCCGGGGTTTTGGGCCAGTTCCGGGCGGATGTGCCGTTCCCAGAGGGCGATCATTTCGCGGGGCACGCCGGGGACGACGAAGATGGTGGTGCCGTGCAGGGCGGCCCGGATGCCGGGGGCGGTGCCGGTGTGGTTGGCGAGCATTTGCGATCCGACGGGGTGCATGGCCTGAATGCGGTTGCCGGCGACCATGGCGCGACCGCGGCGGGTGAAAAAGGACTCGATTTCGCTGAGGCTGGCTTCGTCCAGGACCAGGGATACGCCCAAGGCGTCGGCCAGGCCCTGGCGGGTGAGGTCGTCTTCGGTGGGGCCCAGGCCGCCGGTGGCGATGACCAGGGGGGCGGCGCGGCAGGCCTGAACGAAAGCGGCGGCGATGGCGGACTGGTCGTCGGCCACGGTCTGGTGGTAGAGGACGCTAAAGCCCAGGCTGGTGAGCTGCTGAGCTAGAAAGGCGCTATTGGTATCGATGGTTTGCCCTAAGACCAACTCGTCGCCGATGGAGAGGATGACAGCCTGCATAGGGCGGGGATTGTACCTGAACGGTTCCGTTCCTAGCGGTCGGGTAATGCCATCGTTCGAGCCGGCCCCGCATTTCCATGCGGGGCTGTTCGCCAGGGAATCATCTTGCCTTTCCCCAACCCCCAACCCCCAACCCCTAATCCCTGACTCCTGGCTTATAATCCCCGTATGAGTCCATCTCCCACGATTCTCGACGGCAAGGCCCTGGCGGGGCGCATCCAGCAGCAGGTGGCAGAGAACGTCCGCCAGATTCTCCAACGCACGAACGTTCGACCCTGCCTGGTGGCGGTGCTGGTGGGCGAGGACCCGGCGTCGGCCAAGTATGTGCAGAGGAAGGTCAAACTTTGCGAGGAGCTGGGGCTGCGCTCGCGGATGATCAAGTTCCCCGTGGCGACGACGACCACGCAACTGGTGGCCAAATTGAACGAGCTGTCGGCTGATCCGGCGGTGCACGGCATATTGCTGCAGCACCCGGTGCCCGCGCAGATCGACGAGCGGGAGGCGTTTGAAGCCATCGGGCCAGGCAAGGACGTGGACGGGGTGACATTTACGAGTTTTGCCAGGATGTATTTCGGCCTGGCGGGCTTCGGCTCGTGTACGCCGGCGGGGATTATGAGATTGCTGGAGGAGTATCGCGTGCCGATCCGCGGCAGTCACGCGGTGGTGATCGGGCGGAGTGCGATTTTGGGTAAGCCGATGGCGGGGATGCTCCTGGCGGCCGACGCGACGGTGACGGTTTGTCACTCTAAGACGCGCGATCTGGCGGGGCTGGTGCGGCAGGCGGACATCGTGATCGCGGCGGTGGGCAAGCCGCACTTTGTGAAGGGGGATTGGATCAAGCCGGGGGCGGTGGTGGTGGACGCGGGATTTAATCCGGGCCCGCGCGGGAACGTGGGCGACGTGGACTTTGACGCGGCGGCGCAAAAGGCGGGCATGATCACGCCGGTGCCGGGCGGGGTCGGGCCGATGACGCTGGCGATCTTGATGGATCAGACGGTGCGGGCGGCGGCGGAACAATTGAAAGTGGAACTTCCCACCCAGGCGGATTAGCCTGTAAGCGTGGACGAACCTCCAAAAAGGTGAGGTTAAGGCAAGCGGGGTCGGTAATACCTGGATGACGTGTCCCAGCCATGACGCAATTCAACGCTCCAACTTATGACCTGCAACGGCCCACCGGGCAATGCGCCTTGACGGGCAAAACGCTGACGGCGGGGGAAGCCTATATCGCCACGCTGGTGGAGTGCGATCCCAACCAGCCGGTGGGGGAAGGCAAGGCGGGCAACGCGCTGGGATTCGTGCGGCTGGACGTGAGCCTGGAGGCCTGGCAGAGCGGCCAGCGTCCGCCGCGGCTGTTCAGCCATTGGCGCACGCACGTGCCGCAGCCGAATGAGAAGCGCAAGCTGTTCGTGGACGACACGGTGCTGCTGGCGCTGTTCCGCCGTCTGGGCGAACAGGAGCAGGCGGAGCGGGCGGCCTTTCGCTTTGTGCTGGGGCTGATCCTGATGCGCAAGAAAATCCTGCGCTACGAAGGTTCGCGGCAAAGGCCGGGGACGGAGGGGGGGACGGAAGGGGGGGCGGAGGGGCAGGTTCAGGAGTTCTGGTCCCTGGGCGTGCGGGGTGAGGACGAGAAGTTGGAGCTTTTTAATCCGCAGATGGATGAGGCCAAGATCCAACAGGTCACCGAACAACTGGGCGAAGTTCTTGAAGCGGAACTCTAGAGCTATCTGCGGTTGGATCGGTCTGGCGGCGTGCCTGCTGGCGGCGGCGGCGTGCACGACGCGAAGCACGACTACTTCACCTTCGGGTGCGACGGGCGCGGCGGGGCGGTATAGCTATCGCCAGCTGGCCGAGCGGTACAACGCCCGGGCGGCGGTGCTCGATCGGCTCTGGACGCGGGCCCAGGTGGAATTGAAATGGAAAGACGCGGAAGGCAAAAGCCGGTTTGAAAGCGGCGAAGGGCACTTGATCTACCTGTTGCCGGGCCGGGTGGCGCTGGAAGTGGGCAAGGTCGGACAGACGGGACTGTGGGCGGGGTCGGATCAGGAGCGCTATTGGATTTTCGACTTAAAGGCTGAGCCTCCCACGGTGCGGTTCGGGCGGCATGATCTGTTCGATGCGCATCGGGAAGCGAAACTCGGTTTGCCGGTGGCGCCGAATCAATTGCCGCTTTTGCTGGGCGTGGCGCCGATCGACCTTGCGGCAGGCGAAGGCACGGTGGACCGCGAGTCGAACTCCATCATTCTCACCCCACCCGCCCCCGGAAGCCCCGCCCCCGGAAGCCCCGGAAGTGCCGGAAGCGATACGGCGCGCAGTGGTCATTGGGTGGGGGAAAATCGCTACAGGATCTGGCTGAGCGGGCGGACGCTTGAGCCTTGGCGCGTGGAGTTGCTTGATGAGCGGGGGCAGGTGGTGGTTTATGCGGAATTGTCCAATCCCCAGCGGGTGCGTGTGGCTGGGCTGGCCAGCAAGCAGTGGCCACGCTTGGCTTCGCGCATGCGCATTTATTTGCGCGATCGGCAGGCGACGCTCACGCTCAAGTTAGAGGATGCCCGGGGCGGCGAGGGCGAGGACCGCATTCGTGCCCGCCAGTTTGATTTTGAGTTTTTGGTGAATCGGCAGTTTAAGATTCCCCCGGAACAGAGGATTGATCTGGATGCGGGGTCGGATCAGTAGAGCGCTGGTCCTCAATTTTGGTTGGCCGAAAAAACCAGCCCCACGTTTCCACGTGGGGCTATTCGTTTGGAATGGTTGTCTTTCTCTTGGCCTTCGTCCGGGTCTGATGTTTCATTTACCCTTTGGCGGCGGCGCGTTCGCGCAGGCTGCGCAGGCTCAAGGGTAATTCGAAGTGCATGTCTTCCTCGACGACGTGGCGGTCTTCTAAGTGTCCGCCGTAGCGTTTGAGCAGGTCGTCGATGATTTCTTCCACCAAGTGCTCGGGAGCCGAGGCGCCGGCGGTGACCAACACCGTCTCCACGCCTTCAAACCAGGCGTGCTCGATTTCGGTCACGTCGTCAACCAGATACGCCTGCGTGCCGCTGTTCTGGCTGATTTCCGTTAAGCGCACGGAGTTGGAGCTGTTGCGCGACCCGACGACCAGCACCAGGTCGGCGTCGGTGGCCAGGTGGCGCACGGCCTGCTGGCGATTGGTGGTGGCGTAGCAGATGTCCTCGCTGGGCGGGCTCTTCACGTGGGGGTAACGAAGGCGGATGGCCTCGATGATGGCGTTGGCGTCGTCCATGCTCAGGGTGGTCTGGGTCAGGTAAACCAGGGGGCTCTTATCGTCATAAGGAAGCTGGGCGACGTCCTGCGGTGATTCGACGATGGTGATGGCGCCCGGGGCCTCGCCGACGGTGCCGACGACTTCGTCGTGTCCGGCGTGGCCGACCAGGAGGATGTGGTAACCCTGGCGGGCGTAACGAATGGCTTCCATGTGCACCTTGGTCACCAGCGGGCAGGTGGCGTCGATCATGGTGCAGCCGCGCGCCTTGGCCCGCTTGCGGACTTCGGGGCTGACGCCGTGGGCGGAGAAGATCACCGTGGAGTGGGCGGGCACCTGGTCGATGGTGTCCACGAACACCACGCCCTGGCGGACGAAGCGTTCCACCACGTGGCGGTTGTGCACGATTTCGTGGTAGACATACAGCGGCGTGCCCACGATTTTGATGGCTTCCTCGACGCACTGGATGGCCATGTTGACGCCCGCGCAGAAACCGCGGGGATTAGCCAGGAGAATTCGCATGAGCCCATGTTCCTTTTCTTTGGCCAGTTTTAAGGCTGGCCTGGGACGCCCGCATTTGGGGCGCGGAGGGACGGTTTATCAAGCCAGATGACTATATCCCCCCGGCGGCGATCCGACCAGCTTTCAGGGGCGTAACTTACGACTCTTGCATCTCTAGATCTGAAAGCCCCAGCCCTCGGATTCGTCGTCGGAGAAGTCCACGTCGTCCAGGTCCAGGGACTCGCCGACCAGTTCGCGAGCCCGCTGCAGAGCCCGTTTGGCGCTGGTGAAGATGCCGAATCCGGTTTCGAAAATGTTCTGCCGGCCCAGGGTCTGGTCCAGGCCGAAGGAGGCGATGACCTGCATCAGCTCCGGCTTGACGCCGCAGAGAATCACCTGCCCGCCGATGTCCTGCATCCGCTGGGCGAAGCGTTCGAGCACGCGCAGGACGGTGGTGTCGATCCAGTGGGTGCGCTTCATGCGCAGGATGATCACGCGGACGCCCTGTTGGGAGAGATGCTGCAGCTGGTCCTCGAGTTCATCCGCCACGCCGAAGAACAGGTCGCCTTCCACCTGCAGGAAGATGACTTTCTGCCCGCCCCGGCGATCGGCGATGGGGCGTTCGACGAACGGTCCGGTGCCGGTGCGGACCATTTCGGCGATGTGCAGTTCCGAGGCGCGGCGGACGTAGAGCCCGATGTTCAGCAGGACGCCGACGTAGATGGCGTATTGCAGGGGCAGGAGGAGGGCGGAGGCCAGGGAGGTTAAGCACACGACGGCGTCGGTGCGGCTGGTGCGGGCGATGCGGGCCATGGCGCGCCAGTCGACCAGGCCATAGGCCACCACGAAGAGGATGGCGGCCAGGCCGGCCTGGGGGATGTAGCGGGCGGCGTCGCGGAAGAAGATGAAGACCACCAGCACGGTCAGCGAGTTGATCACGCCGGTCAGGCGGGTTTGTCCGCCGGCGGCGGCGTTTAAGGCTGAGCGGGTGAAGCTGCCTGAGCCGGGGATGTTGCCGAAGAAACTGCCGACGGTGTTGGCCAGGCCCTGGGTGAAGAACTCCTGGTTGGCGTTGATCCGTTCGCCGCGGCGGCTGGCGATGGACTTGCCGATGGCCACGGTCTCGATCATGCCCAACAGGGCCAGGGCCAGGGCGCCGGGGGCGAGGGCCTCGATCTGCGCGATGCTCAGCAGGGGCAGGGTTGGGTGCAGCAACTCGTCGCCCGGCGAGGGCAGAGCGCCGATCACCCGCACGCCGTCGCCGGTCCAACCGGCGAAGTAGACGACGGCGGCGCTTGTCGCCAAGGCGACCAGCGGGCCGGGGAACAACCGCCAGATCCAGGTGCTGGCGAGCAAAACCGCCAGCGCGGTTACGCCCAGGAGAACCGCGCGGCTGTCGATCTGATCCAGGTGATAGAGGGTCTGCGCAATGACGTCCATCAGGCCGGGGGAAAGCACGTGTTCCGTATTGGGCATGCCCAGGAAACCGCGGACTTGTCCGACGGCAATCAGGATGCCGGCGCCGGCGGTGAAGCCGATGATCACGCTTTCGCTGACGTAGCGGACCAGATTTCCCAGGCGTGCGGCCGCGAAGGCCAGTTGAATCAGGCCCTTAAGCAGCGTCAGGGCGATGACGATCTGCAGGTACGTCGCGCCGTCGCCGTGGCCCATCAGGCGGGCGGCGGTGGCGGCCACCAAGAGGCTCTGGGTGTTTGTCGGCCCGCTGGCTAAGTGATTGTTGGAGGAGAAAATCGCGCCCAGGATGCCCTGCACGATGGACGTATACAGCCCGTATTGCGGGGGGACCTGGGCGATGTAGGCATAGGCCATGGCCTGGGGCATTTCGACGGCGGCCACGGTGATTCCCGCCAGCAGGTCGGCTTTGAGCTTCGATCCCCGATAATGACGGGCGGTGGTCAGGACAGGCTCAAAGGGCTTGCGCAGGAGATCGGTTAGAGAGTGTCGCAAGATGTTTTTCATGGAAGGGAAGAGTCGTAGGCGCGGCCGAGGACGCCGAGAACGCAGAGACGATGGCGCGTGCTCTTGTTTTTATGAAATCCGGCGCGGGGGTCTCCGTGATGAATTTTCTAGAACCAATCGTATTTGGATTTCTTGTTTCCAAGCCACAGCATAGCGGAGAGACTGCGGCTATGGGAGTCGCGGCGGGCGGCGGTTCTGACGGCGGAGGACATCGAGGGTAGAATCCGGCCCCAACACCTCGCCCCCCGGAAGCGCCCCCGGAAGCGCCCCCGGAAGCACCCCCGGACTCAGCGGCTTCCCCGGTACTTGGCGGAGTATGAAGTCATGAACTGTTATTTGGGTCTGGATTTAGGCGGAACGAATATCAAAGCAGGCGTGATCAGCGCCCAGGGGGCTGTGCTTTCCCGCCATTCCTTGCCCACGCCTGCCGCGAAGGGTTTTGAAGCTGTCGCGGAACAGATAGCCCAGGCTGGTCGGCAGGCCATGGCGCAGGCGGGCGTGACGGTTGGGGACGTGCAGGCGGTGGGCGTGGGGGCGCCGGGCTTGCTGGATCATGAGCGCGGGTTGGTGCTCGATGCGCCCAATCTGCCCGGCTGGCGCAGCGTGCCGCTGGCGGCGCGGATGACGGCGATCTTAGGACGGCCGACGTATATTGAGAACGACGCCAATGCGGCGGCCTTCGGCGAGTATTGGGCGGGCGCGGGCCGGGAGTCGAAGGTTCGCCACCTGGTGATGCTCACGCTGGGCACGGGCATCGGCAGCGGGATCGTGGTGGAAGGGCGCGTGGTTCACGGCGGGTTCGGCATCGCGGGCGAGGCGGGGCACCTGATGATTATTCCCGGTGGTCGGCCCTGCGGGTGCGGGCAGAAAGGGTGTCTGGAAGCGTATGCCTCAGCCAACGCCACGGCGAAGCGCGCGGTCGAAGCTTTGCAGAGTGGCGCGGCCAGCAGCCTGACGCGAGTGTTGGCTGAGGGCGGGGTCGAGGCGGTGACGGCGCACCAGGTATTCCAGGCGGCGCTGGCGGGGGACGGGTTGGCGCTGCGTCTGGTGGATGAGACAGCGTATTACCTGGGCATCGCGTGCATTAATTTCAGCCGGATATTGGACCCCCAGATGATCGTTTTCGCGGGGGGGATGGCTTTGGCGGGGGATTTTCTCTTTGAGCGCATTCGCGCTGCTTATCGGAATCTGAACTGGTCCCTGGCGGCGGCGGGGCAGGTTCAGATCGTCGGCGCCCGTCTGGGCAACGATGCCGGCATGATCGGTGCGGCTGGTATCGCCTGGAGCGCCTGCAATGACAGGCCTATTTCTCGGAACCAGGCCTGAGCCTTAAGCACAGCCTGCAAACCGCCGAAAATTGCCATGGAGAGACTGCATATAAACCGCGCCGCGGTCCGGAGGGGACAACGGCTGCCGCGTCTGGAGTGTTATGGCAGGTTCCGCCGTTAAAACAGGGCTGGCGCTTTATCTAAAGCAGATAGACGAGGCTCCTTTGCTCACCGCTGAGCAGGAAAAGGAGCTTTGTTGGCGCATCATGCACCAGAATTGCCCCCAGGCCCGCGAGCAGATGATCCGCTCGAATCTGCGTCTGGTGGTCAATATCTCCAAGCGTTTTTCCAACCGCGGGCTGCCGCTGGCGGACTTGATTGAAGAGGGCAACCTGGGCTTGCTGCGGGCGGTGGAGGCGTTCGACCCCGAGCAGGGGGCGCGCTTCTCCACGTATGCCTCCTGGTGGATCAAGCAGGCCATCAAACGCGCTTTGATTAACGCCGTGCAGCCGGTGCACATTCCCGCTTACATGGTGGAGTTGATCGCACGCTGGAAACGGGCGGCCCATGAACTGGAAGAATCGCTGGGGCGCACGCCCAACATCCAGGAACTGGCCGAGACGATGCAGCTGACGCCCAAGAAGGTGCGCATGATCCGCAAGGCGGTGCGGGCGTTTCAGCGCCCGGCCCAGTCCGGCGGCGGGGATAACGACGAAGGCATGGACTTAGCGGAAATTCTGCACGATCACCGCACCTCGCCGCCCGACGAACAGGTGGTCAGCCGCGATGATCTGACGACGATTCGCGCTCTATTGGAAGCCATCGACGAACGCGAGGCCAACATTCTGCGCCTGCGCTTCGGGCTGACGGGCGACGGTCCGTTGACGCTTAAAGAGGTCGGTGAGCGTGTGGGGCTGACCCGCGAGCGCGTGCGGCAGATTGAGATCGAAGCCCTGGAAAAACTCTACCGGCGGATGGATAGTCCCAAGCCGATGGCGGCCCACGCGCACCCGACCCGCCGGCGGCGGCGTGCTTCGGTGGCGACGGAGGCCCGCACCGCCATCGCCTCGCCGGAAGAAGAACCGGCCGCCTATCCCAAGGCAGGCAAGCCGCCGGTGGGCAAGACCCAGCGCCAGCCGAAGCCGCAGCGCCGCAGCGCTTAATTAACGAAAAATTCCCATGGGGTTGGAGGGGAGCCACACAGGGCCGCCTGCAAACGCACGGCGGGCGCTGTGTGCATCTGGCTTGAGCCAGGGCGGCGACGAAAAGATGACTTATTGCGGGCGCTTGTAGAACGGCAGGGGTGTTTCCTGGGCCGGGGTTTTCTGTTCGCCGAGCAGAATTCCGTCGGGATGGGCCTGGCTGTCCACATAGGCCATGGCGATCGGATAGCCCAGCGTCGGCGAGAGGCACCCGCTGGTCACCTCGCCCACGGTCTGGTCGCCCTGGAGGACCTTCATGCCCTGGCGCGGCGTGCGCTTGCCGTCCAAGCGCAGGCCGACCAAGCGTCGGACGGGGCCCGCGGCGGCGATTTTCTTTAGTGCTTCCTGACCGATGAAGGGTTCGCCTTCGCTGCCGGCGCCGGCGGGCATCTGGTCCTTGTCCAGGCTCACGGCAAAGGCCAGGCCCGCGGAGATGGGGTCGATGTCCTCGGACAACTCGTGGCCGTAGAGCGGCATGCCGGCTTCCAGACGCAGGCTGTCGCGCGCGCCCAGACCGGCCGGCTGGAGCACGGCTTCCTGGTCGCCGGGGCCTTCGCGCAGCCAGAGCTTCATCGCCATGGCGGCCATGTTGCCGGGCATGATGATCTCGATGCCGTCCTCGCCGGTGTAGCCGGTGCGGCTGATGATCAGCTTCATGATCAGCAGGTTTTTGATGCAGAAGTGGTAGCGTTTTAAGGAAGGCACCTCGCGTGACATGGTGCCCACGACCTCCATGACCTTCGGGCCCTGCAGGGCCACCATGCCGGTGGAGGTGGTCTGATCTTCGATCTTCACGGCCAGGTCGCCGACGCTGGCCTTTAAGTGGGCCAGGATTTTTTCGCGGTTCGAGGCGTTGACCACCAACAGCCAATAGTCGGCAAAGCGGTAGACGATCACGTCGTCGCGCACGCCGCCGCGTTCGTTGCAGATCAGGCTGTAACGGCAGCTGAGCTCGGGCATGTCGCTGATGCGGCGGGTCAGCACGCGCTCCAGGAACCGCCGGGTCTGGCGGCCGGTGAACTTGATCCGTCCCATGTGCGACACGTCAAACAGGCCGGCGGAGTTGCGCACGTGCTTGTGCTCTTCGTGGATCGAGCGGTACATGATCGGCATTTCCCAGCCGGCAAAGTCCACGAACTTGGCCCCGTGATCGACGTGTAATTGATAGAACGGCGTGCGGTTCAAGCGGTCTCCTTCCGGTAGTAACCTTAAGATCGCACAGACTACCGGATCAGACCCGCCACTTCCACCCCCCGGAAGTGCCCCCCGGAAGTGCCCCTGCCCCCGGAAGAGATAAGAATAGAAAAACCGCGCCCGGTTTCTGCAAGCGTGGTGGGTACCGTCGATTTTGGCGGAGGCGGGCGGTGCGGGTTAGTCTCGAATGGCCAGCGTGCCCTTGTTTTGCGCGTTCTTGTCCGTGGGTTCAGGCAGGGGCGGCACGCCCATGTAGGACAGGATTTCCTCGATCACCCGCTTGACGGCGGGGGCGGCCACGGTGCCGCCGTAGTAACCCTTGGCGGCGTTGGGCCGATGGATGAAACACCCCACGACGATCTGGGGCTTGTCGGCCGGCGCGCCGCCGATGAACGACCCCACGTAGGCGTTGGGCAGATATCCGCCCCGTTTTAGGTCCGCCACCTGGGCGGTGCCGGTCTTGCCGAAGACCTCGTACATTTTGCTGTTGGCGTTCTGTCCGGTGCCTTCGGTCACCACTTTGCGCAGGGCTTGGCGAAGAATGCGGCTGGTGGAACGCGAAACCACCTGCTCGCGGATCTGCAGTTCGTCCTGGGCGGGTTCGGCGGCTTCTTTTTCCCTGGCCAGGATGGTGGGGGTCACCATCAGGCCGTCGTTGATCAGAATGCTCAGCCCGCGCACCAGTTGCAGGGGCGTGACGCCGATTTCCTGGCCCATCGGCACGCTGGTTTCCGAGTAATGGTTCCACTTAGCCAACGGACGCACCAGCCCGGGCGATTCACCGGGCAGGCGGCTGTTGGTCGGCTTGCCGAAGCCCATCGCGGAGACGGCGGCAAACAAGCGTTTTTCGCCCAAACGCTGGCCGACCACCGCCATGCCGATGTTGCTGGATTTAGTCAGCACCTGTTCGAAGGTCAACAGGCCGTACCCGTGCGCGTCGCGCAGCCGCCGACCTTCGGGGGATACATAGAAACCCTCGTGGCAGTCGATCAGTTCCTCCGGCCGGGCCAGGCCCCACTCGACGGCAAAGGCCCAGATGAACGGCTTGAACGTCGACCCGGGCTCGAACACGTCCGTCACGCAGCGATTGCGCCGGCGGACGGCGGTGGAGACCGACAGATCGTTGGGGTCAAACTCCGGGTAGTTGGCCATGGCCAGGATTTCGCCGGTGCTGGGCACCATGACGATCAACTGTCCGCTCTCGGCGCCGTACTGCCGGCAGGCGGCGCCCAGCTGTTCCTGGGCGATGGCCTGCACCACGGCGTCCAGGCTCAGTTGCACCGCTTTGCCGGCCTGGGGCAGCTGGTAGCTTTGGCTTTCAATCCACAGCGGCATGCGGTTGGCGGCCCGCACATAGGACAGTCCGCCGGAGCGGCCCTGCATGAAGGATTCGTAAAGCTTTTCGATGCCTTCGAGGCCTTGGCCGTCGCGGCCCACAAAGCCCACCACCTGGCCGGCCAGCGGGCCTAAGGGATAGTGCCGGACCAGATGCGTTTCCCAGCCTAAGCCGGGCAGATTAAAGCCCTCGAGCTGCTGCACCCGCTCGTCGCTTAGGGACTCATCGAGCACGATGAAACGATTCTGGGGCTGACGGGAAAGGCGTTGGAGAATCCACTGCGGGTCGTAGCCGAAATGCTGGCCCACCTGCTGGGAGAAGGTCCAGAAGTCTTCGATGATCTTCGCATCCACGTACAGGCGATAGGCCACGCCCGTGGTGGCCACCACGCGGCCTTTGCGATCCAGAAGCGAGCCCCGCCGGCCGGCCAGATCCACCAGGCCCTGCTGCTGGACCCGGACGAGTTGGGAGATTTCCAGCTGCGGAGAGACTTGGAGATAGACCACCCGCGCGAGCAAACCCACAAAGCCCACGGTCATCGTGATCACCATGGCGGTGGCGAGCATGGTGAATCGCCGGAAGCGGATCTGGGCCAACTGCAGACCGCGGGTGGCTTCGGTGAAGCCCGGGTGGGCGGGAGAGGCGGTGGGGGTGGTGGTGAGGGGGGGGGCGTTGTCTTGCGGATTTGGCGACGGGGAGGCTTGCGTCACGGTTATTCCTCCACGTCCGGAGAATGGACGACGTCCAGATCGTTGGTCGATTCCTGATTCTGAGCCTGGATGGGCCGGAATTTCGTAGGCAGAGCGGTGACCTTGTCGCGCAACGTTTTGGGCTGGAGCTTATAGGCGATTTCCGCCTGGAGCTGCCAGAGCTTGCGCTGGGCCTGGTCGATTTCCCGATGGGCGGTCACGAGGCGGTGGGCGGATTCAAACTGCTGTTGACGAAAGACCAGCAGCATCGTCCCGGCCACGAAGGACGCCACGATCAGGAACATCAATTTGGCTTGGAGTGACATGGCTTGGTTGTCAGACCAGGGATATTCGTATCTGACAAAAGCGCCGCTCCCTGGCAGCGGCGCCCCTTGACGGCTGATTCAGTCTCCACCGCTAGCGGGGGATCTTGAGCACTTGCCCGATCTGCAGCTTGGCGGCGTCCGGGCCGATGATCGCCTTGTTGGCGGCCTGGATCTCGTGCCACCGCTTGCCATCCCCGTAGACCTTCTGAGCGATGGCGTAAAGGGTGTCGTTGGCCTTAACGGTGTAATTAGAGCTGGCCTCGGCGGGCTTTTCTTTCTTTGGCGTTTTTTCGACGACGACCGCCACCGTAGTCCCCCCGGAAGCCGCCCCGGAAGTACCCCCGGAAGTGGCGGGGGTGGTGATTTCTTTGGTGGGCTGGCGGTCGGAGGTTGAGGCGAGCTGTACCGCGGCGGGCTGGGGCGCGGCGGGCAGGATGAGCACCATGCCGATTTTCAGTTCGTCGGGGGACTTAAGCTGGGCTTTGTTGGCCTCGAAGAGTTCCTTGTGCCGGCTGGATGAACCTAAGTGTTTTTGGGCCAAGGAATAAAGCGTGTCGCCGGTGTCCACGGTTATGGTCTTGACCGGTTGGCGGACAGAGACGGTTGCAGGTTGCTTAGCTAATGTCACAACGTTACTTACAGCGTTTGTCGGCAAGGTCACGTCGCCGCCGACGGTCGGGCGCTTGGCGGTGGCATCGGCGATGGCCTGATCGGCTGCGGGGTTAGCTTTGACTTCGGGGGCAGGGGCCTGGACGGCGGGCGCGGCGTTGGCCTGCTGTTCCGCGGCGGGGGGCTGCTGGGCGGCGTCGGCCACGATGCGGTTGATTTCCGTGGGTGTGGGAATGGGCTGATTGACGCGAGGTTTGGGGCGATTTTCGATAGGCGCTGCCGGCTGCCAGGATTCCGTCTGCCGGACATTGATGTTTTCCTGGACGCCCGGAGCGAACTGCCGCAGGGGCAGCGGGGCCTCCTGAGCAGGAACGACCAGGAGATCGCTGACCACAATACCGATCAGCAGAATAATGCCCATCCCCGCCAGCAACCCGATCTTAGTCTCGCGTGTCATTTCTTGACCATCCTTAGCTTTAGGCTCCCGCCGCGTCCTTACGGCGAGTTTTTACTTGCGATCGCTTATTTTCAGCGAATCAGCCCGGCCCAGCCAGCGGATTGCCCGCAGCTTGGCCGACCGACTTCGTGGATTTAAACCTGCTTCTTCATCCGACGCAACCACAGGCTTGGGTGTTAACACTTCCGCAGTTCCATTTTTTCGCCAGGCCACGAACGCCTGCTTGACGAGCCGATCTTCCAGGGAATGAAAACTGATGATCGCCGCCACACCCCCAGGCGCCATGACCACCGGCAACGACTCCAACAAGGCACCTAAGGCGTCGAGTTCTCCATTCACCGCGATCCGCAAGGCCATGAACGTGCGCGTGGCTGGGTCGATACGCTGCCCATGCCTGCGCCGACCGTACGCTTGGCGCACAATCTCCGCCAACTGTACTGTCGAATTAATCGGCCGCCTCCGCCGTTCTTCGATAATCTTTCGAGCGATCGGCCGACTGAGCCTTTCTTCCCCTAATTGGTAGATCAAATCAGCCAGTTCCGCCTCCCGTAACCCGTTCACTAAATCATAGGCGGAGGTTCGCTGGCTCTGGTCCATCCGCATGTCCAAAGGGCCTTCTTTGGAGAAGGAAAAGCCCCGTTCCGGGTCGTCCATTTGGGTGGAGGCAAAGCCCAGGTCGGCCAGCAACAAATCCACCCCCTTGGCAAGGCTTAATTCGCCCAAAATCTCCCCTATGAGCCCGAAACTGCCGTGCCGCAGATCCACCTTGCCGGCCCCTAGTCCTTGGGCGAGTTCCCTAAGCCGGCGGCCGGCGAATTCCAGGTTCCCTTCGTCCAGATCCAGCCCGACGATGTGTCCGGCGGGGCCCAGCAGCCGGCTGATCGCCTCGGCGTGGCCCCCGCGGCCCAGGGTGCAGTCCACATAGACCTGGCCCGCCCGGGGCTGGAGCAGGTCCAGAACCTGGCGCATCAGCACCGGCTGATGGCCTGGATCCCGACCGTCCGTGGCTGCAATCGGCTCGTCCATCCCCTGTTTATATCAATTTCTCTTTTCCGCTCCTGATTCCACCCCAAACATTTCCCTTTGTAGAATAGCCCCATGCAGTCATTCCACGGCACCACGATTCTCTGCGTCCGCCGCGACAACCAGGTGGCCATCGCCGGCGACGGGCAGGTGACGCTCGATCGGGTGGTGGCCAAGGCCGACGCGGTGAAGGTACGGAAGCTCGAAGGCGTCGGGGCGGACAGCGCGGGGGTGCTGGTGGGTTTTGCCGGGTCGGCGGCGGATGGGTTGGCGCTATTGGAGAAGTTTCAGGCCAAGCTGAAGGATTCGCCGGCCAACATCAAGAAGGCGGCGGTGGAACTGGCCAAGCTCTGGCGGACGGATCGGTATCTGCGCCGGCTGGAAAGCCTGCTGATCGTGGCGGACCAATCCTGCGGGCTGATTATTTCCGGGGCCGGCGACGTGATCGAGCCGACCGACGGGGTTTTGGGCATCGGCTCGGGCGGGCCTTACGCGACGGCGGCGGCGCGGGCTTTGATAGCGCACTGCGGCCAAACGCCGGCGCAGATCGTCCAGCATGCGATGACCATCGCGGCGGACATCTGCATCTACACCAATAACCACATTACCGTTTTGACCCTTTAAGCCACCACTTTTTTTCTTTATGCTCCGCGAACTGCACATCAGCAACCTGGCGGTGATCGAAGAAGCTCATCTGGAGTTTCACGACGGGCTTAATTGTTTCACCGGGCAGACCGGTGCGGGCAAGAGCCTGGTGCTGGGGGCTTTTGAGATTCTGCTGGGCCTGCGCAGCGGGACGGATTACCTGCGCCCGGGGGCGGAAGAATCGCGCGTGGCGGGGGTTTTTGAGGTTCGCGACGCGGAAACGACCGCGGCGATCGGGCGGATTCTCGACCAGACGCTGGCGGCCGGCGACCAGTTGCTGCTTACGCGCAAGATGTTTTCGTCAGGCCGATCCAGCTTCGCGGCCAATGGTCAGCCGGTCACGGCGGTGATGGTGAAAGCGGTGGGTGAACTGCTGGTGGACGTGCACGGGCAGCACGATCACCAGTTTCTCTTAAAGCCGGCCAATCAACTGCTGATTCTCGACGCTTTCGCCGGGTGCGAGGAATTGCGTTTGCGCTTTGCCGACCTGCATCGGCGGCTGGGGGAACAGGTGGGCCGGCTGGCGGAATTGCAGGCCAGCTCATCGCTGCGGCGTCAGCAACTGGAGCTGTTGGAGTTTCAGCTGCAGGAAATCGACGCGGCTGGGCCGGTGCTGGGGGAATTTGAGGAATTGAAGGATCGGCATCGGCGGCTGTCCAACGTGCAGCGTCTAAAACGCGATGCCGGGCAGGTCCACGCGGCCTTGTATGAAACCCAGGGGGCGGTGCTCGAGCGCCTGCAGGCCATGACGCATGTCTTAAATCAACTGGCGGAGCTGGACGACGACTTGGCGGAGCCGGCCCAGCAGGTTACTTCCAGCTGTTTGAGTTTGCAGGACGTGGCGATGCAGTTGGCGCGGTATGTCGATCGGCTGGATTTGGAGCCCGGCGAACTGGCGGAGGTTGAGGAGCGGCTGAACGTTCTTAATCGTTTGATTGCCAAATACAGCTCCGCGACTAATCCCGGCGAAGATCCGTTGGCTGAGGTGCTGGCCTTTCGTGATCAGGCCGAGGCCCAGATCAAGGACCTGCGCGGGCAGGACGCGGATTTAAGCCACCTGGACCGCGACATCGCTGGGCTGCACGTGGAGCTGGAGGCGGTGGGCCAGCAGCTTCGCCAGCAGCGGCAGGCGGCGGCCGAGAAGCTCAAGCCCCTGGTCGAAGCGCAGCTGGCGGAACTGGGCATGGCTGAGGCGGAGTTCGACGTGAGCTTTGAGTTGCTGGCCGCGACGCGGGACATAGCCAATTGCCCCGCCAGCGGGTTAGAGACGCTGGAGATGCTCATTCGCCCCAACCCTGGGCAACCCGCCCGCCCGCTGCGCAAGATCGCCTCGGGGGGCGAGCTGTCGCGGATCATGCTGGCGATTAAATCGATCTTGGCGGGCAACGATCGCATCAGCGTGCTGGTATTTGACGAAATCGACGCCAACATCGGCGGGCGCATGGGCACGGTGATCGGGCGCAAGCTGCACGGGCTGACGGCGGGCGAACACAGCCCGCGCGGCAAACGCGGCAAAGCGGCGACGGGGAAAACCGCGCCCCGCCACCAGGTGCTCTGCATTACGCACCTGCCGCAGATCGCGGCCTTTGGCGATCGGCACTTCCGCATCGCCAAGGGCGTCGACGGCAAGGGCAAGGACAAGCAGACGCGCACCAAAGTGGACGTGCTGACCGGCGAGGAGCGCATCGCGGAGTTAGCCGAGATGCTGGCCGGCAAGAACGCCACGCAGACGACGCTGCGCCAGGCCCGCGAGATGATCGAGGCGGTGGCTTAGGTTCTTTTCCGGCAACGAAATTCGCACACGACCCATTGCGCTAGACGGCATACCACGCTTGGGCGTTGCGGTGGAAGAGCTTTTCGAGCACCGGTTCGGGCATGGCCAGGCCGCGGGCAGGGCGACCGGCGATGGTCAGGGGCTTGTCGGTGGCGAAGAAGTCGAACTCCGTGACGTACTGACGGCGAATGTGACCCAGCTCATCGAGGCGTTTTTCGGCAGTCCACTGCGACATGGCGCTAAAACGCACCAGGTCGGTGCTCCACAGGACGCGGTCCTGGTAGCGGGTGAGGAACGCCTGCACGTCCGGGGGGTTGTGCCAGGCCAGATCGCGCATGCGCCCGGCGGTGTCGATGGCGAAGTTGGGATATTGCTCCAACCGCCGGGCGATTTCGCCTAAGTCGTGTTCCAGGCTGGCCAGGTGAGCGCCAATGACCGGCAGATTTGGATGCCGTGCCGCCACGGCGTCACGGGCGGCGATGAGCTGGGCATAGGACGGCGCGCCCGGCTTGCCGAACATGTACCAGCGCGGGTTGCGGCGGTAATACTCCGAATGCAGGTCGTTGTCTTGCGGCGGCTGCCAGCAGGCAATGGGCTCGGCGATGTGCATTAAGAGCGGTTTGCGAAGCTTTTCCAGGTGCGCGAAGACCGGCTGAAAAACGTCATCGTCAACCAGGAGATATGACCCGTCGGGCTTGCGGTCGAGCATGCCGATGTTCTTCCACACCTTGCAGCCGACCGCGCCGGCGGCGAAGTCGCGGTCAAGATCAGCGATGACCCGCTCGGCCCAGTCGCCGGTCCAGTCCGGCGGCGTGAAGGTCGTCACCCAGGCGAACCGATGGGGGTGGGCGTCGGCCAGCCGGCGGTAGAGTTTTAAGTGATCGCGCCATGGCAGGCCGGGCTCGGTCACGCCGATGTTGACCAGCTTCAGGTTCAGCTCGTCGAATAACGCGATGCAGTCGGGATGATCGCCGACACAGTGGGTATGCGCGTCAATGTAATACATGATGCGAGATTACCGCGATGCTGGCGCGGACGCAAAATGCACGGAGAGCAGGCGGATATCTTGCTGATCTGATTAATCGGGAGTCGAAATGATGCTCGGGATCTGATCGCGTGTAATGAACACATCCGTTTGACCGCTCCATTGGCTTGTGACGTATCCTTCGATCAAGCAGGATTGATGACGCTCCTCGATGGCATAATCCATGCGAAGTTCACCATCTTGCTTGAACCAGAGATTAAGCAAAGTCTTGGAGTGTGGCTGTATTGCGGCGATGGTCTGATCGCATCCTCCGCCGTAAATACGAATCGGACCAATGCGCTGGGGCGTCTGGTTATGGATGCAGACGTTGTAGCGCGTTGCCTCAAACATGCCCACATTCACACAAATGGCGCCGGCGGGAAGATTCAGCAACAATATCAGTATCGAAACTCCGGCGGATGGAGTTGTCGGCCGGGATCTAGGGCGAGGCATGTTGCGACACAATCGCCATAGCCCGAATCCCCAGGTCGTCAGTCCCACCAGCAATAAAGCAGGGCCAATAATGCAAAGGGTTGCGATGCCTGTTTGAATCCAGAAATCATTTCGTGTAGCGGTGTATAAAACGAGACTGCCAAAACCGCAAGACAGCGGTATCAGTCCGCAAACCAATGCCAGATAGAAATAAATGCGTGGCGATATTCGCGACAAGATGTTCATGGTCCAACAGCGGACTAGTTACCTTCCGTCAACCGTCAGATCGACGGGTTGCGGCTGGGGCTGATAGTTGGGCTCGATGGCGATCTGCAGAGGTCGGCGGCGGCCGTCGGGGCCCTTGGGGGGAATGCCGTCCTGATCGATGATCCTCTGGATGGCCATGATGCCTTCAATGAGCATCTCCGGGCGCGGGGGGCAGCCGGGCACGTAGACGTCCACGGGAATGAACTGGTCGATGCCCTGCACGACGGCGTAGGTGTCGAACACGCCGCCGGTGGAGGCGCAGGCGCCCATGGAGAGAACCCACTTAGGCTCGGCCATTTGTTGATAGATTCGCTGGAGCACGGGGAGCATCTTGACGGCGACGCGCCCGGCGACCAAGAGCAGGTCGCTTTGGCGGGGGCTAAAGCGCATGGCCTCGGCCCCGAAGCGGGCTAAGTCAAAGCGGCTGGAGGCGGTGGCCATCAGTTCGATGCCGCAGCAGGCGGTGGCAAACGGCAGCGGCCAGACCGAGTTCCGCCGCGACCAGTTCACCACTTTCTGCAGTTGCGTGGTCAAAAATCCTTCACTTGTTGCCGCGTCCGCAGCCATCGGTCGTCCTTTTGCTGGCAGCCTAACGATTGACCTTACCCTTTGGAGTCTTAAATCTTAGGTTCCTTGTTCCCGGTGGCAAATGACGCCTGGAACGTCTGGGGGACTTCCGGGGGCATCCGGGGGTTTCCGGGAGGGAATGCATGCGTACCCCCCGGCAGAGCCGGGGGCTGAACTATTTGAAGGCGATACTTCCGGGGGGAATTCCGGGGTTTTCCGGGGGGCTTTCGGGGGACTTCCGGGGGGAAGGTCCGTTTTGATTATTGCCTGGCGTTGGCCTGCACGTTTTTTTCTGTAGTAGCCGATAAAAAGATGCAGTCTTGGGGTTGTCGTGTTCCTATGGCGATCGTGTGGAGGCGATATTTATGGGTGGCCTGGCTAAGAAGATCATCCGGTTGCTTGGATTTCTGCGGGCGGTGCCGCACCTGTTGCGCTATGGGTTGGAAAGCAAGGTGATCGGCCAGGAGCGGGCTTTTCTGGACGCCAGCGAGCGCATTGGGCTGATTGCGGGCTTGTGGGGCGTGTACACGCGGCAGGCTTTTTATAAGCGGACGCTGGCCCACGTGGGCGTGGACGTGCACTTTGCGTTCATGACCACGTTCAGCAAGGCGCAGGCGCGCCTGGGCGATAGAGTCTGTTTTGGGCGGGGTGTGAGCGTGGGGTGGGCGGACATCGGCGACGACGCGCTGATCGGCGATGGGACGCACGTGCTCAGCGGGCGGCACCAGCATGGCACGCAGCCTCAGCAGGGCCAGACGCTGCGCGACAATCAACTGAACTTCAGCAAAGTCACCATCGGAAGCGGCGTGTGGGTCGGCGCGGGGGGGATCATCATGGCTGACGTGGGCGATCACGCCCTGGTGGGCGCGGGGGCGGTGGTTACCCGGCCGGTGGCTCCGCACACGCGGGTGGCAGGTTCGCCAGCCAGGCCGATTGTTCCCACGGCAAACTCCTCGACGGGTTCGAAGCTTTCACCCGCGGCGTGATTTAACTTTTTTTCAGCCGACTGATTTTTATGCCCGCTAATCTGATTGCCTCGCAAACATCGGTGTCGGCTTCCGCCAAGGCGAGCGGGGATTCCTCGTGGCCGGTGGTGGAGGTGGGGCGTGAGCTTGATTCCGCACCGCAAGGGGAGCTGGCGGCGTTCCTGTCAACGGCTGATCTTGCGTGGCCCGCTTGCCCGGAGCACGATCCGCGCTGGCTGAATGTGTTGCGGCAAAGCCTGGGTCATCAGCCTTACTTTTTGATTGCCCGCGGCGATCCATCGCCGGTGGCGGCGGCGCCGGGGGGAAAAGGGCGGGAAATACGCGGGTATCTGCCGCTGGCCTTGGTCCAAAGTCGGCTGTTCGGGCGATTTTTAGTCAGCTTGCCTTACTTAAACCGCGCGGGGCTGGTCGCGGCCGATGCGTTGGCTGCGGCGGCGATGGTCGATCGGGCGGTGCAGTTGGCGGATCAACTCAACGTCGCTTACCTGGAGCTGCGCCACCAGGGGCAGGCGTTGGATCACCCCGCGCTGACGCATCGACGCGATGAAAAATATCGGATGCTGCTGAATCTGCCGGCGTCGCCCGAGGACCTTTGGAATGGGCTGGACGCTAAGGTTCGCAACCAGATTCGCAAAGCCCAGAAAAGCGAATTGACCGTTTGCTTCGGCGGGCAGGAGCTGTTGGCGGAGTTCTATCGGATTTTTTCCGTCAACATGCGCGACTTGGGCACGCCCGTCTATTCCCGGCGCTTGTTTGCCGACATGCTTGCGGCTTTTCCCGAGGCGGCGGAACTGGCGGTGGTGCGTACCAAAAAGAAGGAAGCGGCGGCCGCGGCGCTATTGATCCATCAGTCAGCCACAGCGGCGGAGCCCGCGTGCACGCAGGTGCCGTCGGCCTCCTGCTTGCGCGAGTTTAATCCCATCTGCGCCAACATGTGGATGTACCACCAGCTGCTGCTGCGGGGGATGCAGCGCGGCAGCGCGGCGTTTGACTTTGGGCGCTCCACGCTCGACGGCGGAACCTATCGCTTTAAGAAGCAGTGGGGGGCTGGGCCGCAGCCGACGATCTGGCAGTACTACCTGCGGCGCGGTGATTTTTCCCGCATGCGCCCGGATCATCCCGGCAACCAATGGAAGATCGCCCTCTGGCAGAAATTGCCCGTGCGCGTCACGCAATTGCTGGGCCCGGCGATCGTGCGCGGAATTCCCTGAAAATCGCTGGTTTTTTGCGGGGTCGAGGCGACCGGCGCGCGCCGCTGAGCGGACGAATTGGTTAACCCTTCGCCGGTGCCGAGCCGGGCATTAACGCCACCTGCCGGGCGCCTAATTCCAAAGGCAAAATCAGGCTGAACGTCGCGCCCCGGCCGATGTCGCTGTCCAGTTCGATTTGCCCTTCGAGCATCTTGGCTAAGTCGCGGCTGATCGTCAGGCCCAGGCCCGTGCCGCCGTATTCGCGCGTGACGGACTTATCGAGCTGCACAAACTTTTCGAAAATCCGCTGGTGGTCCTCTAAGGCGATGCCCGGCCCGTTGTCCGTCACACTGATCCTCACTCCCGATACCCCCGCCCCCCCCGGAAGTGCGCCCGGAAGTCCCCCCGGAAGCGCCCCCGCCCCCGGAAGTGACCCAGTGGAAACTGGGGCGGAGTCGGGACTATCCGCTTTTGACGGCGCTGGCGCCGGGGAATCTGGCGCGTGGCCGTTGTGGCCGTCGCTGGCGCCGTTGCCGGAGCGGAGCAAGCCGGCGGACATCACCACCGAGCCTGCCTGGGGGGCGAATTTGATGGCGTTGGAAAGGAAATTAAACAGAATCTGCTGCACTTTGCCGGCGTCGGTTTCCACCGGTGGAATGTCGCGCTCGACCTTGATCCGAAGCTCCACCTGCTTCTTCTCGGCTTGCGGGCGGATGAGGTTCACCAGACCTTCGACGATGTCCGCGATGCTCACCTTTGACACGTGCAGTTCCAGCCGGCCCGCTTCGATTTTGGCTAAGTCCAGCAGGTCGTTAATCAAATCCAGAAGTTGCCGGCTGGAGGCGATGATGTTGGAGGCGTAGCGTTTGCGTTTTTCGTCGACCGGGCCGGTCCTGCCCTCCAAGGTTTCCTGCAGCACTTCGGCGAAGCCGACGATCGAATGCAGCGGCGTGCGCAGCTCGTGCGACACATTGGCCAGGAATTCGCTCTTGATCTTGCTGGTTTCGTAGAGCGAAAGGTTGGTCTTGGCCAGTTCGCCGATTTTCAGGTCCAGGCTCTTGTTGACGTTGCGCAGCTGGTCCTGATTGTTCTTCAGCGATTCGAGCATGGTGTTGAACGTGCCGGACAACTGCTCAAATTCATCGCCGGTGCTGATCTCCGAACGGATGTTCAAGTCGCCTTCGGACACTTTCTCGGCGGTATCCCGCAGCACCCGCACGGGCGAAAGGATCAGCCGCATCGTGATGTACCAGAACACGCCGATGGCCAGCAGCCCGGCCAGCAGACCGGCGGCGATCACGTAGATGCGATTGCGCAGAAGCTGGCTTTCCACCAGATCCGTCCGCATGCGCACCCAGAGCACCATTTCCAGGGGGTTGGCCAGCGACGTGCTGTCCACCGCGGAGGCGAACCCGCTGGGCAGGCCCCGCCGGATCGAGGACAAGTCTGATTTGCGGATCGCCCGGGCAAATTGGTAATACACCCGCCCGTGGGTGCCGTCGGCCGGCTGAAAATATTCCTGTTTGTCCTCGCGGGTCTGGAAGGTCTCAATCGCTTTGCCTAAAAAATCATCCTGGCTGGCGGCCAGCTCAAAATCCTCGCGCCCGATCAGGGCCAGCACCGTTTTGTTGACCGGTTTTTCTTCTTCGTCAGCGCTGTCGTCGGGCAACTGGTGCAGGGCTCTTAGTTCCGTGCCCAGTTCGATTTTTCCTGCCAGCCAAGCCTCCGCCAGGCGGCGGGCGGTTTCTTCCTGGCCCTCGGCCACCAAGGTCTGCATGCGCAGCCAAGGCACAGCCAAAGCTGCGGTAAGGATCAGCACCACCGCGGCGCCGAACAGCAACTGACACTTGTTCGCCAGGCTGATACGGACAGGTTTGGCCATGCGCCAGCCTGATTTTCGCGGATCAAGATGAATGCTCTGCCGTCTACGCCCACACAGCGTAAAGGGGTGCGTCCGCCTCTAGATTTTAACGCTTACTGGTCCCAGCGGGGGGACTTGCGGTGATCGGGGAAACTTTCGCGGTTGGCACGGCAACCGAAGAGTTCGCTTTGGGCGACGTCGACGGCCAGGGAAGTAGTTCCGCTGGCTGTCACTTCCGGGGGGTATCACTTCCGGGGGCGGGGGCTACTTCCGGGGGTGGGGGTGGGCGGGCTCAGGATCTAGGTTGCTGTCGTAGGCCAGTTCGCGGGTGAGCCGGTTGTTTTCGTCCACCAGCACCACTTTGGCCACGTGGTCGTCCAAGTCGTCTTCAGTCAGCAGGCCGAAGCAGACCACAATCACCTTGTGGCCGGGCTTGACCAAGCGGGCGGCGGCACCGTTGATGCCCAGCACGCCGGACCCGGACTCCCCGCGGATGACGTAGGTTTCAAACCGGGCGCCGTTGTCGATGTCCAGCACGTGCACCGCCTCGTTAGGGCGAATGCCGCTGGCACGCAACAGGTCGGCGTCGATGGTGATCGACCCCACGTAATCCGGGTCGCAGAACGTCACCGTCGCCCGGTGAATCTTGGCTCGCATCATCTTCCGGAACATGGCAATCCCAGCATGTAAAACAGGATAAATTCAGGGGGCTATAACTTCACGGCCCCACCACACCCCATTTTATGCCGATGATCCCCCTCCCGTCGAATCCGCCCCCGCCCCCGCCCCCGGAAGAAGAGCCTCTCCGGAAGATGATTTCTCTTCGGTGGAACAATGGCGAATGGCGAAATTAGATACAGGGTCTGGGGTCTAGAACCGGAGGAGGTCAGAAAGCTCGGGCCTTTCACATCGAAAATCGGCAATCGACGATTTCTCGTTTGACGTTGCCTTTCTCTGACTCCTACTTCTCGCCTTGGCCCGGTTGAATCACGCGTTGCAGCAGGGGCACAAAGCCTTCTTCGATGACCTGATCCCAGCCCATGCGTGCCACCAGGGCCTGCCCGGCGTTTAGCAGCGTCTCCCGATTCTTGTCGTCGCGCGGAATGGCCGCCATCAGCCGTTTGGCCAGGTCGGTGGCCACCTCGGTCTCCAGGGCATCGCGTTCCGTGCGCGTCATGGCCTTAAGCTGATCGATCGTGCGCGGTTTGGACAATTGGGTGAAGTCGGCTGACAACACGTTGGGCGTGCCTTTCGGGCCGGCCACGTGATTGACGAATCCCTCGCAACCGCAGACGTTGGTGATCACGCAAACCGCTCCGCTGCCCAAGGGCTCCAGCGGGCTGATGCCGAATGGCTCATACACCGCCATGCCGAATTCCACGTCGGTGGCCCGCCTTAGGTCCGCGACGGTCATCGCCTCCGGCAAGTGCCGGCCGATGCGCTCACGCGACCAGCCGAACTGGTTGACCAGCACGACCTGGACCTGATGGTGATGCTTATTAAAAGCGTCCACGTCCCGGAAAAGATCCACTTCCGGGCCGACCAGGTCGGGGAATCCGTAACGATGGTTCCGCGGCCAGCCGTAGGACCGTTCCATTTCCATGACTTCTTCCATCCGCCGCACGCCGCCGCCGCTGGTCAGGATGTACAGCACGGCGGTCTTGCCGTCCTTGCCCAAGAGCCCGTCGAGGTTGTGGCAGACTTTTAGATCGCGCCACAAGCCCTTGCTGATCACCGGGCGGGTGACGTGCGTCATCAGCACGTCCGGCTCGTGCCCCAGCAGGGCCTTGGAATATTCCAGCAGCATCCGCCGGCTGCGCAGCTTTTCCTGCAGATCCACTTTCATCGCCGGCACGCCGTTGTAGACCAGGTCGATGGGCTTATTGTGAAAATCCCGGCTTAGGAACGCCATCTCGTCCCGCGTTTTGTCGCCCACGGCGATGATGCCGTCGCAGAGGTAGGCCTTGTTCACCAGGGCGTGCCGGGGAATGCTGTCCAGCGTGCCGAACACGTCCTCGACGTATAAATCCTGGGCGGCTGCCTGACGCAGGACGTTGTAGAACATCACGTCGTGACCGGCGTGATCTTCCACCAGCCGGCGGGCGGTGGCGCATTCGTGGGCGTGGAAGACCGTGCGGAAGTGTTCCCGGCCTTCGAGCGTCGCCTGCAGGGCGGTGGGCATGCCCATGAACTCGTGGCTGATCAGCACGCAGGGTTTTTCGTGGTCAGCCAACAGTGCCAGCAGCGCGTAAAACGCCGGCTCGGCTAAGCGCATGTATTCTTCGTAGTCCCAGCTTCCCTCGTAGCGCGTGCTGTCGATGCCGAATGCCTGCCACAAACGATGTTTGAACACCGCCAACCGGGGGGGGGACATCCGCATCACGTCGATCAGCAGCACCTCGGCTTCGCCGGACCGGCCTTCATGACGACTGTGGAACTGGCGGGTGCCATAGACCACGTCGATGCCGAACGCCCACTCGATGGGGCGGAAGCGATAGGCCAGCCCGCCGCGGTCGATGCTGTCGGCCGAGCTATATAAGACGCGCCCCTCGGAACCGAGCCTAAGCTCCGGATCGCTGCCCCAGCGCGCATTGGTCGGGCCGACCAGAATCGAGCGGCGGACCTGCTGCTGGTAGACGGGGCTGGTTATCAGCCCTTCCAGGACGGTGCCGATCCCGCCTAGGTGGTCCACCGCCTCGTGAGTCACGTGCGCGATAGTCAGACGCCGGTCACTCATTGTTCGCTCGCCAGTAAAAAATGTATTTGAGCCATTTAAAACAGCCGCGTGTCCCGTAGCGTTAACTATCGGTCCACAGCCCGATTTACTTGCTCAATTCATGGCCCGCGATGGTGTTTCTCGCCGCTGGACCACATCGCCATCGCCCGCGTATCCCCGTGCCAGCCCTATTTGGCTGGTTTTTGCATAGCAGTTTCATTTATAAGAAAAAATTATTCTTCCCCCAGCCTTCGTGGCATGGTGGCGGCCAAGAGGACCAAGCCGGGGTAATGAACCGGGGACGAAATCCGGGGGGAGTCAAATTAATCCGAGGGGACTGTTCCGGGGGGGGACTAACCGGGGGGCAGATCGCCTGGGTCAATCGTCGGTCCGCTGCCGGGCTGGGAATTCTCTCCGCCGGACTCTTGTCTAATTCGCACGGCGCCAGCTTCGAGCCGGTCTGCCGTGCTGTCGCCGCGCGGCATGGCGATCACGCCGGTGCGCGCCAGCTCCACAATTCCGTAGGGATGAATCAGCTTGATGAAAGCCTCGATTTTTTCTTCCGTGCCCGACAGCTCGATCATCAGGCGATCGGTTCCCACGTCCACGACTTTGGCGCGGAACAGATTCGCCAGCTCGACGATCTCCCCGCGGCGGCGGGCACTGTCGCTGTCACTGATGTCCCCGATACCCGTGGCCACCTGCACCAGCATCAGGTCGCGCTCCACGTGGCTGACGCCCTGGAAGTCGACCACCTTCACCACGGGCACCAGCTTCTGCAGCTGCTTGCGGACCTGTTCGAGCACGCCGGTGTCGCCGATGACCACGATCGTCATCCGTGAGATCTCCGGATTCTCCGTGCGCCCGACGACCAGGCTGTCAATGTTGAACCCGCGGGCGGCGAACATCCCGGCCACCTGGGACAGCACCCCCGGCTCATTGGTCACCATGGCTGCGATCACGTGTCTCTGCGTTTGTCCATAGTAGTTGCTCATGGCGAGCATCATAAATCGCCTCGGCCGGCTAAACCACCCCCGCCCCCGGAAGTTTTGCCCAGGATCGTTCAGCCTTGGCGGTTACGTGGCGATTGACAAAAAGCCCAAGCACGGCCATTGCGGCGGTGCCTGGGCGACTTTTGCCTTCCCCGATTTCACTGGCCCGGGCGGGATTCGAACCCGCACTGAGGTTGCCCCCAAGGGGATTTTAAGTCCCCTGCGTCTGCCGTTCCGCCACCGGGCCTGATTCACTTGCGTGAGCGACGGTGAGTCTAACGGAGTCGCCATTTTTCCGCCACGACGTTCTTCTTTTCCGACGGCGGGCGTTGCGCGTAGCCCTGACCCAGCAAAAAAAGCCCACCCAAGCCATGGGTGGGCCTCGATAAATTAATGTGATCCACAGCCCGCGGCAGTGGGGGGTCTTACTTATTCCAGAACTTCGCCCCGTATTGCGCCTGCTCGCCCAGGTCGTCGGCGATGCGCAGCAGCTGGTTGTACTTGGCGTTGCGGTCGCTGCGGCAGGGGGCGCCGGTCTTGATCTGCCCGCAGTTGGTGGCCACCGCGATGTCCGCGATGGTGGCGTCCTCGGTTTCGCCTGAACGGTGGCTGAGCACCGCGCTGTAGCCGTTGCGCATCGCCAGGCCCACCGCGTCAAACGTTTCGCTGAGCGTGCCGATCTGGTTGACCTTCACCAGAATCGAATTGGCGCAGACTTTCTCGATGCCCTTGCGTAAGAACTTGGAGTTAGTCACAAACAGGTCGTCGCCGACAAGCTGCACCTTCTTGCCCAGCTTCTCGGTCAGCTTCTTCCAGCCGTCCCAGTCGTTTTCCGCCAGGCCGTCCTCGATCGAACGGATCGGGTATTTCTTAGCCCAATTCGCCCAGTAATCCACCATTTCCTCGCTGGAGAACACCTTCTTGGGATTGCTCTTAAAGAAGACGTAACCCTTCTTTTCCTTGTCGTACATTTCGCTGGTGGCCGGGTCCAGGGCCACGAAAATCTGCCGGCCGAAGTCGTAGCCCGCGGCTTCCACCGCCTCGGCGATCACCTTCAGCGCGTCTTCGTTGTCCGTCAGGCTTGGGGCGAATCCGCCTTCGTCGCCCACCGCCGTGGACAGGTTGCGCTTGGAAAGCACCTTCTTAAGCGCGTGATAAATCTCCACGCCCGCCCGCAGACCGTCGGCGAAATTATCAAAGCCCCAGGGCTGAATCATGAATTCCTGGAAGTCCACGTTATTGTCCGCGTGTTTGCCGCCGTTGAGAATATTCATCATCGGCACCGGCAGCGTCTTGCCGGCCGTGCCGCCCAGATAGCGGAACAGCGGCAGGCCCAGGGCGTTGGCGGCCGCATGGGCCACGGCCATCGAAACGCCCAGCATCGCGTTAGCGCCCAGTTTGCCTTTGTTTTCCGTGCCGTCGAGGTTCACCAGCAGCGCGTCGACGCCTTCCTGGTCGCGGGCGTCAATCCCCAGCAATTCCGGGGCGATTTTCTCATTGACGTTCTTAACCGCCTTGCTCACGCCCTTGCCGACCCATTGCTTCTTGTCCCCGTCGCGCAGCTCCACCGCTTCATGCTCGCCGGTGCTGGCGCCCGAAGGCACCGCCGCCGTGCCCACCGTGCCGTCCAACAAGACCACCTCAACCTCCACCGTGGGGTTGCCGCGACTGTCAAGAATCTGACGACCGTGAATAGACCCGATCTCAAGGCTCATTGGACCGCTCCCAAAAGTTTTTGTGGATGGAATATCGAACCGAGGTGGCCGAATCGTAACAGATGCCCCCGTCCGTTGAAAGTTGACCCCCTGGAAGGCGGCGCGCCCGGCATGGGGCCCTCCCCGGCACGCCCTGGCGAGGGCGTCGTCCCGGCCTTGGCGCAATAAAAAACCAGGCCCTGTAAGGCCTGGCTTAAACATTCACTTAAGGCCAATCCCTATTGCTGTTCGCGCACGTTCACCGAGCGTCCCACCCGCCGTTTGCGGTTGATGGTCTTCCGACCGTTGGTGGTGCTCATCCGCGCCCGAAAACCGAACTTATGAGCACGTTTCACCCGGCTGCGCTTCTTAGGATAATGCGTTGACATCGCCGAACCACTCCTGTCCTCTAAGAGTTACTCGATCTGTACCGCCACCGCCTTATAGACGGTGTTCCCCAGCGCGTCGCTCACCCGCAGGGTGATCACGTGGGGGCCAAGGTCAAGATCCTTAATGCTAACATTCACCTTCTCTTCTGTCGAGTCGTAGATTAGATCCGCCGCCGTTAAGGGGTTCCATTCCTCAGCCGAGTCCACCACGTAATGGGCTGCCTCGACGTTGCTTAGCTCATCGTGCACCCTGGCTTCCACCGCCACGGTGCGCCCCCTGACCGTCGCCTTGATCTCATCGACCAGCGGCGCGGTATTGTCCACCGTCACCGGGTCGCTTAAGTGGCTGTCCGCCAGGGCCATGCTCGGCGCGTTGTCCGGGCTGTCGCTGGCCGTCACCCGCAGCAGATACCGCCCGTCCGGAGCCTTGCGGGTGTCCCATTCGTATTCGTTGGCGTCCAGGTCCTTGGCCACCGTCAGCCACTTGTCGCTTAGGGCTGACTTATATTCCACCTTGTAGCGCAATTGGTCGTCGTTGGCGTCCGTGGCTTCCCATTCGATCTTGAGCATGCTCTTGGCCTTAGGCTCGTCCTCCGATCCCCCCCCGCGGCTGCCGCGCGAGCCTTGGTCGCCGTAGCTGGTCGTCACCGACTGAATCTTCGGCCGCAGGTTCGGCAAGGTGTAGGTGATGTTCACCTTTTCCACGTCGCCCACGGCCTCCCCGTCGCCTTCCAGGGTGAGCCGATACTGCAAAAATCTCGCCGGCGGGCTGGCGATCACAATCCCGCGCGGCCCCAGCGGATCGATCTTTTCGTCGTGCCCAAACTCCGTCGCCTCCGCCCAGCTCGACCAGGCCGGGTCTTTTTCGTCTTCCACGTTGCCGCTGCGCGTCTCCACCCGCAGCTTCGTGCCGGCCGGCAGATTCGCCACCACGTCCAATCGGCCCCACAAGCTCACCTGCCCGGCATCCTGCACCTGGCTGGTATAAGTGCCTTCCGTCGCAAATTGGCCTTCCAGTTCCACCAGCCGGGCGGGATTGGATACCCCCAGCAGCATCGTGCCGCCGGTCTTGCCCCCGTCGCCCGGCAACAGCGCGCAGATCTGCTGCGATTCCAAGTCCGCCAGGACCGCGGTCTCGCCCGTCTCCGGGTCCACGCGGTAAATCTGTCCGTCGTTGCCCGTGGCCGCCAGCAAAGGCGTATAGAGCCCGCTGTTCAGCCTGGTTTCATAAAGCCGCAGAATCATCACCGTCTCGCGGAAGATCTCCGTCACCACGCCGTCCGGGTTGATGCGGTAGATCGCGTTGCCTTCCTTGCCTTCCTGCCCCTGCGTCGGCCGTCGCGGCCCGGCGCCGGGCATCGGCCGGCTCGGCCCGCGCATGGAGCCCCGCCGCCGGGTCGGCTGGTCCGCCAGCGACCCGCCTTTGCGCGCCTTTTCCAGCCGGTTGCGAATCTCTTCCCGCAGTTGATCCCGCTGCTCCCGGCTCGGCTCAGCCGCGGCTGGCTCGGTGTCTTGAGCCTTTTCCTCTACCTGCTCCTGGGCCGGCGAAGCTTCCTGTTCCTTCTTTTCCTTGTCTTTCTCCTGGTCAACCGACACCGGCCCGTTGGCTGCGGGAGCCTGGGGGTTGTCCTGCGGGCTTTCCAGGGCTTGTTCTAAGTCCGCGGTATCCACCGGCAGCGATTCTGCGTTGGCCGTCTCCTCTTCCTTCGCCGCGTCCGGCTGATCCTGGTGTGGATTGAGCATCTCCAGCCGCGGTTCGGGCCGACCCGATTCCTGTGCGCGCGGGCCTTCGAGCCTTTCCGGGCGAGCCTGGTTCGCGTCCGCCGTGCCCGCGAACACCGTGCCGTCCTCGCGCACCAGAAGCGCCCCGATTTCAGGCTCCGACGCGTCGAAAAGCACAAAGGGCGTGTATTCCCCGCTGCCCTGCGGCGTTAACCGATAGATCAGCCCCTCGCCGTCCGTGCCCGCGTAAATCCGCCCTTGCCCGTCCTTGCCGATGGAAAGCAGGTTCGCCTGGCGCGTGTCCAAAATTCGACGAACCTTCGCTCCGCTGGCGCCAGCCGCCGCGCCGGGTTCAGCAAGATCCACCTCATACAGCTCGCCTTCGCTGCCGGTGGCTACGAAAATCTTCTTTCCATCCACGAGCAGATCCCAGACATAGCGCACGCCCGTGCTGCCGGGCTCGGTTTCCGCCGAGGGCTGGCTTTCGCTGCCGGACTCGGTTTCGGCCGCTTGTTCTTTGTCCCGCGACGGCTCGGATGTCACCGTGTCGGGCATCGCCCCGCGATCCACTGGTTGCGACGAACTTTCCCCCTCGGCATCGCCGGATTTCTCTTTGTCCTGAGCTTCACTTTCCCCCGCCCCCGGAAGTTCCCCCGCCCCCGGAAGTGCCTCCGGAAGCGCCTCCGGAAGCGCCGCCAAGTCCTTTAGTTTCCCATCCTCCAGCACCGCCAGGCGGCTGCGCTGCCCGCTGATGCCCACCAGCAGTTTGGTTTCCCAAGTATCCAGGCAGAAGATCTGCTCGCCCTCTAAACTGGCGATTTCCTCAAACGTTTCGCCCTGCCGTTTGAACAATTTGCCTTCCGGCCCCGTGGCCACATAGACCACTCCCTCAGGCCCGCGCTCTAAGTCATACACCACCGTCACGCCCTCGGGCATATCCGGGCCCAGCTTCGTGGCCTGCGCCAGCTTCAGTTGCCCTAAGTTGTTGACCACCACGTTCTGGAAGTCGCCGTCCTTAAAGTCCGCCTCCGTGGTGTGCGTCCAGCTCTTGGGCTTAACCCCCCAGGCCGTCTGCACCGCCGCCAACACCACCGCCCCGACCAGCACCGTCCGAATCGCCGTGGTTCTACGCATTGTTTTGCACGCTTTCATGGGCCTTGTTCCGGTGATTGTCCGACGTATTCCCCGCCGGGCCGGGGCGGTCCGACCCGCGGCTGGCGTCCCCGCGGACTTTCGTCCCCTCCAACCCCAGCCTTTAACTACCCGCCCGTCGTGTTCACTTCGGCGAACTCTCCGTGTCGTTCGTTTTGTATTTTTGATGTCGCTTGACGTTGAGCATGAAATACTGCTCGCCGGCCACCACGCCCGCGGCGGGCTCAACCTTGACGATCAATTCCGCGCACGGCAGGGCATAACTGTGCGTCGGCGATGCCAGCATGGCCGCCCGGCTGGAGGGCAATTGCGGCAGCTCCGTTCGCCCCACCGCCAGCCCCGCGGCCGGCTTGCGCAGGATCACGTAGAGCGCGTCGCTTCGGATTTCGGAAATGACCCGCAGCGTCGCCAGCAGATCCTCCAGGCTGCTGATGTCCGCCAGGTAGGGCCGGGATTCCAGCACGTGATTCAGATACTGGTCCGCCCCGCAGAGGATCAGCGGATATTCGCCTTCCTCCAGCGTGTCGGGAATTTTCAGCCGCAACGTCCGCTCTTGAACCTGCCCCTTGTATGCCTGCGTCTTCACGGTAAGGCGCACGTCCTGGCCCTGCTCGGGCTCGAGCGTATCCACCGCCGCGTCCGTGAGCATGATCAGCTGCACCTGCTCCGTCGCGTCCAGACGCACATCCACCGCTTCCAGCCGGCATTCGCGGTAGGGATTGTTGCTGAGCATTTCCAGGAGCGGAAAAAGCTCCATCGCGATCGCCATGTCCGAGCCCATCGGCATCACCGCGTTTAAGCTCAGCGGCGGCTGATCCTCAAAGCGCAGCGTCCCCGACAAGCGCAGCGTGTTTTCCGTCGGCAGATTCTGCGTCGCCCCCAGACTCATCATGAGGGCGGAAATCACTACTTGGCTGGTGAACTTCGGATGCTGCACCGCCTGATAGTGATACACGCGGGCCGGCTGGCCCTGCAGATTCACCGCCACCTGGATCGGAATCGTCTGGTAGCGCAGCCCCGGACTGCCGATCACCGCCGAGTTTTCGTCGCGTCCGAGCGTGCCTAAGATCCGCCCGCTGCCGCCGAGTTTGAAGCTGGAAACCACGTTGGGCTGCACAAAATGCACGAATCCCCCCGCCATCGGCACGTCGATCTTGCCCTCGCCCGTGAACGCATGCCCGAACCCCAGCACCTGCCCGTTGGGCAGTACGTCCGTCACCGTGCCCACCGCCGCCAATTCCTTGTCACCCCACAACAACGGCACGCTCAGCACGCTGCCGGGGGATATTGTGATCTGGTCCGGATCGATCTCCACCGGCGGTTTGCCCGCCACCATATTTCCCCCCGAGCCCCCAGCCACCGGCATCACCCCCAGCGGCGACCATAGCTGCCGACACCATTCGGGCACGTTCGCCAGAGGCAACATCAACGGCAGCAAAAGGGCCTTGGATGCGCCTGCTTCCTGTCCCCCCGCGACCTCAGCTTCCGCCAGGCTCTGGGGCATCAGCTCCGCGATGGCCTTCGCTCGCCAACTCTGCCAGGCCGGGACATTCGCCCGCCGGCCCGCCCCCAGCAACGCCCTGGTCGCCGGCAGCCCGACCCCGCGCGCCGGCACGCGCGCGCCGTCAGGATCGCGGGCGGTTTTTTCGTCTCTATTTTCCCTCGTCGCCACATCCCGCATCTGCTCGATCGGCTGCACGCCCGCGTAGCACGTGTCTTGGCGCGACAGGGAGTAGCCGAACGCAAACGCGCCCGCCAGCCGCCCGCCCTCGCCCAACTTTCCTTCCTGCCCCAATTCCCAAAGATAGATCGGCGACCCGCTCATCCCCGACACCGGGCCCGAGTGCCGCATGCGCTCATCCGTGCACCGGATCCAGATCGCCCCCTTGCCGGGCTCAAAATCCCGCATCACGCTGGTGACTTCCACCGCGAACGATTCGATCTTCGTTCCCTCAAACACCGTCAGCCCGTATCCCTTCATGCCGATCCGCACGTCGTCGAACTTGATGATCGGCGTCGCTTGCACCGGAATCACCACGCCCGCCGGGCCGTCCGCCGGCTTGGCCGGGCCGCTTTCCGCCACCGCTGCCCCGCTGCTTTCCGTCGCCGCCCCGGCCGACGACTCCGCCCCGCAGCCGGGAAAAATCAGCCCGCTTTGCAAGCCGATGAAACCTACGCAAAAAGCGATAAGGCGGATGCGATTCATCGCCGAAGCGTAACCCATGCCCAGATGATTGACAACTGCTTTCTACCTCGTGATACTTCAAGAGTTGTTGTGGTTTAGAGCGGTCGATCGACCATCATCCTGCGTGGGCTGTGAAACACCAAACGCGGAATTCGTCTGCTGGCCTGCCACGGTTCGTCTCCACCGTGAAGATGGTTCGCGTGTCGACCGCCCCGCCGACTTTTTCTTGCCGGTTCGTCCCCTTCGGTCGCACCTGTTCCTGTCGCCTGCCCGGCCGGCCGTGAGCGGAATTTTTTTATGCTCGAAAGAGCGCAAAACCTCATTGGCTACCAGTTCCAAGCCCCTGAGCTTCTAAGCGAAGCTCTCACCCACGCCTCCATCGCCGGCCATCGCCTGGACAGCAACGAACGCATGGAATTCCTAGGCGACGCCATCCTGGGCCTGGTCGTTTCCGATTGCCTCTTTCGCCTCTTCCCCGACTACCTCGAAGGCGAACTGACCAAGATCAAAAGCGCCGTCGTCAGCCGCAAGAGCTGCGCCCAGATCAGTCGCGCCCTGGATCTGCAGTCCATGCTCAGCTTAGGCAAAGGCATGAGCGGCCGCGCGGAAGTGCCCAGCAGCGTCGCCGCCGCCGTCTTTGAGTCCATCATCGCCGCCATCTATCTCGACGGCGGCATCGACCCCGCCCGCCAGTTCATCCTCCGCCACATTCAGCCCGTGATTGACGAGATCGCCAGCTCCGCCCACCAGCACAACTTCAAAAGTCTCCTCCAGCAGCACGCCCAGCGAAACCTGCCTGCCAGTCCCTCCTATGTCCTGCTGGACGAAAAGGGCCCGGATCATTCCAAGTGCTTTGAAGTCTGCGTCGAGATCAACGGCCACCGCTATTCCTCCGCCTGGGCAGCCTCCAAAAAAGAAGCCGAGCAGAAAGCAGCCCTGCTGGCCTTAGAGGAACTTCACGTGGTTCAGATTGAGCCCGATGGCCAGATTCGTCTGGTGGCTGAGGAAACGTCCCTGCCCCAAAATTCCTCTCCCCAGATCGACCCTAAGTAACCTCCCCCGGATTCCCCCTGGTTCCCTCGTCTACCCCATTTTTCTTTATTGCGGTTCTCTGTCTGCGCTCCAATGGTCAGTTGGACTCCGCCGCTCAAGTTCAGGCGCCGCACATACACTCCAGTCATTGCCGGATGATCTGCCGCGGTGCCTGTTGAGTCCTCATGTTCAAATACAAAACCCCGCCATGACCCCCGGGGTTATGACTTGTCATCAGCTTGGCAGACAAAAAATCAGCAGAAAACCTTACCGCCCGGAACGCAGCTCGCTGACAGCCTGAAGCCAGTTTTCCGCGTCTCTGCCGGCCGGCTTGCCTTTGGCCAACCAGATCATGTACGCCCGCTTGGCGATCTGATCATGGCTGAGCGTGATCTTCACTTCCGACGTTCCTCCGGCCGGGCGACTGCTGGCCGCGGGCGCGGGGGTGGCGGCCTTCACCGCCGCTTCAACCGCTTGCGCCGCAGGTGTTTTCGCGGGAGCCTTCTTCTTCGCCGCCGCTGCATTCGTCAGACTTTCTTTTGCCATCTGGAGATTCCTTTCTCTTAATAAACACTTGGCTTAACTCAAAGCGATCTTCCGGATAGGTTCACTTTGCCTGGGCCCTGCTTAACGTCTGTGTCCGATAAGATTACCCAAATCGTGCAATTTAACAAGTTCTCAAGCGTTTTTTCTTGCTCGGTGCCGTCTCTTTTCTCTGCCTGACCCAATGCAAACAGCGGGCCAGTTGCGCGCTTCGTTGATTGCTCTTCCCAGGGGCGTTTTGCCCGCCAATTTATTCCTCATCGCTTATCCGCTTGCCTGTCCGTTGGGCAACCTCACGTCCCCTTGCGCCGGCGATCCAAATCCTCGATCACTTGCTCGGCATGACCGCTTACCTTCACCTTGTCCCAGCGCTTGGCCACTTTTCCCTGCGGATCAATCAGATACGTGGTGCGCACGACTCCCATATAGATCTTGCCGTAATTCTTTTTTTCCTGCCACACGCCGTATTGACTGCAGACCTTGCGCTCTACGTCGGCCAGCAACATGAAGTTCAGGTTAAGTTTTTGCACAAACTTGTCGTGCGTGGCGGCCGCGTCCGGACTGATGCCGACCACCGTCGCCTGAAGCTTGTTCAGTAGGCTTTTTTGGTCGCGAAACTGGCACGCCTCATCCGTGCAGCCCGGCGTGTTGTCCTTGGGATAAAAATAAACAATCACCCAACCCCCTTTGGCATCCTTCAGCCGCCAAGGCTTGTCGTCCGCGCCCGGCAGTTCAAAAAGCGGGGCCGGTGATCCTTCCGCAATCAAATCGTGGGGTGCAATGGACTGGGTTTTCTGATTCATTTTTGTTTGGCGCCTTAAAATCTCTTGGTGGCATCATTCTAGGCGTCTAAATGACACGCCAAATGAACTTTTCATTGTCCACTTCTGTATGCGCTAAGAAGTCCCATAACCGCCCGCGCCCTGCCCGGCATATCTACAACTGCACCCGGGAGCCGATATTCACCTCACTTGCATTCATTTTCATAAAGGCAGCCTAACCGCATGAATCCCCGACGCGCCTTAATCACCGGCATCACCGGGCAGGATGGTTCCTATCTGACGGAATTCCTTCTCGGCAAGGGCTATGAAGTCCACGGTCTGATCCGCCGTTCCAGCTCCTTTAACACTTCCAGAATCAACCACGTCTATCGCGATCCCCACGAAGCCAGCGCCGGCCTGTTTCTGCATTATGCCGACATGACCGATCCGATCTGCTTAAGCAACCTCATCCAGCACGTCAAACCCACCGAGGTCTACAACTTAGCCGCCCAAAGCCACGTGCGCGTCAGCTTTGATCAGCCCATCTACACCGGCGACGTCGTCGCCTTAGGCGCCATTCGCCTCCTCGAAGCCATCCGCGATTTTCAGGATCGCTGGGGCTATCAGGTCCGCTACTACCAGGCCTCCAGCTCCGAACAATTCGGCAAGGTCGTGGAAACGCCCCAGACGGAAAAAACCCCGTTCTATCCCCGCTCGCCCTACGGCGTGGCCAAGGTTTACGCCCACTGGATCACCATCAACTATCGCGAAAGCTACAACCTCCACGCCTCCTGCGGCATCCTCTTTAACCACGAAAGCCCCCGCCGCGGCGAAACCTTCCTCACCCGCAAAATCTCCCGGGCCGTCGGACGCATCAAACACGGCCTGCAGAAATCCGTGTTCCTGGGCAACCTCGAATCCAAGCGCGACTGGGGATTTGCCGGCGATTACGTCCGCGCCATGTGGCTGATGCTCCAGCAGGAAAAACCCGACGACTACGTCGTCGCCACCGGGCAGACCCACTCCGTCCGCGAATTCTGCGAAAAAGCCTTCGCTCACGTCGGCCTGGATTACCGCGATTTCATCCAGATCGATCCCCGCTACTTCCGGCCCGCCGAGGTGGACCTGCTCTTAGGCGATTCCACCAAGGCCCGCACCGCCCTGGGCTGGCAACCGAAGGTTGATTTTCAGCACCTGGTGACCATGATGGTCGACGCCGACCTGGAGTTGGCCCAACGGGAGAAAACGCTGATCGAGGCCGGGCACGCCGTGTCGACGCCCAAGGAACAGGCGTAACATACCCGTGTCAGCCGGGCACGACGGACTTGCCGCAGCCCCAGGTCGGGATTCCCCCGGATGCCCGCCCAGGGGCGCTTGCCGGATCCGCTTAAGGGCGGCCATGCGAACCTCGTGGCATTTGACGCCGTGCCCCGGCCCCGGTGATCGCGGAGACATGATTGCATGAGAGCCCTGCGTAAATTAGCGCTTAACTTCAGCCCGCGGGCCTGCCGCGTCCTGGGAGTCGGGGGTTACGCGCGCTATGGGGCCGCCCTGCTGCGGGCCGCGCCGACGGTGATTCGTCGCGGCGAATTGCGCGACGTGGATCGCCTGATGGGCCGGCGCGTCGTGCGGGTTCGCTATCGCGGGCGGCCCGTGACGTTCGATTGCCTCTTCATGGATGCCCACATCCGCGACGGCACGTATGCCTTTGGCCTGATCCGCGAATTGGCCATCCGTGACTGCTATCTGCGCCACATGCCCGCCGCCGTCGTCACCTCCGCGCGGCGGGTGATCGACATCGGCGCCAATCGCGGCACCTTCTCAACGCTCTTAACCCCCTGGGCGCAACGCATCGTCGCCGTCGAAGTGCTCCCGGAGATGGCCCAAGTCATCCAACACAACATGCGCGTCAACCACTTTACCGGCTGCAGCGTCGTCCAGGCGTTCATGGGGTCCGGCGGCAAGATCGCCGGCCTGGCGCAATCCACCATGACCATGCCCCAGCTCTTGGACTCCCAGGGCCTGGAAGCCGTGGACCTGTTGAAAATGGACATCGAGGGCAGCGAGTTCGCCCTCTTTGCCGACAGCCGCTGGCTCGACCGCGTCGGCGCGCTGACCATGGAAGTTCATCCCCAATGGGGCGATCCCGCCACCGTGCTCGGGCCCCTGCGCGACCACGGGTTTACCTGCCGCGTGATGGACCAGAACCTGACGGTCGTCAGCAACGTGCGTCAGGCCGAATTCATCTGCGCCCACCGCCCGGCGCCGACGGAGATCCGCTAGCGTCAACCATGATTAACCTGCAAGAACAACGCATCGTGGTCACCGGCGGGGGCGGCTTTCTGGGCCAAGTCCTCTGCCGGCTGCTGGCCGCCCGCGGCTGCCGCCACGTGGATGTCCCGCGCCGCCGCGATTACGACCTGACCACCGAACGCGACGCCCAACGCCTCTACGACGACTTCAAACCCGACGTCGTGCTCCACCTGGCCGCGGAAGTGGGGGGCATCGGCGCCAACCGGGCCCACCCCGGACGATTTTTCTACGCCAACCTGGCCATGGGCCTGCACCTGATCGAACAGGCCCGCCGCCGCGGCATCCGCAAATTCGTCCAGGTCGGCACCGTCTGCGCCTATCCCAAATTCGCCCCCGTGCCCTTCCGCGAAGAAAATCTCTGGGACGGCTACCCCGAGGAAACCAACGCCCCCTACGGCATCGCCAAAAAATCCCTCTTCGTCATGCTCCAGGCCTATCAGCAGGAATATGGCCTAAAGAGCGCCGTGGTCCTGCCCGTCAACCTCTACGGGCCCGGCGACAACTTCGACCCCCAAAGCTCGCACGTCGTGCCCGCCCTCATCCGTAAATGCGAAGAAGCCCGCCGCGCCAACGCCCCCGCCATGGAGTGCTGGGGCACGGGCTCCGCCTCGCGCGAATTCCTCTACGTCGATGACGCCGCCGCCGGAGTCCTCGCCGCCGCCGAACGCATGGAAGAACCTCTGCCGATCAACCTCGGCACCGGGTCGGAAATCTCCATCCGCGACCTGGTCACCCTCATCGCCCAGCTCTGCGGCTACACCGGGCGCATCACCTGGGACCCCTCCAAACCCGACGGCCAACCCCGCCGCAGCCTGGACATCTCCCGCGCCCGCCAACTCCTGGGCTGGCAACCGCAGATCGACTTTAAAACCGGCCTGCAACGCACCATCGCCTGGTGGCGCAGCCAGAATCCCTGACTGTCAATCTCTCCTATCCCACCAGTTGGCCTCGCAGCCGCGCCCTGGCCACCTCTAATCGCCTCCGCACCGCCTTAAGCGAACACCCCAGCGCCCGCGCCGCTTCCGCGACCGACTGACCCTGGATGCACACCAGCTCCACCGCCTGACGCTGGCGGGGCGACAGCCGCGGCAGGCAATACCGCAGACGCGACAGATCCTCCGCCTGGCCCACTTCACCCGCCGGGTCCCGCGGCGGCGGGGTAGGCAACGTTGAAAACCGCTGCATGGCCCTCGCTTCCGCCCCGAAGCGCCGCCGATGCTCACGCACCAGATTGTGCGCGATGCCGATCAGGTAGGTCTGCGGACTGGATTGCCCCGCGAATCCGTCCGGACGCGACCACGCCCGCAGAAAAGCCTCCTGGGCCAGATCGTCCGCTAGATCCGACCGGGAAATATGTCGCAACAGGTATCTCACCACCGCCGGCCGCGCCGCGTGATACAACTGCCCAAATCCCTGCCTGTCGCGCGGCAACCCCCCGGAAGGCTTACCTCCGCTTCCGGACACCGGCCCCGTGCCCCCGGCAGATAGATCTTCACCTTCAACCGCGCCGACACGCGATGGCGCCATGGGGGCCGTGGCAGCCGGATCGAATTGGGAATCTCCATCCCTATGAACACGAGCATCGTTCAACGGCTTACAGAAACGTTCTTCCTCCCGGCCCGGCCCGGCACCGGGAACAATGGCAGGAACGTCACTTCCAGGATCAGCCGCGGGAATTAATAGACGCATGGATAGACTCACCTATAAAAAGAGGATCAGCCAGCCGATGCCCAAGGATTGAATTAGGCCACGATCAATTCCGAGTTGGCCGACGTCTGCAGCGTCGACGTCTCTTCGCCAAGCACGTATCCCCGCCCGCGCACCGTCAGGAGCAAGGAGGGGATTTTCGGGTCCGTTTCGATCAGCCGCCGGAGCTTGCCCACCTGCACGTCCAGATTGCGGCCGTCCGGATCGACCGCCGAATCCGCCCAGAGAATGTCGGTCACTTCCAGCCGCGTGATGACCCGCCCCCGATGCGCCAGAAAATAGCGGAGCAGATCCGCCTGCCCGCGCGTGATCGGGTGCGGCTGATCATGGCGCCAGGCCTTAAGACGATCCAGATCGATCCGGGCCGCGCCCAGCCGCACCGCGTGATGACGACGTCCCAGCACCTGCCGGGCGATGCGCAACATGATCCGATCCGCCAGGGCCGGCAGCGGATACGAGTCCAGCAGCACGTCGTCCGCGCCGCTGTCCAACAGGGCCTGCTCCAGCAGGGGATTGAATTGGGGAATCAACGCAATCAACGTGGGGGGAGTGCTTAGGGCGGACAAACGAGCGCAGAAGGCCGCGGTGTTTTCCGCCAATAAGGACGAAAAAACCACCGCCGAAACAGGCTGGGTTTCCAGCGTCTGCCCTAACGATTCCAGCGCCATGAAGCGCGTCGGAATCGCCCCATGCCGGGCCAGCAGACAAGCCAGATTCTCCAACCAGTCCTGACGGGAGTGAGCCAGCAGAATTCGATGACGCATCGGGTAGTACCCCTGGACAAGATGATCAACCGCCCCAGCCTGAACGCGAAACTCCCACACCAACGACGTGAGTTCTGGTATACCACGCATGTAGACAAAATGGAATAGTATGTGTTGTAAATAAACCACAAAATCATCGGATGATGGTGGCGCGCGAAAAACGAACCTGTGGGTTTCCCCGCGTGCTAAATTTGCTGGCGGCGCGGAAATGAGGGAATTCCCCGACAAAAAATAGTGAAATGGCGCACGCGGCTCGCTGGATTCCGCAGGCGCGTCAGGAATCTTTCAAACCTCTCGGCTTCCGCTAAGACGCTTGGCAAAACATGCGGCATTTTCCACATCTGGGCATCGCCCACCTCCCGCGTCACTCATCCATGGCCGGTGACTCCTGCGGGGCTGCGAAAAATTCTCTCTCCCTCCCTTTGAGCCCAGGCGCTGTTTTGCCTGGGCTTGTTTTTTCAGGCTCCCCCGCAAGGGCCGTGGCTCCCCCCAGCCTCAGGCCGCGCGACGTCTTAGCCTTGGGGCATATCCGATGCCGCCCGCGGACCGCTTAGACAGCCGTGTTCCAGCCTGGGCCTTGGCTGTGGTATAGTCCTGGCCAAAGGTGAGAGTTCCCATGGCCAGTCCGACTGTCGAGGATTACCTAAAACGCATCCTGCTCGAGGAAGAGCAGCAAGGCGAAGGTGCGCGCGAGGGGGGCAAAGAAGGCGGCAAAGAGGGGGGCAAAGAGGGGGGGCGGCTGTCGACTGGCGATCTGGCCGTGGCCATGGGCGTCACGCCCGGCTCGGCGACCGCCATGGCTAAGACCCTTAGCGAATCGGGTTTGGTTGAGTACGAAGCCCGCGCCGGTGTCAGGCTCTCCCGTCGCGGCCGCAAGCTGGCCATGCACGTCTTGCGCCGCCATCGCATTTTGGAACTGTTCCTGGTTCGTGTCCTGGGCTTGGATTGGTCCGAAGTTCATAAAGAAGCGGAGCAGCTCGAACACGCCCTTTCCGAACGCGTGCTCGATCGCCTGGACGCCCTGCTGGGCCACCCCCTGGTCGATCCGCATGGCTCGCCGATTCCCACCGCCGAGGGCGTCCTGGAATCGCCCAACTGGGTGAGCTTAAACGAGTGCCAGGTCGGCAAGCGCGTCCGCATCGCCCGCGTGGCTGGGGAAGATCCGCAATTCCTCCGCTTTTTGGATGGCTTAGGCCTGGTCCCCGGCGTGGAAGTGACCGTCATCAGCCGCGAAACCCTCGCCGACGCCATCACCCTGGCCGCCAAGGACCGTCCCCCGGTCACGCTCGGCAGCGCCGCGGCCGCGCGACTCTTTGTCAAAATCGAATCCTGATTGTCCCGGAACGCTTAACTCCCTTAATCCACCCATTACGATGATCCACTGATCCCCAGGCGTTCTTCGCCTGATGTGGCGCCTGTCCGCTTTCGCATCAGCTGATTCATACGCCCCGTGGAAACACCGCCAGCGTGAAATGAAAAGCCCGGCCGCTCCGCCGGCCGGGTCTCGCCCGCGGGAGCGGGTGGTTTTTGGCCTGCGGATTTGCCGCAATCCCTATAAATCCCCCGGCCGGGTCACGCCCACGTCCAGATCGCGCAGCAGCCCGTCTTCCAAGCTGTAAATCCAGCCATGCACCGCCACCGGCTGCGCGCGGTTCCAGGCATTTTGCAGCACGGTGGTCCGGCCAACGTTGGCCACCTGCTGGATGACGTTGAGTTCGCAGAGTCGATCATGCCGCTCTTTTTCCGTGGCCAGGGCGTCGAGCTGGGCGCGATTCTGTTCACGGATTCGCCCCACGCCGTCCAGCCACCGGTCGACTAAGCCAAGCCGGTCACCGCGCAGGGCCGCCCCCACCCCGCCGCACCCGTAGTGCCCGCAGACGATCACGTGCTGGACCTGCAGCACGTCCACGGCGTATTGCAGCACGGCCAGGCAATTCAAGTCGCCTTCCGCCACCACGTTGGCCACGTTGCGATGCACAAACAGCTCGCCGGGCAAAAGCCCGACGATTTCGTTAGCCGGCACGCGGCTGTCGGCACAGCCGATCCAGAGGTATTCGGGGCGCTGCTGGCTCAGCAACCGACGAAAAAATCCGGGTCCCTCTTAAGCATGCCCGCGGACCAGGCCCGATTGTTGGCAAACAGGTGGCTTAGGGTGCGCATGATGGAAGGCCCTCGTGAATAAAGAGCAGAAGTATCGAGTGACGGCGGGCACGACGAGGGGACGATACGAAGACGTCGGTCAGACCTGCTTAAGCCATCCCCATGTCGTGGAGGGCATGGTAGCGGGTCAGGAAAGAAGGGCCAAATGGGGTGAAGATGGGGTTCGTTCGCGGGGCTCGCTCGTGGAATCCACTCACGTGACCCCCGAGGGGCGTCACAGATACCGGTTGCGCCGGTCTCTTCCGACTTAAAAACCGCCTATGGGCAGTGTTTTAGTCGGGGTGAGTGTCGGAACTTTGAACCGGCGAATGAGGTCATAGTGACTTTTGTTGCTCCGTTTCTGCATAATCCTGAGCCGTATCTCCTAACCGTGCTTAACGTCCAGAAGAGGTCAGCGGCTTCGTAGGTTTGCTAATTGCGCCCCAACAGTACTCAAAAACCGACCGAGAGCATCAACGGTGATAGATACCTTGAAGTTTTCGGTACCATTGCGGCTTTTGTCCCAGAATTCATAATTCTCTTGGCTATCACTTGCGAAATTCACGTGAGCAATAGCGTTGCGAAGGTGTCTGATGAAATCCCGGAGCGGGTGCTCGTTATTAGGCGGAGCCCAGGTAGTGACCTGGAACAAACGCAATGGCTTGTCTTTATCGAGCAAATTGTAGATGGTGTCGTTCGACGGGGGATCCCAGATTTCTTTCGGCACAACAATCAGGCAATACAAAAGAGAAGCGATGTATGCTGGGTTTTTCAGATTCCAATTCGGAATCCCGTAGTGCGTTGTCCATTTGGCCAGACTGCGGCCCAAGTTGCCATCTTCCAAGGCGTCTTGAATCACTTGAGCATTAAGGTAGGCGCATTGCGCAATCTGCCAGCGGAAATTGTCCCTCTCATTTGCCAATCCAGTTACCTTTCTCTCCAGTCGCATCCGCCCGGGTGGCTGGGGCTAAGCGCAGCGTGCCCCAGTGCCTTTCTCTCGACTTCAATGGGGCGCCAGGATATAGCCCCAAGCGTCAGTATCCGCTGATATGGCGCGATTGCCAAGTTGAACAGTTGAGCAGGTGAGCAGGAGACCGCAGGAGAGGCCCGTTGTCATGGCCAGCCTGTTTGGCCGGCCTTGGTCTCCTGGCTTGGTCTACTTTCTCCTCTCTACTCTCTCCTGCTCAATTAAAAAACCGCCTTTGTAGGCGGTTTTTTAATCGGGGTGACAGGATTCGAACCTGCGGCCTCTTCGACCCGAACGAAGCGCTCTAGCCAAGCTGAGCTACACCCCGTAGCGGCCGGGCACGATTCATCTCGTGTCGGCTGGGCGGCCATTCTAACTTCTTGGGCTATGCAAAGCGAACAGGTCCATTTTTGGACGTTTTCCCGCGTTAACCGGGCGTCCGGGCCGCGGGCGCGTCGGCCGGCGGGGCCAAGGGATTGCCGGTGGCTGGGGGAACCGTCGGCCCGCCCGTGGGCGGCGGGGCGGGGGCCGGCGCGGCTGCCTCGGCCGGCTCGATGTGGGCCGTCACGTCCGCTTCGCCCAGCGCCTGCTCGATGCGGTACTCGATGCGGCTGATCAGTTCATGCGCCCACGCCACGGTCATCTGCCCGGGCACCTGCAGGTGAACATCCACCCAGTGAAACGCCCCGCTGTGACGGTGACGCAGCTTGTGATACCCGCGGATCGCGCCCTGGGCGATTTCCTCATCGAGCATCCGGCGGATCAGCACGTCGTCAGCCGGGTCGGCATGATCCATCAAGCCCAGAATCGACTGGTGCAGCAATTGCCCGCTGGTCCAGAGAATCAAAGCCGCCATCACCAGCGCGATCACCGGGTCCAGCCACCACAAGCCCGTAAAGTAAACCAGAATCAAACCCACCCACACCCCGGCGGTGGAGGTAAAGTCCGTCAAGAGGTGTCTGCCGTCAGCCAAGAGCGGCCCGCTGGCATAGCGCCTGCCCGCGCGGATCACGTAAAACGCCAACCCGCAGGTCAGCACCCCCACCAACCCCATCAGCCCCAGGCCCAGCGACAGCCGCTCCAACTCCGCGGGCACGATCAAACGCGCGATCGCCTTGTACGCGATCAAAGCCCCCGCCACCAGAATCATCGCCCCCTCAAAACCCACAGCCATGAACTCCGCCTTGCCGTGCCCGTAGGAATGCCCACGATCCACCGGTTGGCTGCCCAGCCAGACCGAATACAGCATCACCCCCGCAGCCAGAATGTTGATGATCGACTCCAACGCGTCGCTTAAGACGGCGATGGAGGAAGTCAGCCCGAAAATCCCAAACTTTAGCGCCGTGATGCCCAGCCCCGCGAGCAGCGCGTGGCGGCCGACGCGTTGAATCTTCGACAGGTCGGGATGGGCGGTCGGTTCGGGCATGTCCCACGCAGGATGAAGGTTGTCAGCCTAGACAACAAAGGGCCCATGCGTGGCGCGGCATGAGCCCTCTGCAAACTTGCGGTTGATTTGCCAGACTCTACATCATCAGGGGCCGGCCGGTCAATAGGCGATACGCCTCCAAGTAGCGCTGGCGGGTGCTTTGGATAATTTCCTCAGGCAGTTCCGGGCCCGGGGCGGCTTTGTTCCAGCGCCCGCGATCCACCAGCTCCTGCAGGAAGTTGCGCACGTGCTGCTTGTCGAAACTCGGCTGATCCTGTCCCGGCTGATACCGCTCGGCCGGCCAGAAGCGCGAGCTATCGGGCGTGAGCACTTCGTCGATCAAGATCGGCTGGGCGGAACCGCTGCCTAAGGGCAGGCCGAACTCGAATTTCGTGTCCGCCAGAATAATTCCCCGCGAGGCGGCGTAATCATGCCCCATCTGATAGATCGCCAGACTGCCGTCACGCAGCGTCTTCATCAGGTCCGCCCCCACCAGCTCGCATGCCCGCTCGAAGGAGATGTTTTCGTCGTGCCCGGACTCTTCCTTGGTCGCCGGCGTGAAGATCGGCTGCGGCAGTTTGTCGCAGTGGCGCAGCCCGCCGGGCAGCTTGATGCCGCAGACGGTTTGCGATTGCTGATATTCCTTCCAGCCCGACCCGGCCAGATACCCGCGCACCACGCACTCGATGGGCACCACCTTGGTCTTGCGCCCGATCATCACCCGCCCGACCAGGGGCTGGCGATCTTCCGCGCCAAGGCCGGGGATGTCCTTGGGGTCCGTGGAAAGCAGGTGGTGCGACAGCTTGCCGCTTAGCTGCTTGTGGATGCGCTCGAACCAGAAGCGGCTGATCTGCGTGAGCACCACGCCCTTGTCCGGCACGCCGTTGGGCATGACCACGTCAAAGGCGCTGATGCGGTCGGAGGCGACGATCAGCAGCCCCGGCCCGCCGTCGGCCAGCTTGACGTCGTAAATATCGCGCACCTTGCCCTGACGCCGGCCGGGCAGGGGAAGGTTGGTCTGCAAGAGGGGCGAATGATTGCTGGACATAGTATGGTTTACCCTTGGGCTTCTGGTCCGACAGGACAAATCGTCAAGCCATTTTTGCGCGGCGGAAGCCAAAGTCAAAACTGGCGTAAAAATCTTACGTCGTTTTCGAACAGCCAGCGGATGTCGGTGATGCCGTACTTGCGCATCGCCAGCCGTTCGATGCCCAGGCCGAACGCCCAGCCTGTCCAGATTTCCGGATCGTACCCCACCGCTTTAAAGACATTCGGGTCCACCATGCCGCACCCGCCCAGCTCCATCCAGCGCGGGCCGTTGCCTAAATCGATGCGGACTTCCATCTCCGCCGACGGCTCGGTGAAGGGAAAGAAGCTCGGCCGCAGGCGAACTTCCGTGTCCGGCCCGAAGTAGACGTGCACGAACTGCAGCAGCGTGGACTTTAAGTCCGCCATGCTCACGCCGCGATCCACGTACAGCCCCTCAACCTGGTGGAACATCGAATAGTGCGTGGCGTCGTGCTCGTCGGGCCGATACACGCGTCCCATGGCCACGATCCGCACCGGCGGGGGCGTTTTTTCCATCACCCGGATCTGAATGGTGCTGGTCTGGCTGCGCAGGAGGTGCTTGTCGTCAATGTAAAAATTATCCAGGGGGTCGCGGGCCGGGTGCGACAGCGGAATGTTCAAGGCCTGGAAATTATGGAATTCGTCCTCCACCTCCGGCCCGGTGGCGATGTCAAAACCCATGCGCCCGAAGACGTCGATCAAATCGTCGATGGTCTGGGTGATGACGTGATTTCGCCCCATCTTCGGCGGCAGGCCCGGCTCGGTGACGTCCAGCAGCGGCCCCGTGGATGACTTGGCCTTGGTTCCCAGCTCCTGCTGGCGCTGGGCGAAGGCGGCTTCCAGCTGCTGGCGCAGGGCGTTGGCCCGCTGGCCGAACTGCGGCTTCTGGTCGGCCGGCACCTGCTTGAGCAGGCCCATTAAGTCCTTCAGCGCGCCCTTGGTGCCCAGGTACTTGATGCGGAATTGCTCAAGCTGCGGGCCGTCGGCGACGGCAGCCAGATCAGCCTGGGCCTGGGCTTGGAGCTGGGCAATCTTTTCGAGCATGTTCGCGAATGCTCCAGAAGCGGACGACGTTGAAGCTCCGCCGCCGCGGACGGCCAAGCCATTCACACTTTGGCCATGACACGGTATCCGATGTCGCGGCGGAAGAAGGCGCCCTCAAAGTGGATTTTATCGCAAGCTTCGTTGGCCCGTCGCTGGGCGTCCGCCAGATCATCGCCCATGGCGCAGACGCTCAGCACCCGTCCCCCCGCGCTGACGGCTTGGCCGTCCTTAAGCGCGGTGCCGGCATGAAACACCCGCACGCCCTCGCTCGCCTGGGCCCGGTCGATGCCGGTGATGACCTTGCCCTTTTCATAGGGCCCCGGATAACCGCGGCTGGCCATCACCACGCAGCAGCAGCAGCGGGGATCCCAGGACAGGTCCACCTGCTCTAATTTTCCGTGGCAGGTGGCGAGCATCGCTTCCAGCAGGTCGCCCTGCAGGCGCATCATCAGCGGCTGGCATTCCGGATCGCCGAATCGGCAATTAAACTCCAGGACCTTCGGCCCGCCGGCGGTGAGCATCAGCCCCGCGTAGAGCACGCCGCGATAGGTGATCCCTTCCCGGCGCATGGCGTCCACGATGGGCACCAGGACCTCCGACTCAATCTGCCGCGTCAGTTCCTCGCTTAGGAGGGGCGTGGGGCAATACGCGCCCATGCCGCCGGTGTTGGGCCCGCTGTCGCCTTCGCCCACCTGCTTGTGATCCTGGGCGGGGTCGAGCACGAAAATCGTGTCGCCGTCCACCAGGGCCAGCACGGACAACTCCTGGCCGACCAGGCGTTCTTCGACCACGATGGTCTTGCCGGCCTGATCGAATTCATTGGAGCGCATCAGCCGTTTGATGGCGGCCGCGGCCTGATCGCTGTTATCACAAACCATCACGCCCTTGCCCTTGGCCAGGCCCGCCGCCTTGACCACCAGCGGCGTCTCATGGGCCTGGACATACGCCAATGCGGCCTCGGGATCGGTAAAGGTCCTGTATTCCGCGGTGGGTACGGAGGCTAAGCGCATCAGGTGCTTGGCGTAGGCCTTATCCGCTTCCAGCCGGGCCGCCGCCGCCGTGGGGCCGAACACGCTGCGCCCCGGCCGGGCCAGACGGTCCGCCAAGCCCGCCGCCAAGGGATCTTCCGGGCCGATGACGATCAACTCGATCTTGTTCTGCCGACAGAAGTAGTCGATGGCGTCGGCGTTCTTGGTGTTGACCGGCTCCAAGGTGAGATTGACGTTGGTCCCGATCTGCGCGGTGCCCGCGTTACCGGGAACGAAAAAGATCTTGTCGCAGCGCGGCGACTGGCTTAGCTTCCAGCCTAAGGCGTGCTCCCGACCTCCACTGCCGATGATCATCACGTTCATGGGTGCAGCATGATACGGAGAATCAGCCCGGGGGAAAAATGCCGGTGCCCGGGAGGAAGGGGACTGCCTGGCCCCATCGGCGACGGCGGAGGATCGCCCATCGACGCGAATTAGGGGCTTGCCGGTTGACTTTACGCCATCTGGGGCCCTAATAGATTATGCACAAGGGTTTCATAAACAGCGATGGTGGAGGAGAAATGAACATAGAATAAGAACCCCAGCGTGGAGTGGATGGGCCCAAAACGAGGGGAGATCGTGCGGGAAACGAAAACAGCACCTCTAATTGAGGAAGGAAAAACCATGTTGAAGAATCTGACCGTGGTGTGGTGCGTGGCGGCGGTGTTGATGTTGACCGGTTGCGGCAAGGAAGAGGAAAAGGCTCCGGCCGCCAGCGGCGCCGGCAACGCGCCGGCCCAGAATATGGCCCAGAAGCTCATGGGCGACGTGAGTGACAAGGCCGCGGACCTGACCGCCCAGTTGACCGAACAGTTCAACAAGCAGCTGACCGAACGCGAATCACAGATCAAGTCCCTTAAGGCCGCCGCCGAGGGTAAAGCCAACGATGAGCTGAAGAAGATCATCAGCCAGCTGGATGACAAGGTGGCCGCAGCCAAGGGCAAGGTCGAGGAACTTAAGTCCGCCGGCAAGGATCACGTGGACGCCATCAAGGCGGAGATCACCAAGATGATCGGCGAGATCCAGACCCTGTACCAGGACGGCATGACCAAGCTCAACGCCCTCAAGGCCGCCGAGGTCACCGAAGGCGCCAAGACCAGCACCGGCGGCGTCACGCTGCCCGGCAGCCGGTAAAGCCGGGGACGTCCAGTGGTTTGAGCTCTTAAATGCCAGACGCGTGCCTGTCTGCCGCGGCGCAAGCCGCGGTTTTTTATGTCCCCGGCCGGGCAAAATCAGTCAACCCTTGTGGCCAAGCGGGGTCCAGAGGTACAATGTCGCCAGCTTGGCGTATGTCGCTGGGCATTCATCCTGTTTGCGGGTCGCCCACGTAGGTCTCCAGGCCGTTCGTGTGGCTCACCAGCTTGGAGAAATTGTTATGCGAATCTACGTGGGTAATCTGAATTTCCGCACCACCGAGGACGGGCTTCGTGAGATGTTCGGTCAGTTTGGCGCCGTGGACGAAGTGGCGATCGTTACCGACCGCGAGACCGGCCGTTCCCGCGGGTTCGGCTTTGTGACCATGTCCAACGACGACGAGGCTCGCCAGGCGATCGAATCGGCCAATGGCAAGCAACTGGACGACCGTGAACTGACGGTCAACGAAGCGCGGCCCAAGACCGCCGGCAGCGGCGGCGGCGGGGGCGGTTACGGCGGCGGTCGTGGCGGCAGCGGTGGCGGCGGCGGCGGCCGGGGCGGCTATCGCGGCAATCGCGAACGCTATTGAATCGCTCGATAATTCAGTGAATCTCAATCCCCGCAGCGCAGGCCGCGGGGATTTTTTTTGTTGATGCCCCGGCGCAAGTCGCTGCCCAGGGATCAAACGGTCGTCCGAGCGCCGTCCGCGGCGGCGAAAAGTCCCGCCAAGCGATAGGATGATGCTCCGGAGGACTAGATGAACAGAGTGCGGATGACGTTCGCCGTGGCCGGCCAGCAGAATCCCGCCCAGCGGCGGGAGTGCACCGGGTGCATTCAGGAACGTCTGTTGTCCCTGCCGGGAGTTAAGAACTTAAAGATCCAGGCTGACGAACAGGCCATGGGCGTCTTGATCGACTACGAGCCGCAGGTCCTGACGGTGGCGGAGATCGAGCGCCAATTGCACTGTGCCGGGGCCTGCCTGCCCGCGCACGTGGTCCACGTGGTGATCCCCGTGGGCGGCATGCACACCCAAAACGACGAGGGCCTGATCCAGCGCGAGCTCAACCGTCTGCCCGGCGTGACCGCCACCGCCTCGTATGCCTCCGGCAGCGTGCGCCTGGAATTTGACAAGAAAAGCTGTGCCTTAGGCGAGATCATCGGCCTGCTGGAAGGCCTGGGTTTTAAGCCCCGTTTTGCCGAGGCGGACCTGACCGTGGGCGGTGAAGATTCCGTGGCCGGGGTGCGCATCGAACACCTGCCCGGACGGCGGGAGTGGTGGCAGGGCCAGTTGGCGAAAACCGCCGGCTGGTTCTGGGGCCACCCGCAGATCGCCCTGGTGGTGACGGCCGGAGTGTTTCTGCTCGGCGGGTTCTGGGTCCACCTGGTGGATGGGCCACAAGTCCTGCGCATCGGGCTGTTGGCGGTGGCGGCGTTTTGCGCCAGCACCGAAACCTTCCCCGCCGCCTTGCGCATGGCCGGGCGCCTGCGGCTGGACGTGGACGTGCTGATGTTCGCCGCGGCCGGGGGGGCGGCGTTGTTAGGCCAGTATGAGGAAGGCGTCCTGCTGCTGTTCCTGTTCGGAGCCGGCTCGGCCGGCGAACACCTGGCGCTGGACCGCGCCCGCCACGCCATCATGGCTTTGGGCAAAATCGCGCCGGAAAAAGCGATTCGTCTGACCGCTGACGGCCAGGAGGAAGTGCGCGTCGAGCATCTGCGCGTGGGCGATCGGGTGGTGGTCCGCCCGTTTGATCGCGTGCCGGCCGACGGCGACGTGCTGGAAGGCGAATCCGCGGTGGATCAGTCGGCCATCACCGGCGAGTCGCAGCCCGTGGACAAGACGATGGGCGACAAGGTTTTCGCCGGCACGCTCAACGGCGAAGGACGCCTGGTGGTGACGGTGGCCAAGCTGGCCGGCGAAAGCACGCTGGCCCAGATCATGCGCATGGTGGAAGAAGCGCAGACCAGCAAGAGCCCCACGCAATTATTCACCGCTCACATCGAACGCATCTACGTGCCGGTGGTGTTTGTCACCACGGGGGTTCTGATATTCCTGCCGCCGCTGCTGGGATGGCAGCCGCGCATGGAATTCGGCTCGCTATGGGGAAGCTGGTTCTATCAGGCCATGGCGTTTCTGACGGCCGCGTCGCCATGCGCTTTGGCCATCGGCACGCCGGCGGCGGTGCTCTGCGGCATCGCCCGGGCGGCCCGCGTGGGCGTGCTGGTGAAGGGCGGGGCGTACCTGGAAGCGCTGGGCCGCGTGGAGTCCGTGATCTTCGATAAGACCGGCACCTTAACCGGCGGGCAGGCGGTGGTGACGGACGTGCTGACCACGGACAGCCACGGCGAAGAGCAGGTCCTGGCTCTGGCGGCCGGGTTGGAACGCCACAGCAGTCACCCGCTGGCCGAGGCCATCGCCCGGGCGGCGGCGCAGCGGGGAATTCAGCCCCTGAACGTCACCGATATCGAACAGGTTCCGGGCCTGGGGATGCGCGGGCAGCTGGGGGCGCAGGCGGTGGCGGTGGGCAAAACGGAACTGGCCCGAAAGGCTGACGTTTTGCCGAGCGATCTGCAGGCGCGCATGCGGGAGTTCAATCGCCAGGGCAAAACCACGGTGGTGGTGGTCCAGGATGGCCTGGTCATCGGGCTGGTGGCTTTGCGCGATCAGCCGCGGGCGGAAAGCCGCCAGGCGCTGGACAAGCTCCGCCGCCTGGGCATCCGCCACATCGTCATGGCCAGCGGCGATCACCTGCAGGCGGCGGAGGTCATTGCCAGGGACGTGGGCGTGGATGAATTCTTCGCTGAGCTGCTGCCGGCCGACAAGCTCAAGCTCGTGGACGACTTAACGGCCCGCTACGGCCCGGTGGCGATGGTTGGCGACGGCGTTAACGACGCGCCCGCGCTGGCCAAGGCTTCGGTGGGCATCGCCATGGGCGCGGCCGGCACGGACGTGGCGATGGAGACCGCCGACGTGGTGCTGATGGGCAGCGATCTGGATCGCCTGCCGGAAGCCATCGGCCTGTCACGTTTTAGCCGCAAGATCATCGGGCAGAATCTGACGATCGCCCTGGGCGTGATCGCGGTGGTCAGTCCCCTGGCGGCCCTGGGCTTTGCCAACCTGGGCCTGGCGGTGCTGCTGCACGAAGGCTCGACGGTGATCGTCGTGGTCAACGCGCTGCGGATCTTAAGGTACCGCGCGAAATGACCCGGTGACGAGCAGGCGCGGGCTTAGCGCTTGGCTCGGCGCGAGCGCGGCTTGGCTTTGCCCTTGGGTCTGATTGCCTTGCCGTGGCGTTTAAGAAAGCGATCCATGCTTTCGCGGATCTCATCGCAGGCTTTGTCCGCGTCGTCCCAGCCGAGCGTCTTGACCACGCCGCCCTCAAGATCCTTGTAGGTGGCAAAGAAGTGTTCCACTTCGCGCAGGAAGTGGGGGGGCACGCGCCAGAGGTCGTGATACTCAGCGAAAATCGGGTCGGAGTTGGGGACGGCCAGGATTTTGAAGTCGTTGGCCCCCTTGTCCATCATTTTGAACAGGCCGATAGGGCGGGCTTCGATCAAGCAGCCGGAGAACATCGGCTCATTGACCATGACCAACACGTCCAGCGGGTCGCCGTCCTCCGCCAGGGTCTGGGGGACAAATCCGTAATCGCCCGGGTACATGGCTGAGGAGTACAGATAGCGGTCCATCTTGAGCATGCCGGTGGCTTTATCGACCTCCACTTTTGTCCGCCGCCCCTTGGCGATTTCCACGATGACGTTGATCACCTGCGGCGGATTGGGCCCGGAAGGGATTTTCTCGTACCACTTACTGTCGAAATTCAAAGGCATGAAAACTCCAGGATTAAAAGGGGTCGATAAGACTGCAGTATAGGCGGAATGTTTCCAAGAGTGAAGCTAATTTAGGTTGGGGCTCAGGCCCCCCTTTGGCTGCCTATAGCCCGCCTAGGTCCCTTATGGCATTTGCCTGGTCGGCCTTTCGTTCGCGGTTCTGTTTCCGGTGGGATAAAACAGACGGCGATGGATAGCTTGCACGATTGGCTGAGTCCCGCCCGTTACGGCTGCGATTTGGCGGCTGCGGAGGCGTTCTGGTCCGGCACGGGCCGGTATGTCATTTCGCTGTCGACGATGGACCCGCCCTATTGGAATAGCACGGATCAGCCGGTGTGGCTGGAGCAGGCCCGGACGCTGCTGGCCCGCCAGGCGAAGTTGCCCGGGTTGAACTTGCCGTGGGTTCGGCCTGTGGCTGGCACGGTGAGCATTCCCCGCTATTGGGGATGTCAGGTCACGGTTGACGCCCACACCCATTTGCCCTTCGGTCGGCCCGTCGCGGCGACGATCGATCAGGCCCTGGCCCTCAAGCCCTTGCCGGTGGACCATCCGCAGATGGATGCCGCCAAGGTGGTGCGGCTGTATCGGCAACTGAGCGAATATCTGCGGACCGACAAGCTGTGGCTCTGTGTGCCGGATTTCCAGGGCGTGCTTAATGCGGCGGCCGTTGTGCTCGAGCAGCAGGAATTGTTCATGGCCATGTACAGTGAGCCGAAGAAGGTTCACGCGTTTCTGGAGCGCGTGTGCGGGCAGTTGATCGACCTGATCCTGTATCTTCGCCGGCAGACGGGGGATCGAATCTGCGGTACGACCTGGCCTTATACGTTTTTTCCCTGCCAGTTCGGCGTGTCGGTGATCGAGGACATGATGCCGCTGCTGTCGGCGGAGATTTATCAGCAGTTCGCTTTTCCGCAGTTGCGTCGGATGAACCAGGCCCTGGGGGGGCTGCACATTCACTGCTGCGGCAAATATCAGCAGCATGTGCCGACGCTGGCCGCGTCGGACCTGAAGCTGGCTGCCATGGAGTATCACCACCCCTACATGACCATCGAGGACATGTTGCCGCTGGCTGGCCGCGCGGTGCTGGTGCCGTTCATGGATGTCGGTGCGGAGGCTTATCCGTTTCGTAGTCCTTCGGAGTATTACCGCTATCTGATCGAACAGGCGGACAGGAGATTTCGCTTCTGGTTTGCCTGCGATGACGGCTGGGGAGATCCGGGGATGCGAACGTTCGTCGAGCAATTTGCGCCGCGGAAGTGATCTCGGACGGGGGATGGGAAGACGATTTAAGGCAACCCAGGCAGGCCTCCGGAAGGCATGGAACCGGCCCCGCATTTACATTCGGGGCTATGTGAGCCAAGACGACCCAGGTATGCCCCCCGGAAATGCCTGGGTTTGGTCAAGGCAGGGCACGCGGGGTGGGGGTGATTGGGTGAGCGAGGCAATCAAGACGTTGCCCAGGGAAGGAATCCCTGGGCTTTAGGGGGCAACAAGACGGGGGCCTGCGGCCCGCCCGCTAAACTTGGAGGGCATGATGGGGCGCAGGGAGTGTTTACCGGGGGCTTTGGGGGGTGGGGAGGGAGGTGGATGGTGTACGGGGTGGCGGGGGGGGTCAATATCTGCGGATGACGCCGACGACGATGCCTTGGATTTTGCATTCGGGGACGAGAATGGGTTTGAAGTCGGCGTTGGCGGGCTGGAGGCGGATGCCGTCCTTTTCGCGGTAGAACTTTTTGAGGGTGGCTTCGCCGTTGGGCAGGAGAGCGACGACGGTTTCGCCGTTGCGGGCGGTGCTTTGCTTGCGGACGATGACGTAGTCGCCGTCGCGGATGTGCTCGTCGATCATGGATTCGCCGCGGACGCGGAGGGCGAAGGTATCGCCGGTGGCCGAGCGAGCGGCGGGGGCGAAGAGGTCTTCTAAGTCCAAGTGCTGGCGGTCTTCGACGGCTTCGATGGGCAGGCCGGCGGCGATGCTGCCGACGAGGGGCAGGCGGGTGGAGCGGGCTTCGTCGGGCAGTTGGGCGCCAGGGCTAACTTCCAAAGAGCGAGCTTTGTTGGGCTTGCGCAGCAAAGCGCCTTTGCGAATCAAGGCTTCGACGTGCTCGAAGATGGTGACTTTGCTGACGTTCAGTTCGTCGGCCAATTCCTGCATCGTTGGCGAATAGCCGCGAGCTATGCGAAAGTCGCGCACGCGCGTAAGGATCTGCAATTGTTTGGGAGTCAGGTTCATCGTGGTTCTCCTGGTTGGACGTGGCCGACAGACCGGGGGCGGTCGCGGCCGGCGTGGCTCCGCCACGCGTGGATTGGACTATGGAGTACACCGTCCGGGCGATTTCCTCAACCGGGGTGGGCAAGGATTCGGCTGGCAAAGGCAGGATGGCAGGCCTGGGGGCCTTGGCGGCGGGGGCTGCTGGACTGGTCGGGGCAGGGATCGGCCGGGGACTGCGGGAGGGCGCATAAAGGCCAGGGACCGGGTGCGGGGTGGCATGGTCGAACGTATCAGCCTTTAGAACGCGATTGAGGACGGGGGCGGTTTGGGGGCCATCGAGGGGCAGGCCGGGGTTGGCGGAGGATTGCTTGGCCTGGCGTCGGGCGTACCCGCCGTAACCGCCGGCGGTTTCGGTATCGGGTTGATGGGGCAGGGAGGCATTGGTGCGGCGGAGGATTTGGCCTTCGGGGCCGGGCATGTAACGGGTGACGAAATTTCCGCCAGGTCCAGTCATAAGAATAGGGGTCGTCATGGCGTGGTGCCTCCAGTTGGGGTTTACCTGAGCCTTTGGCCCCATATGTTGGGGTTGGAGTTCAGGTCGGCACCTCCTGCTTCGACGAAGGCCATGAGCATGCTTGAAACTTTTCGGCATATTTGTTCGGGTAACGTTAACCTAAAAATAGCCGAACGTCAAGGCTTTTTTTCAAGCGTATAAACAGGCGGGGTTTAGCGATGGCGGGGGGTAAAAAAAGCAGTTGACGGTGGTTGTTTTTTATGGGACGGAGGGGAGAAGGGCGGGGCATGGCGTAAGGGGCGGGGCAATGAGAAAATCGTTTGCGATGAGGCACGGTGATTTCGGAGATGATCTAGAGCATCCTGGACTGGTTACTTGTCGCGGTTGTTAATCCGTTCAGTTAAGGTTGACCGCGTGTACAAACTACTGCTGACTTTCCGGTATCTGCGGCGCAAGATTATTCCTGTGCTGGCGGCGTTGGGGGTGGCGCTTTGCACGTCGATGGTGATCGTGGTGGTGAGCGTGACGGGATACTTCATGGAGCGTTACGCGCAGATGGCGCGGCGCACGCAGGGCGACGCGCGGATTGCGGCGGTCGGCCAGGGATTGACGCACTATGACGAATTGCTCAGTCAACTGCGCGAACTGCCGGAGATCAAAGCCGCCACGGCGGTGATCGTCACCTTTGGTTTTGCGCGCGGGGCGTATTCGACCGGAGCGCAGGAGGTTCTGGTGTTGGGCGTTGACCCGGCCAGCTACGGCGCGGTGTTGCCTTATGTCGACATTTTGCGCTGGGACAGCGAGAGTTTCCGCGCTTCCGCCCAAGCGGCCTTGGACGGCCATCCGCCCTTGGGTGACGAAGATCGCCAGCGCCTTAGGGCGGATCTGCAAACCGCGGCTGACGGCGACTGGCTGGACTACGCCAAGACGCTGCGGCTGCCGGCGAATTGGCCCGCCTGGTACGGCGACGTTGCCCCGGCGGTGGTCGGGCAGGAGTTGTTCGGGGGCGCACGCGAGCTGATGGCCCAGGGCAGTCCGATGGTGGCGCCTGCGGACCGGCGCATCACGCTGATGATGTTTCCGCGCACGCGCCGGGGCGCGGTGATCGAGCCGGTGGTTCGGCCGGTGGTGGTGGTCAATGAGTTTGCGCTCAGCTTTGAACATGCCGAGTCGCGGGTGATTTTTGTGCCGTTCGCTTTTCTTCAGTCGGCCCTCTTGATGGACGCACACGAGGCTGTGGACTCGCAGACCGGTGAGGCGATCGGGGGCCAGGCTTCCGGGGGCCAGGTGCCGGCCCGCGCCAGTTCCATTGTCATCCGCGCCCGGAAAGACGTGGACGTGGGGGCGCTAAAGCTACGTTTAAAGGAGTTGCTGACGCAGTTTTCGGCTACGTACCCTGATGTGGCCAAGCTGCACGTGCGGACCTGGGAGGAGGACTACAACACTTTTTTCCAGGAGATGAAGCGGGAGCGATTCTTGCTGACGTTGTGCTTTGTGATTGTCAGCGTGGTGGCGTTCGTGATGATCGGGGTGGTGCTGTACATGATCGTGCTGCAGAAGACGCGGGACATCGGCACGCTGCGGGCGCTGGGGGCGTCGCGCGTCGGCATCGCGGCATTATTCCTGGGCCAGGGGTTGGCGATCGGGCTGGTGGGGTCGGCGGTCGGCTTGGCGGTGGGGGCGTTTGTGGTAGCGCATCTGGAGGAGATTTATCAGCTGACGACGACGGCAGCGGGTTTGGGATCACGGATTCAGGATGCGCAGGATTGGGATCGCCTGGCGGGGCGGCTGGACGCGGCGGAGATTGGGTGGATTATGTTGGTGGTTGTCGGCAGCAGCGTATTGGGGGCGCTGATACCGGCATTGCTGGCGGCGCGGCTGGATCCGGTGGAGGCGCTAAGGTATGAGTGAGCAAAGAGGGGCGTTTCATACTTATCGAACCATGATCGGCCGCGACGGCAGGTAGAGATTGCACGCCATTTCCGGACCACAAAAATACAATCAAATTTTCATTGACAAACCGGCATCGGCTGCCCATAGTGTATTTAACAGCAGTTAACCGGGCCTCCGGTTTACCAACTGCACCAACCGCACCGGGGTATCAGCCATTAGCATTAAACGATTCAGGTAATTCCGCACGAATCTGCTCCATTCCGACGGAGATCGTGTCTCCGTCGGCGGCGATTATTCATTGCTTTTAAGGAGTCAGCTATGGTGCGCAATCATCTTTGGATTTTCGTTCTGGGCGTGATGCTGGGCGTGACAACGGGCGAGGCGTGCGCGGACATTCGTTACACCGTGACGGACTTAGGCACATTGGGAGGATCGAGCAGGGCTTACGCGCTAAATGATCATGGACAGGTGGTGGGCGTAAGTGAGCTGGGGACGGGCACGGCGCAGTCGTTGGCGTTTGTGTGGGATTCGGTTCACGGGCTGCAGCAGTTGGCTGGGCTGCAGGGCGATCTGACCTATGCCAAGGACATCAACAATCAGGGGATCATTGTCGGGGGGGCGACGGATGGGCAAAACCAGCTGAAGGCAATGCTCTGGCATCCCCAGACTGGCCCGCAGATTCTTAGTCCGGGGGCGGATTATTCCGGTTTGGCGACGTCGATTAACAACCTTGGGCAGGTGGTGATTCAGGCGAATCAGGATGGCGTGCAGGGAACGCAGCTGGTCACTTGGGATCAGGCCAACGGGTTTGCCCATTACGGGCGACTCTACGGCACGGAGGCCATGGCTTGGGATAACAACGACGCGGGCCAGGTGGCGTTGGTTTGGGACGCCATGAAACTGCGTCCGGGCCAGGCGGTACGGTGGGACCCGGTGGACGGGTTCTGGTTTATCGGGAACGAAAGTCTCTGGCAGACATCACACAATTTGAACGCCACGTCCGGGGATAGCTTTGCCATCAACGCTCAGGGAGATGTGGCGGGGGCGTTTTATTTCCCGGTCAGCACCAGCAACAAGTGGCAGGCTTTTGTGTGGCTCAAGACACACACCGGTACTCGGAATGCAGTTCTTCTGGGCGATCCCCTGGCGATGTCGATTGCCTGGAGCATCAACGACAGCCAGGTGGTCGTGGGTACGTCCAACCCCGTTCCCTTTGATCCAGCGGGAGACGGCGATGAGCTTCACGCGTTTATCGCCCACTTGGTGGATAAGGGCACCAATCAAGAGCATTTCGAAATGTTGGACTTAAATTCCCTGCTGGTTCCCAATACCGGTTGGGTACTCAGGGAAGCGCTGGACATTAACAACAAGGGGCAGATCGTGGGCTGGGGCATCAATCCCCAGGGGCAAGAGCGGGCGTTTCTGCTTAACGTCGTTGTGCCGGAGCCGAGCACGGCGACGGTGATGCTGCTGGGGGTGGGATTGTGCTGCCGAAGAAGGCGCCCCTAGAGAGGGTGTGACCCGGCCATGGCGCGCTGTTGGCTTGGGGAAATCGCTGCGGCAGGAGACAGGAAAAGTGTCGCTCCGCTCCCGGCCTTCCGGGGATTGTGAGGTAATTACCCTTACACCCCGGCGGGCTGGCGGGCGGCGGGATCCGGTGGAGGCGCTACGGTATGAGTGATACCGATTGCGGCAATTCCGCAGGCTATATCCCGCCCGCTCCCGCGGAGGGGACCCGGCCGGCGGAGCGGCCGGGCTTTTCTCTCCACGCCTACGGTATTTTCACAATGCGTATGAAAAAAAACATCTCCACGTTTCCACGTGGGGCGATTACCCGCGGTTCTGCGAACCGCCGCTAAACGTTCTCCAGTTTTGTTGAACCAACCCCTTGTCGCCAATTCAACCACTCCCTAACGGTCGTGGCTCGTTGAACCACATCCCCAATCCCTAATCCCCGATCCCTAGCCCCGTCCCTTACACCCAGGCTGGCTGGCGGGCGGCGGTGGTGGAGGTCAGGCGGTGATAGAGGGTGGAGCAGCGGCGGGCGGCTTCGGACCAGGTTAGGCGGCGGACTTCGATGTCGGCCTGTTGGCGGAGCGTGGTGGACAGGGGCGGGTGCTTGAGCACGGCGATGATCTTGTTGGCGATTTCGTTGACGTCCCAGAAATCGACCTTTAAGGCGTGGGAGAGCACTTCGGACACGCCGGAGGTCCGGGAGATGATCACCGGCACGTCGTGGCTGATGGCTTCCAAGGGCGCGATGCCGAAAGGTTCGGAAACCGAGGGCATCACGTACACGTCGGCCATGCGGAAGACGCGCTCGACATCGGCGGAGGCGAGGAAACCGGTGAACAGCACGCGGTGGCCGATGCCCTCGGCGGCGGCCAGTTCGATGATCTGCTGCACGCGGTCGCCGGACCCGGCCATGACGAACTTGACGTTGTCCATCTTCTCTAAGACTTTGCGGGCGGCCTTTAGGAAGTACTCCGGGCCCTTCTGCATGGTGATGCGGCCGAGGAAGAGCACGATCTTGTCGCCCTGGCGGATGGTGGCCCGCTGCATGAAGTCGGGCATGGGGCGGCCTTCTTCCAGACCGTTGTAGACCACTTCGAGCTTTTCCAAGGGCACGCCGTAGCGGTGGTGGAGGATGGACTGGGTGAAGTGGGAGACGGCGACGACGCGGTCGGCGGCGTGCACGCCGGCACGCTCGATGTCGTAGATGCGTTGATTGACGTTCTCGCCGGAGCGATCGAATTCGGTGGAGTGGACGTGGACGATCAGGGGCTTGCCGGTGGCGGCGGCGACGGCCATGCCGGCGGGGAAGGTCAGCCAATCGTGGGCGTGGATGACGTCGAAGTCTTCGTCGCTGGCCAGATCGACGCAGAGGCGGGCATAGCGGCGGGCGCCCTGGAAGAGGTCGCCGGTGTATTGAGTGAAGGGGGCGTTATCGACGGGGGTATAGCCTGGGGGCATCGGCCCGAACCGGGAGGCGCCCTTGCCGCCCAGCTCATCGGGCAGTAGGTTTAAGGGCAGGCCCTTGAGCTTGCCGCGAGCGGCGGGGGAAAGGAAGCTGATGGGCTGATCTTCGGGGGCTAAATCCGAATTCTGGGCGGGCGCGACGGCCTGGCCGGAGCCATAGGGGCTCTGGAAGCAGGCGGGCACGGCTTTGAAAGTCACGTGAGCGAAGGCCTGCGGATGGGAAGCGTCGGCGGCCTGGGGGCGGGCGGCGCCATTGCCGCCGGCATGCGTCTTGGACCCGGACCGTTGTGTCAGCGAGGGAGCGCCGGAGGGGGCGTGGCCGTTGCGGGAGGGCCCGGCGAGGACGGCGCCGTCGGCGGCGGTGGCGTAGGGAGCCAGGACGCGCACATGCGAGGAGGTGGCGTGTTGCCCGATGGGCTTGGGCAGAACGAAGGTGATATCCACGTTCTGGGCGGAGAGGGCCTTGGTTAAGCCATAGCACGCGGTGCCGAGGCCGCCGCTGATAAAGGGAGGAAATTCCCAGCCGAGCATGAACACCCGCATCAGAGATTCTCCGAATCGTCTGCACCGGGCAAAGGTCGGTGGAAGCACATCAACAGGTACCCAGCAACGACGGACTGAATTTTAATCACCACAAATGACAAACGCCCCGGTCGATCTGATTTACGCCCTGAGCCGGCCAAACACACCAAGGATTTTGCGGTTGAAGTTCTTCATCCGTGAATTCTTCCCATGGCAGGCTATCCGGCGCGGAGGCAATGGTCAAGACGCTATTTGATTCTCAACACAATTCTTACCGCGTCGCTGCCGGTGCGCTTCAAAGAGCAGGATCCCGCCGGCCACGGCAGCATTGAGGGAGTCGACGAGTCGGCCGGCCATGGGAATGCCGATCGGGGTCATGATCTGATCGACATTCAGGGGTGGGTTGCCATCAGAATTCAGCCAGGGGTAGGACAAACCCGCGTGTTCGGTGCCGATGACCAGGGCGGTGGGGCCGGTCAGGTCGGCCTGATCGTGGGCCAGGGCGGCGTGGGGCGCGGCGGGGAAGAGGCGGATGCCGTGTTGGGCGAGGAAAGTCAGCAGATTTGGCGAGGAATCAGCCACGATCGGCAGGGAAAACACGGCGCCGGTGGAAGCGTGGATGGCGTTGGGATTAAAGGGATCGACCACGGTGTCGGCCACGAACATGGCGGCGGCGCCGGCGGCTTCGGCGGAGCGCGCCAGGGCGCCGAGATTGCCCGGCTTGGTGGTGCCCACGGCCACTAAGATCAGGGGATCGGGGGGCAGGGACAGGTCGGCCAAGGACCAGGTCGGCTGAGTGAAGACGGCCAACACCCCCTGGGCGTGCTCGCCGCGATAGGCCATGCGGTGCAGGAGAGCGGGCGTGACGTAGAACTGGGCGGCGGCGGGCGCTGGGCCAGGATCGAGAAGTGTTTTTTGAATTTCTTCCGATAGGGCTGGGTCCAGGAGATCCGGACACAGATATATCTCGCGCAAGGTCAGCTTCGCCTGCAGGGCCCGGGCGACCTGCCGCCAACCCTCGGCGACGAACGAGCCGGTGCGACTCCGCTGGCGATGACGAAGCAAAGCGATCATCGCTTTGACGCGCGGGTTGTCCAGACTGGTCAGGCGTTGCGGGGCAGGCATGAGAGTAATGTAGTCTACAACAAGAACCCCCGGAAGCCCGGACCCCCGGAAGCCCGGACCCCCGGAAGCCCCGGACCCCCGGAAGCTAGCGGAAGTCGCCGGAAGTGATTAGGCCGGCGAATTGTGGATCATCAGGCGGATGCGAGGGGGTGTGGGGTCTGGGGGCTGGGGTGGGGAGGCATTGGACATTCGGCGTAGGACATCTGCATGGCTGGAGGCGGCTCCGCTGTTGGAGGTAAGACGGATTGCGGTGATTTTGCAGGCGAAGAAGCGCTTGTTCACCCGGCCGGCGGAGCGGCCGGGCTTTTATTGTCGCGACAGGGGTAATTCCACTGTGGAACGAATGCTGGCAGGATAGGGGCTGGGGAAACGACGGGGGGCAGAAACCAGGCACGTTTGTGTCCGGGGGCCGGGGGGATGCGGTGGTTCTTGGCTTTGCGCAGAGACGGTCAGGCAGATCATTTGGGCGCGGGGCTGGCCAGATCGCGGATGGGCTGGACCATGTCCGGGGGGATGGTTTCCAGTTTGGGGTCCGCGGTGATGATCTTGCGGGCCCATTCCACAGCTTCGTCCTTGTGGCCGGCGTCTTGTAAGGCACAAGCGAGGTGGGACTGCCATTCCAGGACCTGGGGTTCGAGTTCCAGGGCGTGGCGGAAGCTTTGGATGGCGGCGTCCAGTTGGCGCTGTTTCCATTGCACGACGCCCAGGGTGTCGACGAAGGGTGCCAGCTTGGGCTGGGATTGGACGGCCTGTTCGGCCAGCTTGCGTGCTTCGGAGAGATCGCCGTTGGCCCGGACGAGCACCATGGCCAGGTTGTTCTTGGCGGCGTCGAAATCGGCGGAGGCTTTGAGCACGCGGCGGTAGCCTTTTTCGGCCTGGGCGTAGTCGTGGACGTTTTCGTAGAGGACGGCGATTTCAAAAAGCGTGGCTGGCGAGGGTGAGGCGGAGGCCAGGGCCTGGAGGATCTGGTCGGCGGTCTGGCGGTATTCGTCTTTGCTGGCCCGCGTGGCCAAGGCGAACCAGGCTTTGGCCAGAAGAAGTTTTTCGGTTTCCGTGTCGGCGGCGGGCTGCACCTTGGCCAGCCATTCCGCGGCGACGTTGCTGTCGGTAATGTTTTCCGAGGCCAGCGAAATCCAGGCGGAGCGCCAGGACGGTCCGCGGTCGAGGAGCGGGGTGAGCAGTTCCGCGGCCTGCTGGTTATTGCCTTGGGCAAGCAGGGCGCGCGTCTGGCGGATGATGACCGGCGCGTAGGCGTCGGGATTGGTCAGGGCCCACTCCAGGTAGCGCTGCATGCGGTTTTGGGCTTCCTGGGGTTGATCCAGCTGCAGGCGGGCCTCGGCGATCATCAGGTCGGCGGCCATGGGGCGGGTGACGGAGCGGCGGCGCCACTCCTCGGCCACGGCGAGGGCTTCGGTCCATTGCCCGGCGGAGGCCAGGGCTTCGGCGGCCAGCCAGGCGGGCTCGACGGCGTCGGGGAATCGCTGCATGGCGCGGCGGGCGACTTCGGCGGCATCGGTGGGCTTGCCGGCGGCCAGGAAGCGGCGGGCGGTGAGATTCTGCAGGGCGGCGAAGCCCGGATAGCGATCGGCCAGGCGGCGCAGGGAGGCCAGCGTTTCCGCGGCGGGGGCGTTTTGCTGTTGGGCGCGGGCGAGCAGGTCCAGGACTTCCTGGGCCTGCGGGCGGGAGGGCGGGTCTTCGACCATGACGCTTAAGAGCGGCCAGACCGTGGTGTCCTGGCTGTATTGCTGGAGGATCGGGGACAGGCTGACCAGGGCCTGGATCTGAGGATCCTTCGGCAGGGCGGCGGAGGCGGCGTCCAGGGATTGCACGGCGTCGTCGACCTTCCCGGTGCGGATGCCGTAGCTGATCAGACGCAGCCAGGCCAGGGGTTGCTCGGGGTTGGCGGCGGCGGCCTGATGGAGGGCGGTTAGCGCTTCTTCGACGGTCTGATGGCGCACGGCGAACCCGGAAAGCAGCGACTGCTTTTTGTCCGGGGGGATGTCCATGGTGTCCAGCAGGGCGAGGATCTGGCGGGCACGATCCATCTGGCCCTGGGAGGCGAAATAATCGGCGGCGTATTCCACGGCGGCGGGCGAGGGGTGACCGAGCAGGTTGTCGAGGATGGTCTGGGCCTTGTCGTTCTGGTCCAGGCGGCGGTAAATCGCCACCAGTTGGAGCTGGCCGGACTCATCCAGCTGGTTTTTGTCCAGCAGGTCCTGGAGCATCGAAGCAGCCTTGCTGGCGTCGCCCAACTGGCCGAGCAGACTGGCCATGCGGCGCTGAATGTCGGCGGGAAGTTTTTCCGGTTCGCGGATTTCCTGGAGCTGAATGCGGGCGCGATCGGGCAAACCCTGGTTCAAGAGCAGGCGGGCCAATTCCAGACGAGGCTCGATCAGGCTCGGCTGCTGAGCGAGGGCGGCGGAGAACTGTTCGATGGCGCGGTCCGGGTTGCCCAGGCGTTCAAAGCAGGCGGCCAACAGCAGACGGGGCTCGGCCTGATCCGGGGCGGTGGTGATGATCTGCTGGAGCATGTCCGAGGCCTGGGCCAGATCCTGATCGGTCGGAGTGCCCGAAAGCAGCAAGCGGGCCTGGGCGGTGCGCCAGCCCAGGGCCTGATCACTGGTTAATTTATGCAACTGATCGATGGTCTGCTGGACAAAAGCGCGATCCGTCCAGACCGAGCCAGCCTCAAGCACCAACTGGAGGACCTGCGGCTGGTTGGCGTAGGTTTCGGCCAACTCTTTCCAGGCCTGGAGAGCTTGCGGAGAGGCGGTGGCTTCCAGGTAACGGGCGCGGTTGATCCGCCAGGGGCGGGCGAGATTCTGGTCCTGGCCGGCTTGCTGGACCTGACGCTCGATCAGGCTCAAGCCCTGCTCGGTCTTGCCCTCGCGGTGGAGGGTCAGGGCGTCCTGGAAAACGGCCTCCGGAGACAGGCCGTAGTGTTTTTCGATCATCGCCTGGCACTGGTCTTCCAGGCCCAGCTTAAATTGTCGGCTGATGGTGGCCAGGCGCATGAGCGCGGGCCGGGGCAGGGGCTTTTCGGCGGCCAAGGCGTCGCGGACGATGGTGCGGGCCTGGTCGGATTGTCCTTGGCGGGCATAGAGCCAGGCCTGGATCGGCAAGGTTTCCGGTTCGCCGGGAAGGTCCTTCTGGATCTGGTTGACGTAGTTGAGCAGGCTTGCTTCGTTGGCGAGCACGCTGGTTTCGACGGCGGCGGCCCAGGCCAGGGCGTGGGTGACGATGACTTGCCAGGAATTAGGGGCCAGGCGCAGGGCGGTCTGGGAGGCGGAGACGGCTTCCTCGGCGCGGGCGGATTCCGCCAGCAGGCGGGCGAGGCGCACGTAGGGCAGAGGCCAGAGCGGGCTGCGGCGGGCGGCAAGAGTCAGGTTGTCGATGGCCAGATCCTTTTCGCCCATGTCGTGATAGGCCTGCCCGAGGACCAGCCAGGCGTAGGGATTGGACGGATCGAGCTCGGTGGCTTTGCGGCATTCCTCGACGGCCTGGGCCAGGGAGACGGGCTGCGTGGTCATGGTCACGTTCAGCAGCAAGGTCCAGGCTTTGGAGACCGCGTCGGTACGGGTGGCCAGGGCGGCGACGATTTTCTGAGCTTCGTCGCGGCGTTCGAGGCGATGGAGGGTCAGGGCGCGATAGGCCAATTCCGCGGGGTTGACCTGGAGATCGGCCGGGTCCAGCGCGGCGGTGCGATCCAGCGTTTCCTGGGTGTTGTCCATTTCCCAGAGGCGGCGGACCAGTTCCTGATGCAGCTGGGGATCCTTGGTGGCATCGGCGGCGCGGATGAGGGCCTGGGTGGACTCATCGAGCAGGCCCAGGCGAATGAGCTGCTGCATCAGATTGCGGGTTTCGTCCAGCGTCGTCGGCGTCCAAGTCAGGGCGGGTTGAATGGCCTGCACGGCGCCCTGGAGATCCTGGGCTTCAAAGTGGATCATGCTCAGCAGCAGGTCGAAGGCGGGCTCCTGGGGGTGAGCGTCCTTTAATTTCCGGAAGCGGTCGAGGATGTCGGCTTGCGGCCGCTTGAGCTCCTCGAGGAGGGAGAGATTGAGCAACAGGCCGGCGAAGAACGTCGGCTGGGCGGCCAGGAGCTGATCGGAAACGGTCATGGCTTCATCGAAGCGCTTGAGGCGCGCCAGGGCCATGGCCTTGGCGTAGAGGGCCCAGGCGTTGTTGGGGTCCTGCTGGAGGCGGCGCTCGGAGTATTTGAGGGCTTCGGTGTTCTGATTCAGGTCGGTGAGCAGTTTTAAGAGGTCGTCCCAGGCGGCGGTGTAGTTCGGGTCCGCGTCCATGAGGCGGCGGAGCATGGTCGAGGCGTTATACAGGTGCTTGCCCTGCTCGAGGGGGATGTGGCGGCGGGCGACGGTGTACCAGTAGACGGAGTCGGAATCCTGTTCCTTCTGCGGGGTTTTCTTGAGGTAGCCGCCCAGCAGGTCCAGGGCTTTGCGGTAATCGCCGGCCTGGGCGGCGGCGATGCCGGCGGGGCGCATGGCGGCGATCTCGGCGGCGATTTGCCGTTGGCGGACGACATAAACAGCGACGGCGGCGGTCACGATCACCACCACCATCAGAAGAAGAAGCAACAGGCGTCGGCGGGTTTTGGCACGGATGCTCATCGGTTTTTAAACCCTTTTAGAACAATAAGAATCGTTTGCCAGATGATCCACAGGTCCAGCTTCCAGGATATGTTCTCTACGTATTCAATGTCGTAGCGGATCCATTCCTGAAAGTCCAGTCCGGCCTGGCGGGTGCGGTTGACCTGCCAGAGGCCCGTCAGACCGGGGCGTACGCTTAAGCGTGCTTCCCGCCAGGCCGGGCAGAACTGATTTTCCGAGCGCGGGCTGGGGCGCGGTCCGACGACGGACATGTGGCCCAGGAGGATGTTCCAGAATTGGGGGATTTCGTCAAGCTGGAAACGGCGCAAGAAGATGCCCACGCGGGTTAAGCGCGGATCGTTTTCGATGAAGAATTGCGGGCCGTCGGCCTGATTGGCGCGGGCCAGCTGCTGTTTGACGCGGTCGGCGTTTTTCCACATGGAGCGGAACTTGATGCAGGGGAATTCCCGTCCGGCCAGAGTTTCACGGCGGTGCATGAAGAAGATCGGCCAGCCGTCCTGGAGCATGACGGCCAGGGCGATCAAGGGATACAGGGGCAGCGTCAGCGCCAGCCCCAGCAGGGCGAAGGCGATATCGAAGGCGCGCTTGGCCACGCGGGCGGCGGAGGTGAGTTTGCGGGGGGCGATGGGGCGGTCGAGGACCTGGATGGGTTCGATTTCGCGCCATTGCACGGACTGGTTTTCGGGACGGCTGGAGGGGTCGTCCCAGAGGACGGCGGGGCCGACGACGCTGGCGCCCGGATCGATCTGGCGGCCGGCGCCGATCCAGATCTGCCCGACAAAGGTCACGGAATTCTGGGGGGGGGATTCGCTGTCGCGCCAGACGGACGGGCCGTTGCGGCGGGCGCGCTGGATGGTGGAATCCGGGCGTTTCCACACCTGGATGATGTGGCGCAGGCAGTCCATCAATTCGGGTTCGCGGGAGGCGTCGAACACGCGTCCGGGCAGCGACTGGGTGGCGCGCAGGTGGGCGGGAATGGTCTGGCGCAGCTGTCGCCAGCCGGCCCGCGGGGACGGGGCGTTCTGCCAGCGGCGGGCGATCTGCTGATCGGTGGTCAGGGCGACGCGGGTCAGCTGGGAGTCGGTGGAGGAATAGACGCGCTGATAGCGCAGGAAATGATCGTCGTCGTCGGTGAGGATGGTTTCCTGGTAGCCGGTCTGGCGATTGTCGTGCAGACGGAGGTAGAGAATCTGCGGCTTGATCCAGTGCAGCTGCTCGACGGGCAGGGTGAGCTTCAGGAGCACCAGCGAGCGGGGGTCCAGCAGCAGGAAAAGCTCGGCGTCGTCGACGATTTCCGAGTTTTCGCCCTGGCGGACGACCTGGACGCCGCGGGAGGCCCAGAAGTGATCGTAGACCTGCAGCGGCGAAAGGCCCCAGATGGTGGGCATGGCGCGGGCGGGGGGCGCGAGTTTGGCGGACGAACTAGGCATGCTTGCCGTTCTCCCCGTTGTCCTGTTGGCCGGACTGCGAAGCCACGGCGGAGGCGATGGGCCCGAACAGGCGGGCGTTGGGATGCGGGCGGCGGGCGGCGGCGGGGTCCAGGAGGATGCTTAAGGAGCCGCCGGCGCGGGCGCTTTGCATCGAGGCGTAGCTGGAGCGGATCACGTCCTGTTCCTCGGCGCGGTTGAAGACCAGGCCGGCGAGGGTGGCGCCGACGGAGTCCAGGTGGTCGGCGGCGCGTTCGGCCATGGGGCGTTGTTCGCCGCGGGAGACGGTGAGGACCACGCCGTCGACGTGGGCGGCCACGACGGAGGCTTCCAGGGAGCCGAGGATGGGCCCGGTGTCGAAGATCACGATGTCGTAGAGTTCCTTGGCCAGGTCGATGAGCTTCTGCACGGAGCGTGGGGAGAGGGTGGAGGCCTGGTGAATCTGGGCGGAGCCGACCGGCAGGACGTGCAGGTCGGGCAGGGCCAATTCCTTGACGCAGGTCTGGAGCTCGCATTTGCCCTTGAGCACGTCCAGGAGTCCGATGAGGGTCTGCGTCTGGGCGCGTAAGGCGCTTTCGATCTGGCCGACGTTGACCACGCCCTGCATGACCAGGGTTTCGCCGATCTTGTGGCCGGTCTGGCGGGAGCGTTCGAGGGCGACTTCCAGTTGGGGGGCGGTGATCAGCTTCTTTTCAAGGAGGATCTGGCCCAAGCGCGGATGAATGGTGGCTTCGGAGCGGGCGGTCAGGCCGGCGCCGACGATGTCGGCGTCGATCAGCAGGGTGCGGGCGCCGCAGTGGGCGAAGGACAAGCCTAAGGCGAAGGACAGGCTGGTCTTGCCGGTGCCGGGGGTGGGACTGGTGACGGCGAAGATGCGTTTATGGACGCCGCCGTGCCCGAGCTGGAGCATGGTGCGGACGTGGTGGACGGCATAAGCGGCGACGGCGGCCTGTTCGGGGTCGGTCAGATCGTCGGGCAAGAGGGGCAGGATGCCGAGCATGCGGATCTTGCGCACGCTGCGGGTGACGTCCTCGGAAGTCTTTAAGCGGCGGTCCATCAGGCCCAGGATCAGGATGATGCCCACGCCCAGCGATCCGCCGCCGATGCCGCCCAAAAGGCCAAGCTGTTTGCGCTTGCTGCTGTTGGAGGGCTCTAAGGGCCGTTCGCCTGAGCTGATGGGGGAGATTCGGCCGGAGATCCGGGACTCGGTGTTGATCAGGTCGTAGCGTTTGCGGGTGCTGTCGCGTTCTTCGGTGACGCGTTCGAGCTGACGTTTGAGGTCCGTGAGTTTGGAGTTCTTTTCGCTGAGGTTGAGTTTTTCCTCTTCGAGCTGCTGAATCTGCACTTGGAGGGTGGATTGGCGGGCGAGGAGGTTTTCCGGGCCACCGGCAGCCAGGCCGGGGGACACGCCGGGGGCGCCGCCGCCGTTGATGCGGGCGAAGTCCTGGGCGTAGCGTTCGATGATGCCGTTGAGGGCTTCGAGGGAGCGCTGCTGCTCGCGGACCATGCGATGATTCGGTCCGTAGCGGGCGGCGCCGGCGGCGATGGTGGCTTCCAGGGTGCGTTTTTGATCGAGGTAGCCGCGCATCTGGGGGTCGAGGGCGGCGATGGCCAGGGGGTCGATGGTCGGGGTCGGAGATTCGGGATCGCCGGCGGCGCGGCGGGAGGTGGCGGTGGCCAGTTCCAGTCCGCGCAGCTCCGAGCGCAGGCGCTGGATTTCCTGGAGCGTATTGGTCAGGAGAGGCTGGAGGTCGTCGGTGCCGAAGGGCTGGGCGAGGTCGCGGATCTGGCGGCTGAGGTCCTCGGCCTGGCTGGTTTTGGAGTTCAGGACGTCCTGGAGGATCGACAGGCGGTTGTTTTCGCTTTGGACGTCCTGATCCTTGTAGATGTCCAGATAAGACTGCACGATAGCGCGGGCGCCCTTGGTGGCCACGTCCGGATCGCCGTCGGTGAAGTTGACGTAAATGACCTGACTGCGGGGGTCGGGTTTGACGTAGACCTGGCTGATGAAAAGGCGCACGTCTTCGTCGGTGTTGCCGCGTTTGACGCTGCGCCAGAGGTCCGAGGACATGGCGTCGTTGATCACCCGGCGGGATTCGATCATGGCGGCCTGCGAACGGACGAAGGACTCGAACATGGAGCCTAAGCCGACCTGGTTGTCCGTCTGGCCGAGGACCACGGGCACGGTGGGGGTGATGCCCAGGACGCCGGAGCTGGTGTATTGCGGGGACAGGACCAAATAGCCGCCCAGGCCGCCGCCGACGAGGCCCAGGAACCCCAGGGAGACGGCCCAAAGGTAGCGCCCGCGCAGGAGCAGGTGCAGTTTGCGCAGGGGGTGGACGCCCTGGTGGGGCTGGGCGGAGTAATCCGGCAGCGTCGGCAGGGGTTGGGCGCTGGGGGGCAGGGAGGAGGTCACGATGCTTTGGAGTGGGTTGGTTTGGCTCATGGCTTGACCCCCGATTGAATGGCGATGACGGCATCGCGGAGGATTTTCAGGAATTCCACGGAGATATTCCGCAGGGTTTGTTCTTCCATGGTCGGGTCCTGGAAGACGAACTGGACCTGGGCGGCTCCGAAGAAGCGCTGGGTGTAATCAGCCTCGGCGGCATTGACGCCCTGGATGTCGGGCACGATGGCGCCGTTGGGCAGAATCATGAAGTTGTAGATCGACAAGTGGAAGGTGTCGCCGGTCCGCTCCATGGCGAACTCGTAGCGTGTGGCGGGGATGAGCAGGTCGCCGGCGGACAGGTCCTGGCGTTCGGCCGAGAGCAGGTTCCAGCCGGAGTTGGGATAGCAGTAGCGGGGGTAGTGGCCGACCATGTCGCGGGCGTCGCGGCATTGGACCAGGAGCACGCCGACCTGTTCGCCGGTGCGCAGATTGCGGTAGGAGCGGCTGAGCAGGGCGTTGGGGGAAAGCAGCTGCTGGGCTTGGCGGGGCACGGGGCGTTCGCTGCCCAGCCAGTCGCCGATGCGGACGGGAATGGCCTCGACGACGGATTTGACGAAGGTGTGATAAGGGGCGGCGTCCTGGGGCTTGGGCCGGGAGCGGACTTCGGTGGCCAGGCCCACCAGCACCGCGAGGGTGAGGATGGGCCAGAGCATGCGTGTGGGTTTATAGCGTGTCATGAGAGTTGTCCTGCCTCTACTCGTAGGCCAGCGTGAAAGGGGCCACGGGCAAAAGGGCCCAACGCAACAGGCGAATGACTCCCAGCAGGATGAAAAAAGCGATCGGCACCATCAGCCAGCCGCTGATGTCGTGAAAGCGCTGGGCGGCCTCATCCTGAAAGTGGCCGTAGATCCAGACGGTGGGGATCAGGCGGATGACGTTGCAGAGGATGGCGGACACGGGGCTGGCGGCGAGGATGATCAGGCGCACGTATTGGCGCAGGGGCGTGCCGAAGGCGAAGCCGTAGGAGACCAGGACGAGGGCAAAGACCATGCGCATGCCGTTGCAGGCCTCGGCGATGGCCACCTGCACGCCGTTGATGATCAGGGCGTTGCCGAAGCGTTCGACGGGAATGCCCATGGTGGTCAGGACGGCGTGGGTGACCTGGGCGGTGATGGTCTGCAGGGGGCCGGCGATCTGCTGGCGGATGATGCCGGGGACGGGCACGAGGAAGACGAGCACGCCGAAGACGGGGAGAAACCGCAGCAGGACGTCGGCCCCGAGCACCGTCAAGGCGCTGCCGACGACCACGAGGATGGCGCCTAGGTGCCAGGCGGCCTGCACGGCGTGGTAGAAGCCGTACCAGGAGCTGAACCAGCCCAACAGCACCAGGAGCGGGCCGATCCATTGGCCCCGGGGAACGGCGGTGCGCAGCCGGCCGCGGCGGACCCAGATCAGCCAGACGGCCACGATGGGGACCAGGAGGATGTGGCTGGATTCCTCGTCGCTGATGGCGATGTGGGCGATGTCGCGCCAGGCCTGACGGGTGATCAGCGCGCCTAGGATCGCCATGCCCAGAGCGCCGACGATGTGGCGGGTGGTCCAGCGATTGCGGATGTTGACCTGGAAGAATCTTTTCATGCTCAGGCGCTTTTGCGTCGGGTGGCGCCGACGACCTCGTTGATGATAGTCTGGCCGGCCGGGACGACGCCGCCGGGTCCGACCACGGAATTGACCAGCACCGCGTGCGGATTGACGGTGCCGCCGGCGAGGACCACCGAGTCATGGATGCGGGCGGAGCTGGCGACCATGGCGTCCGGCTCGACGATGGAAAAAGCGGTGCGCCAGGATTCCTCGAACGGGTTGTCGTCAAGATTGCCGGTGGGGGTGGACCCGGCCATCAGACGCAGGGCGTGGATGTAGTCCGGCAAGGTGCGCAGGGGCAGGGCCACGGGCTGATCGAGGTGGATGGCCCGTACGACGAATTCGCTGGCCAGGCGGGGCAGAATCTGTTCTTTAAGGTCCAGGAATCCCACGGTGGGGACCATCTGCAGGGTGCCGCAGCGGATGAGCATCAGGCCCGCGGGGATGCCCTGGCGATGGGAGAGCAGCACCACGTCGGCGGGAATCTTGAGCATGTTGGCGCACGAATCGGGCAGGGGCTCGATGGGCAGCTGGGTGGCCTCGACCACGAGGACGTAGGCGGAGGGATCGGATCCGTCGACAACGTCGCGGAGCACGCCGGCGGTGCCGCGAAAGGGTTGCGGATCCTGAGCGACGGTGAGGCGTGCCCGGCCCGGGGCGGGCGGATTGGGCAGGGGGGTGTTCTGATCGACGAGGATGCGACAGGACAAGTCGGGCTGCTGGAGGAAATCCGCCAGGCTGTCCAACTGCTTTTGCCAGATGGAGATCAGGCGGCTGGTGGAGGTGATGGGCATGTCGAGCATGGATCGCCCGATGTCGGCGGTCAGCGGAGTCGGTCGAATGGCGCCGGCCAGGAGGATGACTTGCCGCACCTGTGAGGATAAGGGTACGGAGGGATACTCCCTCGCGGTGGCGGGAGATGGGGTTTGTCGACGTGTGGTGCTCAATGCAACTTCCCTGATTCCAATTGGTTGACTCAATCTCCGCGGCAGGTTGGGGTGTTGATTTCGTCGTTCACGACCAGAAATCATATCGGGCGATGACGGCGGCTTCGTTTGCGGGAGATAGGTAAAACAGGCGAGTTAGGTCAATAGGGTAAGAATTGTTCATGACATAAGACAATCTAGATTTAGAATTCAGTCCGTGAAATGATAGGTAATACGCCATTCACTTTTTTATTGCTTCGATCGCGGCGGTGCCAGGCAAAAATTCACAATGCTCCGATAACATGGCGTGGCTTATCATGGCGATGATGAAAAGGTCTGTATTGCGGCAATTTAAGATCAAAAACACCCCCTGCCGGATGCTGGTTGCAGAAGATCTAGACGGATTCCAAGATGTCTCTCCGCCCAGAGCATACGCGCCGGTCAGTTTATGGTTCGCATAAAGAATAGAAAAAAACCACAAAAGCAATGGAGATATTGCGTCCAGCCTTCTAAAACATAATAAATGGATGAAATAAGGTATTGCCTATCGCGTCCGATAACGCTATTTTCTAGAAGTATTAATAAGCAAGACGATCATGGCGTCATCATCAGTGAGGGAGATGAACAGGGGTCCAGGGGGCGGATGGACAATCCTTTGTACCTGCTATGCCGCCTGTGAGGGCTGCCTATTTTAACTTAGCCTCCTAGCTTACCCCCCCGCATGGCCCCTGGGAGTGATGAATCTTATTGTTTGCGTTGGTATTGCGGAATGCCCCAGGAAGCCAGGAGATTCCACGGAATCGCCGGGCGCGGTGGGGGGAGTAGCGGAAGATGTTTTGTCGGCTTTACCAGAGGTGATATATGTTTAAGTCCTTGCAATGGAAGCCTTTGCTGATGGCCTTGATCCTTAGCCTTGGGCTGGGGTCGGTAGAGGTCTTCGCGGCTGACGCTGCGGACAGCGGGGCTGACGAACAAGCGGCCAACAACGATAACACCCAGGCGGGCACCGAGGCGGCGGCCGCTGAGGAAGCTGCCGAGGCTTCCGTGGAGGAGCAGGTTGCAGCGGCTGAGCAAGAGCCGGCTGCGGAATTGGATCAAGAGCCCCAGAACGGGTTGGTGCCTGGGGACTTTAACCTTGACGGTCGCGTGGACCCCCAGGACCTGAAGCTGGTGGTGGACGCGATGGCCAATCGCGAGCATTACTTTGAGCTGATCGGCCGAGAATTGAGCGATGAAGAAATGATGACGATAGCTGACCTCAATGCGGACGGTCAGCTTGATGCTTCGGACTTAGATCATTTCTGGCAGGCGGTTCAGGAAGCGATGGCTGATCCTGAAGTGGCCCAGGACGTTCTGGAAGTCAGTGGAGAGCTGGTCGAGGCTGCGGAAGAGGCCTCCATGCCGGAGCAGGCGGTGGAAGTTGACCAGGCGGATCAGACGGGCGTCCAGATGCAAGCGGTGAGCAATGATCTTGCCCAGGGCGGCGATGAGCAGGTTTCCAGCCCGGCGCCGACCGAGCAGTCCCAGGCCAATCCGCCGTCTCCTTTTGAAGGCCATACGGCGGGTTCCGATGAGTCCGCTTCGGCGCAAGGCGCGGGGACGGATTCGGAAGGGGCGATGGCGTCGGCGGATGCGGGCGGGAACACGAACAATACCAGCAGTGGTTCGCATAATTCCGCGGGCAATCGAAATTCCATGTTGCTAAAGGATCTTCGTTCGCCTGCCGGCGGCGGGGTGGATACTACGCCCAGCGGCGGCGGCGGTGGCGGCAGCGGCGGGGGCACGAGCATCGGCGGCGGCTCGGGCGGTGGCGGCGGGGGTGGGGGCAGCAGTGGTGGCGGCTCGGGCGGTGGTACGGACACCGGCGGCGGCACCACGGACAATACAGGCAACACGGACAACACGGACAATACCGGCAACACGGACACGACCGGCGGCGGCAACGAAGACCCCGTGGTGGTGCCGCAGCCTGTGCTGGCGCTGAGCTTGCCGGCGGGCGCAAGCGGGCAAAAGCTGCAGTTCGCGCAGGTGAAGCTGACGCAGGCGTCGGTCCAGGACCTGGTGGTCAAGAACGAGGGTGACGCGGATCTGACGGTTCGCGCTACCGTGACGGGCAGTGGTTTTAGTGTCACGCCGGCGCAGAACGTGACGGTGGCGCCGGGCGCCAGCACGACGTTCACGGTGGAATTCGCGCCCGTCAAGCTCGGCGTGTCCCAGGGCCAGCTGACGGTGCTCAGCAACGATCCGAAGAAGGCGACTTCCAGCCTGGGCGTGACCGGTCAGGGCATCGCTCTGCCGGCGCCCAAGATGCTGTTGAACCTGCCGCCCGGATCCGGCGACGACAGCCTGAGCTTCGGCAAGGTCTATCTGGAACAGGCGGCCAGCAAGACCATGACGATTCGCAACACCGGCGACGCGGCGCTGGAGCTGAACGTGGTGGTGGAGGGTGCCGGCTTCGCGGTGGCGCCCACGGGCGCCAAGACGCTGGCCCCGCAGGAAACGTTGTTCCTGACGGTCAGCTATGAACCGACGACGTTGAACCTGGAACAGGCGACGCTGACGATTACCAGCAACGATCCGACGTCCTCTTCCCGCAAGGTGAAGCTCGGGGGGCAGGGCGAGGCGATTCCGGCTCCGAAGATGCTGCTGACCTTGGCGGACGGCTCGGTGGCCACGCAGCTGCAGTTTGCCGACTTGTACTTAGGCGAAACCAAGACGCAGACCCTGACGGTGCGCAACACCGGCAACGCGGTGCTGAAGGTTCAGGCGGTCAGTGACCAGAGCGTGTTCAGCGTGACGCCTGCCGGCGAGCGCCAAGTGGCGGCTAACGGCAGCCAGGTCTTCACCGTGGCGTTTAAGCCCAGCGCCTTAGGGACGCACGCGGCGAAGCTGACGCTGCTGACGAATAATCCCAATGCCGATTCGGTGAGTCTGAACATGACCGGTGCGGCGCTGGCGGTGCCGGTGCCCGACATGCAGGTTTTGGCGGACAATGGCCAGCCGGCCACCCAGCTGTCGTTTGCCAATCTGTACTTAGGCGAAACCAAGACGCAGACCCTGACGGTGCAGAACACCGGCAACGCGGTGCTGAAGGTTCAGTTGACCAGCAACGACAGCGCGTTTGTCGTGACGCCCACGGGCGAACGGCAGATCGCCGCCAACGGCAACCTGGCCTTCACCGTGGCGTTTAAGCCCAGCGCCTTAGGGGCGCGCACGGCGACGCTGACCTTGCTTAGCAACGATCCGCAGGTCGGGACGACGACCATGACCATGAGCGGCACGGCGCTGGCGGTGCCGGTGCCCGACGTGCAGGTTCTTCTGGAGAACGGCCAGCCGGCGACCCAGTTGACCTTCGGGTCGGTATACATCACGCAGGCGGCGACCAAGTCGCTGACGGTGCGTAACGTGGGCACGGCGGCCCTGCGCGTCAGCCGCGTGGATGGGCTGGGGTCTGGCTTTACGAGCAGTCCGACCAACACGTCGGTCAGCACGGACGACTGGACCTTGCAGGCTGGCGAGAGCAAGACGTTTACCGTCAAGTTCGAACCCGCGCTGCAGCAGAACTACAGCGGCAAGCTGAACCTGATCAGCAATGACCCGGATAAGAGCACGTATGAGGTGACGGTGACCGGCAGCGGCGTGCCGATGCCCAAGCCCGAGATCGACGTGGTGCTCAAGGGCCAGACGGCCGCGACGCACATCGGCACCTTCGCCACCGCCTACCTGGGCGAAACGGCGAGCTTGACGTACACCGTCAAGAATACGGGCACGGCGGAGCTGGTGGTCAGTGCCATGCTCACCCAGGGCACGGGTTTGACGGCGACGCCGGCGAACTCTTCGACCCTCAGCTCGGACGACTGGAAGATCGCGGCGGGCAGTTCCCGTGATATCACCGTCAGCTATACGCCGGCCGCGGCGGGGACGGTGACGATGACGGTGACGTTGGCTTCCAATGACGCGGACGAACCGACTTACAAGCTTTCTCTGTCCGGCAGCGGGCAGGCCAAACCTGATACGACCGGCGGCACGACCGGCGGCACGACCGGCGGTTCGACCGGCGGTTCGACCGGCGGTTCGACTGGCGGTTCGACCGGCGGCTCGACCGGCGGTTCGACCGGCGGCTCGACTGGCGGTTCGACCGGCGGCTCGACTGGCGGTTCGACCGGCGGTTCGACCGGCGGCTCGACCGGCGGCTCGACCGGCGGCTCGACTGGCGGTTCGACCGGCGGCTCGACCGGCGGCACGACCGGTGGTGACACCGGCGGCACGACCGGTGGTGACACCGGCGGTACGACTGGTGGTGATACTGGTGGTACGACTGGCGGTGACACTGGCGGCACGACTGGTGGTGACACGGGCGGCACCGGCGGCGATACCGGTGGCTCCGGCGGCAGTTCCGGGGTGGCGGGCACGCCCAACGAGGCGGTGGGTCCCAACGGTATGCCGATGGGCATGAACCTGACGGCGGTGTCCTACTACAGCTTTGAATGGACGTTCGTGGACGCGATGAAGATCGCCAAGAATTTTTACCTGCAGCCGGCGGTCTATAACCAGGAGCCCACGATCAAGGAATTGACCTACACGGCTGAGGGTTGGCCTCTGCTTAAGCCCACGCAGGGCGCCGGGGTGCTGGTGTTCCGCAACATCGGCGGGCGCTATCCGGCGGGCACGTACGTCTGCACGTATGAAGGGGAAGGCGAAATCACCTTCCAGTTTGACGCCAAGTCGGCGACCAAGATCGCCGGCAAGAACCGGTATGAAGTGTCGGTGCCGACGCCGACCAAGAACGGCGTGCAGATCACGATCGTCAGCAGCAAGCTGGATAACCCGGTGCGGAACGTCCGCTTCTGGATGCCCGGCTTTGAAAACGCGCAGTCTCCGTTCCACCCCACGTACAAGGAGCGGCTGAGCAAGTTCTCGGCCATCCGCTTCATGGACTGGCAGCACATGAACGACGCGTCGAACTTCATCAAGTGGGAAGACCGCGCGAAAGTCACCAACGCCACGCAGGGCACGGACAAGGCGGTGGCTTACGAGTACATCATTCAGCTGGCCAACGAGCTGCGCAAGGATCCGTGGGTGTGCGTGCCGCACCTGGCGGACGACAACTACATCCGGCAGATGGCCCGGCTGTTCCGGGACAATCTGGCCCCGGGCCTGAAGGTGTACCTGGAATATTCCAACGAAGTGTGGAACCCGATTTTCGGCCAGAGCGAGTATGTCCGCGACCAGATGGGCGGCAACTACCACGACAACCTGGCGGAACGCGCGGGCAACACCTTTAAGATCTGGCGTGAGGAGTTCAAGGGTCAGGAACAGCGCCTGGTGCGCGTGGCGGCGGCCCAGCACTACAACGTGTGGATGGCTGAGCAGCTGGTCGAACGGCTGAACGGCAACTTCGACGCCATCTCCTGCGGCGGGTATTTCATGCCCAGCAGCAGCGCCACGAAGACCTATACCGCCGGCACGTCGGTGAGCACCATCCTTAAGGACACGCAGGCGGAAATCAACGCCAAGGTGATCCCCAACCTGCAGAAGCACGCCGACCTGGCGGCGACCTACAGCCAGAGCCTGGGGCGCAACATCCTGTTCCTGGTGTATGAAGGCGGCGAGCACATCAGCGCCTACGGCAAGGACGTGCCTTTCGCCCAGGCTTACTACGACGTGCAGATTCATCCGGACATGAAGAAGTTCTATCTGCAGGTCATCAAGGCCTTCAAGGACATGGGCGGCGACCTGTTCTGCGCCTTTAACTATGTCGGGGCGCGGGAGAGCAAGTACGGCTCATGGGGCCACCTGGAATACCAGGACCAGCCCATCAACCAGTCTCCGAAGTTCGAGGCCCTGATGGACGCGATCAAAGGCAACTGGCCGGTGGTGTCCGGCAGCGGCAGCGGCCAGAGCATGACCACGGTGACCTTTGATTGAGCAAGCGGGTCGGAGTTGCTGAGGATCGCAGTTAACGCAGGGCCCCCCCCGGTCGGCGCCGCCCCCAACGGCGACCACTGGGACGGGGCCCTGTATGTTGGAAACCCGGGTTTGCCGCGGCGGCGGATTCGCCCGCGCGGGGGAAAATTCCTAGTTTAGTGAGGCCGATGGATGAAAATGGAGCAGAGGTCGGCCTGCTTTAGTCGATGGGAATTGACCGATTGATGCCACCGCGATCATCCTAGATGACGCGGGGCACGGGATTTGCAGGAAACCAGGTTGATGAGCCTAGACGATACCACCACGCAGGCCCAAGCGGACGCTCCCGGCGTCCAGGGGCTGAGGACCGCCGCCGCGCCGGCGGCCAAGAGAGCCCATTCGCTCAAGGACTTGGCGATTCGAGGTTCGATCTGGACGGTGGGCGGGTACGCCACCAGCTCGGTGCTGCGTCTGGGCGGGAATCTGGTTCTCACCCGTCTCTTGTTTCCCGAAGCGTTCGGCGTGATGGCCCTGATCAACGTGTTCATGCAGGGGCTGGTGATGTTTTCGGATCTGGGCATCGGTCCGAGCCTGATCCGCGGGCAGCGCGGCGAGGACCCGGTTTACGTCAACACCGCCTGGACCATTCAGGTCATCCGCGGCTGGGTTCTCTGGGCGTTGTCCGTGGCCCTGGCGGCGCCGGCGGCGAAGTTTTATAACGAGCCGCAACTGGCGGTGCTGCTGCCGGTGGCGGCGTTCACGGCGGTGATTGCCGGCTTTGAAAGCACGAAGGTTTTTCTCTGCCGGCGCAGCCTGGCGATGGAACGGATCACCACGCTGGATCTGCTGTCGCAGGTGGTGGGGTTGTCGGTGATGGTCGGGTGGGCGCTCTGCTGGCCGTCGGTCTGGGCCCTGGTGGCGGCCGGCTTGAGCGGCGGCGCGGTGAAGATGATCCTCGGGCACCTTTGGCTGCCGGGGATTCGCAATCGTTTTCACTGGGAAACGGCGGCGGCCAAGGATCTGCGGACCTTCGGCAAGTGGATTCTTCTCAGCAGCGCCGTTTGTTTCGTGGGCCAGCAGCTGGACCGGCTGATGCTCGGCAAATACGTGGACATGGGCTTGCTGGGCATCTACGGCCTGGCGGTGATGATGAGCGGGCTGGCGGTGGACGTGAACATGAAGCTGGTCCGCAGCGTGGTGTACCCAGCCATCAGCCGGGTGCATCGGGAAAAACCCGAGCGGCTGCGGGAAAATTTTTATCGCGTGCGGCGGGCGACGGATTTTTTGTTCATGCCTGTTCTGGGCTTGCTGGCGACCTGCGGCGATCAAGTCATCTATGTGCTGTACGACGATCGTTATGCCCAGGCGGGGTGGATTTTCCAGGTTTTGTGCGTGCGGGCCGCGATGCGGGTGATGCTTGAGCCGGCCGAGTCGTGCCTGATGACCGTCGGCCAGCCGCGCTACGCCTTTTTCCAGCACGTGCTGCGTCTGGTCTGGATGGCGGTGGCGATTCCCATCGGGTGGTGGCAGGGCGGCTTTGCGGGGGTCGTCTGGGCGGTGGGCTTAAGCGAAGTCCTGATCGTGCCCCTCTACTGGACGGGCTTGTACCGGCACGGCATTCTCAATCTGCTGTTGGAGGGTCGCTCGCTGGCGATGCTGATCGTCGGTGTGCTGATGGGAACCGCCTTGAGGTATGGGCTGGGGCTGTCCTAGAATTAAACCTCTTGCGCACGTTTTAAAAGGGTATGGCTGCAGGTCCTGCCCACGCTTTGCCTGTACCATGGCGTGGGGGTGTGCTGGGCGTTGGCTTTGCGGATGGAAAACCACGGGGTAAGAACGGCTATGGAATCAGAAGCACGTCTCTCAACATGGATTTGGATATTGGCGGGGCTGATGCGGCGGATGCCGATCCGGATGCGGCGGGCGTGGGTTTGGTGGGAACGGCTGTACATGCGGTTGGGCGGAGGGGGGTATGCCGAAGACCCGGCGATTGACCAGCGCTGGCCGGCGGGGCTGCAAAAGCCGATTCGCGGGCGGGCCCACGGCATGCTGATGCGTCTGGACCTGCAGGACTGGGCGGAACGGTGGGCCTACTTTTCGGGACGGTATTACCAGCGACCGCTGGGGGAATTGCTGGGCAGGGTGCTGCGACCGGGCGATCAATTTGTGGACATCGGGGCCAACATCGGCATGACCAGCCTGATCGCGGCCGGGCGCATCGGTCGCGGGGGCGTGGGCTTGTCCTACGAGCCGAACCCGAAGGCTTTTCAGAGGCTCCACGATCATCTGACCCTCAACGAGTTGGCGCATTTCCAGGCCATCCCCGCGGGGCTGGGCCGGCAGGCTCAAACGGCGGTGCTTTCCCTGGACGGCCGGCACACGGGCACCGGCACCTTGACGCTTTCGGCCGCGGCGGACACCGGCCAGCACACGGCCGTGGAGATTCGCTCGGCCCAGGACGTGGCGGGGCGGTTGGATTCGAGTCGGCCGACGTTGGTGAAGATCGACGTGGAGGGATACGAATACGAAGTCCTCTGTGGACTTAAGCCGGTTTTGGATTGGCCGGAGGTGATGGTGGTGGTGGAGATCACCGATCAGGCCCTGCGCCGGCTGGGCCAGTCCGGGCCGGAGGTCTACCGCCTGATGGAAGAGCATGGCTATATCGCGCATCGATTTAAGATCGAACAGCGGCGGTGGCGGTGGGATTTAAGGGTCTGGCCAAGCACCGATCGGCAGGACTCGGCTCAGCATGACGCCTTGTTTGCGCGCAAGTCCAGCCGGGTCTATGTGGAGCGCTTGAGGCCTCTGATAAATTTGCAGGCGGAGTAAGGGGGGGCAAGTTGACGATGGAATAGGCATGTCCACGGATCGGCCTAGCAGCAGTGGGGGGTTATCGGTCGTCATGGTGACGCCAGGCTGGCCGGTGTCGGCCTTTGCCAACGGAATTGTGTCCTACACCGCGGCCATGCGATTGGCGCTGGGCGGCGAGGGGGCGCAAGTCCGCCTGCTGGCCTCCCGCGTGCGCGGCGAGCTGGAGGATGGCATTGAGGCGCTGGACTTGGAGCATGGGGAGGGCTTGGGCAAGTGGCTGCGGAAGATCACTGTCCGGATCAACCCCGATTGGTCGTTGGCCCGCAACATGGGCGCCTCGATCGGGGCGCGGTTATCGGCCCTGGCGAAACATCATGAGCTGGACATCGTGCAGATTCCCGACTCGTTCGGTTGGTCCCGCTATGTTCAGCCGGCCAGCCCCGTGCCGGTGGTGGTACGGCTGCATGGGCCCTGGTTCTTAAACGGCGTGATCGACGGAGCCCGGCAAGACGGCAAATTCCGCCGGCGCGTCGGGCGCGAGGGGCAGGCGATCGTCGACGCCGACGCCATCAGCGCGCCCAGCGCCTCGGTGCTGGAGAGCACGCGCAAGTATTACAGCCTGGAGTTGCCCGGCGCTAAGGTCATCCCCAATCCGGTGGAGCCTGTGCCGGCGGAAAAACGCTGGCGGCTGGATCATAGTGCGCCCGGGCGGATTCTTTTCGTCGGGCGGTTCGATCGCCACAAGGGGGCGGACGTGATGATCGAGGCTTTCGCGCAGCTGGCGGGGCGGTACCCCCAGGCGCGGCTGGTCATGGTCGGCCCGCTGCGGCAACTGGTGGATGACGACGGCCGCAAGTGGGAGATCAAGGAATTTCTCCAGGCCAAGGTGCCCGAGGCGGCGGTTCGCCAGCGCATCGAGGTGCTCGGTCAGCAGCCGCTGGCAGCCGTGATGGAATTGCGCCGGCAGGCGTTTGTCACGGTGGTCAGTTCGCGCTATGAGACGTTCGGCAACGTGGCGGCGGAGGCGATGAACCTGGGCTGCCCGGTGGTGGCGTCCCACACCGGCGGGCTGGCGGAGATCGTGGAAGACCAGAAGACGGGCCTGCTCTTTAAGCCCGGCGACGCGGGGGCGCTGGCCGGCCAGTTGAGGCACTTGCTGGACCATCCGGCCCGGGCGGCGGAACTGGGCGGCGCGGGAGCGGAGTCCTGCTGGCGGCGCTACCGGCCGCAAGAGATCGCCCGCCAGACGCTGGAGTTTTATCAGCAGGTGATCGAACGGCGGCCAAGCGGGGCGGATGAGGGGGAGGCGAGGGGGCGGTTCACATGAGTATCACCGTCCCCATCGCCCTGTTCGGGTGGATTCCGCTGGTCATCGCCCTGTTCGCTTTCCTGCCCGCCCGGCGGGCGGCGATCGTCAGTTTTATCGCTGGGTGGATGTTCCTGCCCTGGTATGGCTATCCGCTGCCGGGCTTGCCGGACTACACCAAAATCTCCGCGGTGAGCCTGGGCGTTTTTTTAAGCATGCTGATCTTCGACATGCCGCGGCTGACGTCCCTGCGCCCGCGCTGGTTTGATCTGCCGGTGGTGGTCTGGTGCGTGTGTCCGTTTATTTCCGAGATGGCCTACAACATGGCGATCTACGATGGTCTGTCGGCCATGCAGACGCAGATCGTCAACTGGGGTTTGCCGTATCTGATCGGGCGGGTTTACATGGACGACCTGAGGGGCCTGTACGACTTGGCCATGGGCATCGTGATCAGCGCTTTGATCTACGCGCCTTTCTGTCTTTACGAGATGCGCTTCAGCCCCATGCTCAATCGCATGGTTTACGGCTTTTCGCAGCATAACTGGAGCGGGCATCGCTTAGGGGGTTGGCGTCCGAGCGTATTCATGCAGAACGGCCTGGCGGTGGCGCTGTGGATGTGTCTGGCGGCGCTGGTGGGGTTCTGGCTGTGGCGTACGGGTGCGTTTAAGCGGCTATGGGGCATACCGGCGGGGTGGGTGGCGGCGATTTTGATGTTCATGGCGTTAGCCTGCCGGGGGCTGGGGGGGATTGTCGCGCTGGGGATAGGCCTGATCTGCATGCAGGGAGTCCGCTGGACGGGGCGGCTGTGGCCGGTCTGGCTGGTGGTGGGCATCAGCGTGTTTTATGTCACGACCCGCACGGCGGGCTGGTGGCACGGCGAGCCGGCGGTCTCCATCGCCCAGATGATCGACAAGGATCGGGCAGCCTCCTTTGAGTTTCGGCTGCGCAACGAAGACATCCTGGTGAACAAGGCCATGCAGCGCCCGGCCTTCGGCTGGGGCTCGTGGGGCCGGTCGCGGGTGTATAACGAAAAAGGCCAGGACATTTCCATCACCGACGGCATGTGGGTCATCGCGTTGGGCAACACGGGTTTGCTGGGCTTGACTTCGTTCATGCTGATGATGCTCCTGCCGGTGGTTCTGCTGGCGCGACGCTTGCCCGCGGCCTGGTGGAGTCACCCGACGACCGCTTCCGCGGCGGTGCTGGCCTGCCTGCTGGGGCTGTTCATGATCGATAACTTGGTGAACGCGATGATGAATCCGATTCTGATTCTGGCCTGCGGCGGGTTGAACTCGGTGGTCGGAGGCGGGCATAAGAAACCGGCGTGATTTCGGGCAGAAAAAAAAGGGCGAAGGCGGTTGGTCGAGCAAACAACTCAACAAGTCGCGGTGGTGGCGATCGGCCGCAATGAAGGCCAGCGCTTGGAGCGCTGCCTGCAAGCGCTGGCTGAGCATGGCCAAAAAGTGATCTACGTTGACTCCGGGTCGACCGATGGCAGCGTGGCCATGGCGCGCGGCTTGGGCGTGCAGGTGGTTGAGCTGGACATGTCCGTGCCGTTCACCGCGGCGCGGGCGCGCAACCATGGCCTGGCCCACATGGCGCAGCTGGGCTGGCAGGAGCCGTTCGTGCAATTTGTTGACGGCGATTGCGAATTCGTTCCCGGCTGGCTGGAGTCCGGCTGCCGGGCATTGGAGGCTGATCCTAAGCTGGCGGCGGTGTGCGGGCGGGTGCGGGAACGGCACCGGGGCGCGTCGATCTACAATCGGCTGTGCGACATGGAATGGGACGGCCCGGTGGGCGAGGTGAACGCCTGCGGGGGCAACGCGATGATGCGCGTGGCGGCGGTGCTGGAAGTGGGGGGGTTCAACCCGAACCTGATTGCCGGCGAAGAGCCTGAGCTTTGCCTGCGCTTGCGCGCCAAGGGTTGGCGTATCCAGCGTCTGGCGGCGGAAATGGTGCTGCACGATGCGGACATGACGCGCTTTAGCCAGTGGTGGCGGCGGGCGGTGCGCGGGGGGTACGCGTATGCCCAGTCCGCGGCCATGCACGCGCGCACCGGCGATCGCCCCGGCGTGCGCGAGAGCTTAAGCATCTGGTTCTGGACGGTGGGTTTGGTGGGGCTGGCAGGAGTTCTGGCGTGTTGGACGAGCGGCCTAAGTTTGCTGCTGCTGGCCGGGTACCCGCTTTTGGCGCTGAAGATCGCCCGCGGACGACATAACGGCGGCGACAACTGGACCGATGGGCTGCTCTACGGCGTTTTCATCACGCTTGGCAAGTGGGCGCAGCTGGTGGGCCAGGGCCGGTACTGGATCCGCCGGGCCTTGGGTCGGCAGGCGAAATTGATTGAGTACAAAGCTCCGCCGTCCTCTATCTAGCCTTATGGGGGCCTGGTACCTGGCTCCGCTTACTTACGTGCGCGGCTCGTTGACACCACTTTTTGCCGGGTGCCACACATCAGGCCGAAGGCTGATGTGTGCGGGCCAACTTACCGTCAGGCCACGGCTACCGCGGGCAGGTCGGCCAGTACGCCTGCTTCGACGGGGGCTGGGGGTTGTGTGATTGATGCGTCAACATCGCCGAAGATCGAGCGGCGGTGGGCGAAGAGGGATTTTTTGGTTGGCTGGGCGGATCGCCAGGAGGAGTCGGCGGATGGGGGCGGGGATTGTGCCTCAACGAGCCACGACCGTAAGGGAGTGGAGGAAATCGATGCACCGCTTGCTGACGCGCGCGGCTCGTCAATACTCAAACCTTGATTCTGCGATGTCAGGCTCAGCGCCTGACCGCTGGCGGCGCTGCCGGTGAGGAGGTTCTTGAAGGCGTTGATGTCGGAGAGGGTGATGGTGCCGTCGCCGTTGGGGTCGATGGCCCAGAGGGGTACGCCGGGGAATTGGGCTTGCCAGGCGGGGGTGTCGGTGAGGGCGAGTTTGAAGGGCTCGATGTCGGAAAGGGTGATCGACCAATCGCCGGTGAAGTCGCCGGGAATGCCGCCGAGTTCGTAGGCGCCGATGTCTACTTGCGTCCCCGCGATGCGCGGGTGGCTGTCCAGGTCGATTGTCAGAGGGTCGCCGTTGGCGTCCACGGCCAGAGAATTGTCGCCCGCGTTGACGCAGGGGCTGTCCACGCGCAGGTGCAGGTCGCCTAAGTCGTCGTCAGGCGTACCCCAGAGGCCATCGAGGCCAGCCGAGGGGTTGCGGATGAATTGGGGGTCGCCGCCGATGAAGCTGGAGGAGGCGGTGTAGGAGCCGTGGACATCGGGTTCTGTGTTTGCGGCGTTGGCAGCCACAATCGTATTATTCAGAGTCGTGGTGCCGTCAGGGACGCCCAGCCCGCCGCCGGAACTATCGGCCGAGTTTCCACTGATCGTGCAATTGGTCAGCGTCACGGTGCCGTTGATATACGCACCGCCGCCGCAGTATTGGGCTGAGTTTTCGCTAATTGTGCAGTTGGTCAGCGTTGCGGTGCTGTCGTAATTGACGTACAGCCCGCCGCCGTGGCTATAGATATCACTATTGGCCGAGTTCCCGTTGATGGCGCAGTTGGTCAGCGTCGCGGTGCCGACGACATGCAGCCCGCCGCCGGAACTATCGGCCGAGTTTCCGCTGACCGTGCAGTTGGTCAGCGTCGCGGTGCTGTCGTAATTGCCGTACAGCCCGCCGCCGAGGCTATAGATATCACTATTGGCCGAGTTCCCGCTGATGGCGCAGTTGGTCAACGTCGCGGTGCTGTAGTACTCGAGGTACAGCCCGCCGCCGAAATTGGCCGAGTTACCGCTGACCGTGCAGTTGGCTAGAGTGACCGTGCCGATAACATACAGCCCGCCGCCGCTGTATTGGGCTGAGTTTCCGCTGATTGTGCAATTGGTCAGCGTCGCGGTGCCGTCGTAAACATACAGCCCGCCGCCGTAGTATTGGGCTGAGTTTGCGCTAATTGTGCAGTTGGTCAGCGTCGCGGTGCCGTAGTAAACATGCAGCCCGCCGCTGATCGAGGCTAAATTCCATGCGACCAAGCAGTCGGCCAGAGTCGCGGTGCCGTAGTAAACATACAACCCGCCGCCCGTGCCGTACTCGCCTGTGGACGCATTTCCACTGAAGGTGCAACTGGTCAGCGTCGCTGTGCCGTAGACGAATAGCCCACCCCCACAGCCATTTTGCGATGCCAACGTGTTGTCACTGACCGTGCAGTTGGTTAACGTCAAGTTGCTGTCTCGTACAGACAGGCCAGCACCATTGTTGTTACCGTTGCCGCTGACATATCCATTTCTAACCGTCAGGCCATCCATCGCCACATCTGTCCCGCTGCCGCTGATGTTGAACACACGCGACTTCTGGTCCGCATCGATGGAGAGCAGTTCTTGCCCCGGGCCGGTGATGGATAGATCCCCGGTGATGGCTAGTTCCGTGCCGGAGAGGATCAGGTCGGCGTGGCCGGAGGAAAACAATGAAGCAGCGAAGGTGATGCTGTCAGTTTCTTCTCTAGTGCCGGCCGGGGCTTCGTTCACGGGGATGTTGGCGTTGGCGGCCAGGATGGCTTCGCGCAGGGTCAGGTGGCCGTCGGCGGCGACGGTGTCCAGGAGGGAGTCGATGACGTAGGCGGTGCCGCTTAGGAGCAGGCGCGGCTCGAGGGGTTCCAGGCCGGGGAATCTTGGGTTCGTCTGTGGGGGATTAGGGGAGCCGGCGGAGCGGGCAAAGATGCGACGCCCGGAAAGCAGATGACGTAGGCGCACAATGAATCCCTCCAGAAGAGACGTGGACGGGCAAGAGCGAAGTGAGACAAGAAAACTCAGCGGACTAAGGTAGATTTTTACCTCGTATCACGTTGGGAGTCAATGAATTTTGGTAGGGGGTGACGAAAAAAGCAGGGTTAGTCGCGTGGCGGCGGGGATGCGGGGGGGGCGTTATTCGTGATTTGAAGGGGGGAGGTTGCCTAGATTCACAGATGTGGGGCGGGGAGGATGGTTTGTACCCCCCGGCGGAGCCGGGGGCTGAAAGACGGGGGAGGTTTCCGGGGGGAACACACAGCACGCTACGCGATGCTGTGTGGCACCCGGTCTAGATTCACATAAACGAGGGGAAAGCACACATCACCCTGCGGGATGATGTGTGGCACCCATTTCGGGGGGCGGACCCTGTACCCTGTACCCGAACCCCAGGAGGATGCGGTGACGGTTGGAGACTGCACACATCACCCTGCGGGATGATGTGTGGCACCCATCCGGGGGTTACTTCCGGGGGGCGGGGGTTACTTCCGGGGCTACTTCCGGGGGCGGGCGTTCATGGCTGGGTTGCCCACGGGGCGGATGGCAAAGCCTTTGAGGAAGACGCTCTGGCGAATGGCGTCCCAAAGCATCTTTTGCGGATCGGGGTCGGGCTTGCGCGTGACTAGTCGCCGTAATCGCCAGAGGGCGAAGCCGAGGATGAAAGCCGCATCGGCCAGGGCGGCGTAGAAAGGCCCGTGATTCTTAAGGAAATATCGCCGACGGGCTTCGAACCAGTATTGCGGCTGGCGGCGATTGTTGCGGTCTTTGCAGTCGATGCCCGTGGTCTGGCCGACTAAGTGAACCACCCGGCTGGCGGGCACGTACCAAGTGGGCCAGCCCAATTTGCGGGCGTTAAAGCAGATGTCGATGTCGTCAAAGTAGGTGAAATAATCCTCGTCCAGCCCGCGTAATTTTTCCATGATCTCCTGCCGCACAATCAAACTCGCGCCGGAAACCCACTGGGCGGGGCAGGCTTCGGTCGGCACCGGGGGGGCCACCTGCCAACGTTTTAGCAGGCGTGAGACCACGCCCAGGCGCAGGCCACGGTCAAATTCGCTCAATATGCTCTGGAAGCGAAAGGCGGAGATCTGGGGTGAGCCGTCGGGGTCTTCCAGCCGGCTGCCGGCGATGCCGACGGAGGGGTTCTGGTCCATAAAGTCGATTAAGGCCCGGATGGCGTTCGTGTGGACCAGCGTGTCGGCATTGAGCAGTAAAAAATACTCCGGCACGTCGGGCTGTTTTAAGGCGGGGAGGATGACAGCGTTGTTCCCGCCGGTGAACCCGCGGTTGGGGTTGATGGCCGTCAAATCCACCCAGGATGACCAGCCTTCGGAGGCTATGGTCTGCTTAAGTTCCGCCACGGCCTCTGGGCCCGTGCCGTTTTCGCAAACGGCTACCTTTACCCCTGGCAAACCGGGCATTTGCGGGGCCAGGGAGCGCAGGCAGTCGATGGTCAGCGAGGTTACCTTATAGTTGACGATGACAATAAGAAGTTTCATTATCGGGCCTGTGAACTTTCAGCCTGGATCGGCCGATGGTTAGTCATGTCTTGGTCGGTCAGATTCCGTTGGGACTATGATGGTTACGGTTCGTCCGGATATCCCCCCGGAACTCCGGAACTCCGGAACTCCGGAACCCCGGAACCCCGGAACCCCGGAACCCCGGAACCCCGGAACCCCGGAACCCCGGAACCCCCGGATATCCCCGGGAAGTTCAGCCGCGGACCATTGGGAGCGCATCTTATGACGCCAACAAGCAACGTGCCGGTCTTCATCCTCTGCGGCGGTCTGGGCACGCGGTTCCGCGAGGAAACCGAATTTAAGCCCAAGCCCATGATAACCATCGGCACGCAGCCTATCCTTTGGCACATCATGCAGACGTATTCGCGCCATGGGTTTAAGAAGTTTATCCTCTGTGCCGGTTATAAGGCGGAGGTTATCAAGGCTTACTTTCTGAATTACTCCTCGATGAACAGCGACTTTACGGTGGACTTAAAGAGTAACCATCTGACGGTGCACTCGGTGGACCACGACCAGGACTGGCAGGTGACGCTGGCATACACCGGCGAGCTGACCATGACCGGGGCCCGGGTGGCGCGGGCGGCGGGCAAGTACCTGGGGGACGCCAAGCATTTTGCGGTGACCTATGGCGACGGGCTGACGGATGCCAATCTGCGGCATGAATTTGAGTATCACCTCAGCCACGGACACGTCGGCACGGTGCTGGGCGTGAATCCGCCATCGCGCTTCGGCGAGCTGCAATTAGAGGGCGAGCGCGTGGTGCGCTTTAGCGAAAAGCCGGACTTTGCGGATAACTGGATCAACGGCGGGTACTTTTTCTTTAACCGCCAGTTTCTGCCGTATCTGTCCACGGACGAAGGCTGCGTGCTGGAAAAAACGCCGCTGGTGAAACTGGCCGGCGACGGGCAATTGGCCATGTTCAAACATGCCGGGTATTGGGCCTGCATGGATACGCAGCGCGACCGCGACACGCTTAACAAGCTGTGGGATTCCGGGCAGGCGCCGTGGAAAGACTAAAGACCGCTTACTTCAACTTCAGAGACCAAGAACCCCCAACCCAATGAACCGCCAAGTCGCCAAGAGCGCCAAGCAAACAGCCAAGATGAATATTTGAGGTAATAAAAACGTTGATTCATGACTATTGAGAACTTGGCGTCCTGGCGGTTAATCGTATTTTGTTAGCGGGACTAAATCAGGATTTTCAAGGGAAAGGTTCGCGTATGAACGTATTCGTCACCGGCCATCAGGGATACATCGGCGCCCATCTGGTGGACTTGCTTAAGAAAGCGGGGCACCGCGTCACGGGTTGCGATCTGGGATTGTTTGACGGCTGTCAGTGGGAGCCGCTGACGCGCCCGGACAAGGAACTGATCAAGGACGTGCGGGCCCTGGAATTGGCGGACGTGGCGGGGCACGACTGCGTGATGCACCTGGCAGCCATCTCCAACGACCCGATGGGCGAGCTGGACCAGAACATTACCTTCAGCATCAATCGCGACGCGTCGATCCGCCTGGCGAAACTCGCCAAGCAGGCCGGCGTGGGGCGGTACCTGTTTTCCGGCAGCTGCTCGGTGTACGGGGCGGGCAAGAAGCTGGACCTGGCGGAAGAGGACCCGCTGGCGCCGCTGACCGCCTATGCGAAGTCGAAGATCGAAACCGAAGTGGAAGTGTCCAAGCTGGCGGATAAGAGCTTTACGCCGGTGTATCTGCGCAACTCCACCGCCTACGGGCATTCGCCGATGCTGCGGATTGACCTGGTAGTGAACAACCTGCTGGGTTCAGCGCTGTCCTACGGCGAAATTCGCATTCAAAGCGACGGCACGCCCTGGCGCCCGCTGATTCACTGCAAGGACATCGCCCGGGCGTTCGTGGCGTTCATGGATGCGCCGAAGGAGAAGGTGCACAATCTGGCGGTGAATGTCGGCGGCAATTCCGAAAATTATCAGGTCAAGGACGTGGCGGACAACGTCAAGCGCTTGATTCCTACCGCCAAGGTCGCCTTCACCGGCGAAGTGGGGGCTGACCCGCGAAATTACCGCGTGAAGTTCGATCTGCTCAACCAAGTGCTGCCGAACTTCAAGCTCGAATACACCCTGGCTAAGGGCATGGACGAGCTGCACCGCAAAATGGTGGACCACAAGTTCAGCAAGGCTGACTTTGAAGGCCCGCAATTCGTCCGCCTGCGCACACTCAAGACCCGCATGGATCGGCTCAGCACGACTGGCACCGTGGCGTGAAGAGAGGGAATGGGGGCAGGAATTAGGAGTTAGGAACTAGGAGTTAGGAACAAAACAAGAGGACAGGCAAGCGTGCAGGGCGATGACGGGATTCGAGAACGAGTCATAGTGACGTCAGAGAAGGAAACATAGGGCATGATCTTTACGCCTACGCCATTGAACGGAGCGTTCCTGATCGACCTGGAAAAGCGCGGCGACGAGCGCGGGTTTTTCGCCCGGGTTTTCTGTGAAAAGGAATTCGCCCAGCACGGGCTGGTGACGCATTTTGTGCAGGTGAACAATTCGTCGAGCGCCCAGAAGGGCACGCTGCGCGGGATGCACTACCAGTTGGCGCCGGCGGCGGAGGTCAAGCTGGTGCGCTGCATCAAGGGCTCGCTTTTCGACGTGATTCTGGATTTGCGTCAGGGCTCGCCGACTTTCGGGCAAAGCTACGGCGCGGAGTTGTCAGCGGAAAACCGGCGGATGATGTACGTACCCAAGGGTTTCGCGCACGGCTTTATCACCCTGCGCGACGACACGGAAGCTTTTTATTTTGTCGATGAGTTCTACGCGCCGACGCAGGAACGCGGCGTGCGCTGGAACGACCCGCGCTTCAACATCGCCTGGCCCTCGGAAGTGCCCCCGCAAGTTGTGTCGGACAAAGATTCCAAGTGGCCGGACTTTAATCCCGCCTATCACTTAGGCGCTTGATCGGAACAACCAACCGCCATGACGCCAAGGACGCCAAGATGTGCAGAGGAAAGGCAAGTTGAAGGCTTGCTTCGGCCGATTGCAGAGGATCTTCATGGCACCCTTGGCGGCTTGGCGGTTTGAATAGGGAAGAACTCTTACAGCCAGATTCCTGAAAGAGCGAAGGATGAGGATTCTTTTCACCGGCGGCAGTTCGTTCACGGGATATTGGTTCATCAAGGAATTGGCCGCGGCCGGCCACGAGGTGGTCGGCACATTCCAGCGCCCGGACGCGGCGGCGTATGCCGGTTCGGTGGCGGGCCAGCGTGTGGCCAAGCTTGCGAGCCTCTGCCGGCCCGTGTTTTCCTGCAGTTTCGGCGACGAAACGTTCAGCAAGCTTGTTCGTGAGGCCGGGCCGTGGGACGTGCTCTGCCATCACGCAGCGGATGTGACCAACTATAAAAGCCCGGACTTTGACGTGGCGGCCGCGGTGCAGAAGAACACCCGCAACCTCCGCGCGGTGTTGACGGATCTGGGCGCTGGGCAGTGCCGAAGGATCGTGCTGACGGGCAGCGTGTTTGAAGGCGGTGAAGGCGCGGGGTCGGAGGGATTGCCGCACTTTTCGCCCTACGGATTGTCCAAGGCGCTGACGGCTGAGGCGTTTAGGTATTACGCGGCTGTGGCCGGCATGAGGCTGGGGAAGTTTGTGATCCCCAATCCCTTTGGGCCTTTTGAGGAGCCGCGCTTCACGGCGTTTCTGGTGCGCCAATGGGCGGAGAAGAAAAAGCCGGCCGTCAATACGCCCGCTTATGTACGCGACAACATTCACGTGTCCCTGCTGGCCAAGGCGTATCGCCAATTCGTCGCGTCATTGCCGGGCGAGCCGGGCTTTACGAAGATCAATCCCAGCGGCTACGTCGAAACGCAGGGAGCCTTCGCGTTGCGCTTCGCCGCGGAGATGAGCCCGCGTCTGGGGCTGGAGTGCCCGGTGGAGCTCAAGCGTCAGACCGAGTTCTCCGAGCCGCGCGTGCGCGTGAACACGGACGTGCTGAGTTCCGACGCCCTGGGCTGGAATGAAACCGCCGCCTGGGATGAGATGGCGGCGTACTACCGGGCTTCGGCAGCCGGAACCTGAATCAAGGTTCACCGCAGAGTTCGCCGAGAACGCCGAGAAAGAAAAGAATTCACCACAGAGAACACAGAGGCCACGGAGATTTGTTTAGAGCCGCGCACGAAAAAACGATTAACCGCCATGACGCCAAGGACGCCAAGTTACGGGAAGTCATGAATCAACGGTTTTATGGCCTCAAAACTATTCGCCTGGGCTGTTGTCTTGGCGCTCTTGGCGACTTGGCGGTTCATTTTGTTAGGGATTCTTAATAAAATATCTTGAATTGATCGTTGTATTGTCTCCGTGTTCTCCGTGTTCTCTGTGGTGAAAAACTCGGCGTTCTCGGCGCGCGTTGCGGTGAGTTGTTTTAAGCGTCCAGCCGATGGCGCGTAGCGGAAAAAGAGGTGCTGCCCGTGCGGATCGCGTATCTGATCAACCAATACCCGACGGTGAGCCATAGTTTTATCCGTCGGGAGATCAAGGAGCTCGAAGCCCAGGGCGCCGTGGTGCTGCGCTTTGCGCTGCGCCCCTGGCGGGAAAAAGTGGTTGATCCCGCGGACGCCGAGGAAGCTAGAAGGACCCGTTACGTCCAGGCGGGCGGAGCGATCGCCCTGCTGGGGGCGCTGCTTTTGGTTGCCTTGGGGCGGCCGGCGCGATTTTTAGTCGCCTGGCGGGCAGCGGTGCGTCTGGGCCGACGATCGCATCGCGGCGTGGGCCGCCACTTGGCTTATCTGGCCGAGGCGAGCCTGCTGGCCCGCTGGATGAAAGAGGAAAAGGTTGAACACCTGCACGCCCACTTCGGCACCAACTCGGCCGCGGTGGCGATGCTCGTGCGGCTTCTGGGCGGGCCGTCCTACAGCTTCACGGTGCACGGGCCGGAGGAATTCGACGCTCCAGGGGCCCTGAGTCTTGGCGAAAAAATCCAGCACGCCGCGTTCGTCGTCGGCGTCAGCAGCTTTGGGCGCAGCCAGCTGTATCGATGGAGCCGGTCGACGGATTGGGAAAAAATCCACGTCGTGCATTGTGGCCTGGCGGAGGATTACCTGCATCAGACGATCCAAAAAATTCCCGCCGACGGGCCGTTGGTCTGCGTCGGCCGCATCTGCGAGCAGAAGGGCCAGTTGCTCCTGCTGGAAGCAGTGGGGCGGCTGGCCGGCGAAGGGCTTAAGGTGCCCCTGGTGTTCGTCGGCGACGGCGACATGCGCCCGCAGATGGAAGCCGCCGCGGCGCGTTTGGGAATCACCGAGCAAATAAAAATCACCGGCTGGGCCACGGCCGAGCAGGTGCGCCAACACGTTCAGCAAGCGCGGGCCCTGGTTTTGCCCAGTTTCGCCGAGGGTTTGCCCGTGGTCATCATGGAAGCCTTCGCCCTCGGTCGGCCTGTCGTCAGCACTTTCGTGGCGGGGATTCCGGAACTCGTCGAGCCAGCCGTCAATGGCTGGCTGGTGCCGGCCGGGTCGGTGGCGCATCTGGCCACCGCCTTGCGCGATCTGCTTGCTTCGCCGTGCGAGCTGTTGGAATCCATGGGCTCTGCCGGGCGACAGCGCGTGCTGCGCGATCATCACCTGGCCATCGAAGTGCGCAAGCTGCACGACTTGTTCGTGTCCGCTGTCACCCATGTTCCGCCGGCTGCGGGAGCTGGAACACAGCTATGATTCTGACGCTCAACATCCTGCTTTGGGTGCTGGCGGCGTCATTGACCGTGCCCGTGGCCGTCGTGGTGATCGAATCGCTCTTGGCCGCGTGTACGCGCACGGCGGCCAGTGTGCCTGCGACGCGAGTTGAAGCCCTATCCGCCGCGCGTCCCTCCGTGGCGGTGTTGATCCCCGCCCACAATGAAGAACTCGCCATCGCCCAGACCGTGCAGGGCGTGCGGGCGCAATTGCAGCCCACCGATCGCCTGGTGGTGATCGCAGACAACTGCACCGATCGCACCGCGGAGCTGGCTCGCCAGGCCGGCGCCCATGTGTTAGAGCGCCAAAACCCGACGCAGCGTGGCAAAGGTTACGCCCTGGCCTTCGGCATTGAGTACTTGCGCAGCGCCCCGCCGGCGGTGGTCGTCCTTCTGGATGCCGATACGCAGATCCAGCCCGGCACGATCGACGCCTTAGCCCGCCAGGCGAGCGTGGAGAATCGCCCTGTGCAGGCGATTTATCTATTGCGCGCCCCCGCCAACGCCGGCCCGCGCGCTTATCTGTCCAGCTTCGCTTTCTTAGTGAAGAATCTCGTGCGCCCGCTGGGTCTGTCGCGCCTGGGCGTCGGCTGCGTGCTCACCGGCAGCGGCATCGCCATGCCTTGGGACATCATCGCCGGCGCTCCCTTGGCCTCGGGCAATATCGTCGAGGACATGCAACTGGGCATTGATCTGGCCATCGCCGGCCGCTCGCCGCGCCTCTGTGCCCCGGCTTTGGTCACCGGCCAATTGCCCCAGGACGACCAAGTCGCCCGCAAGCAGCGCAAGCGCTGGGAGCATGGCCACCTGCAGACGTTGATGCACCAGGTGCCGCGCTTAGCGTGGGCGGGCGTTCGCCAGGCGCGCCTGGAACTGGTCAGCATGGCCCTGGATTTAGCCGTGCCCCCGCTGACTTTGCTTTGCATGTTGTGGGCCGGCGGAACGGTGTTGGCCTTCGCCGCCGCGCTGACTGGCGCAGCCTGGGGACCTATCCAATGGCTGCTGATCGTCGGCCTGAGCCTGTTCGTCGGCATCATGATCGCCTGGGCCCGTTTCGCCCGCGCGCAGGTGCCGCTGCGCATGCTTCTGGCCTTGCCCTTCTATCTGCTCTGGAAAATCCCTCTCTACGTCGCGTATTTGTTTAAGCGCGAAAAAGAATGGGTCCGCACCCAGCGTGGCCATCTGCCGGTCGCATCATCCTTGCCAGCCGCTTCGCTAGCCGCGTCATCTTCGCCTGTGCCGCAGATCAACCTGCTGGGCATGCGGTTGGTCCGCCTGCGTGAGGCGGATTGTGTCGCTCACATCATGGGGGAAGTTTCCTCTGGTCGCGGCGGGTGGGTCATCACGCCCAACCTCGACATTCTCCGCCGTTACGTCCAGGACGCTGAGTTTCGCGCTCTGGCCGACGAGGCTGACCTGCGTGTGGCCGACGGCATGCCCCTGGTCTGGGCCAGTCGTTTGCAGCGCACGCCGCTGCCGGAGCGCGTGGCTGGGTCGAGCATGATCTTCACCCTAAGCGCCGCCGCCGCCCAGCGGAACCGATCTGTTTTTCTTTTAGGCGGCGCTCCCGGCACAGCCCAGGCTGCGGCTGAGGAATTGCGCCGTCGCTGGCCGAGCCTGAAGGTGGCGGGAACCTATTGCCCGCCCATGGGTTTTGAGGATAACCCCGCGGAAATGGAAAACCTCACCGCCGCGGTCATTTCCGCCCGCCCGGACATTGTGTTCGTGGGGCTGGGAGCTCCTAAGCAGGAAAGGTTGATTAAGAAGTTACGCACGCTACTTCCGGGGGCGTGGTGGCTGGGCATAGGCGTGAGTTTCAGCTTCGTCACCGGCGACGTAAAGCGTGCCCCACGCTGGCTTCAGAAGATCGGCCTGGAGTGGGTGCATAGACTATGTCAGGAGCCGCGCCGCCTGGCCCGCCGCTATCTGATCGACGGCCTGCCCTTTGCGATGCGTCTGCTGGGCGTTTCCGCCTGGCGGGGCTTGCGGGGGAAATCTCAGTCGTCAGCCACGCTCTCTGATTAGGATGAGCATCATGTCCGCGACGATCGACCGCTGCGAGCTAAATTCCCGGGTGACGATCCAGGCCCTCACGCAGGGCCCCAAGCACCACTGGTTCGGGTACTACGACAAGTGTCCATGGGACGCCCGCCATCAGCGCATCCTGGCCATGGAAGCCGATTTTGCCGACCGTCAGCCCCAGCCCGGTGAATTCATCACCCTGGGCATGGTTGACGGTAGCGGCGCGGGTCGATTTGTGCCGTTCGATCGCACGTCCGCCTGGTCCTGGCAACAAGGCACCATGCTGCAATGGCTTGAGGGCGCGCACAAAGCCTATGCCGGCACCGCGGTCAGCTCCGTCGGCGTATCCGACGGCACGGTTACTCCCAGCGGCGGACCTTCCGGGGGCGGGGGAGCGACTTCCGGGGCTGCAACTTCCGGGGGCGGGGGTGGCGCGGTCATTTACAACCGTCAAGGCCTAAGACATTACGTGGGCGTGATCCGAAACCTGGATCAAGCGTGTGAGCGTTTGTTGCCGCGCCCTGTCTACGACGTCAGCCGCGACGGCCAGCTCGCTTTGACGTTGGATTTTTCGCGTCTGCATCGCCTGCGTCCCGGTTACGGCTATGCCGGTCTGCCTGACGAAACCGCCGCGCAACCCGCGCCGGCCGACGCGGGCATCTGGGCCATGGACTTGCGCACCGGCCAGGCGGAACTGATTCTCTCCCTCGCCTGGGCGGCCGCGCAGCAACCGCGCCCCGACATGCAGGGCGCCCAGCACTGGTTTAATCACCTGACGTTCAATCCCTCGGCCAGCCGGTTCGTTTTTGTCCACCGTTGGCAGCGGGCGACGGACAGGCAATGGCAGACGCGCCTCTACGTATCTGATCCGCGCGGGCATGACGTCCGCCTGGTGCTGGACGACGGCATGGCTTCGCACTTTGACTGGCGGGACGACGACACTCTATTAGTCTGGGGTCGCACGCAAGCAGTGGGGGACCGCTTTTATCTGATCGACGTCTCCACCGGCAGCTGGCAGGTGGTGGGCGATGGCGTGCTTACTGAGGACGGGCACTGTTCCTATTCTCCTGATCGCCGCTGGATCGTCACGGACACGTATCCCGACGGCCGCCACATGCGCCACCTGATGCTCTATCGCGTGGCCGATCGAAAGTGTGTGTCCGTCGGGTGGTTCTATTCTCCGCCCGCGCAGCCCACGCCATGTCGCTGCGACCTGCACCCGCGCTGGGACCGCTGCGGCCACCGCTTGTGCATCGACTCCTTCCACGAAGAAACCCGCCAGATTTACGCCCTGGACGTAGCGCGGCTCGTGGAAGAGTGAAGCGATTGCCGATTGCCGATTGCCGATTGCCGATTGCCGATTGCCGATTGCCGATTGCCGATTGCCGATTGCCGATTGCCGATTGCCGATTG
>JADZCD010000067.1 GCA_020851735.1 Phycisphaeraceae bacterium
AAGTTCCCCCGCCCCCGGAATCGCCATACCCTCTCCCTCCCTGAGGGAGAGGGCAGGGTGAGGGTGTATCCTCTTGGTCTTCTCACTCCTCCTCGCCCCACCCCACATCCTCCGCACCGCCCAATACCCCGCCGTCAACATCACCAACCCACCCAACAGCGCCCAAAGAGTCTTCAAAGCCCCCGGCTCCGCCGGGGGGTACAACGTTTGACCTTCCCCCTCCCCGCTTAGCGGGCGGACCGAAGGTACCCTCCCTCCGTCTCCCAAAGATTCCCCCATCGCCAACTCCGCACATCGGCAATCGGCAATCGAAAATCGGCAATCCCCCTCCCCCCTGCCCACAAACGTCAGATACTCCCGCACCTCCCCCGTCCGATCCACATCCTGCCAAACCTTATAAAACCGCGCCCGCATCCTCACCACCTGCCCCACGCCCACCGCCTCCCGCGCTTTCCCCGCCGGCTGCACTACGTACACCAACACCAACTGTTTTTCTCCGCCCTCACTCCCCCCCTCTTTCCCGCCGACCTCAATCCCCCACTGCTCCAACCTCCCATCCCAAGGCCCCGCCCTCACCAACCGCTCCACCGCCCGCGGCTGCCCCACCAGCTTCCCCTCAATCAAAAACATCTGCCCCCGAAAATCCCCCGGCCGGACCAGCACCGCCTCAACGTCCAAACTCATCAGCCCGACGGGCGTCGGTGGCTCACCGCCTCTTGTTTCCTCCCCTGATTCCCAACTCCTAACTCCCAACTCCTTCCCCTCCGACGTCCCCTCCGCCGCCTCCTTCAACAACGGATACCACGCCCCCTCATCCAGCAGCCGCACATGATCGCTGGCCGTATCCAACTGCGCCTTGGCCTCCCCGCTTAACGGCGCATCAAATCCGCCCCCCACCACCGCCAGCAAAACTAATCCCGCCGTCCACATCGCCTCGATTCTACCCGCCCACTCGTGCTATCATTCCCCCTTTACACGAGGGATCGCCCATGCCCACCCCCGGAAGCAGACCCACCCCCCCCGGAAGCGCCTCCGCGCGTAATTGCCTCAACGAGCCGCGCACGTCAGTAAGCGGTAAATCAACCCCCGCCCCCGGCCGCAACACCCTCTCCATCCCTGAGGGAGAGGGCAGGGTGAGGGTGCAGTCCTCCCCGTTTAGCGGGCGGACCGAAGGTCCCCTCCCTCAGTCTCCCAAAGACTCCCCCATCGCCAACTCCGCACATCGGCAATCGGCCATCGAAAATCGCCAATCCCCCTCCCCCCTCACCACCGGCCTGGACCTCTCCCAACAGGAAGTCGTCCCCGTCGTCGACTTCGGGTCCCAATACGTTCAACTCATCGCCCGCCGCGTCCGCGAGGCCGGCGTGTTCAGCCTCCTGGTCGGGCCTAACGTCACCATCGAAGAATTAGCCGCCCTCAAACCCAAGGGCATCATCCTCTCCGGCGGGCCCGCCAGCGTTTACGAAAAAGACGCCCCCCGCTGCGACCCGCGCCTCTTCGACCTAGGCGTCCCCGTCCTGGGCATCTGCTACGGCATGCAGATCGGCTGCGAACTTCTGGGCGCCAAGGTCCGCAACGCCCACGCCCGCGAGTACGGCGGCGTCAGCCTCCGCGTCCTCAATCACCAGCAACTGCTCGCCGGCCTGCCCGCCCAGACCACCGTCTGGATGAGCCACGGCGATCAGGTCCAGGACCTGCCCGACGCCTTCGAACCCTTGGCCGCCACCGGCACATGCCCCATCGCCGCCGTCCGCCACAAAACCAAACCCTTCTTCGGCGTGCAGTTCCACCCCGAAGTCACCCACACCCCCCACGGCATTGACATCCTGGGCAACTTCCTCTTCAAAGTCTGCGCCTGCAAGGGCACCTGGCGCATGAGCGATTTCCTCGACTCCCAGGTCCAGCAGATCCGCGCCCAGGTCGGCACCTCGCGCGTCGTCTGCGGGCTCTCCGGCGGGGTCGATTCCTCCGTCGTCGCCGCCATGCTCGCCAAGGCCATCGGCAAGCAGCTCACCTGCATCTTCGTGGACAACGGTCTGCTGCGTAAGAACGAACGCGAACTGGTCGAAACCACCTTCCGCGGCCATTTCGACGTCGACCTGCGCGTCGTCGACGCCTCCGCGCAATTCCTTGCCGACCTGGCCGGCATCGACGATCCCCAGGAAAAACGCCGCCGCATCGGGCACCGCTTTATCGAAGTCTTTAAGCACGCCAGCCGCGACATCCCCGACGCCCGCTTCCTCGCTCAGGGCACGCTCTACCCCGACGTCATCGAGTCCGGGCATGGCTACTCCGGCGCCGCCGCCAACATCAAGCTCCACCACAACGTCGGCGGGCTGCCCGCTGAGCTTGGCTTTGAACTCATCGAGCCGCTCCGCTCGCTCTTTAAAGACGAAGTCCGCAAGCTCGGCGCCGTCCTGGGCCTGCCCGAAGCCCTCATCTGGCGCCACCCCTTCCCCGGGCCCGGCCTGGCCGTCCGCGTCTTAGGCCCCGTCAGCAAGGACAAACTCGACCTCCTCCGCGATGCCGACGAAATCCTGCTCGAAGAAATCGTCGCCAACAACCTCTACCGCAAAACCTCCCAGGTCTTCGCCGTGCTTCTGCCCGTCAAGGCCGTGGGCGTCATGGGCGACGGCCGAACTTACGAATCCGTCATCGCCGTCCGGGCCGTGGAGACCCAGGACTTCATGACCGCCGACTGGGCCCGCATCCCCTACGACGTATTGGCCAAAATCTCCAACCGCATCATCAACGAAGTCCGCGGCGTCAACCGCGTCGTCTACGACATCTCCAGCAAACCCCCCGCCACCATCGAGTGGGAATAACCCCCCCCGGAAGCTCCCCCGGAATTGCCCCCGGAATTGCCCCCGGAAGTTCCCCGACCGCAACACCCTCTCCCTCCCCGAGGGAGAGGGCAGGGTGAGGGTGTGGCTCAAATGAATGACCCCCGCGAGCCGCGACGTCCTTCCGGGGCCGTCGCGGCCACCACCGAACTACCCCGCTCTCCCACACCCCTTCCCTCCCTCAGCCCCCGGCTCCGCCGGGGGGTACGACAAATCCCTCAATCTTCCGCAAGCATGCCTGGATTGCCTTCTTGCCCCCTAAACCCCAGGGATTCCTTCCCTGGGCACTCCTCTCCCTCCCCGAGGGAGAGGGCCGGGTGAGGGCGCAGTCCGCCACGGCCGTCCCGGGCGACCCGTGGGGCCATGGAAATACCAGGACTTTCGACCGATCGGCGGCCCCCAGCGGCCACCCACTTTCTGCGCAGTTACGCGCCGGCGGCGGCAATGACCTAAACTATTGGCTCTATTCAGGAGACGCCACATGGCCGCCCCCGCGCCCGCCTGGCCGCTGAAAATCGGGCCCACTCGCCGCTACCTGGTGGACCAGAATGAGAATCCTCTGCTGATCCAGGGCGATGCCGCCTGGTCGCTGATCGCAGCCCTGACGCCGCCGGAGGTCGAATGCTACCTTGAGCGCCGGCGGGCGCAAGGTTTCAACACCCTGATCGTGAATCTGCTCGAGCACATGTTCGCGCCCCACGCCCCCCTGAACTACGCGGGCGAGGGGCCGTTCGTCGACCAGCCGTTCGGCAAACCTAATGAGAAGTATTTTCAGCATGCCGACTGGGTTCTCCGCAAAGCGGGGGAATTCGGCATGCAGGTGCTGCTTGCCTCGTGCTATCTGGGCTACCCCAAGTATCCGCGTGAGGGCTGGTGCCAGGAGGTCGACGCGGCGGGAGCCGAGCGCCTCCGGGAGTACGGCCGCTACGTGGCGCGGCGTTACCGCAGCTTTGACAATCTCGTGTGGGTGGTGGGGGCTGATCGCAATCCCCAGGGCGTGCAATTCGAGGCGATGCGGGCCCTGGGCAGCGCCACCCGCCAGCACGACCCGCGCCATCTCATCAGCGCCGCCGTGGGCTCCGAGTCGACCGCGGCGGACGTCTACCCGCAGGACGTGACGATGCCCGGCAAGCCCGGCGGGTGGATCGACATCCAGCTCGTGTACACCTACGCCATTGTGCACTGCGCGCTCGGCGCGGAGTATGGCCGCGAGCCGGTGATGCCGTTCGTGCTCTTTGAATCCGCCTACGAGGGCGAACACAACGCCAGTCAGGTGCAGATTCGCCGGCAGGCGTACTGGGCGATTCTGTGCGGCGGCTGTGGGCAGTTCATGGGCAACAAGCCGATGTGGATGTTTGCCGCCGGCTGGCGCGACGTGCTGGACAGCGCCGCGGCGACGCAGATGCGGAATTGGAGGGCGGTGTTCCTCTCCCGGCCCTGGCATCGGCTCGTACCCGACTTTGGCCACCAGATCGTCACCAGCGGGCTGGGCGAATTCCGCGGGTTGGACTATCTCGCGGCCGCGAGCACTGACGACGGCGCGACATTGATGGCCTACATGCCGAGCGGCCGGCCGATCATCGTTGACACGACCAAGCTCTCGGGCAGTAGCTTCCGGGGTTGGTGGTTTAGCCCAAGGACGGGCGAGGTGACCAATGGCGGTGAATGGGCCGGTAGCGACATGCTCACCCTGCAGCCGCCGGACCGCGAGGATTGGGTGCTGGTGCTCGACGACGCGGCCAAGAACCGTCCCGCCCCAGGGAACCCCCCACCCCCAGGAGGCCTTCCTGCCCCGTGACTCCCCCCCCAATCAATGTTTCATCCGTTGCCGCTGTGGCCGGCCGCCGCCACCTTCGCCGTGGTAAAAGAGGGTCACCACATGTACACCTGCGGCATCATCGTCGAGAGTGTGGGAGATGAACGGCCGGGTGGCTGGGGCTAAGGCGCAGCCGTGCCCCAGGTTTCGGATTGAGCGACAACACCAGCAGGAGAGGGAAGCAAGGCGGGATAACGTCCCATGGCTTCGCACATTTAAACAATCGGTTCTCGTGCGCGAAGATGTTCCAGTGGATCGAACCTCAACGCTAACCCGACAGGAAAGCTGCGATGGAGAGCGTAACGCTTCCCCCCAGGAAGGTCCCGCATCGTCCGCATCGTCCGCATCGTCCGCGTCGTCCTTCCGGCGCCGACGCGATCACTGCTCCCCTCTTCACACCTCTCCCTCTCAACAACTATTTTTTTAGCACTCGCCATTGACCTGCCCCACTTGGCGGCTTTATCCTTCCTCATCCCTAACCCGCATGGAGCTTCTCGCATGTCAAAGCGTCTAAACTGGAAATGGCTGGCCGTCGCTCTTGTCATCCTCGCCGGCCTGGTCACCCTTCAAAACCCCTCCTCCCCCGTCATCGCCGACGAATCCGCCCCCGGAAGTAAATCCGCGCCCGCAAGCACTTCAACCCCCAGCTCTGCCGGCGGGGCATCGACCCCCGCCGCTTCCCCCGCGCCCCCGGCCGTCCCGCTGCACACCATGGACATCAGCCTCGGGCAAGCTCACGTCGCCCTGGCTGCCGCCTGGGAAAAATCCAAACAGCTCGGCACGCCGATGAACATCGCCGTCGTCGATGCCGGCGGAAACCTCAAAGCCTTCATCCGCATGGACGGCGCCTGGCTGGGCTCGATCGACATTGCCATCAAAAAAGCCCGCACCGCCCGCTGCTTCGACATGCCCACCGGCGAGATCGGCAAGCTCTCCCAACCCGGTGGCCCGCTCTACAACATCGAACTTTCCAACGACGGGCTGATCTCCTTCCCCGGCGGGTTGCCCATTAAAGCCTCCGACGGCTCGGTCATCGGCGCCATCGGCGTGTCCGGGTCCACGGTTGAAAACGATCACGCCGTCGCCCAGGCCGGCGTCGCCGCGCTGATTAAATAACCTGCCGCCTTTTGCCTGCCTATACTTCTGTCAGAATATAGAGAGTGGAGTTTCCTCTCAGCCTGCGGACCGATCCGCAGGCTTTTTTGCTTCCCCCCTCTCCACCCCGCGCCCTGGCCCTGCCCTGCCTCGCTATTTCTGATCCGTCGCCACTAGCCACAGCGCGTGGATCATCCCCGGCACAAAGAACAGAATCGTCAGCACGATATTCACCCAAAAATGCAGCCCCAGGCCCACCTGCAAAAACGCCGCCACCGGCGGCAGCAAGATCGCCAGGATGATCTTTAGAATTGTCATGTCGCTGGTCTCCCTTAATGTTGTTTGAACAAGCCCCCAACCAACACCGCCACCAAGAAATGCTGTCATTAGCATAGCCGCCCCTCTCCCCGCTGACTAGATATTTTTTGCCCCCCTACCCCTTCGCCCCCCTCTCTCCCCTTTCTACTCTCCCCTTTCTACTTTCTACTTTCTACTCTCTCTTGCCCCCGCTTGGCCGCAGCGGCCGCGGACGCCATTCTCATCGCCGCCAAAACAATAACCGCGGGCTGTCTACCCGCGGTTACTCCCCCGATGCCCTTCTCTCTCCTGCCCTACCCCCCGCCTACCCCGCCCACCTACCCCGCCCTTTAATGCGTTGTCGCCTGTCTTGCCGCATCGCCGCCGCTCAGCGCAGCGCCGGCCGCCTCCGCCGCAGCATCAGCGCCCCGACCGCCAAAATCCCCGCGCCGGCCGGCTCAGGCACGATCTGCCCGCGAATCTCGCCCCCCGCGTGCGCGACGGTGTGCACGTTCAGATACAGCCCATCGTTAAGCAGATTCGTCAGTTGGGCTGCCAGCGTCGTGTTGTTGCCTTCGTTTAGGTCCCATTCGCTCGTCACCGTCCCTGCCACCGGATCGATCACCAGGTCCGCGTCCAGATCATTGCTCGGGCCCACGAATCCGAACACCACTCCTCCGTTCATGCCGAACGGCGCCGCGTGAATGTGCATCGCCGTCACGTTGTCCAGGTTATTGTCCGGCGTCTGCAGGCCGTCCAAATCCAGCCCGAACAACGTCACCGATATGGTAAGGGCTGTCTGCGCGTCGTTAAGCACCAGCGTCGCGATCCCCGACGCCTCGCTCACCACCGGGTTCACTTCCTGCGCCCCCGTCAGCGTCGCGGCAAAGTTCGTCGCCGCCCGCGCACTCTGCCCCGCCAGCATCATCGCCAGCCCACCCACCGCGCAAAGAAACATTGCCTGTCGCGTCATCGAATTTCCTCCCTGTTTAGAAGTGCCCACACATCCCCACAACGACCAAGCATCCTAGACCCCTGCCTGCTTGCCATTCCATCCCGACGAGTTAAAACCACGAAGAATTTCCGAGATTTTTGCATATCAACAGAGCTTTGCATGTCATGGTCTATTAATCGCCTGATCCGAATTTCTCAGGACTCTTGCAGGTGATGCTGACAGAAGAAATGGCGACAGATGTTTTCCGTCGTTACATGGGTGATCGATTGATGCTCGCGGTGGGCGCGCGGAAGAGGGAGGCAGCGCCGTGGGAGGAAATCGCTGGGCTTCCGCTGGAAGACATTGAGCCGGCCCCGCATTTCCATGCGGGGCTGAGGAAGCTAAGACACCCAGGCATGGCAATGCCTGGGCTTGTTTAAGACAGGGCGCGCGGGACAAGCTCGCTTACCGGGGGTTTCCTCCCAATAACGAGCTTGGCCGCGAACGCTTGAACTGTCTTTGGTGCTTGTGCCGGAATTAGGGCGCAGGTTCGGTGGGCCGCTGGATGGGAGCGGTCATCTGTACCCGCCTAGTACGTGCATGAGACAAGGAGAAGAGGTGCACGTACGGTGCGCCACGGCGTCCTCGGCCCGACCGTCGGCTGTCCGCTCCCGCGAGTACAGCTGACGGGGCAAGGGCCACCCGGAAATGGCCTATTGGGCTTGGCCCAGGCGACAGTGGCAGGTTCTCTCTGCCGTTCACTTCCGTGTAGACACACGAGCACCAATGTCAGAGGGAAGAAGAA
>JADZCD010000068.1 GCA_020851735.1 Phycisphaeraceae bacterium
GGGGCAAGGGCCACTGAGAAGCGGCCTATTGGGCTTGGCCCAGGCGACAGTGGCAGGTGTCCTGCCGTTCGCTTCCAGTAGACACACGAGCACCAATGTCAGAGGGAAGAAACCTCGGGGTCCGGGGCTCGGGTTCCGGGGGGAGCACACAGCACGCTACGCGATGCTGTGTGGCACCCATTCCGGGGGGCCGAGCCGGGGAGCCGAAAAAATCGTCCCTCTATATAGGGGCGTCGTAGCGCTTTTGTGCGCACAAAGCGCACCTAGTGGATAGCTAAGGCCTTTATAGAGCGAGAGTTACGCGGAATATTTTTTGCCAATCGACTGCGAGCAAAGTGTTCGATTTTGTGCGCGCGGGTGGTCTGCCCCCAGATTTTGTACCAGTGGTTATGCGCATTGGCTGGGTTGTGGCTCAGGACATGCCAGGCGTAGCGGAGCCTGGCGTGTGTCCTGAGCCGGGAATGGCAATATGGGGAGTGGTCGGTCTGGGGATATTGGCGAGGGGCGGCAGGCGATGCGCCTACGTGTCACGGCGATCTGCGATCGCCCGCTAAACGGGGGAGGAGCCCAGGGAAGGGATCCCTGGGCTTTAGTAAGGCAGTTGAGGCGAGCGAGGGATTCAATCGGTGGGCTTCGAATCCTTGTACCCCCCGGCGCCCCCGGGAGAGCCCCCGGAAATTTCTGGGCTTGGGGAGGCAAGGGAGGGGGCCTGCGGCCCGCCCGCTAAACGTTTTGGGGGCGGGAATGATGCACCGCTTGCTGACGCGCGCGGCTCGTTAATAGGGGTACTTTCGGGGGCGCTCTTACCTTCCGGGGGCGGGGTTGATGGTCAGGTTGCCCAGATAGTCCGCCAGTTTGTTCTGCTGTTCCTGGATCTGCTTGTCCAGATCATCAGCCTGCGCCTGGGCCTGATCCAATTGGTCTTCCTGCTCGTTGAGTTTAGCCAGGTATCGTTTGCCCAAGTTCGAGCCCGCCTCGACGGTTTTAAGATTCTCGCGCAGCCGCTGCTGATCGTTGGTGATCTGCTGAATCTGCCTGGTCAGTTGGGCCTTGGCTTCCTGCAGTTTGCTTAGCTCCTGTTTCATGGCCATCGCCTTGCTCAGCGCGTCGCGGACGCTCGGGTGGATTTCGCCCTGGCGCACGTAGACCATCAGCGTGTTCAGCGGCTGATTCAGCAGGACGATCGCCTGGCTGTCGGTTTCCTGTTGGCGCACGGGAAATTCCGTGGTTTCCTTGGGTTTGACCGTCAGGCGGAAGCGGTAGAGCTCGTCGGTTTTTTCCTCCACGTTGCCCGGCTCGATCAGGCGGGCCTGGGGCATGACCGGGTGTTCGATCAGCAGCGTGCGGGCGGTGTCGGACTTGTTGAGCACCCGATACGTCTGGGTATGTTCCGTCAGGCGGGTTAATTGCAGCACGCCGCGGACAATCTGGGCTGCACTGATGCGCGAGCTGGTCTGGGCTGAGGGATCGACGGTCATGTCCAGATCCACCGCGTAGCTGAGCAGACGCTTTTCCGATACCGCCATGTCATCCAGCTGGGCGTCCCCCGCATACGCGCCGCCGTCCAGCACCGTGATCGGGCCGGCCATCAGGGCGGTGCCGGTGGAGTTCATCAGATACGCGCCGTGGAGCGGGTGTTTGTCCAGCACGGCCGCGTTGTAGATGCTCACCTTCTCAGCCGAGATGTCCTGGCTTAGGATCGCCAGCATGGCGGACTGGCGGCGGGGAATGTCGATGGGGTGATCGAGCGTGAACTGGAACATCTGCCCCACCCGTGTCGCCGTGGCCGCCGCGGCCGTGGGGGACAAATTGACCATCGCCAGTTCCGCCGGGGCTGCCACGGCGCGCCGGGATTCCCTGAGCGCCATCGCTCCGCCGGCTTTGTCCATCATTTCCATGCTCTGTCCGACCACGCCGTCAGCCGCCAGATTCGGCATCGGCGGGCTGGCGGCCACCGCGGGCAAACCTTCCTCATACAGCCGCGGCTGGAGCGACGCGTACGACGGCGGCGTGACCACCGGGCGCTTGAAATACAGCGGGGTGTACAAATCCTGCACAAACGAGATCGGCCGGCCGGACACCAGCGAGAGCTGCACATTCGTCCAATCCGCGTTGGACGTGTTTTCCACAATGGCCCAGCCCTGCAAATACGGCTTCTCGCCCGACAGGTCCAGCCGATACGACGTCTTCCAGATCGGCGTCTCCACCAGGTAGCCCACGCGCACCGCCCGCGTGCCCTGCCCGGCAAAGTGAATGGTCACCGGCCGGGCATCCCGATCGCGCGCTGCCAGCAGCAGCTCCAGCGCTTTGGACAATTCCCCTTGCCACTTGGGGTCGGTAAACGTCAAGTTCTGCATGCTGGTGAACGGAATCGACACGATGCCTTGCTCGGTCAGCAGGTTCAGCCAGTACCGTTCGACCGGCACCGGCGCTTCGCCAGCCGCTTCGAGCCGAGCTTCGACGCTGATGATTTTGCCTTCCATCGGATCCGGTGCCGACACGCGCACCCCCGCCCCCCGCGCCTGGGCGAGGATTTCATGCAGGGCGGAGGGATTTAAGTCAATGCTGAAACTTCTTAGCGCCCGCTCCACGGGATCGGCCGAGGCGTACGTCACGGCGGCGGGACTGCCCTTAGGGTCCAAGACCAGCAGGCTCTTAAGCACGTCGTTGATCTGCTCGGTCCGAAACAGGAGCTGGACCGTGGCCTGATCGCTGATCGACCCGGCATGTTCAAAATACCCCACGCCCGAGGAATACAGCACCGCCCGGTTGAGCGGCAGGTCAGCCGATTCCGGCACGTTGTTCTGGCCCAGGGCCGAAGAGGTCAGCAGCATGGCTGCGAGGCACGAAAGCAGGCGATTACGCATGGCAGACTCCTGAGCGATGGTTTGGACCGGTGGGCTTGACGATTAATCCTAGGGACCTAAGGGACTTTAGCGAATGCTAAGAATTAGACGCCGCGGCCGTCGGTTGGTTCCCGTGAAAAATCGATTCCAAGTGCGGTTGGAATTTACATTTCCCTGCTGTCCAGCCAGAGGGTGACCGGCCCGTCATTATGGATCGTCACCAGCATGTGGGCGGCAAAAATCCCCGTCTCCACCTGCTTGACGCCCAGGTCGCGTAATTTCCGGGCAAAGTGGTCGCAAAGATTCTTAGCCAGGTCCGGCGGGGCCGCGTCGGTAAAGCTCGGGCACCGGCCTTTGCGGGCGTCGGCATAGAGCGTGAACTGCGAGACCACCAGGGCCCCGCCCGCCACGTCCAGGAGCGAAAGTTTGAACTTCCCCTGGGCGTCGCTGAAGATGCGCAGATTGGCGACTTTTTCCGCCAGTTTGTCCGCGTCGGCCGCGGTGTCGCCTTGTCCGACGCCCAGCAGGATGACCAGGCCCTGGCTGACGGCGCCCACCGCCTGGGCGTCGACCTGGACTTGTCCGTGGGTGACTCGTTGCAGTAAGACGCGCAAGGGCGTACTCCCAAGTGGACAAAGACAACTGCCTTGGTCAATAGTAAACTCCCGGTCCGCGTTGTCGATTGTCAGCCGTCTGGCCGGCCAAAGTGGAAAACGGAAAGCCGGGGCTGATTCCAGATAGACACTCGCGGGGGTAATTGGGGGGGCACTTCCGGGGCACTTCCGGGGCGCTTCCGGGGACACTTCCGGGGACACTTCCGGGGGGGGAATTCCGGGGGCGCTTCCGGGGGGGAAGGCAATTTGGACGCTGATCTAGTAGCATGATAGGGGTCAGGACGGAGCCTTAACCCAGGCAGACTGGGTTTGAAATACGAAAGTCAACACCCCGAACACTCGCATCAGGGAGATTTGAACATGCTGGAAATTTACGAACAGCTCAAGAAGCAAGTGGCTGAAGTGGAAGAGGACGTGCGCAAGGCTGCCGGCGGCAACAAGGCGGCAGGCACGCGCGTGCGTAAAGCCATGCAGGACATCAAGAACACCGCTCAGGGGCTGCGGGTGGCGGTCCTGGAAAATCGCGGGCCTGAGCAGGAGGGTTAAATTCCTCCGCCTGACGCTCCGGGCTGATGCCGCCGGGAGCCCTGAACGATCAGTCATGGAACGATCCCCGGCTGCCCGGAATGCCCGGCAGCTTTCAGGGCGTCGTTCTAGGGATATAGCTGTGCCCCTACGAGGAGCAGTGGAGCAGGGGAGCAGTTGAACAGGTGAACAGGGGAGCGGGGGAGCAGCAAAAGGGACGAAGACCAGACATGGCGAATCGGGAACTGTTTGACTTAACGGGCATCGATTTGCAGAAGGTGCAGTTTGACGCCGCCGCCATCGAGGCGGTGAACCCGCATCGCGGGTGCATGCGTCTGCTGGACGGGGTGATCTACGAAAATGCCGAGCAGACGCAGGCGGTGGCCTACAAGGACGTCCGGGCGGATGAATTCTGGGTGCCCGGGCATGTGCCGGGGCGGCCGCTGTATCCGGGCGTGCTGATGGTCGAGTCGGCCGCCCAACTGGCCAGCTTCGTCACGCTCCGGCGGCTGGGCGCGGATTTTCCCTTCATGGGTTTTGTGGGGGCTGACGACATCAAGTTCCGCATGCAGGTGACCCCCGGCACGCGCTTGCTGTTGCTGGCTCTGCAGGTGGAATTCCGCAAGCGCCGCTCGGTCTGCCGGACGCAAGGATGGATCAACGGCGCGCTGGCCTTTGAGGCGACCATCACCGGCATGATCATGTGATTGACCGTCCCTTCCCGCCCGACTATTCTCTGCTTGCAAGCACTGGGGATGGATTGCTTAAGGGCCTAAAACCTTGATGTCATTGGCACAACAAGTTGCGGCGCCCGGCCGGTGGGATGGAGTCGGCGCGGGGATGTTCTACCTGCTGGCCGCCCTGATGGTCGCCAGTGCCTGGGCCATCGTTTTCACCAGCAACATTGTGCGCATGGCCGTCTACCTGCTGCTGGCCTTGTCCGGCGCGGCGGGGCTGTATTTTCTGCTGGATGCCGAGCTGCTGGGGGCGGTGCAACTGATCGTGTACGTCGGCGGCACGCTGATTCTGATCATCTTCGGCGTGATGCTTACAAGCCGGGAGATCGGCATGGCGCTAAAGCCCAAGCCCTGGGAAGGGGCAGCGGGCGTGGTGCTGGGCATTGTGCTGGCGGGCGTGCTGCTTTTGGCGCAGGTTTATTCGCAATTGCCCGCGGAGATTTCCAGCCAAGGCGCGGGGGCAGTTCCGGGGGCAGCTTCCGGGGGCGGGGCGACTTCCGGGGGGGGAGCGACGGTGGAGGCGTTCGGCAAGGTTATTTTGGGGCGTTATCTGCTGGTCTTTGAAGTGGCCGGGGTTCTGCTTCTGGTGGTCATGGTGGGGGCTGCCTATCTGGCCCGCCGCACCTCTTGGCCGCGCTCGGCAGGGGGCACGCAGCCATGAACAGTTTTCTGCAGATCGGGCTGGGCCATTTTGTCGCTTTGTCGCTGCTGGTGCTGGCGGCCGGGGTGGCGACGGTGCTGACCAAGCGCAACGCGATTGGCATCTTGATCGGCGTGGAACTGATCCTTAACGCCGCGGGGATCAACTTGGTGGCGTTTAACGCCCTGGCCTGGCCGACCTCGGCCGAAGCCGGCGCCGCCGTCAGCGCAGCGGCGGGCGCCCTTGGCCAGCCGGCCCTGGACGGCATGGTCTTTACCATCTTTCTGATCGTTCTTGCGGCTGCGGAAGCCGCGGTGGCGCTGGCGATATTCCTGAACTTCTACAACAACTTTAATTCGATCGACGTGGAAAAGGCCAACGCCATGCGCGGGTAGGTCTTGGACGGCCGACGGTTGTTATCCAGGCTGGGTCGGGCAGCTGTGGGGACAAAGGACAGCATGGACCAGATCAAGTGGCTGATTGTGACGGCGACGTTGCTCCCCCTGCTTAGTTCAGCGGCGGTGATTTTTTTAGGTAAGCGCGTATTCGGGCGGGCGACGGGTTGGCTGGCTACGGCGGTGATGGCCGGCAGCTTCGGTTGCGCGGTGGCGGCCCTGTGGGCGTGGATGGCTGCGGGACATCCGACCATCGTCTGGACCGTGCCCTGGATTCCCTTAAACGCCAACGGCTCGTGGCTCTACCTGGGCGTGCTGATCGACAGCCTGGGCATTGAGATGGTGGTGATGGTCACGCTCATCTCCACGCTGGTGCATCTGTACAGCATCGGGTACATGGCGGGCGACAGCCGGTTTGAGCGGTTTTTCTCGTATCTGTCGTTGTTCACGTTCGCCATGCTCAGCATCGTCACCGCTAATTCGATTGTGCAATTATTCGTCGGCTGGGAACTGGTGGGCTTAACCAGTTACCTGCTCATCGGCTTCTGGTTTGAAAAGCGTGGCCCGCAACTGGCGTGCAAAAAAGCCTTCGTCATGAACCGCATCGGCGACACGGGATTTTTGATCGGCTTCGGCATTCTCTTTTATAAGCTGGGGGGGCAACTGCTATTGCCCGCGGCTGACGGCGGCATGTTCGTGGCCATTCGCCAGCTCATCGAAGCCCAGGGCTATTCGATCACCAATCCGCCTCTTTGGCTGACGATCGCGGGCATCGGTCTGTTCTGCGGCGCCATCGGCAAAAGCGCCCAATTCCCCCTGCACACCTGGCTGCCCGACGCCATGGAAGGCCCCACGCCGGTCAGCTCGATCGTGCACTCGGCCACCATGGTCGCGGCCGGGGTGTATCTGACGGGTCGCATTTATCCGATTCTGACTCCCCAGGCGCATTTGTTTGTAGCCACCATCGGGCTGGTCACGTTGGTCATGGCGGCCGGCATGGCCTTGGTGATGACCGACATCAAGCGGGTGCTGGCCTATTCCACGCTCTCGCAATTGGGCTACATGGTGCTGGGCATGGGTGTGGGAGCGTACAGCTTTGCCATCTTCCACTTGATCACCCACGCTTTCTTTAAGTGCTGTCTGTTCCAATGTGCCGGCAGCGTGATTCACGCCGCGCATCACGAGCAGGACATGAAGCACTACGGCGGGCTGATCCGCAAGCTGCCGGTGACGGCCCTGTGCTACGGCCTGTGCATGCTGGCGATCGCCGGGGCGTCGATTCCCTACACCACGTGGGGCTTAAGCGGGTTTTACTCCAAGGACGGCATCGTGGCCGGCGCGGTGAACTACGGGTCAGCGCTGTCGGCCTTGGGCACTTGGGCCAACGTGTTCTGGATCGCCCCGCTGGCGGTGGCGTATGTCACGCCGTTCTATATGGCCCGCAGTTTCGCACTGACTTTCCTGGGCCGCCCACGCGCGCAGCACCTCTTTGACCACGCCCACGAAGCGCCGCTGACGATGCTGGCTTCGCAGATCGTGCTGGCGACGATGGCGGTGGTGTCCGGCTGGTGGATGTGGCAGAACCTGGCGGTGGAATCCGAAGAGTGGTTCCACAGCGCCGGCGTGAGCTGGGTGCAGTCCGCAGCCGCCATCGAAGCCCATCACGGGCACGCCATGCACCGCGTGCATGAAGCGCTGCTGCAGGGTTGGGGCTGGCTGGCGAGCCTGGGCCTGGGGCTGCTGGTCTACAGCTTCGGCATGAAGATCAGTTCGCAGGTCGTGCGTCTACCCCTGATCCACACCCTCTACACCTGGGCGAAAAACAAGTATTACTTTGACGAGTTGTACGACGGCGTGGCGGTCAATATCGGCAAGGCGTTGGCGGCGTTGGCTGGTGGTTTTGACAAGCACCTGATCGACGGCCTGGTCAACTTCGCCGGGCGGGCCGGGCGCGACACCGCCCACGGCGTGGGCCGGTTTGACCTGGCGGTGGTCGACGGCGCGGTGGACGGCGCCGCGGCCCTGGCCCAGGACGGCGGACGCTGGCTGCGCACCTCGCAAAGCGGGCGCGTGCGCGGGTACGTGCTTTTGATGTTCGTCGGGCTGATTGCGGGCACGCTGGCATTGATCTTCGTGGCCCTGCGGTAGCGCACAACGCACGACGTCGACCCGCGGAACGGGAACGGTTTGGGAACGAAACGGGAAGCGAAACATGGACATGGCAGCACTACTGAACTGGATGATCTTTCTTCCCCTGATCGGCGGCGTGCTGTGCCTGGCGGTGGCCAGTCGGCAGGCCGCCCGGCAGGTGGCGCTGTGGACGTCGATCGCGACGTTTGTCTTAAGCGTGATCCTCGCGGCTGGGTATTACGGGCAGGGCTATGCGGGCGTGCAGTTTGTCACGCAGCTCCGCTGGATCGACTCGATCAACGTCGAATACCGCACCGGCGTGGACGGGTTGTCGCTGCCGTTGGTGCTGCTGACCACCGCGCTTTCGGTGCTGGTGGTGATCGCGTCGTGGGACATTCAAAAAGCCGCCAAGGCGTACCTGGCCCTGTACCTGTTCCTCATGACGGGCATGTTGGGCGTGTTTTTAGCCCTGGATTTGTTCCTGTTCTACGTGTTTTTTGAGGTCTCGCTGCTGCCGATGTATTTCCTGATCGGCGTCTGGGGCGGCCCGCGCAAGGAATACGCGGCCATCAAGTTCTTCCTCTACACCCTCTTTGGCTCCATCTGCCTGCTGGTGGTGATGCTGGGCATTTACTTCTTTACGCCTGAGGCGGCGGCCGGGGGCGCTTCCGGGGGTGGCCAAAACACTTGGGACATGATCCGCCTGCAGACCGATCCAGCCATTGGGGCCTTGTTTGCCCGGGGCGGGCCGCACTGGGGCTTTGCCAAGCTGGCGTTCTGGCTGACGCTCATTGCATTCTTGGTCAAGCTTCCGGGCGTGCCATTCCACACCTGGCTGCCCGACGCGCACGTGGAGGCGCCGACGCCGATCTCGATGATCCTGGCGGGCGTGCTCCTGAAAATGGGCGGCTACGCGATGATGCGGATCACCTGGCCGTTCTTCCCCGACGCGGCCATTCTTTTCTGGAAGTGTGCAGCCGGGCTGGGCGTGATCAGTATTGTCTACGGCGCCTTTTGCGCCATGGCCCAGGCGGACTGGAAAAAGCTGGTGGCGTATTCGTCGGTCAGCCACATGGGATATGTGTTGCTGGGCCTGGCGGTGCTCACGCGGGCGGGTTTTGACGGGGCGTATTACCAGATGATCGCCCACGGCATTACCAGCGCGATGATGTTCTTTTTGGTGGGCGTGGTGTATGACCGTGCCCATCATCGCCAGATCGACCGTCTTGGCGGGCTGTGGCTTAAGTGGCCGGCCTACAGCGGATGGGCCGCGGTCGGCTTTTTCGCCGCGATGGGCTTGCCGGGCCTGTGCGGATTTGTCGGCGAGGTGATGGTGCTCTTAGGCACGTTCCAGGCGGTGGGCAATCCGGGCTTCCCCACGGCGCTGGTCTATACCTACGGCGTGCTGGCGGCCTCGGGCGTGATCCTCACGGCCGGTTACATTTTGTGGATGTTCCAGCGGGTGTACATGGGCCCGCAGCGCGCGGAATACGCCGGGTATGAGCCGGTCAAGGGGCGGGAATATTTCATCATGGTGACGCTGGGTCTGGCTGCCCTGGTGTTCGGGGTGGTGCCTTACTTGGTGTTTGTGATGACCAATCCGACGTTTGACGGGATCATGAAGATTATTTCCGTGGCGGTGCCGGCCGCGCAGACCGCGTTGGGCGGGTAGACGCGCCGGGATCGACGGCCGCACGTTTTTCGTCATGGACTGCCCAAGGAGCTTGTCGCAAGTGATGCCGAAATTGCCAGCCTGGGAAGAGATTCGTCTGGTGCTGCCGGAGATCGGGCTGGCGGTGGGGATGTGCGCGGTGCTGCTGGTGCCTTTTGCCCGGCGTCTAAGCAAGTCCGTGCCGGCCGCGGCGGCGCTGATCGCCCTGGGTTTGGCGGGGTTTTTCGCCGTCGACAGCTTAGGCGTTTCGGGCCGGTCGATTCTGGCCGGGGCTTTGGTGATCGATCCGTTCAGCCAGTTCTTTAAGGTTCTGCTGGTGGTGTTCACGGTGCTGGTGCTGGCGCAGTGGCTGCTGGCGGGCAAGGACCGGATCAGCGCCGCGGACACGCCGGACTTTCTCTGCCTGCTTTTGGGCGCCACGGCCGGCATGGCGCTGATGGCCTCGGCGGCCAATCTGTTGTCGATCGTGGTCTCCATCGAAATGGCGTCGCTGCCCAGCTACGCCTTGGCGGGCATGCGCAAGCTCCAGCGGCGAGGGTCGGAAGCCGCGCTTAAATACGTGCTCTTTGGCGCGGTGGCCAGCGCGCTGATGATCTACGGCTGCTCGCTGCTGTATGGCTTAACCGGTTCGCTGGACCTGCCGACGGTGGCCAACGCCGTGGTCAGCGGTTTTTCTCCCCTGTTGGGCTTGGGCGTCCTGCTGCTGTTTGTCGGGCTGGCGTTTAAGCTTTCGGCGGTGCCGCTGCACTTCTGGTGCCCGGACGTTTTCGAAGGCGCGCCGACGGAAGTGACGACGTTTCTTTCCGTGGCTTCCAAGGGCGCGGCGGTGTGCCTGTTAACCCGCATCCTCTGGTCCTTCGGGGCTGCGGCGGCGGCGGGCGTGGGCGGCGAACGGGGCTGGAATCTCTTAGTCGGCTTGGCTGTGGCGGTGGCTGCCCTCGGCGCGATTACCGCCACGTGGGGCAATCTGGTGGCCATGCACCAGACCAACCTTAAGCGGCTGTTGGCTTACAGCTCGATGGCGCACGCGGGATATTTGATGATGGCGGTCGGCCTGATCGCCATTTCCGGGCCCACCGGTCCGGCCGCGGCCAAGCTCAACCTCCTGCCCGGCCACGTCGCGGCGGCGGTGCTGTTTTACCTGTTGGTGTATCTGTTCATGAACATGGGCGCGTTCACGGTGGTGGCTTTAGCGGCCCAGCAGGTGGGCAGCGAGGACCTCCGCGCGTACCGCGGCCTGATGGCTTGGTCGCCTTGGCTGGGCGTGCTGCTGACGGTGTTCCTTTTGAGCCTGTTCGGCATGCCGGGCTTAGGCGGATTTTTGGGCAAGATTTATCTGGCGGTGGTCATGACCAAGGTCGGCAGCATCGGCTTTGTGCTCATTGCCGTGCTGCTTTTTAACACGCTCTTAAGCCTCTACTACTACATGCGGCCCGTGTATTTCATGGCCTTCGCGGGCGGATCAGGAGCGGAGGATGATTCCCCGCTTGCTGACGCGCGCGGCTCGTTGATGCCATCACTTCCGGGGGCAGTTCCGGGGGTGGGGGTGGCGGTGCTGGTGATTTGTGCGCTGGCTTTGGTTTGGACGGGTTTAGGCGGCGGGTCGGGGATGACCAAGGACTACGGCCTGATCTGGAGCCCGCCCGGGCAGGCTGCCGCGATCGTCAGCGCCGAAAGCAAGTAGGGACGCAATGGGGCCAGGCCCTGGAGTCGATGGCCGGCAGCGTGCGCACTTAACTGGATCACCAAATCGCCAGATCGCCGGATCACCAAACCGCCAATTCACTTTAGCGGCGGAATCACGGCCGCTGCCGCCCTCCGGCCCATCACGCCCACGCCGAATTTCGATTGCGGGACCAGGGGCGGATCGCCGTAGAGCGCCAGGCGCTGATAGTTCTCCTCGATCCACAGCCAGAGTTTTTGCGCGTAATCGTGCCCGAAGTAGGGCAGGCCGTATTCCTCCGTGGTTTTGTGCGTCACCAGCACAAAGTCCGGCTGGCTCCGATGCAGGGCCATGATGATGTCGTCTTCCCCAAAGATGATCAGCTCCGGCGGCATGAAGTTCAGGTACGGCGTCGGGCTGACGCGGCGGGCCAGGTAATTGAGCATCACGCCTTCGGGCACCACCAGAACCGCCTGCCCCGGCCCCACGCGCTCGTGGACCTGCTTTAGCAGCGGGTCAAGCACCGCGGCCCGTTCGTCGGCGTAGAACATGTCCCGCCCCTGGCCTAAGGCAAGGGTCTTGCGGGTCATCAGGAGATTCATCTGCGCTAAGTAAACGCCCGTGGCCACGACGAGGATCGCCAGCGTCGCGCCGGCAAAGATCCCCCCCGCCCGGCCGCGACGGGTTAAGTGGCGCGGAATCCACGCCAGCCAAGTCAAAACCAGCATCCACGTCGCCGGCGCAGCTAAGGCAAAGCCGTAGTTGTAGATGCGGGCGTTAAGCAGCATTTTGAGCAGGAAAACAAGGGAAAAAACCAACAACCCCATGGTCAGGGCCAATGGCCCCGTGGCTTGATGGCCCTCCCGCCGGGCGCGGAGAATAGACGCGAAGTTGACCACGCAGGCCAGGACGAGAAACACCGGCAGCGGGCGCAGGGCGTCGAACCAGGCGATGTTCGCCCAGATGCTGGCCAAGGGAATCAGCATGTACCAGAAGGCCAGCAATCCCAGCAGCAGGTTGACGCGCTTGCCGCACGGCAGGACCAGCGCCAGCAGATACAGCGGTAAGAGCATGCCCGCCCACGCCGCCGTCGCCAGGCCCAGGCTGCGCAGGTTCTCGGCCAGCGGCAGCAGTCCCATGCCCGCGCGATAGAAGGGTAGCGCCTGCAGCTCCGCGCTAAACACCCAGTTCCACCCGCCGAGAAGGCCTGTCCAGGCCTGGGCGGGGGTCATCGCCATCGAGAGCAAGAGCAGGCCGATCAAGATCGGCAGCAGGAAGCCGACGAGAGGCACAAGGATAAGAGCCAGCGCGGCCTGGCGCGGCGGGGGCGCCGCCAAACGGTGGGCGACGGCTACGGCTGCGGCTCCCGCCAAGCCGGCTAGGAAGGGTTCGGGCTTGGTTAAGAACGTCAACCCCAGTGCCAGCCCGGCGGCGAAAATCAGCGGCGTTTTTCTGGTTTCCAGGCTGCGCCAGAGGAGATAGACGCTGGCTAGGGCCAGCATCAGGCCGTGGGTCAATTCATGGGAATAGGGCGTGATGAAGTTGTAGTTGCTGGTGGTCACAAACTGGCCGAAGGCGAAGAGCAACAGAAACGCCAGCCCGGCGGCGGTGGCGACCCAGGCGGGCGCCAGGCGCAGAAAGATGCGATAGAGCAAAGCGACGAAGGCTGCCAGGATGACGGCATTGGCCAGCGCCAGGACGATCAGGCCCGGGCCCAAGAGCCTAAAGAGCAGCCCGTTGAAATACGCTGAGAGCGGGCCGTTGAAGTAGGCGATGTCGGTGTAGAGCGTTCGGCCGGCGCTTATTTGCCAGGCGACGTAAAGCTCGCGCCCGAAATCCACCAATGGATCGGGCCAGGTTCGCCAGGTCCAGGCGAGCATGGCCAGGAAAATTATCGCCAGGATGACAGGGCCAGCGAGGATCGCGATCCAGTTGCGGCCGGGCGGAGTGGCGATCGTCGGCGACGTCGGCGGAAGATGACCTGGAGCATGCGCGGGAGAGGTTGGGGGAATGTGAGGGGGGGTAGGAGGGGTGCTCATGGTCGATCCGCGGTGGAGGTTGGATTGGCTAGAGGCAGCATAACCGCAGACGTGGGGCGTGGCAGGGCTGGGCCTATGGCTGTTGCCCTAGTAAATGTCCAAGGGCTGATTCCAGGTTGGCGTATTGGAAAGTAAAACCGCTGTCCGATAGCCGCCGGGGTATCACGCGCTGGCTGGCCAGGAGCAGGGCATCAGCCATTTCGCCCAAGGCCAGGCGGGCGGCAAAGGCGGGCAGGGGAAACCAGGCGGGGCGATGCACCACGCGGCCTAAGGTTTTTATGAACTGGCGATTGGTGACAGGCGAAGGCGACACGAGATTGGCCGGGCCTGTCAGATGGGGGTTGATCAGCAGGTGCAAGATCGCGTCAAGCGCGTCATCCAGGCTGATCCAACTCCAATATTGCCGGCCGCTGCCGACCGGGCCGGCCAGGCCAAGCTTGGCGGGCAGAAGCATCGGCTTTAGAGCGCCTCCCTTGGGCGTCAGCACCATGCCCAGGCGGAACTGCACCGTCCGCATTCCCGCTTGCTCGGCCGGCAGAGTCGCTTCTTCCCATTCCTGGCACGTTTTGGCTAGGAATCCCTCGCCCGGCGGGCTTTCTTCCGTCAGTTCCTCCAGCCGGCGATCGCCGTAGAAACCGACGGCCGAGGCACACAGAAACGAGCTGGGCATCGGGTCCAGCCGCGCTACCGTGGTCGCCAGCAGACGCGTGGGCAAGACGCGGGTGTCCCGGATGCTCGCCTTAAAGGCTGCTGTCCACCGCCGGGCCGCGATGTTCTGTCCCGCTAAGTGGATCACCGCGTCCACGGGGGGCAATTCGCCTAAGGCGGCCAGATCCAGCCGGCCGGTGTTCGGCTCCCAGGGCACTTCGTCGGGCCGGCCCGCGCCGCTCCGCCGCAGGTGCGTGACGCGGTGTCCGCCGCTGGTCAGTAAGGCTGCAAGCGCTGAGCCCAACAGGCCGGAGCTGCCGGAGATCAGCACGTGCTGGGGGCGCGCTGGTTTCCTGGGGGCTGGCGAATTCCCCGCCGCCGCGGCCGGCATCTTGTGGCCAGTTTCCACCCTGGGGTTCGACATGCGCCCACGTCCTTGCCTGAAAGGTCAGGCTAACCGGGGGTCCACCACGCTGCTGCTGGTTAATTGTAGTGACTAAGCGCCCCGCGTCGCCGGGGGGCGGGAGAACCACGGAAAAATCCGGGGCTTACCGGCTGGCTATAGATAGTTGCTTACCCGTCAATTCCCGGCTGCGGAGGTCTTGGCTTGCGAGGCGGTCGGGCCGTCCTTTTCCAGATAGCGCCAGAACTTTTCCTCCGCCTCGCGGAAGCGCGGGAACAGCTCGTTGAGATAGTCATAAAGCTGCCGCACGTGTTCCTGGTTGGCAGCTTGATCTTCCGACATGGCCCGCAGGCTTGCCACCGTCGCGTCCAGCGACCCGGCCGCGAGGGCAAAGGAGCGGGCGGCATCGTAGAGGTTGTCGGTTTCCAGCTCTTTTTCCCCGGGCTTATAGAGCAGCCGCCAGGGGGAGCGGCGGATTTCAATGGCAGCCAATTTCAACTGATCCGACGTCAACAGCAAACTGGCGAGCATGTGTTCGATCTGTGGTCGGCGGGAGACCAGCAGGGTGCGCATTTCGCCCGTGGCCGCCTGAATGTTGTCCAGCGCCTGCCGCGCGGCCGGGTTTTTGTCCTCGATCAATCGATCCAGATTCCCCGTGGCCTTGGCCGCCGCGGCCGTGACGCTGTCGATGCGGTCCAGCCAGGCGGCGCTGCGGGATTTGACGTCGTCGATCAGACCGGCAATTTTGGCCGAGGCCTGGCGCAGGTCGGCGGCGATCGGCTCGGCGTCGGCGAGCAGGCGTTTGGCGGATTTGGCGATCTGGGGCAGGTCTTCTTTGAGCGCCTGGGACATGTCGCGGACGTTGGCGATGATCTGGCGGATCTGCTGGCGCTGTTCGTCTTCGATGCCGGCGTCGCGGAGCAGGTTGGCGGTCAAGGCTGAGCCGGCCAGCGCGCCTGGAAGGGGGGTGGACCCGTCATAGGGTTCCGTGTCGCCGACGCTGCGGATGTTTAACTTTGTTCCCGCGCCCAACGTGGGCACGACCAGCTCGATGAGGGCATTGCGGTAGAGGGTGTAGCGCTCGGGGATTTCCAGGCTGATGCGCTTGCCGGTGACGCGGTCGCCGCCGTTGCGGATTTCCAGCACGTCCTGGATGTCGACGACCTCGCCGATGGGCTGATCGCCCAAGGTCACCGCGGCGCCGATCTTCAGGCCGTGCAGCCCGTCGCTTAAGCGGTAGTCGACCAGGACCGTCTGGCGCTGTTCGAGGAAGCGGGTGACGTCGGTGAGGGTGAAGACGATGACCAGGCTAAGGGCCAGGCCCGCTAAGACGAACAAGCCGGCTCGCAGATTGTCGCGTTGGTGTTCCATGGTGATTCTTTTGGCCTTTAGCGTCCGGGGCGACTGGTCACCACCGCCGGGCGCGGGGCCAGGCGGGGCGTGACGACCCCCAATAAATCGTCGGCATATCCGGTGGTCTGCTTGCGGCGGGTGATGGGGCCTTGGGCGTCGCCGCGCAAAAATTGACGGATCAGGGCTTCTTCCTCGGTCGGCAAGTCGCCTTCGCGCCGGCGGAGCTGGTCAAACCAGGCTTTTTCCGCCACCTTGAGCATGCGCCCCTTGTCGAGCATGGCCATGCGGTCGGCGATGGTGAAGGCGGAGTCCATCTCGTGCGTCACCACCACCGAGGCGACGCCCATCTGCTGGGAAAGCTTGGCGATCAGCTGGTCGATTTCCGCGCTGGTGACCGGGTCCAGCCCGGCGGAGGGCTCGTCGTAGAAAAGGATGCGGGGGTCCATGGCCAGGGCCCGGGCCAGGCCGGCCCGCTTTTTCATGCCGCCGGAGATCTGGGCGGGGTATTTGTCGGCGTGCTCGCGCAGGCCGACGAGTTCCAGTTTGATTTTGACCATGATGTCGATGGTCGGGCGGGGCAGATTGGTGTGCTCTTCGAGGGGCAGGGCGACGTTCTGCCGCAGGGTCATGGAGTTAAACAGGGCTCCGGATTGGAAGAGGATGCCGAACTTCAGGCGCACCTGGTTGAGGGCGTCCTCGTCCATGACGGTGATGTCCTGCCCGAAGATTTCCACGGTGCCCTCGTCCGGGCGGACCGAGCCGATCATGGTGCGCAGCAGGGTGCTTTTGCCGCAGCCGGACCCGCCCATGATCACCAGGGTTTCGCCGGGATAGACTTCCAGGTTCACGCCGTCCAGCACGGTCTTGCCTTCAAAGCGCTTGACCAGATTGCGGACGCGAATCACGGGCGGAGAGGTTACGGAGGAAGATGGACAGGAGTTATCAGTCATGCGTGCAGCCAGCCCTGCTAGCCGTGAACCGACGGCAGGACGCGCCGGCGTCGACAGCGTCGGCGGGGATTCGTCCAGCTGTAGATCATCGAGCGAATCAGAGAGCGACTCGCAACGGAGATAAGCAAAATCAAAAGTCGGACCCACCGCCAAGGTTTTAGGACTCAAGAACAGGGCAGGCAGCGGGATTTTTTTTGGTCGAGCGCGGAGGTCCGGCGCGCGGGGAAGTGCATAGGGGCAAACCCGCGGACAAATTCGAGCAGCCGTTTTTTGTTTTTTTGTGAGGGAACGAAGAATGGATGGATTATTAAAAACCCCTGCAAAATCGCGAAAAAAATATGTATCGCGATAGGGAAAATAAAAAAGGCCCGGCAAGGCCGAAGCCAAGCCGAGCCCTTCCGGGGGCAGAGTTAGTTGTGTGGTTCATTCACCACACGCTTGAATGGTACACTCTTTCGGATGAATAGCAAGGCGACATTGGGGTTTTCCCCAATAGACTGATCAAATTGGCAAGTTTTAAAAAGTTAATATCGCATTACTTCAACAATCGTTGTTTTCTACCTAATGTAGACGGTGAATTGGCGATGGGCAGGCGTTAAATTGGGGATAAGTTGTAGATTAAAGTAGAATTGGAGTAATACTCGATTTTATTGCCGAAATTCGAACGTCTGTTTCGCAAATAGGAAAGTCCGTTGTCGCACAATCATCTAACGTGGGCCGTATTGCTGGGGCGCTGGGTGGAATTCGCGCGGGGAGCGCTGGCTTTGCCGGCCGAGGGACAGGCGGGAAAGCTGCGCGACTCGGTGGCGGACATCATCATGCTCCAGGCGGTGTGGTTTGCGCTCGAGCATGTGGGCGAATTGGACTTAGCCGAGCGCGCGGTGGGCCTGGATCGCGCGGAGATCCTGATTGAAAAACATAGCGGATCTCTGCATCAGCGCTGGGGCCAGACGCCGCTGCCGGGAGCCATCGCTGAGTTGATTGCCGATGCGTGGTTCCGCTTAAACCAGCGCAAGTCAGGCGGATGACGGTGGGGATAAACAGGAAAAGCGGACGACCTTCCGCGGGCCGGCGTCTGGAAATCGGGTCTATCTGTTATGAAATCCGCACCTTGGCCCCGGTCCTGAGGAGGCGATGGCGCGGGAGCCAAAGGGGGCTAAGATCCGCGTGCGGGGATGGTTTTGGCGTCAGCCAACAGGCCGCTATGACGTTGGTCGGCCTGGAGATAACAAAAGGTAAATCATGCGGTTACGCGTTATCTGGAGCTGGGCTCTGACGTAATCGCCAGGGGATGGAAGGCTCAGAGGGCCAGCAAGCCCAGTGTTTGACAGGTCATTGCATGGCGGTACACTGTAGGGCTCCGTTTAGATCGTAAAGGCTTGTAGGTGCGGCTATGAACCGACAAACGACGCTGGCCAAAGAAGGTCAGGGAACCCAGAAATGGTGGGTAGTGGATGCCTCGGATCAGGTCCTCGGGCGGCTGTCCGTCCGTCTGGCCACGATTCTGATGGGCAAACACAAGCCCGAATACACTCCTCATCACGACGTGGGCGACTACATCGTGGTGACCAACGCCAACAAGGTGCGGATGACCGGCAAGAAGCTGGATCAGAAGTTTTTCCACACCTTCAGCGGGCACCCGGACGGCTTAAAGAGCTACAGCTATCGCTGGATGCTGGAAAACCGCCCGGAACGGTTGCTGGAGTGGTCGGTGCGGCGCATGCTTCCTAAGAACAAGCTGGCCGTGAAGATGCTTTCGAAGATGAAGGTGTATGCCGGCTCTGAGCACCCGCACCAGTCGCAGGGGGCTGAGCCTTTGAAGTTTGAATCGTAAGGCCGGCCGGCGCCCGCGGGACTTCCGCGGCAGGCAGGCTGCAAGGATCGTCCAATATGCCAGAAACGCTCAATATCCCAGCCAGCGGGACCACGGTGAAGCCGGTAGAAGCCGGCGAAGTCAGCCTGCAGACGCAGACCCAGGCGAAGAAGCCTGACGTCGGCGGTTTTATCTGGGGCACGGGCCGGCGGAAGACCGCGGTCGCCCGCGTGCGCATCAAGCCCGGGCAAGGGCGCTTTACGGTTAACGGCCGGGAAGTCAAGCAATATTTCACGGAACTGCGCGATCAGGAAGACGTGGTTTCACCGCTGAAGGCCACCAAGACCCTCGGCAGCCTGGACGTATTCGTCAACGCGCAAGGCGGCGGGTTCATGGGCCAGGCCGGGGCCGTCAAGCTCGGGTTGGCCCGGGCGCTAAAGTCCTACGATCCTTCGCTTGAGCCGATCCTCCGCGATCAGAACATGCTCACCCGCGACCCCCGCGAAGTGGAACGCAAGAAGTACGGCCTGGCGGGCGCTCGCCGGCGGTTCCAGTTCTCCAAACGCTAAGCCGCTTTGGGGCTGGCGATCGAAATTCAAGTTCGCTCCAACCCGTTGTGGTCCACGACGGGTTTTTTTGTTTTTGGAGGAGGGGGGATGTGGCGCGCGGCTGAGGGCGGGGAGGTTTTTGGGGGGTGATGGTCTGGCTGAGGATTGGCGTGCTGCTTTGTTGTTTTTGATTTCTGGCGTCTGTGAATTTGGGCAAGGGGATCGAGCGGTAAAACAATAAATGAAGGGGCGAAGCGGAAGACAGGGGATATTTTGCGACGAAAATGGTCGGCTGACCCAACAATATACATTGACCGATCGCAGCGGGCAGAGTAAAAACGCTTATTGCATCTGATGTGTTCCGGTGGGGCTGATTGGTGAACGGGGCATTTCTTTTCTGGAGGGATTTGTCATGCGTAGAGAAAATGTCGCGGCGGGGGCTTTTGGCGCTGGCCGATGGCCAACTTCTTTTGACTGCGGCGTAGGTTTTGAAGGCTTAGAGCGGCTTGAGTCGCGGGTGCTGTTAAGCGGTGAGTACCTGGCATTTCCGCAGCAAGCGGTGGACGTTGGCGACGCGCCGCAGGGAATCATTCGTGGGGACTTCAACGGAGATGGGAGGATCGATCTGGCTGTGGCTAATTCCGGCTCCAACACCATCAGCGTGTTGTACGGACAAGCGGAGGGCGGCTTTGGGAGTGGGCAGGATATAAGCATTTCCGTCGGCAATGGTCCGCGCGGAATGACGTCCGGCGATTTCAACGGCGATGGACGGACTGACCTGGCGGTTACGAACCAGAATGCGGACACCGTGAGCGTGCTCTACGGCCAAGCGGGTTTTGGCCTATGGGGACGCCAGGACGTGGACGCGGGTGACGGCCCGACGGGAATTGTTTCAGCTGATTTTAATAACGACGGGCGCATGGACTTGGCGGTTTCCAACAGCGGGGCCCTGAGCATACGCGTGTTGTACGGACAGATAAGCGGGGGTTACGGCGGCTGGCAGGCGGTGGAAGTATCCGTGGGCAATGGTCCGCTGACGAGCATTGTTACAGGTGATTTTGACGGCAACGGGCGTGCCGACCTGGCCGTGACGAACAGCGGGTCCAACTCGGTATGCGTTATGTACGGCCAAGCGGGCAGCGGCTTTGGGAGTTGGCAGTTGGTGGCCATAAACGTCGGACAAAGCCCCGACGGCATTGCGATGGGTGATGTGAATAACGATGGACGGATTGATCTGGCGGTTACGAACACCAATGCCGATACGATCAGCATCCTGTACGGCCAACCGGGCGGAGCTTTTGGCGGGCGGCAGGATGTGACGGTGGGCGATGGCCCGAGCGGCATTGCGTCGGGTGATTTTAATAAGGATGGTCGCACGGATTTCGCGGTGGCCAACAAGAATGCGGGGACGGTGACGCTGTTGTATGGACAAGCCAACGGCAGCTTGGGCGGGCGGAAGGATTTAGCTGTCGGCAGTCAACCCACCGGCGTTGTCTCGGCTGACTTGAATGGCGATGGTTGGCACGATCTGGCCGTCACGGATTTTGCGGGCGGTACGGTGAATGTGCTCTATGGCCAATGGGGAGGTGAGTTGGGGAGCTGGCAGGATGTGGCCGTCGGCGATAATCCTCAAGGGGTCGTATCAGCTGATTTCAATGGCGACGGGCGGTCAGATTTGGCGATAGCGAATGCCGGATCTCATAGCATAAGTGTTTTGTACAGCCAGTCGGGAGGAGGTTTTGGGGGCCGGCAGGATGTAGTTGTGGGGGGTAATCCTTCTAGCGTTGTTTCGGGCGATTTTAATGGTGATGGACGAGCGGATTTGGCGTTCACAAACAGTGTGCCCAACAGTGTGAGCGTGCTGTACAGTCAGGAAGACGGCAGTTTTGGGGATCGGCAGGATATAACTGTAGGCGATATTGTCCAGGGTATTATTGCCGTGGATTTCAATGATGATGGAAGAATCGACTTAGCGATTGGCGGAGCAGCTGGCAACATTATTACTGTTCTTTACAGTCAGCCGGATGGCAGCTTCGGCGTCCGTCACAATCTGGAGTTTTTTCAAATTCAAAGTTGGAGTGGTCAGAATTGTGTTTCGGCTGACTTCAATAATGACGGTCGCGCAGATATAGCGGTGGTGAACCCTGAAGCATTCTGCGTGACCATCTTTTACGGTCTATTAGGTGGAGGATTTGGAGGGCGTCAGGATGTTATTGTCGCTGTTGGTGAACGTCCGGTGAAAATTGGAGCGGGCGACTTTAACGGGGATGGGCGTGTGGATATCCTTGTGAGTCCGTGGATCGGTGAAACTGTGGTTGCACTGTTTGGCCAGTCAAGTGGTAACTTCAGTAGTCCACAAATCATAGGCTATTTCGAAAGCAGCGATTATTTTGATGTCACTGATTTCAATCAAGATGGCAAAGACGATTTGGCGATTGCGAATCAATACTATGGCAAAGTGAGCATAATGTACGGCCAATCGGGTTATGGGGTATGGCGCCAGCAGGAGTTGGCTACAGGGGTATATCCGTATGGTATTATTTCAGCTGACTTTAACGGGGATGGGCGGGTCGACTTAGCAGTTACGAACCCGCAGGCTGATACCGTCAGTGTGCTGTACGGTTGGATGCCTGATCCGGTGTTTCTCGCCGGGGATTTCAATAATGACGGCCAAGTCACGATGTCGGATATCAATCCCTTCAAGCAGGCGTTGACGGATGCAGCGGTTTGGCAGGCTGAGTATCCAGGGGTGCCGATCGCGGCTGTGGACCCTAATGGCGATGGCGTTGTTACGTTGTCGGACATCAATCCGTTTAAGGAATTGCTGACGGCTGGGAGCGGGCAGGGGCTAAGCGTGGTGGAAGGTGAGGGGGGTGGCAGTCAGGGTCTTATCCGAGCTGGGCTCTGCGAGCCCGGACCGGGCACACAGTGCCCGGCTCTGTTGAAGCAAGGGGGACAGGATACTTCCACGCCCTTACGGTCGTGGCTCGTTGAGACGCAATGGCCGGCAGGGATTGATTCCTCCTGGCGATCGGGGCGGGGGAGTGGAAGGTCGCTCTTTGCCCACCGGTGGTCGATCTTCGGCGAAGCGGGTGCGGGGGAACAGTTACGGCCAATTGTGGAGGCGGGCGTGTTGGCGGAATTGCCGGCCGTGGCGGGGTGAGCAGACGTTGCTGGTTCAGAATGCGAGAGCCTTTACCCTCACCCTACCCTCTCCCTGGGAGGGAGAGGGAGTTGAATTAGCACACATCAGCCTTCGGCGTGATGTGTGGCACCCACCGGAAGCTGCCCCCCCGGAAGTGCCCCCGGAAGTACCCCCCGGAAGTGCCCCGGAAGTGGCGACGCGAGTTATGTGTGGTGTCGGAATATAGGGGGCGGTGGCGCTTGGTTGGTTTTGGAGACTAACCGGCGGGCTTCCGCCCGCGGCTGTTTGTTTTGGGATTGGGGTGGGTTTTCGTAATTTCTGATCGCCAACCCCTAATCCCTAAGCCCTAATCCCCAATCCCTCATCCACTGCGTTTTGCGCGGATTGCGGGGATGTTGAAGGGAAAAGACTGCTTGGTCACCCGGCCGGCGGAGCGGCCGGGCTTTCTCTTTTTGCGTTGGCGGTATTTCCACGGGGCGTATTGCCCTCGAGCCTCTACCCCATACCCTCTACCCCATACCCCATACCCCATACCCCGTACCCTGTACCCTGTACCCCAAACCCCAGGCCCCAGACCCCAGACCCTCTACCCCATACCCCTTCCGGGGGCGTGGGCTCACCGAATCCGTCGCAGCCAGAGCGAGCTGAAGGTGTTGGGATTTTCCGAGAGCGGCTGATAGTTGGGCACGAGGTTCTGCAGGAACGGCTCGTCGTGATGGCGGATGAGGGGCGTGGACAGTTCGATCTGGAAGCGGTCGTTAAAGGCCAGGAAGGCTTGGACGAGCATGGCTTCGGTCCAGAACATCGGGCGATAGTCGGTGCGCAGCACCCAATGGCTGGCGGGGTACGGCGTATTGTAGGGGAAGGGCACGTCGTGGCAGTGCAAATGCACGCCTAGCTTCAGGCGCGGGACGGCTTCCAGGTACAGGAAGGATACGTCGCCATCGATCTTCACCACGTGTGAGGAGTCGATGAAAAACACGTCGCCGGACTGGAGCTCATCGACGAAGGACGGGGGAAGGTTCTGCACTTCGTCGACGATCAGGCGGATGTCGGGAATGGTTTTGAGCTTTTCGTAGGGGTAAGGTTCGATGCAGGTGATTTGCAGGGGCGAGCCTTCCTGGGCGTTGCGGGCGGCAGCGAGGGAGCAGTAGTAGGTGGACAAGCCGGACCCGACTTCGAGGTAGCGGCGGGGCTTGTGGTGGCGGATCATGCAGTAAAGCGTCAGGGCGTCGAGGGCGGTGTAACCGGGCCCGAAGCCGAGCTTGCGGTTTTCCTCATAGGGGGGGAGCTGGGTGAACTCCGCGGTGTATTTTTCCAGCACGACGCGCAAGTTTTGCTTAAGGGCGTGCAGGTCGTAGGTGAGGCCTTCGAGGGAGCTGGGCTTATCCCAGCGGGCGAGGGTCTGGCGGAGCTTGGGGACGTAGGGCAGGGGGCTGTAGAAGTCCGAGCGTCCGATGGCTTGGAGGTCGAATTCGTCTAAGAGCCACAGGAGCAGGCGATGGAGGCCGGCGCGGGTGCGATCGCGGAGGGGATTCCAGATGAAGGAGGGCGTGAGGCGTTTGAGGGCGTTTTTCACGAGAGAATCCGTTCGCGGATGACTGTTGTTCATTGGGTGGTTGGCGTCAGGCACGCGGGGGAATCCGGGCCTAAAGGGCCCGGCTTGGCGGCCCACGGTGGGTGGCTGGGGTAAGCGGCAGCGTGCCCCAGTAACTTCGCCTTGACGCCCCTGGGGCACGAGGACTGTTCATTCAAGGGACATGGGTAACAGGTGTATAGGATACATAGGTTACACATGGGGCGGGGTTAAAGGTACTGGTCCCTGGTTCCGGTCAGACGTTGGACCGGAATGACCCGGACCTGCTTCCAA
>JADZCD010000069.1 GCA_020851735.1 Phycisphaeraceae bacterium
CCCCCTCCCCCTCGATGGCCCTTTATGGAGTTCCCCCATGTACATCAACCTCACCGCGGGCTGTGTCGGCATTGACGGCGTCCCCTTCGCCCAACTCGCTCCCCTGGCCGCCAAAGCCGGTTTTGCCGGTATCGACGCCCCCGTGGGCGAAATGGAAAAGGCCAACGACTATCGCCCCTTCCTCGACGACCTGAAAAAGGCCGGCCTGCGCTGGGGCAGCTTCGGTTTGCCCGTCGATTTCCGCCGCGACCAGCCCACCTGCGACAAGGGACTGGCCTACCTTAAGAAAGTCGCCCCCCTGCTCGCCTCGGCCGGCGTGACCCGCTGTTCCACCTGGATCATGCCTGCCGACAACGAGCTGCCCTTTAAAGCCAACTTTGATCAGCACCGCGACCGCCTGGGCGAAGCGGCCAAAATCCTCGCCCAACACCATATCCGCCTGGGCCTGGAATTCGTCGGGCCCAAGACCCTGGCCGCCCAGTTCAAACACCCGTTCATCCGCACCCTCGACGGCATGCTCGAACTCTGTGCCGCCGTCGAATCCACCGCCAAAGTCAGCAACATGGGCATCCTCTTAGACAGCTTCCACTGGTACACCTCCGGCGCCACCAGCCAGGACGTCTTAACCAAGCTTTCCAACCGCACCATCGTGGTCGTCCACGTCAATGACGCCATCGCGGGCCGAACCCCCGACCAGCAGATCGACAACCAGCGGGCCATGCCCTGCGCCACCGGCGTGATCGATTCGGCCACCTTCGTTGGCTGCCTCCGCAAACTGGGCTATGATGGCCCGGTCAGCGCCGAGCCTTTCATGCCCGAGCTGGCCAAACAACCCCACCCGCAAACCGCCGCCATGACCTTCGCGGCCATTAAGAAGATGCTCGATTTAGCCTAAGCCCTCCTCGATAGATCCAGGAGCCACCATGACCCTCACCACCTCCGCCCCCACCGCCAGCCCGCTGGCCACTGCCGATCCCGCCATCCACCGGCTCATCCAGGCTGAGCAGGAACGCCAATCCCTGACCCTGGAAATGATCGCCAGCGAAAACCACACCTCCCACGCCGTCATGGAAGCCGTCGGGTCCTGCCTGACCAACAAATACTGCGAAGGCTATCCCACCAAACGCTATTACTCCGGGTGCACCTTCTACGACCAGGTCGAAGAACTGGCCATCCGCCGCGTCACCGAACTCTTTGGCTGCCGTTTCGCCAACGTGCAGCCGCACTCGGGCGCGTCAGCCAACACCGCCGTGTTCTTCGCTCTCTTAGAGCCCGGCGACACCTATTGCTCGGTGGTCCTCTCCGACGGCGGGCACTTGACCCACGGCTCACCGGTCAATCTCTCCGGCAAGTGGTTTAAGCCCGTGCACTATCCGCTGGTTTACGACGAGTCCCGTCCGGACTTCGGGCACGTCGATTACGACGCCGTCCGCGCCCTGTGCCTCCAGCACAAGCCCAAGCTCCTGCTCTGCGGGTACTCAGCCTATCCGCGCATCATCGACTTCCCGCGCTTCCGCGCCATCGCCGACGAATGCGGCGCCCTTTTGATGGCCGACATCGCCCACGTCGCGGGCCTGGTCGCCGGCGGGTCGCACCCTTCGCCGTTCCCGCACTGCCACATCGTCACCACCACCACGCACAAAACCCTGCGCGGGCCGCGCGGCGGGCTGATCATGACCAACGACGAGGAGTTGGCCAAGAAAATCGACAAGGCTGTCTTCCCCGGCACCCAGGGCGGACCGCTGATGCACGTGATCGCCGGCAAGGCCGTCTGCTTCGGCGAAGCGCTCAAGCCCGCGTTCAAGGACTACGCCCGCCAGATCGTGGCCAACGCCAAGGCCCTGGCCACGGAACTGATGACCCGCGGTTTCCGCTTAACCTCCGGCGGGACGGACAATCACCTCTTGGTCATCGACCTCCGCCGCACCGACAAGGAACTGACCGGCAAGGACGCGGCCGCCTGGCTCGAGCAGGCCGGCATCATCGTCAACAAGAACACCGTGCCGCGCGACGACCGCTCGCCGTTTATCACCAGCGGCGTGCGCATGGGCACTCCCGCCCTGACCACGCGCGGCATGAAAGAGCCGCAGATGAAACAGGTGGCCAGCCTGATCGACCAAGTCCTCCGCTCCCGCGGCAACGCCCAGATCCTCGCTTCCGTCCGCTCGGAAGTGACCAACCTCTGCCGACAGTTCCCCATGCCCGTGGCGTAATAAGCAGTTGGGAATCAGAGGTTGAGAATTGTCCCGCCCCCGGAAGTGCCAACCGGAAGGCATCGAACCGGCCCCGCATTTCCATGCGGGGCTGAGAGAACCGAGGCAACCCAGACACCCAGGCATGGCAATGCCTGGGCTTGTAAGACAGGGCGCGCGGGACAAGCTCGCTTACCGGAGGTTTCTTCCGGGGGCGAGCTTGGCCGCGAACGCTTGAACTGTCTTTGGTGCTTGTGCCGGAATTGGGCGCAGGGTCAGCAGGCCGCGGATGGGAGCGGTCATCGGGTCTTGCCTAGTACGTGCACGAGACAAAGGAAAAAGGTTGCACGTACGGTGCGCCACGGCGTCCTCGGCCCGACCGTTACCTGTCCGCTCCCGCGAGTACAGGTGACGGGGCAAGGGCCACTGAGAAGCGACCTATTGGGCTTGGCCCAGGCGACAGTGGCAGGTGTCCTGCCGTTCGCTTCCAGTAGACGCACGAGCACCAATGTCAGAGGGAAGAAGTCTCGAGTTCCGGGTTCCGGGTTCCGGGGGGGGATCACACACAGCAGGAAGACCCTGCTGTGTGGCACCCATTCCGGGGGACCGAGCCGGGGAGCCGAAAAAATCGTCCCTCTATATAGGGGCGTCGTAGCGCTTCTGTGCGCACAAGGCGCACCTTGCGGAGGCGTAAGGTGTTTGTGGGAATAGGATTACGTTGTGAATTTTTTGCCAAGCGGCTGCGAGCAAAGTGTTCGGTTTTGTGCGCGCGGGTGGTCTGACCCCAGATTTTGTACCAGTGGTTATGCGCACTGGCTGGGTTGTGGCTCAGGACATGCCAGGCGTAGCGGAGCGGAGCCTGGCGTGGCCTGAGCCTGCGCGAACGTGGCCGGGGGC